>CAZLMA010000048.1:0-3179 GCA_964560675.1 uncultured Subdoligranulum sp. | reverse complement strand
CTTGTTGTACTCGTCGACCAGAGCGCGGGCCTCGTCATAGGCAGTCTTGAAAGCTGCCAAGGACTCGGGGGTGTATTTGTTCTGTGGCACTTCCCCGTTACTCTCTTTATCGGGCGTCTCCACCCACGTGGATTTTTCCAGGAAGTCCCAGAATTCCTTCAGATCCGTCGCGAAGCTAGCGCTCGTCGCCGGGGCTGGCTCGTCGGTGCTGGCCATGACAGGCACGGCGAGGCCGAGCGCCAGAACAACCGCCAACGTGAGAGATAGGAAACGTTTAAGCATAGAGCTTATAACCTCCATCTTTTCTGAATTTTACGGGCGATACGCGATACACGCTGCGCACTCCTGCGCCGCGGGACGGCTCCTGCGCGCCGGTTTCGCAGCTCCGGGAAGGAGGCGGTTACACATCGCATCGGTCGGGAAGGGATGTTTGGGAAGGATTCGGCGATTCCCATGGGCAGGAAGGTCGCTGACGGCGGGACCCCTCCAAAGGAGCCACCACGGGACGGGCCGCGCGAGGCCTGGGGAAGCCTGCGCGACCGGGAAGGGGAAAACGCCTGACCAGACGATATGACCGCGGAGAGTATCACGATCCCGTAATCGAGCATACCCTATCACCATTGCGCGCTTGTCAAGTCCCAATTTTGGGTGTAAAATCATTTTCCGTGGGCAGGTGCGAAAAGCGCCTCTTCCCATGCGCGGCAGGGCTTTTGCCGCGGCGGGAGGAGGCGCGCACAGTGCGAATTTACACCCTTTTACAGGCATAATCTATAAGGTGCAACTTGCGCAGAGCTCTGGAAGCGGAAGCCTGGATCGAAGCATTTTCCTGCCGCTGCGCGAGCCGCGTTCCGCGTTCTATTAAAGGAGGCGTTCCGATTGCGCTCCGCAAAACACATCGTGGATTCTATGGCTAGCGGATATCTTCTGGGATTGTACGAGAAGAGCATGCCGGACAGTCTCAGTCTCCGGGAAAAACTCCTGGAGACGAAGGCGGCCGGATATGACTTTCTGGAACTGAGCATCGATGAAACCGAAAAGCGCCTGGCCCGCTTACAGTGGACCGATGAGCAGCGCCGGGAAGTCAAGGCGGCTGTGGAAGAGACGGCCGTTCCCATTCGCTCCCTATGTCTGAGCGGCCATCGCCGTTTTCCCCTGGGGCATCCTGCGCCGGAAATACGCGAAAAAAGCCTGCAGATCATGGCGGGCGCTGTCGATTTGGCGGCGGATCTGGGCGTGCGGATCATTCAGATCGCCGGTTACGACGTATATTATGAACCCGGCACCGATCTCACGCGCAAACTGTTCGGGCAAAATCTGCGCCGCTGCGTGGAGATGGCCGCAAAAGCGGGGGTCATACTCGCCTTTGAAACCATGGAGACCGATTTTCTCAACACGGTAGAAAAGGCGATGTACTGGGTACGGGAGATAAACTCCCCCTATTTGCAGGTGTACCCGGATGCCGGAAACATCACCAATGCCGCCGTAAGCCAAAACAAAAGTGTGATAGACGATATGCTGAGCGGCAAGGGCCACCTGGTCGCCCTGCATTTGAAGGAGACGCGCCCGGGTGTCTTCCGGGAAGTGCCTTACGGCACGGGTCATGTGGATTTTGCTGCCGTCACGCGGCAGGCATATCGGATGGGCGTGCGGCGCTATTTGGCGGAGTTTTGGTATATGGGGCAGGAAAACTGGCGGGAGACACTGCGCGGCAACTGCCGTTTCCTCCGGCAGTTTTTGGATGCCGCGGAACGGAACCAAGCGGAAGACGGCACACAACATCGCCGCGGCGATGAAGGCTCGCGGAGGGAATAGACAAAATGATGCAGGCAGCACCGCACATTACGCTACAGGCAATGTGCGGTGCTGCCTTTATACGGTTTTGGGGGCAACATCAAACAATCAATACCTTTACCCCGGTGCTTTCAATCTCGTGCACGGCTTGCAGATTGGCACTGGCATCTGTCACCATATACGTAACGTCGCGAATATTTCCACTGTAGTAGTTTTGGGTAAGTCCAACCTTACTGCCGTCTGCTACAACGATACAGGGACCTCGGCATTGTTGAATCATCTGCAAATTTACCTGCGTCTCTGGAAGAATCACGCTGGTCAGGCCATCTCGAGCACAGATCCCGCTTAATCCGAGAATGCATTTGTTTGCAGCGACCTTGGCGATGGTATCTAATGCGTATTGGCCGGTTAAACTTTGTTTTCTCCCGTAGACCTCGCCGCCGGTGAGCAGAATCTGCAGATTGGACGAGTGTTCTCTGTTGATGATTCTGGCATTATTTGTAAGTACCGCAACCTGTTTGTTACCCAAATACTCCAGAATGAGCGAGGCGGTGCCGCTGCTGTTCATAAACAGCACATCGCCGTTATCGACCAGTTCAGCTGCCCGTTTGGCGATTCTTCTCCGAATCAGTTCCTTGTCATCTTCTATGTTCGTGGGTTCGATTTCCCTCATATTGTTTGGCTCGTAATACCTTGCTTTCCCAAAACTGCGGACAACCTTCCCGGCCGATTCCATCTGCTTCAAATCCCGACGGACCGTTGCCGCCGTGATCCCTAATATTTCGGCGATGGCTGCAACCTGCATATCGCTGTGCTTCTGTAAAAGTTTCAATATGTCATTCTGACGCATTTGAATAGTCGTATGACTGTTTTTCATGGACTTTTACACTTCTTTCCTCTCTTCGCCACTTCAATCGAGTCCCTATTTTACACCACTTTGAGCAAATAATCAATCTAAAATTACTGCATAACCGTTTTCGGAAAGATGCGCGATTCAAGTATCGTCCATAAAACTCAGGGTCACATTCGACGCAATGACACAACGGATCGGCAAAACTTGTGTGAAAAAGCAGCATAAAAAGTGTCAATAAAAGGCTAAAACAACAATAAAATAGTTATAAAATATTCAAACAGCGCTAAATTGTGATTTTAGCGCTGTTATTACGTTAATTTGCTGAAATTCAAGAAAATAATTCGTTTAATTTACCATCTGGACAAAAAAGATAAATTTCCGTACAATTAAAGTGTAACTAGAGATGCCAAAGGCAAATACGTTGACAGAAAAGGATATAAAGATGCCAAATGTGAATGACATTACACGGGAATCCTGGATCCTTGGGGCCTTTCCCGAATGGGGAACATGGCTGAATGAAGAGATTGACGCCGAG
>CAZLMA010000047.1:0-3484 GCA_964560675.1 uncultured Subdoligranulum sp. | reverse complement strand
CGACAAAGTGTTGACAGATTTTGTTTACGCGGGTAATATAAACCTATCAAGCAAGTAGGTTTGATAGGCTTATAAGGTTAACCATCAGTTTGCAGGGAATTATGCGAAGAAGATGAGTTTACCTTTCGAGGAATGGCAGGTAGCGAACAGATTATGTTACGAGGAGGTAACAGCAATGAAAACATATGAAATTTCCGAACTGATTGGCTCCACGCCGCTTGTGCGTCTGAGTAATTACTCTTCAAAGAGGGCGCTTGCCGCAACCATTCTTGCAAAGATTGAGTTTTTTAATCCAGCGGGAAGTGTGAAGGACAGAATCGCAAAAGCGATGATTGAGGACGCCGAAAGCAAAGGTTTACTGAAAGCCGGTTCCGTCATTATTGAACCAACCAGTGGTAATACTGGAATTGGTCTCGCGGCAGTAGCCGCCGCAAGGGGATACAGAATTATTCTCACCATGCCGGACACCATGAGCGTGGAGCGCCGTAATCTGTTGAAGGCATACGGAGCGGAGCTTGTGCTGACAGATGGGGTAAAGGGTATGAAAGGCGCTATTGCCAAAGCTGACGAGCTGGCGGCTGAAACGCCGGGTAGTTTTATCCCGGGCCAGTTTATCAATCCTGCCAATCCTGCGATCCACAGAACGACTACCGGTCCGGAAATTTGGAACGATACCGATGGCAAGGTGGATATTTTTGTTGCAGGTGTGGGAACAGGGGGCACCATCACCGGCGTTGGGGAATACCTGAAATCACAGAATCCAGCTGTCAAAATCGTTGCGGTGGAGCCTTCTGGTTCTCCTGTGCTTTCCGGAGGAACGCCAGGAGCGCATAAACTTCAGGGGATTGGCGCGGGTTTTGTGCCGGATACGCTGAATACAGGTATCTATGATGAAATCATCACGGTTGAAAATGAAGAAGCCTTTGCCGCAGGCAGAGCGCTTGCCCGCGAAGACGGCATTCTTGTGGGGATATCCTCGGGCGCTGCCATAGTTGCAGCAACAAAGCTTGCAACACGTCCTGAAAACAAGGGCAAGATCATTGTTGCCCTGTTGCCCGATACCGGCGAGAGGTATCTCTCCACTCCAATGTTCGCTGAAAATTAATGAACAAGCACACATCGAAAAGCCCCGCCACTCTGGGCGGGGCGAAGCGGAGGAGATTGGGTGGATGCTGTTTATTGTAGTGTTAAATCATGTAGTTGTCTATTTCTCGCGCTTTTTGCTGATCAATAATATCCTGCAAGGTGATCCCGTCAAGATAGTCGTAAATCACTTTGTAGAGTCCCCGCCATACGGGGAAAGTCGGGCATTCAGCGCTACGGAGGCATTGTTGAGGATTGTTGCCAACGCAGGCAACCGGAGCAAAACCGCCTTCGGTTAATTGCAGGATATCGCCAACCGTATATTGATCCGGTGTTTTTACAAGCTGATATCCGCCCTGTTTTCCTCTATTTGTACGCAGGAGATCAGATCGGTTCAGAATTGGCACTATCTGCTCAAGATATTTTTTTGATATGCCTTGCCGTTCCGCGATATCTTTCAACGCGATATAGCCATCTCCACGGTGTTCGGCAAGATCAATCAGCATCCGGAGCGCGTAGCGGCCTTTTGTGGAAATTTTCATGTGGTACAGCTCCTTCTTTTTTCTTTGCCTAGTAATAACATATGGTTGATAGGTTTTCAAGAGCTTACCGCAGTTTTTCTTGGTAAACAGTTTGTTGCCTTTGGGCAGACTGTGTGTTAGTATAAACATATAAAACATATCGGAATGATATGTTTTTACCATGGACTTACACATCATGGCATCGTCAGGGGGAACAGTAGCGTGGAAAGCGGGCATGCCATAGGGCAAAACATCATTTTCGGCCATAGGGTCTGAGGATTGAGGGAAAATCAGGAGCTGTCCGCGTATTGAGCCAGAGTACACTACGTTTATGGGAATACGCTATACCTGAGTACAGATTTATTCTCTTTGTTATCGAATTCGACCATCGGTGCAATACAGACGGGACAAAAGAGGAGGGAACATCATGAAAAGCAAAGCAACGTAGACTTGTTTATTCATATTGTTTTCTGTGCCGTTCAGACTCGGGCGAATGTTGCGAGCAATAGTGTGGACGCAAGGCATCCGCGCAACTTTGTTTATCAAGAAGTTTTTAAAGCGAAAACTCGCGGGAGAATGCTACCATGGCAGATATCCATGATTCCAAAAATTGGGGTTTTGAAACCAGGCAGTTACATATCGGGCAGGAATATGCAGATCCTGCTACTGATGCAAGAGCGGTTCCCATCTACGCATCCACATCTTTTGTGTTCCACAATTCCCAGCACGCGTCTGATCGTTTCGGTTTACGCGATGCCGGGAATATTTACGGCAGACTGACAAACCCGACGCAGGATATTTTTGAGCGGCGGATCGCCTCTTTGGAGGGCGGTGTGGCGGCGCTTGCCACGGCATCCGGCGCCGCGGCCATCAACTATGTCATCAGCGCGCTGGCACGGAGTGGGGAGCATATTGTTGCCTCTAAAACGCTTTACGGCGGCACCTACAATTTGCTGGCGCATACCCTGCCTCTGACAAGCGGAATAAGCACGACCTTTGTTGATCCCGATGAGGAAGGCTCCTTTGAGGCGGCTATTTTGGATAATACCAAGGCGATTTTTATTGAGTCGCTTGGAAATCCCAACTCCAACATCATTGATATCGAAGCGGTAGCGGCGGTGGCGCATAAGCATGGGATTCCCTTGGTGATTGATTCCACCTTTGCCACGCCTTATATCATCCGCCCGATTGAGTACGGCGCGGATATTGTTGTCCACTCCGCCACCAAGTTTATCGGTGGTCACGGAACCGCCATTGGCGGCGTCATCGTAGACAGCGGCAACTTCGACTGGAAGGCTTCCGGGAGATATCCGTGGATTTCTGACGCGAACCCCAGTTATCACGGAATTTCCTTTGTTGATGCGGTCGGCCCGGCGGCGTTTGTTACTTACATTCGTGCCATTCTGCTTCGCGATACCGGATCGACGCTTTCTCCGTTTCACGCTTTCCTGTTTTTACAGGGGCTAGAAACGCTGTCTATCCGCGTGGAGCGGCATGTAGAAAATGCTTTGAAAATCGTAAGATATCTGAACGGGCACCCGCAGGTGGAGGCTGTTCACCATCCTTTGCTGGAAACTGAGCCAAGCCATAAATTCTATAAAAAATACTTCCCGAATGGAGCCGGATCCATTTTTACCTTTGAGATCAAGGGCAACGCTGAGACGGCTAAGAAGTTTATCGACAACCTTGCGATATTTTCGCTCCTGGCCAATGTTGCGGATGTAAAATCTCTTGTGATTCACCCCGCAAGCACAACGCATTCTCAGCTTACCGAAGAAGAACTGCTGGATCAGGGTATCAAGCCAAACACCATCCGCCTTTCCATTGGCATTGAAACGGCAAGCGATTTAATTGCCGCACTGGAAGCCGCCTTTGCCGCG
>CAZLMA010000046.1:0-4679 GCA_964560675.1 uncultured Subdoligranulum sp. | reverse complement strand
TTGTGTACTCTCCGGAGGTCGCGACGGAGAGGATGGCCTAATTATCCACATCATTGGTGCCGATACGGAAAGCAATACTCTCTCCGGCGACTGACAATACCGCTGCCGCCCCTAACCGACGGAACACAGACTGGATGGGTTGCCAGATACAACGTCCTTACAGAACTGCTCATCTTATTTCCTTATTGGTTTGAGGTATTGGCCTTCAGGACGTTCCGCTACCCCTGCCTTAAGACGGGTAGCTTCGGAGGAAGGTTTGGGATGGTATGAAACGCCTCCAAACTCCAGACGTCACAGGCATTCATGCCTGTGACAGTCCTTTTATGACCCCTGGAGCCACATTGTCAGGAGATAGGTTTATTTTTTCTGCAAGTTGTCCGTTTATTGATCGGAAAAAAGCGGTGTAGAAAGGTATCTGTCTCCGGTATCGGGCAGCAGCGCTACAATGGTTTTTCCCTTATTCTCCGGGCGGTTGGCCAGTTCGATAGCCGCATGGACTACAGCACCTGAGGAAATGCCCACAAGAACGCCCTCACTTTGTCCGATCAATTTCCCGGTAGTAAAAGCGGCCTCATCTTCTACGGCGATGACTTCATCGTAAATGCCTGTATTCAGCACTTCTGGTACAAAGCCGGCTCCGATGCCCTGGATTTTGTGCGATCCGGCGACGCCAGTGGAGAGTACCGCTGATGAGGCAGGTTCCACGGCGACAATACGGACGTCCGGTTTCCGGGATTTTAAGTATTCTCCGACCCCGGTGATGGTTCCGCCCGTGCCGACACCGGCGACAAATATATCGACCTTACCGTCCGTGTCTTCATAGATTTCGGGTCCGGTGGTTTCCCGGTGGATCCGAGGATTCGCAGGATTCACGAACTGACCGGGAATAAAGCTGTTCGGAGTTTCCGCAGCCAGCTCATCCGCTTTGGCGATCGCGCCTTTCATGCCCTTTGTTCCTTCCGTCAGAACAAGCTCCGCACCGTAGGCTTTCATCAGTTGCCGGCGTTCCATGCTCATGGTTTCCGGCATGACAATAATGATACGGTAGCCCTTTGCCGCAGCGACGGAGGCAAGACCAATGCCAGTATTGCCGCTGGTGGGCTCAATGATGACGGAACCTGGTTTTAAGGCGCCACGCGCCTCTGCGTCGTCGATCATAGCCTTGGCAATGCGATCTTTGAGGGAACCTGCAGGGTTGAAATACTCCAGCTTTGCAACGATTTTGGCCTCAAGACCAAGTTCCTTTTCGATATGTATGAGTTCAAGGAGAGGTGTTTTGCCGATAAGATCCGCTGCGCTTTGATAGATTTTCATATCTGTCTCTCTTCCTTAGCGTATCGCGTTGAACCCGTTTTCCAGATCCGCAAGGATATCGTCGATATGCTCTGTGCCGATGGAGAGACGGATGGTGTTCGGTTTGATATCCTGGTCCGCAAGTTCCTCTGCTGAGAGTTGACTGTGCGTTGTGGTCGCCGGATGGATCACAAGGCTCTTAACGTCGGCGACATTGGCAAGTAGCGAGAATATCCTGAGGCTGTCGATGAATTTGTGCGCTTCCGTCTGCCCGCCTTTGATCTCAAATGTAAAGATCGAACCGCCGCCGTTTGGAAAATACTTTTCGTAAAGCGCATGGTCAGGATGCTCCGGCAGCGACGGATGGTTGACCTTTTCTACCAGTGGATGATTCGCCAGATACGAAACAACCTTTGCCGTATTTTCCGCATGGCGTTCCACGCGTAGGGACAGAGTTTCGATACCCTGCAAAAGAAGGAAAGCGGCAAATGGAGAAATGGTCGCTCCGGTATCCCGAAGCAGGATTGCCCTGATATAGGTCACAAAGGCGGCCGGTCCGACCACTTTGGCAAAGGAAATGCCGTGATAACTGGGGTTTGGTGCGGCGATGGCGGGGTATTTCCCGGAGACCGTCCAGTCAAATCGGCCAGAGTCTACAATGATACCACCGAGAGTCGTACCATGCCCGCCGAGGAATTTTGTAGCGGAATGGACAACAATATCCGCTCCGTGTTCGATGGGACGGATCAGGTACGGCGTCCCAAAGGTGTTGTCCACCACCAGGGGCAGGCCATGCTTATGGGCAAGCGCCGCGAGAGCGTCGATGTCAGGGACGTCGCTGTTTGGATTACCGAGGGTCTCAATATAGACGGCCCTTGTATTGTCCCTGATCGCAGCTTCGACCTCGGCAAGATTATGAATATTCACAAAGGACACGGTGATACCAAAGTTCGGCAGAGTATGTTCCAGCAGATTGTAGCTGCCACCATAGAGGGTTTTCTGTGACACAATATGACCGCCGTTTTGACCGAGAGCCTCAAGCGCATAGGTGATCGCCGCAGCGCCTGACGCCAACGCCAGAGCGGCAACGCCGCCTTCCAGAGCCGCGACGCGTCTTTCAAGCACATCCTGTGTGGAGTTGGTTAGTCTGCCGTAAATATTGCCGGCATCGGCAAGCCCAAAACGGGCGGCGGCGTGTTCGCAATTACGAAAAACATATGAAGTCGTTGCGTAGATCGGCACCGCGCGGGAGTCAGTGGTTGGGTCAGGCGTTTCCTGTCCTACATGAAGCTGGAGCGTTTCAAATTTATAGTCAGACATACCGTTTTTCCTTTCTCTGATTTGTATGATTATCAGTCGTTGCGATAATCCGGTTTCATTCGTATGAAACAAAAGGTTTCTCCGGCGGAATATCCAAGTTGTTTTCCAGTAGAAAGCACCTCCTTATAAATAAAACGGGAAACCCGAACTGAGCCTCCCGGCACTGGCGTTCGTGGCACTGTTAAAGCAGGCCACAAAACTTATTAAACAGCGGGATCAGGCCGGGACACGCGTGTAACAGGCGGAATGCATACACCAACAAAGCATGCGCGTTTTTTTGATCATGTTGACACAACACATTTTCATAGCCTGTACCTCCTGTCATAATTCCTACCAAACAAGTAGGCAGAGTTATAGCGCCGCCAAACGGGATTGTCAATAGCCAATTAAAAATAGTTGATAATCAGTTGGTCTTTTGGCTTTTAGCTTTTATGATCTATCGTACCTGCCAAGAATACCGGGATGTTGTGTCGATTTCGAACGGAATGCGACCAGAGCATCAACGCGACAGGCGTTGAGCCCTTAGGGAAATTCCGGCGTCTGAATTTTTCAACGTTGTGGTCAAAGTCGGTCGGCATGCATCGGCCGCCTTGACCACAACGGTAAATGTCCTCTGAGGGTATGAACTCTTCAATAAGCCACACGGGAGCGCCCGCACACCCCAGAAACAAACGTTTGTCGCGCTCGCCCAGTGGTTGGCCCTACGGAAGGCAGAGGAACCCGCAACCACACGGCGGAAACCAGTTTTCGTCGTGCGGTTTCCTGCAGAAATCGTACCATTCAGGGGTAAGCCTCTTTTCCTCCCTGAGGTCCGTAATCATGCACAAGGCGTCCGGAAAGGATCCTGGGATGCGTGGAAGGGAATAATTGCAATATTGTTCGGTTTCGTAGACAGAGGGAAGACCATATCACAAACCCATGCACGAAACGCTTTTGCTTTTGGAATCTTTCATGGCATAAACATCAAACCTGGTATGAAGTAGGTACCACGCCATGGTTGCAAAATTACAAACAGCCTTATCAGTATCAGCTACTTCATTGTCTTACATCATAACACGGACAGAACTGAACTCAGGTTTATCAGGAAAAGCTTCAATTATTCATCGGCATACTCCTGTAAAAGGCAAAAGAAAAGCTTCTCTGCGAACAGAGAGCCTCGCGATGTACCGACCTCATGATCTCCATTCATGAGATTTCGCAACCTGCATCGGATGTGTCCGGCACGGGCAGAAAATAAAAGTTCGGGAAGTTTCGTTGCGTCTGCGGTAAGGCGCAATCCGTAACCGCAGCTACTCGAACCGTCTTTGTAGCCGCAGCTTTTTGGGTGTGGGCTTGTTAGTTTTGAGGCTTTCATTTATCGTTCAATAATTGCCGGTTATTCGGGTGCGTTGCTGATTTAAGTTTTTTAGAGCGGAGGGGCAAACAATGGACAGCGCATTGCAGATATTGGCCTGGCATGCTGAAGACGGAGCTAGCCTGCGTCGGGAATTCTTTACAGCGTATGGTGAAAAAGTGGCTGAAGCTGCTAGGTATATGGCTGTAGCTGTGGCGCGGGGTGGTAAAATACTGTTTGCAGGAAATGGCTGCAGTGCTGCCTTTGCACAGCACTGGGCGGCCGGATTTACTAACGGTTTTCTTCTGGATCGTCCTCCACTCCCGGCATTGGCCTTGACCACGCATACATCCGTTCTTACTTCTGTTGATAATAAATGTTGCGACATGGTGTTTGTAAAACAGGTACAGGCACTTGGTAATGCCGGAGACATTCTTGTGGGTATTTCGGCTTCAGGTAGCAGTAACAGCGTGCGGGAAGCCCTGCATGAAGCCCGCACGCTTGGCCTGAGCACCATAGGCATTACAGGTGAGGAAGGTGAGGGTCTGGCATCTGTGTGCGATATTTTGCTGCCGGTTCATCATGCGTCCGCGCTTTTAGTGCAGGAATTGCATGCCGCCATAGGCCATATGCTTTGTGCTTTGACAGATCATTACCTTTTTGAAAATGTTATGGCGATTAAGCCAATGCTTGATCAACTGGAAATACAGGAGAACAATCATGCCCATGTATG
>CAZLMA010000045.1:0-5781 GCA_964560675.1 uncultured Subdoligranulum sp. | reverse complement strand
AGCTCGGCGTGCTTGAGAGCTTCGCCGAAGGCTTCGCGCGGAAACTTGCGAGAGGCATTGACATCGCCGCTTTCCACGGATTGAACCCCCGCACGAAAGAGGACAGCACCGTGGTCGGAACCAACCACTTTGACAAGGCGGTTGAGAGCAACACCATCGAGAGACAGGAAGGCGACGCCGACACTGATCTTGAGAGCGCGGTGGAGAAGATCACCGCATCCGAGAACACCGTCACCGGCATAGCAATGGCTCCGGCATTCGCCGCGGATATGGCGAAAGTCAAGGTAAACGGCGTAGTCCAGTATCCGGAATTTCGCTTTGGCGGACATCCCGCGACTTTCGCCGGGATGAACCTGGACGTAAACAGCACGGTTTCCGAGGCGAAAGAGGCGGGACAGAAGGACCTCGCCATCGTCGGTGATTTCACCAATTACTTCCGCTGGGGCTATGCCAAGGAGATGCCGCTGGAAGTCATTGAGTACGGCAACCCGGACAACGACGAGACGCTGGGCGACCTGAAAGGTCACAACCAGGTGCTGCTGCGCTGCGAGGCATATGTGGGCTGGGGCATTCTTGACCCGAAGGCGTTTGCGATAATCAAAGGCACAAACCCTTAACCGGTCCTCAGCTCGAATCCGTTTCCGGAACTGAGGACCTACTGGGTAAGAAGATCAGCGAGCTGGTAGACGGCGAACTGACCTTTACCCAGCAGGGAGACGGCAAGACTGTTAAAGTCTCTGGTAAGGTCAAGGAGATCAAAGAGGCTTGGACAGGTTTTAGCTCTACAGGTGACAACACGGGCTACTTTGTGGCGTTCAAACTGCCTGCCGACTGGGTGAATCACAAGGTGAAGATCTCCGGCGGCAATCACGAGAAGACGTTTGAGAGCCTGCCCGAGGCCGACCGTGTGCTGATTACCCGTCTGGATGGGTATCTTGACAAGACCAGCAAACAGACCTTTACGGTCGATGAGGTTGAAACGCTGATTGTGGATTATTCCGGCATCACCAAGCAGCCTGCCACAGTCAGCACCAAGAGACCGCTGAAGAAGTAACAGAGGAGGCAGGCGATGGAGTACGCAACGATTGACGACATTACGGCACTGTGGCGACCTATGACGCCCGCGGAGACACAGCGTGCCAAAGCGCTGCTGCCCATTGTCTGCGCATCTCTGCGGGCGGAAGCGGATAAGGTCGGCAAGGATCTGGACGCCCTTGTGGCGTCCGATCCAAACCTTGCCGATGTGGCGCGCAGTGTGGTTGTGGACGTCGTGGCGCGCACACTTATGACTGCGACCGAAGGCGAACCGATGACACAGGCCACCCAAACGGCGGGTGTGTACAGCGTATCCGGAACGTTTTTGAACCCCGGCGGCGGGTTGTTTATCAAGAAAAGCGAGCTGGCACGGTTAGGCCTTTTGCGGCAGCGATACGGGGTGATCGATTTCTATGGCGAAGATTAAAGGCATAAGCGTCACACTGTACGAACGGATCCCCAGCGACAAGGATCATTTCGGCGCGCAGCAGTACAAGGAACAGCCTGTTGTGGTGGAGAATGTGCTGGTGTGCCCCGCGTCCCATGATGATATTGTGGATGGCGCCGGCATGGACGGACGTAGAGCGGAATACTACCTATGCCTGCCGAAAGACGACGCGCACACCTGGGAAGGCTGCCGTGTGGATTTCTTTGGCACAAGCTGGCGGGTATTCGGCCCGCCGCTTTCTTATATTGACGCCAACACACCCGGCAGCTGGAACAAAAGGGTGAAGGTGGAACGATATGAGTAAAATCCGGTTTGAGCTGGACAGCGCCGGCGTGCGGGAGCTTTTGCGCTCCGAGAGTGCAAAACAGGTTTGCGCCGAAATAGCATCGCAGGTGCTGGGACGCTGCGGGGACGGATATGAAACGGACACCTATACCGGAAAGAACCGAGTAAACGCCATGGTCTGGGCGTCCACGTCACAAGCAAGAAAGGACAACAGCGACAATAATACGCTGCTGAAGGCACTCAGATGATCATTGAAGAAATTGTGCGCAATTATCTTGCAGACGCGCTGGGCGTGCCGGTGGTGATGGAGATACCGGAAGATCCGCCTCAGACATTTGTCTTTATGGAAAAGACCGGCGGCGGCAGGCGGGAGTTTGTCACATCATCCACCTTTGCGGTACAGTCCTATGCGCCGACGCTGTATCGCGCGGCTCAGCTAAACGAAAAAGTCAAAGTCGCGATGGAAAGCCTGATAACAACAAAGGAAGTGAGCCGCGTGCAGCTCAATTCCGATTACGCCTTTAACGATACGACCCGCAAACGGCATCGCTATCAGGCGGTATTTGATATTACCCACTATTAAAGTGAAGGAGCGATAAACATGGCAAACGCAGCAAATGTATCTGTAGGCAAGCCCAAAATCGGCGGGGCGGTAGCGTGCGCACCATTTGGCACAGATCTGCCAACATCCGCCGACGGTGAACTGAACGAAGCTTTTAAGAATCTTGGATATTGCAGCGACGACGGCCTGACCAACAGCAATTCGCCTGAGAGCGACAGTATAAAGGCCTGGGGCGGCGACACGGTGTTGTCGTTCCAGAGCAGCAAGGAAGATACGTTTACATTCAAGCTGATTGAAGTGAAGGACGTGGAAGTGCTCAAGGCGGTATACGGCGCCAAAAATGTCGATGGAAACCTAGATACCGGCATAACTGTTAAGGCCAACAGCTTAGAACAGCCGCCATGCTCCTGGATTATTGACATGATCCTCCGAGACGACGCGCTGAAGAGGGTTGTCATCCCTTACGCTTCGATTTCAGAACTGGGCGATATTGTCTACAAGGATGATGAGGCGACCGGTTATGAGATTACCTTGACCGCCATGCCCGATAAAACCGGCAATACGCATTACGAGTACCTGAAAGGGGCGGCTGCCGCATGATTTCCGGCACCACGGAATCCGGTTTTGCTTACAACATTCCGGAAACTCATTTTGACGATATGCGCCTGGTGGATGCATTATCGGATCTGGCAAACGAAAACGATGTGCTGGCGATCTCCCGCATTGCCCTGCTTGTATTTGGCAGGGAGCAGCGTGACGCTCTGTATAAACACCTACAGCGCGATGACGGTACTGTGCCACCGGACCAGGTATCGAAAGAAATCTCAGAAATTATGCAGGCAAAAGCAAAAAACTCCTGATCCTCGCCGTAATGATCACCACCAACGAAGACGCGCTGATCTGCGACCTGGCGGAAACATACGGTCTATTGGATTATCGCGCACACGGCGCCCGGCTTATCGCGACACTTGCCGCCGGGCTTCGACCGGGTGCGCGTATTTTTCAATACTTTGACACCGACCCCACCCATACGCGCGGATTTGACAGTGGCGAGGCGTTTGAAGCGGCGAGGAGCCGGATCTTGAGAGCGAGGTGAAAACAAATTGGCGGAAGGTACAACTCTCGGCAGGGCGTATGTGCAGATCATGCCCTCCGCGGAGGGAATCAAGGGAAATATCGAAAAAGCCCTGGATGCCGATGTCAGCAGCGCGGGCAGCAGCGCGGGCAGCAAATGGGCCAGTGCGTTCAAAACGATTATCGCAACCGCCGGTATCGGAGCGGCGATTAAAGCCGCCGTATCCGAGGGCATGGATTTAGAGCAGAACCTGGGCGGTACAGCGGCGGTATTTGGAGATTTCGCGAAAGATATCCAAAACTCCGCGCAGAACGCTTATAAGAATATGGGCATGTCCGCGTCTGAATACATGGCGACCGCGAACAAAATGGGGTCGCTGTTCCAAGGCAGCGGGCTGGAACAGCAGGAAGCGCTGGATCTTACCACACAGGCGATGCAGCGCGCCGCCGATGTGGCGTCCGTCATGGGCATTGACACCACTACGGCAATGGAAAGCATTGCCGGTGCCGCCAAGGGAAATTTCACCATGATGGACAACCTTGGCGTCGCGATGAACGCGACTACATTGCAGGCGTATGCGCTTGAAAAAGGCGTCAATTTTGACTGGAACACCGCGTCCAACGCCGAAAAGGCAACGCTGGCCATGCAGATGTTCATGGACAGAACCAGCCAGTACGAGGGGAACTTTGCCCGCGAATCGGAGCAGACGCTGGCCGGGTCCCTGAGCGCGATGCAGGCTTCGTTCAAAAATGTGATCGGCAACCTCGCCATCGGGGAGGATATTATGCCATCCCTGCAAAGTCTGATGGACACGGCCTGCACTTTTTTGATTGATAATCTGCTGCCAACCATTGGCAACATACTGAGCGGGCTGCCAAACATCATCTCCACGTTGGTGCAAGGCGTCACAGAGCGGTTGCCGGATCTGATTGCGACGGTCGCCGATATCGTGTCATCGTTTGTGCAGAACTTTGTCACAGCCCTGCCGGAAGTCATGGAGGCCGGCGGCGAACTGCTCTCAATGCTGGTAGAGGGGATCCTGGACGGCGTTCCCAAAATGATAGACAGCCTCCCGAAAATCATCGACGGCTTTTTGAACTTTATAACGCAGCACCTGCCTGAAATTTTGAAAAAGGGCGTCGAACTGACTACCGAGCTGGCAAATGGCATTGTACAGGCCATCCCGCAATTGGTGTCAAAATTACCGCAGATTATCAGCAGCTTTGTCAACTTTATATCTCAAAACCTGCCCCAGATTGTACAGGCGGGCGTTCAGCTTCTGCTCAATCTCGCCAACGGGATCATCCAGGCTATTCCGCAGCTGGTAGCGCAACTGCCGCAAATTATTACCAGCATAACAAGTGCAATCGCGCAAAACATGCCCCAGATCATACAATCCGGCATGGATATCCTAATGAGCCTGGCAAAAGGAATTTTGCAGGCCATTCCGCAACTGGTATCTCAGTTGCCGCAGGTTGTACAGGCCATCTACAACGGATTCAATGCCGCCGTCAGCGGTGTTGTTGAGATCGGTACTTCTATTGTAGAAGGAGTATGGCAGGGCATTCAAAGCGCTATCGGCTGGTTTACAAGTCAGGTTACGAATTTCTTTAGCGGTATCGTAAACAAAGTGAAAAGCGCGCTCGGGATCAATTCGCCGTCAAAGGTCTTCGCCGGTATCGGCGGGTATATGGCGGAGGGCCTTGGCGTGGGCTGGAACGACGAATACAACAGCATTAGAAAGTCCATCGCGAAAGATATGAACTTTAACGGAAGCGTTGATGTCAATGGCTCCGGTCAACGCGCTGGCAGCCGGGAAGTATTACGGGGAAATTCTATCGGCAGTGTGACCATTAACATCCAGGGCGCCCAGGGGCAGGACGTGAGCGAATTGGCGGATATCGTAATCGACAAGATAACCAGCTTGTATGACAGAAAGGCGGCTGCGCTGGCATGAGAAAAGACTATTTCGTGTTTGGCAGTGTCGCCAGCAACGATTATGGCGTATGGTTATCCGGTCCGAGAACGGCAGACGCTCCGCAGCGGGATGTTGAGCTTGTATCGGTTCCAGGGCGCTCCGGAAGTCTGCTGATCGACAATGGCAGATATATGGACATAAGAATTGCGTATACCTGCGCAATTACGCATGGATTTGAGGCCAGATTCGCATCGTTCCGCAACGCACTGCTCTCTCAGCGCGGCTACCGGCGCCTGGAGGACACCATCCACCCGGAAGAATACAGGTTGGCAACACTTATCGGGCCGATTCAGCCAAACACAACGCCCTACAACCGTGCCGGTGAATTTGACCTGGAATTTACCTGCAAGCCGCAGCGCTTTCTGCGTGTCGGGGAGCGAACCATCCATATCGCCAAA
>CAZLMA010000044.1:0-5985 GCA_964560675.1 uncultured Subdoligranulum sp. | reverse complement strand
CGGCGTCATGGGCAACAATATCAAGTGGAACTTCACGAAGTTTCTGGTTGACCGGGAAGGGAACGTGGTGAAACGTTTTGCGCCTGCCGTGACACCGGAGAAGATCGATGACAGCGTGGCGAAACTGTTGTAGAAAGGAAATTTTATCCCATAGAGCAAATTTTTAAGCTGCCGCTGATTTTTCTGCAGTGGAAAAAAGTAAAGGAGTTATTGTAAGATGGTTTACAATTACAAGACAAAGAACACATGCTCAACGAACATTAAATTGGAGATCAATGGCAACGTGGTCACGAATGTTGAATTCACAGGCGGATGCAATGGGAACTTGAAAGCGATCCCGAAGCTGATAGACGGCTGGACGGTGGAGCAGATCGTAGAGAAGCTGCGCGGGATCACCTGTGGCAGAAGGCAGACATCGTGCGCCGACCAACTGTCACATGCGGTGCAGGAAGCATACGAGGCGTCTTTGGCACAAGTCCAGGGATGTATGGCAAAAAACGGAGCGTGTTAGGAGCGTGTTATGGGGACGGATCAATTTGACCCGCTGAAACTTAAAAACCAGCTGTGCTTCCCGCTTTACGTTTGCGCCAAGGAAATCGTGAAGGCGTACAAACCATACCTCGACGAACTGAATCTGACATATACCCAGTACATTACCATGATGGTAATGTGGGAACATAAAAAGCTGCGCGTGAAAGAGGTGGGCGAGTTGCTTTACCTTGATTCCAGCACGTTAACGCCGCTTCTCAAAAGGCTGGAAGAAAAGGGCTATCTATCAAGACAACGTTCCAAAGAGGATGAAAGGGATTTGATTGTCACCCTTACCGAAGACGGCTGGAAACTGCGGGAAAAGGCGCTGGCGGTGCCGGGACGGCTTGCCGCATGCATCCATGTGGAACCCGAAGAGGCACTGACGCTATATTCAACGCTTTATGAGATCATCAATAAACTCAGACACGCGAATGAGAAGGAAGGCGGAACAAATGATTGAAATGGAAGGATTTGATCTTGGCGTTTATTTAAAAAAGGGCGTCGAAAATATCATAAAAAGCGCGTTGAAAGCTACCGCCACGAATCCGAGGGAAAGCGCTTATATGACACGTTTCGCGCGCTCAAGTCTGGATGCGTCACGCAAACGAGAAAACGCGGCGGCAGGCGGAGAACATATACCGCCGTTTTTGATTGCCAGTATCACATCAACCTGCAATCTGAATTGCGCGGGGTGTTATTCCCGTCAATTCCACGCCCACGGGGACGGTATACAGGCGAATCAACTGACCCGTGAGGATTGGGATAAAATATTCTCCGAAGCCGGAGAACTTGGTATTAGTTTTATTTTGCTCGCCGGCGGGGAACCACTTGTGCGCAGGGACGTTATTGAAGCCGCCGGAAACTACCCCGATATTCTCTTTCCCGTTTTTACAAACGGCACACTCCTTGATGAAGAATATATGAAACTTTTTGATAAAAAGCGTAATTTGCTGCCGGTTATCAGCATCGAAGGACAGCGGGAAACTACAGACCAACGGCGTGGCAGCGGCGTTTATGACACGGTAAAATCAGCCATGGAGAACATTCGGAGCCATCATTTGATTTTCGGCGTCTCCGTTACCATGACAACCGCTAACCTGCGGGAGATCACCGACAATGAATTTCTTTATGATTTGCGCGACAGCGGCTGTAAAGCAGTCATCTATGTGGAATTCGTGCCGGTGTCGGGGGAGGCAGCGGGTTTGGCTCCCGGCGATGAGGAACGGTTATATCTTCAAAATCGTTTGACCGAGATTAGAAACGAATATCCAGACATGGTCTTTCTCTCATTTCCCGGCGACGAGAAAAGCTCTGGCGGATGCCTTGCTGCGGGACGCGGATTTTTCCACATCAACTCGCACGGCGATGCCGAGCCGTGCCCGTTTTCACCTTACTCGGATACCAATGTGAAAAATACATCTCTTTTGGGTGCGCTGCACTCCCCGCTGTTTACCAAACTGCTTGCACAAAATGTATTCATGGAGGATCACAGCGGTGGCTGCGTTCTCTTTGAGCGAAGGGATACGGTTGAGGCCTTGTTAACAGGCAGTCGCTAAAGAATGGAGGCTACAAATTATGACTCAGAAAAAGCAGCGTATGCCGGAGATAGGCGAAGCGATCTTTTGTATCGCCTATCTGGCGTTTGACATGGTCGCTGCCATTGTCTTCTTTGCAAACGCGAACGGACGAGCGAGTATTTTGCTCTTCGGCGTGCTGACGATTATTCTTGGCGGCGGGGATGCTTTTCATCTGGTGCCTCGGATAATCAAGGCATTTCACGCAGATTCCCCAAGAATTCAATGGTGGTCAGGACTCGGTCTGATGGTGTCATCCATCACCATGACGATTTTTTATGTACTGCTGTTCTATGTTTGGAAATCGATTTTCCCGGACCTTTCATATCCTGCGGTGCTGCTTGCGCTTACATGGGTCAGCGCAGTGATCCGTATTGCGCTGTGCATGTTTCCTCAAAATAACTGGTTCCGCCCGGAGGGAAATCCAAAGTGGGGAATTTACAGGAACCTGCCTTTCGCCGTAACCGGACTTTGCCTTGTTATTCTGTTCATCCTATCCGGAAATACAGGAGGCTACAGACTGTGGCAGATGTCGGTTGCTATTGTAATCAGCTTTGCATGTTACTTTCCGGTGGTGATCTGGGGGAAAAGGAAACCGATGGTGGGAATGCTGATGATGCCCAAAACCATTGCGTATATCTGGATGATCAGCCTGGGTCTGAGTTTGATGCGTAAATTGTAATATTGCCTTACAAAAAAATGAAAAATTATTTTTTGACCGTTACAGGTGAAAAATATTTTTCTTTATGTCTCTATCTCTGTCCCGTTCTTGAAAGTTGCCAGGAAGTCGTCCCTGTCGTACACCGTGTAATAATCCACCGGCCTGCTAAAGCGTTCCGGATCGAATTCGGTGATGGAACCGTCCAGCGACCGCAGTTCCGTTAAGTTTCCGACAGACCGGTCAGGTCGAACGCCGGCAAGAACTCGGCCGTGGCGGCGCCGGCGTCCTGCACGAAGCCCTCCCGCAGGCCGCACAGCGGCAGCCAACTCTCCACCGCCGCGTATTCATCGGCGCTTACCCGCCGGTCAAAGGGCGGCATCTCAACGGCGCGGCCATAGGGGACGTACTGGCTCATCAGCGAAACCATCACCGTCCCCGGCGCGAACGTCTTGCCGATCCACTCCAGCACGTCCAGCGAATTGCCCACCTGCCCTGGCAGAACCAGGTGGCGGATCAACGTACCGCGCTTGAGCAGGCCGTTTTCCACCACGCACGGCCCGGTCTGGCGCACCATCTCCCGAATCGCCGCCGCCGCAACCGAGAAATAGTCCCGCGCCCCGGACAGCCGTTCCGCCAGCGCGCCGTCGGCGTATTTCAGGTCCGGCAGGTACACGTCGACCAGCCCGTCCAGCTCCCGCAGCGTTTCTACACGCTCGTAGCCACCGCAGTTGTAGACCACCGGCACCGGCAGCTTCGGCCGAAGTGCCGGCAAAATCGAGGGCAAAAAATGCGTCGGCGTCACCAAATCGACGCACGCCGCACCCCGCGCGATCAGCCGCTCAAAAATTCGCCGCAACTCCTGGCTCGTGATCTCCGCGCCGAAGCCTCCGTGCGAAATCTCCTGGTTCTGGCAAAACGCGCACCGAAGCGTGCAGCCCGAAAAAAACACCGCGCCCGCGCCGCCTTTGCCGGAGATCACCGGCTCTTCCCAGCGGTGCAGCATCGCACGGGCCGCGCGCATTTTCCCCGGCATCTGGCAGACGCCTAAGCCGCCTTTCGTGCGGTCCACGCCACATCTGCGCGGACACAGCTCACACGGCGCATACGCCAACATTCCCCCGTCCTCCTCCAACGTTTTCTCAGCCCAATTATACCGCGTTCGGGACAAAAGCGCAATTCTTTTTGTGCTTTACCTTTTCGTGCAAATGTGTTATACTAAATTTGAATTCGAGCGAGACATTTTGAATGTTTCACGTGAAACAGGTGGAACCATGCTGCAAACGAACAAGACCTATTCCACCACCGTCGACGGCTTTACCTCCGACGGTCTGGGCGTGTGCCATGTCGAGGGCTGCGCGGTATTTGTGGCAAACGCCGTACCGGGTGAAACCTACCGCCTACGCATCACGCGTGCCGGAAAAACCAGCGCCAGCGGGGTCATCGAACAAATTTTGGTGCGTTCACCCCACCGCGTCAACCGCGCCTGTCCCTACGCTAAACAGTGCGGCGGCTGCGATTTTTGGCATATGGACTACGAGACAGAGCTGGCGATTAAGCGCCAGCGCGTAGCAGACGCCCTGCAGCGCATTGGCGGCGTTGCGGTGGCAGACGTGCCCATTCTCAGCGCCGACGGGACCTGCGGCTACCGGAACAAGGCACAATTCCCCGTAGGACTCGTTCAGAACCGGCCCGTGGCGGGATTTTATAAGGCGCACAGCCATCAGATCGTGGAAATCGACCGCTGCCGGATTCAAACGGCGTGTGCCGATACGGTGCGGCAGACGGTGATGGACTATGTGCGCGCCTTTCACGTGCCCTGCTACAATGAGAGTACGCGCCGCGGTCTGCTACGCCACATCTGCGTCCGGCGCGGCGCGGTCAGCGGGCAGGTGCTTGTCTGCCTGGTCGTCAATGGCACGTCGCTGCCCGCACAAAAGCAGCTGCTCTCGATGCTGCAAGAACGGGTGGAGGGTCTTCAATCCGTCGTTTTAAGCGTCAATACCAGTCCGAATAACACCATTTTAGGCACGCAAATCCTGCCCCTTTTGGGCGATGGCACGATTGAGGACACGCTTTGCGGCCTACGTTTTCGGCTGTCGGCGCGGTCGTTTTATCAGGTCAACCACGCCCAGGCGCAGCATCTGTACCAAATCGCGCTGGACTTTGCGGATCTGCACGGAGAGGAGACTGCGCTGGATTTGTACTGCGGTGCCGGCACCATCACGCTGAGCCTGGCCCGCCGCGCGGGGCGGGTTATCGGCGTGGAGACGGTGGACGCCGCCATTGCCGACGCCGAGGAGAACGCCCGCCGGAACCACATTGAAAATGTCCGGTTTTTTTGTGCCGACGCCGGCCACGCGGCGCTTCGGCTGGCAAGCGAAGGGATTCGCCCGGCGGTAGTTGTGGTGGATCCGCCACGGAAGGGGCTTTCGCCGGATGTGATCTCGGCCATCGCCGCCATGGCGCCCCGGCGCCTGGTCTATGTTTCGTGTGACCCGGCCACGCTCGCGCGCGATGTCCGGCTGCTCAGTGCATACGGCTATGCGGCGCAAGCCGTGCAGGCGGTGGACATGTTCCCCCGCTGCGCCCATGTCGAAACGGTATGTTTGTTGTCTAAGCTCAACACGGAGCATCATATCGAGATTGATCTGGATATGGACGAGATGGATCTGATAGTAGCGGAGCAAAAGGCAAGCTATGAGGAGATCAAAGAATATGTACTGGAACATTCCGGATTTAAGGTTTCGTCTCTATATATCGCACAGGTGAAGCGGAAGTGCGGGCTTATCGAGCGTCAAAATTATAATAAGCCGAAGTCGGAAGATGCGGAGCAGTTACAGTGTCCACCGGAAAAAGAGGCGGCGATCATGGACGCACTACGGCATTTTCAGATGATCTCCTAAATATACCATGGGTGCTTCGGGCATACGGGAATTGGCGAATGCCATGTGCGACATTACAGATCACGATCGAGATGGTGTCAAAAGTGAATGTTTTGAGCTTGTTGCCAACCCGAAGTGATGTAACATCTCCTACCAGCGCGATTGATGCGGTAAAGAAAGGCCTTTAAGGTATTTTGGCTGTAGTTTTTCAGAATACAGTTTTTAAATATTGGACGGTCATCAATTATAATCAGTTCATCGATCCATTTTATTTCCTCGATGAATCTGTTGAAATCATCTTCTGTGTCAATGATTTCATCCAATTCGGAAAGAGAAA
>CAZLMA010000043.1:0-6595 GCA_964560675.1 uncultured Subdoligranulum sp. | reverse complement strand
GCCCCGCACCTGAAGGTAAAATTTTCAATTTACACCAAATTTAGGACTTGACTCTGTTTGCAACCGTATTGTACCACAAACTGTGCGATTTGTGGATAACATTTGTCGATTTCCTTTGCGTTTATAGCACATTTTTTGCGGATTTGGCGGCTGTTTTGCCCCTGGCAAGCGCGATAAGCCGCAAAGCGGGCGTTTGGTGGGTAGATGGAGATCCTTTTATCGCCGCATCCATTCCTTGACAAAATACCCCCACAGGGTATATAGTATCCCCATGCGATACCCAGTAGGGGTATAAGAGACTTGTGCAGTATCGGGGGGATTTTACAATGCACGAATGCTTTTGCTGCAAAGAGAGCGCGCCGCGCGGATCCGAAGACGCCGCCACGAGAGAGTCCGGCGCCCCAGCGCAGGGCGGTGCGAACGAGGGGGCTGCCGGTAAGATCCGCGTGCGCACGCCGGAGGAGTACAAGGATCTGATGAACCGCCTCAAGCGCATCGAGGGGCAGGTTCGGGGCGTGCAGGGCATGCTGGAACGCGACGCCTGGTGTGCGGACATCCTTACGCAGGTTGCCGCGATAAACGCGGCACTTAACAGCTTTTCTAAGGTGCTGCTGGCGCAACATCTGCACACCTGTGTGGCACAAAACGTCCGCGCCGGCAATGATGAAGTGCTGGACGAACTGGTGGAGCTGCTGCCCAAACTGATGAAATAAGGCGGGTGCCTGTAATAAGGCGAGTGCTTGTGATTTTGCGCTCGGTTTTGCGCTCGGTTTTGCGCTCGGTTTTGCGCTCGGTCGCCATCGCGGCGGACTGGTTTTTGCAGCCTATTCCGCACGGGTCAACAGGTGTAGAACGGATTGTTATTTGCCGCCTGCTCCGCATGGATCAACAGGTGTAGAACCTGAAGGAATCATAACCTGCGTTAAAAAGCCATGGGAACCTGTCGGCGACGTTGCGGTGAAACGGGGGCTGCCCGCGACGTTGCGCTGAAACCTGGGGCTGACCGCCCAACTCGCACAGCGCAGGTTCTACATAAAAACGGATGGTATTTCGCGGGAACTTTGGAGAATCACTTGATACCCCGGCCCGTTGCGGGATATAATAAAAATGTTGGTTTGTGCAAAGCAGAATTTTACACAATCATTACTCCAGAGAGGAGGGCGGCAACATGGAAGCGAAAAAGATGCTCCCGATCGGGATGGAAGATTTTGAAAAGCTCCGGGTAAAGAATTGTTACTATGTCGATAAGACCGGGCTGATCCGGGATCTGCTGAATAACTGGTCAGAAGTCACGCTGTTCACCCGTCCAAGGCGCTTTGGCAAGTCCTTAAACATGAGTATGCTCTCCCACTTCTTCTCGCTGGACGGGGACAAGTCGATTTTTGACGGGCTTGCGATTTCCAAAGAAAAAGAGCTCTGCGAAAGATACATGGGCAAATACCCGGTGATTTTTCTTACACTAAAAGGCATTGAAGCCTCTGACTACGAAATGGCCTATCGTAGAATGGTTCGTCTTCTACGTGAGACTGCCCAAAAAGCAGATTATCTGAGAAACAGTGACAAACTGAACGAGGAAGATCGAATCGATTACCGGGCACTTTTAGACCTAAATATGGCAGAGGATGTGCTTGGTGATAGCTTAAAAGTACTCTCAAAATTGTTGGAAAAGCACTTTGGCAAAAAGGTCGTATTGCTCATCGACGAGTATGACGTGCCTCTTGCGAGAGCGCACGCGAATGGGTATTACGACAAGATGGTCTCGCTGATACGTTCCCTGCTTGGCGCCGCGCTCAAAACCAATACAAGCCTCGAATTTGCGGTGCTGACCGGGTGCCTGCGCATCTCCAAGGAGAGCATCTTTACGGGGCTCAACAACCTGAAGGTTTTTTCGATTACGAACACGACCTTTCATGAGTTTTTCGGATTTACAAACCAGGAAGTACGGGAACTCTTACACTACTATGGATTGGATCCTCACTACGCCGCGGTACAGAAATGGTATGATGGATATCATTTTGGCAATGAGGACATCTACTGCCCATGGGATGTGATCAATTATTGTTTTGATGTCCGGCATGATCCGGGGCTGTCACCGCAGAACTACTGGATCAACACAAGCGGCAACGACGTGATCAAGCGTTTTGTCGCCATGGCGGACGACAGGACAAGAGAGGAAATCGAAACGCTGGTCGCGGGCGGCACCATCGAGAAGGACATCCGCGAAGACCTGACCTACTCCGAGATCTACGATACCATCGACAACCTATGGAGCCTGCTCTATACGACCGGCTACCTGACTTTGCAGGGCAGGACGGACGAGGGGTTATTGCGACTGCGGATCCCCAACTTGGAAGTCCGGGACGTATATGTAAAGCAGATCCGGGAATATTTTAAAGAGAGCGTCAAAAAAGATACAGGCACGCTGGAGGCCTTCTGCGCCGCGTTGTACCATGGCGATGCAGAAGATGTGCAGAAATACATCACCAGGTACCTGCGCAGAACCATCAGCGTCCGCGACACCATGGCAAAAAATGATCAGAAAGAAAACTTCTACCAGGGTGTGCTGGTCGGGATCTTATCCGCCAAGGAGGGCTGGAGTGTAAAATCCAACCGAGAGAGCGGCGACGGTTACGCGGACATTCTGGTAAAACCGGATGACGGGGACCCCGGTGTCGGGATCGTAATCGAGCTCAAATACGGCCGCGATCTGGACAAGGCCTGCAAAGACGCCCTGGAGCAAATCGAAAAGAGAAAGTACGAAGAAGACCTCCGGGAGGACGGGATGGAAACCATCCTCAAATACGGCATTGGATGCTACAAAAAGAGCTGCAAAGTCATACCTGGCAAATGAGCGAGGATAGAGTATAGCAAAGGAACCGGGCTCCGCTTGCATGAGATCCTCCATCCCATAGCGGTCGCCCGGTTGCTGTTTTTACTCTTAAAGGGTCCATGATCAAAATTTTTTTGGAAAGCTGTAACATTCAGGGGGTAAAACTCGTCTTTGTGGATGGAAGACAAAATACGAGGGCGGTGGCAGCGGGTGCCGGAACAAGTACAGCTCAAAGATATGCGCGTAGATCTGCGCACCCAAAAGGTGCTCAAGGCAGGCAGCGAAGTTGCGCTGACCACACAGGAGTTTGCGCTGTTGGAGGCGCTGATCTCCCGCCGGGGGATCCCCGTGACACGCAAAGAATTGCTGCGCGTTGCCTGGGGTTGGCGGTGTGACGATGCCAACACCCGCACAGTGGACGTTCACATACAGCATCTTCGCAAAAAACTCGGCCTGGGCCGAGAGATCCAGACCGTGTACAAGGTAGGGTACCGACTTTCTTAAGGCTTCAACGCACAAAGTACATCTCACGCCAGCGGAATTTTGGCGATAGACAGACCATCCCGCATTTTTAGTACGACTGCCGATGGGGTTCCGGGAAAACGGCTCAAGACCGTGAACCGGAGCCCATTTTTTGTGCTTTTTTGAGCCGCTGCCCTCCTGAGACATACGCCCACCTTGTGGCCTACGATTTGGGATGTTTCGGCAGCGGCAAGCTCAGAACCAGCGTAATTCCCAAAACCAAACCGAGGGCGATCTTGACGGTATCAGCGGCGTAGGAAGCAAACAAAACCCGATTGTTCTGCAAAAAGCTGGAGATCGTGTGGTAAATGCCGGCACCCGGCACGAGCGGGATGATACCGCACAGCAAAAATATCGTAGAGGGCGCATTGTGCCGCACCGCGAACCATCGGGAAACCGCGGCCAGCGGCAGGGCTGCCAGCAGCGTCGCCGCCGGTGCGGAAAGGGCCAGAAATCGCGTGCCCACCAGATAGGCAAACCAACCGACCGCGCCCGTCACGGCGCAGGGCAGGGCATGGCGGCGCACCGCCCGAAAAATCACACCAAAGCACCCGCTGACGACGCCCGCCGCCGCAATCTGCGTAACCCACCACAGGAAAACGTCGGAAATTTGCCGCGGCGACGCGCTGGTCTGGCTGGACAGAGGCAGAAAGGCGCCAAGCGGTCGATTTGCCAACCAGGCGATCGCCACGCCGCCCGCTACGCAGCCCGCGATCAACACCGCGTCAATGACGCGGATGGCGCCGGAAAGATAGTCGGAATTCAGCAAATCGGTGACCCCCATGGTCAAGGCTACGCCGGGGGTTAAAAGCATCAGCGCGCCGATAATGGCTGTATCGCGGTCTACCGGCCAAATGCCGGCGCAAAGAAAAGCGGCAAACGCGCCGAAAAAGGCCGCTGCGATGTTTGAAAAGATGCGGCTGACACGTGTGCGCACCATGCGGTTTAACAGCATGGGCAGCAGCAGTTCCAGCGTGCCCGCCAGCGCGGCGAGCGCCATCTCGGCAAGGCCGCCGCCAAACAAATAGGCGGAGAATGCCGCGCCGCAGGCACCCGCCAAAATACGCGTACTGTCGCGGTAGCCGGGCAGCGTGGCTGCCTTTTGCAGCGCGGCCTCGGCGCTTTCCAGGTTGTGCGCACCGCCTGCAAGGCGCCGCGAGAGGGCATTGACCGCTTCCACGCGGTCTAACCGGAGCGCGGCGGGCGGAATATAGCGCAGCTCGTACTGCCTGCCGTCCGCACTGGCAAAGACGCCGTTGGTCAGCACATAGCAGTGAAAATCCGGCACGTTTAGCGCGTCGGCCATAATCTGCATCGTCTGCTGCGCCCGAAACACCTCACCGCCGTTTTCCAACAGCGTCTTGCCCGCCTCGGTAATCAGGGTGACGGCACGCCGCGTGCCAGCATCCGGTTCTGCCGCATCGCCGCCCGATGCACCGGGCCGCGCCTGTGTTTCATTCTCAATCATTGAAGTCGACTCGCACCGCGCAGGGCGCCCGCCGCCGCCCACAAAGGCAGGGGTTTGCCCGCCGCGACCCAAAAAATTCGTCTGCGTGTTTTGATTTTGGCCACCGGTACTCTCCGATTCCCGCTTTTTATTTCCTCATCTGCCGGTCATCACCCGGCAGCTTTTCTTGTAACACCCAACTCCATATTTCCATATCTTCTTGACCCTCGTGTACCGGAAGGCGTCCGTATACCGCCGCTCGTCGATCTGCCCGATGGCATCCTGGCACGCCGCGTCCAGGTCCCCATCGCCCGCGTATTTCATCTCGATGACGATGCCCGTCTGCCCGTCTTCCGATTTTGCCAAAATGTCCGCGTACCCCTCACCCGCCTCGCGGTTGGAGACGACGCTCATGCGGCTGTTCGCCATCAGGACGCCCAGCATGACGCCGTGGTAAAAACTCTCCTTCCTCTCGTTTGGCACGGCACTGTCGCGGATGCTGATGGATCTTTCGAGATACTGCGCAAAGAGCCCTTCCACCGTGTCCGCGTCCCCGCTTTGCAAGGCAGAGCAGAAGGCTTCCAGCGTGCCCTTGTCCGCCTTGACGCTCTCTTTAAAATATTCCCGGATCTGCTTGACATACACATCCCGGACTTCCAAGTTGGGGATCCGCAGTCGCAATAGCCCCTCGTCCGTCCTGCCCTGCAAAGTCAGGTAGCCGGTCGTATAGAGCAGGCTCCACAGGTTGTCGATGGTATCGTAAATCTCGGAATAGGTGAGGTCTTCGCGGATGTCCTTCTCGATGGTGCCGCCCGCCACCAGCGTTTCGATTTCCTCTCTTGTCTTGTCGTCCGCCATGGCGACAAAACGCTTGATCACATCGTTGCCGCTTGTGTTGATCCAGTAGTTCTCCGGCTTTCTCTCAGGATTGGCGCGGAGCAGGTCGCAGTAGTTTAACACATCCCAGGGGCAGTATACTTCTACGCTGCCGAACCGGTAGCCGTCATACCACCGCTTGATTTCGCCATAATGCTCCGACAAACCATAATACGCCAGTAGTTCTTTCACTTCAGCGTCTGAAAAACCGAAATATCCATCGCAGCGGTCATCCGTGATCGACAATACCCTTAAGTTGTTAAGCCCTGTGAAGATGCTCTCCTTGGAGATGCGCAGGCACCCGGTCAGCACGGCGAATTCGAGGCTTGTATTGGTTTTGAGCGCGGCGCCAAGCAGGGAACGTATCAGCGAGACCATCTTGTCGTAATACCCATTCGCGTGGGCTCTCGCAAGCGGCACGTCATACTCGTCGATGAGCAATACGACTTTTTTGCCAAAGTGCTTTTCCAGCAGTTCCGACAGCGCACGAAGGCTGTTGCCCAGTGTTTCTTCTGACATGTCCAGCTTCAAAAGCTCCTGATAATCCGCTTTGTTTGCAACAGACAACTTGTCGCTGTTTTCAAGATATTCCACCTGGAGCGCGGCGCGCCGGATGAGCCAGGCGGCCTGCCGGAGAGCTGTATCATAACTTTGCGCGTCGATTCCCTTTAGCGTTAGAAAAATCACCGGGTATTTGCCCATGTACCTCTCGCAGAGTTCTTTTTCTTTGGAAATCGCAAGCCCCTCAAAAATCGATTTGTCCCCATCTATCGAGAAGAAGTGGGAGAGCATACTCATGTTTAAAGACTTGCCAAAGCGCCGCGGGCGGGTGAAAAGGGTAACTTTCGCCTTGGTTTCAAGCAGATCTTTGATAAGCCCGGATTTATCTACGTAGTAAAAATCGTCACCGCGTATTTCCT
>CAZLMA010000042.1:0-8705 GCA_964560675.1 uncultured Subdoligranulum sp. | reverse complement strand
TCCACCCGGCTGCCGTCCATGCTCACCACGATGTTGCTGTTGTCGTCTTCCAGCACCCTCGCCTTTACCAGTACGTCCAGGCAGGCGGCCTGAAGGTTGCTTAAATCCACCCTTCTGTGCGTCGGCATGTAGAACACCATCTTCACATTCACCGGCTCCGCGATCGGCTCTCCCTGCGGGTTCAGGTACACAAGCGCCGCTTCTTCGTAGGCCTTGTACTGTTTGCTCTGCGCGACAAACGGTCTCCCGGTCGCCGGGTTTACACAAATTTGCGGACTGTTCTTCTTGGTGACCGGCACAAGCTCCACAACGTACTTCAAGTCATCACCCCCTCAGCTCACCCACACCGTATCGGGCAGGCTTAACACCAAATGATCCAGCTCTCTCTCGGCCTTGTGCTGCTCATCATGGTCGGTGCTCGTGGCGAAGGTCTCATACACAGCGCCTATCCGGTTGACCGTGTCCAGCAGGCTGTTGTTCTTTTCGCGCAGGATGTCCAGCGTCGCTTTCAGGTAGTCGTACTGGTACCGCAGATCCAGAAACGCCATCAGCGTGCCAAAGCATTGCCCGATCGTCGCGATCATGTCCTTCTTGGTCAGGCGCATCAGCCGCTTGCCCGCCTCGGTCTCGGCCAGATCCTGCTGGTAGGATACCAGGCTCATGTAGTCTTCCTCGAAGTCATCATAGCCCACCAGCTCGTACCGGTTGCCTATCAGCGCGACAGTGCAGTCATCGTAGTTTTCCTCAACACCCTCGTCGTAAATCAGCTCCAGCAGATCCTCGGCCTGTGCGGAAAGGTGACTGAACGCCAGCAGGAACTCCGATGCTTCCTCCGTGTCGCCGCCGAATACGTCATAGAGCTTCTCGACGTCCACATCGCTGTAAAACTCCACCTCGCCGCAATCGTCCACGATGTGCTGTAGCTCGCTGCGCATCGCTTCAAAGCCCATGCTGCTCAGCGCCGGTTTCTTGTACCGCAGCGCCGCGGCCCTCGCGGCGGCAGCCTGCAAACTCTCCAGCTCCGTCAAGGCTTACCCTTCTTCCCGGTTTTAAGCTCTTGGTACTTCTTGGCGAACTCGGCCGTTTTTATTTGCGGCCTTGATGCTTCCAGCAGGGCTGCCTTCTTGAGATCGTACAGCTTGTCGTGCGCGTCGATAAGTCTCCACTCTCTCATGTCCTTGTCAATCTCCGACAGGCTCATATACAACTTCATCGTGTCCATTGGTTACCTCCAAAATCAGGTGGTACAAATTTGTATCTCTGTTTGTACCTCGGGTGGTGCAAAAGCGCTTGTTCTCCCGTGACCGTCCTGAAAATAATGCGGGGCTTTTAGCCCGCATTTTTTTTAGGGCGGGAACAGTCCGGTTTTTGAGGTAGTACAAATTTCTATATATAGGCGCTTTTGTACTAGTTTGTTAATAATTTGTTCACAAGCTTTTAGTCCTCATTTTCGTCTGGATTGCCCCGGAAAACTCGCCCGTTTTTTCGGGTAAACTCGCCCTGTGATTTGTTTACCCAATTCACTATTGTCTGGTAATCTACGTTTGCGTATGCGGCAAGCTCTGCTATTTTTGGCGGTTTTCCCGCGTTTGCGTTGTTAAAGGCATTGCAAAGGGCATCGTGCCTTTCTTCCGGCGTTGTGTATTTGCGGCTTCTTGTCAGGTTTGCCATCGGCGACCCTTCCGCGAATGCCTTGTCGAGCTCGCCGGTATCGTCCAGTTCGTGCACCGGGTACCTGAACCAGAGGTTCTTCGGCTTAAAGTTGGCGAACTCGCGCAGGTTGGATTCCAGGCGGTACGCGGTGGCGCCATTCTCAGGCTGCCCATTGGTCATTTCCTCTCTTGTCAGATCCAGCGGGACCATGTCCAGCTGCGCATCGGGATCCCTGGCGAACACGCCAGATCCGCTGGCGCGGTCCATGGCCTTTTTGGCTCCCTGTGCGCCCTTGCTGTGGTGATGGCAATAGACGACGCTGCACTCCAGCTCCGTGCAGATCTTGTCGAACTGATTGCAGAACTTGCCCATGTCGCTCGCGCTGTTTTCATCGCCGGTAATCACCTTGTAAATCGGGTCGATGATAACAGCGCTCAGGCCCATGTTTTGTACGCGGTGGATCAGCTTGGGCACCAAATCACTGAGCGGGATCGCATACCCGCGTAGGTTCCACATGCGGATATTGTCCGCATGGTCCATATTTATGCCAATTTTGGCATAAATCTTCTTCATCCGGTCGATGGCGCTGTTGGGGTCAATTTCCAGGTTGACATACAAGACGCGGCCTTGCTTACAGTGGAAACCCAGCCAGTCAGTACCTTCCGCGATGGCAATGCACAGCTCCATCAGCAGGAAGCTCTTGCCGGCCTTGGATGGTCCAGAGATCAGCATCTTGTGCCCACACCGAAGGACGCCGGCAATCAGCTCTTCCGGCAGGATGGTGGGGATGTCCTTGTAATCGGACAGCCTGACAATTTCAGGCAGGTCATCGAGGGTGCGCGTTATGTATTCCTTCCAGTCGGTCCAGCTCTTTCGGCCTATGTTGGTAGCCAGCAGCTGTTGGCGGTTGCCGTTGCGCGTCACGCCAGGCATCCTGGACAGTCTCGACGGGTTGCTGTTTTGCTGGTCAACCTGTGCGCCATGCTCCGCCAGAAACTTGTACAGGTAAGCGACGCGCTTTCGGTATTCTTCCTTGTCGCTTGCATCAATCCGGACGATGGCGTGCAGGCTCTTGTTGCCGGAGCTGACGAGCGCCGCTATCGGCAGCGCCAGATCGCGGTAGATCTCGCTCTGCTCTTCCATGGAGAGCGTGTCCGATTCCACCAGCGCGTATCGGTACGCCGTCACGTTGTTGTTGCTGATGCCGTTGCCATCCAGCGGGTTGAACCGGATCCACGCCCCACACTCCGGGTTCCAGTCGCCTATGGTGGCGGCTATATCGTCTGGATGCTTTTTCAGCGATGCAATCATGTCGCCGGCTCTGCGGAAGCATACGCCCCTTTTTGGCAGCCATCGGCCATCATCGTTAGAGTACACATCGGTGGTCACATAACCGACATATTCATCTTCTTTGAACAGCAGCTCCAAATAGGTGATCAGATCCTGCACTGGATCCCAGGCTTTGCCGCCGATGCCGCCGAAGCCGTTGCTGTCGTCTTCTATCGCGTCTGTCCAGTCCATGCCGGGACTTTTCTTTTTGGTCGAATCCCAGCCCATGGATTCCGCCAAATGGACAATGGTGCCGCCTGTGACGGGTTTGCTGTTGCCGCGGAAGCCGTTCCATAGCCGCTGGCACTCGCCCTCGTGGTACCGGCGGTCGTTCCGGGACCACTCATCCCACACATCGCAGCTGAAACCTTCCTGCTTTAGCGCCATGCCAACCTGGATCCAGTCTTCCCGGCTTATATCCGCTACATGTATAAAGTTCAGCGCGGATTGGATGTTATCATTCATGCCACAAACCTCTTTTCGGCGGGACCGGGTACCCACGCCTTGCGGCGTGGGCCCGGCCGCCTTTGTCAGAACGGTAAATCGCCGCTATCGTCCATCGGTACGAACTCCGGGAAGTCGTTCGGATCATAATCCAGGTAAGCATCCACATCGTTCGTCTGGTGCTCTTTGCCATCAGATCCGGTCCATGTCCGGGGCTTAAAATGCGCCTTGCCGCGCTTGCCGACAATGTGGTCCCAGTCCATGTTCAGCTTTTCACCCTTCTTCTTCATGCCGATGCTGCGGAAGAAGGACGCGATTTTCCACTCCAGTACCCGCGTCAGAATCAGGTCGGTCTTCACATCCACCGTCCCGCCCTTGCCATCATCGACAATCAGCGTCAGACCCGCCTTGTTGCAGGCGTCGATTTTGGCGCTGCCGGGGAACCAACCGCGCTCCAGTCCGCCTACCTCGAACTTGTAATCGCCTTCCGGCAGCACTACAAACTCGGATTCGTCCTTTTCAATTGAATCGTTCCAATCGAAACCATTGCTTTTCTCAGCCATTTTAATAACCTCCTTAAATTTCCAGGATCGCGCGATCCGTCTTGACCATGTCCAGAATGTTTGCCCAGTACCGAATAACCCATCCGGCGATAAACCGGTCAGAGTACTGCTCTATCGGTACATCCTTGCCATAGTGCCCCTTGCTGGCGACCACCGCCTGGAGTTCCTCATCCGCAACGCCGTCCTTTTCCATCATGGCGCGGAGTGTGACGATCGGCTTCTCCGCTGGTGCCTGTGCCGCTTTTTCGTTCAGCGGCGGGAACAGCTTTTCAATGTTGTGGAAGTCCATGTCAACCATGTCAGGCATCTCAGCGCGGCATTTGGCATCCCATGCGGGGTGGTGATTCGTGTAAATGACGCGCTTGCCGCCCTGCGCCTTGCGCGCGTTCGTGTCGGTTGTGACCACCGTGGTCTTGTAATTGCAAAAGAAAAGGAAGTCACACCATTCTTTCAGCAGTGGCGCTACCTGCCGTGTCAGCTTCATCTCCCAGCGGTCATAGGCGCCCATCTCATCCGGCTGCTCAAACTTGCGCATCTTGGCGTGGGCGGTAATCACCACATGGATGTTGGCGGCAATCACCTTGTCGCAGGCCTTCAGCAGCCTTGAAAACTCATCGGCAATGTAGGTATATCCCTTGCCGTAGGGAAACTCTTCGATGGAGTTTTTCTTGTTTTTCGCCAGGATAGACCGTACCGCCATCTGCTCTGCCCAGTCCGCCGTGTCAATCGCCAGCGTCTGGCAAACATCCGGCGTCCTTGCCACCTCTTCCACCGTGGCGATGAGATCCTCCCAGTTGCGCAGGCCCGTTATCCTGCGCACATCGATATGCGCCGTGCCGCCTTCCGTGTCGATAATGACCGGGTCGGGAAACTTGCTGGCCAGCGTGGTCTTGCCAATGCCCTCAGCTCCGTAAATGCAGCACTTTCGCGCCCGCGGCACAATGCCGCTCGTAATGTTCAACAATCCACATCACCTTCCATTTCTGTCGCCCATTCGCATTCATCCTGCCAAATACACTCAGCGCAGCGTATAGGCAGCCCGTTTTCGTCGCACGCTCCACAGTGCGGATACTCCATGTCGATGTCACTCACCGCCCAGAATCGCGATGTTAATGGCGTCCTGGCACCGCTTGCAAAGGTTCATAACGTACCTTGCCGGTTTGCGGCCCGCCTCGCCGGTCATCTCCGGGGCGTCCGTGCCATGGATCCCATTGTCGCTCCACATCCCAACGTAGCTAACATCGGCATCGCTCTCAATCGGCGATCCGCAGCGGTCACAGATAATCTTAGTCATTCGTCACCCCACACAATCCCTTTTGGCTCATCGTTGCTGGCCTCGATCTTGTCCGCCAGGGCGCGCTCGCTGGCCGTCCGGCAGGTTTTGAACAGCTTTGCGATACTCGGGTGCTCGCCCATCAGCCGACCCTCCGCGTAAATCAGCGCCTCCATCGTGGTGAAGGTTTCCTGCTGGATCTCCACATCCACCATTTCGCAGGTGTAATCGGGATCGGGTGAGTACAATGCGTAATCATGCGTGGTGAAGTCGGATTCGTTGTTTTCAGTCATTTTTGGTACTCCTTTCTTTGTCTGTGCCCACCAGCCCGGCCGCGGTGATGGTAAAGCATCCGAGAGCGAACAGCGCCACACCGCCGACCAGGCAACCGATGATGGCAAGGATGTCGAAGAACTGAAGGTAGCAGATTTTCAACACAAGGCAGATCGCCAGGAACCACAGCATGTAAGCGCAGGCTCCGAGTATGATGCCTAACAACTTCTTAAACGCTCTCATCGTCATTCACCTTCGCAATCATGTCGGGCGACACCTGATATTCTTGTGCCGCCGTGGAGTAGCTCCCGGGCGCCCATTCCACATCGATAAGGCCGTGAACCTTTGTCACCGTCCCGGTGGCGCCCAGCGGCGGGTAGCAGCTTGGGTACTTCCTTTGCGCCTGCCAGCCGACAAACTCCACCTTATCGCCAACCTTGAATTCTTCGCTCATCTTTGTGCCTCTTTCACGCTCTTTCCCGCAGCGTCTCGTCTATCGCGTCATTAACTTTGCGCATCTGTACGAGGTTGCCGTACTTTCTCCGGAACTTTTCCAAATCGCGGTACGCGTCTTCCAGCAAGATGTCCATTTCCTCCGGGATGTTCACTACAATGCTGTAGGGCTTGTAATTCTCCTGGGTGTGGATGTGGACAAACGCCCTGACGGGCAGCGCCTTTTCCGGTTCCGCGTCTTCCTCGACCTGGACGATGGCCCTTACCAGCATCCCGGCCTGCGTCTCGCGGTACTTCTCCGCGGCGATGTCATCGTCCCACTCAAACACAGGATGTAGTGGTGCTTGTTCGTCCCGGCTCTCATTCACGATCTGCTTGGGTGCGATTGTGCCATGCTCCGCATAGATACGCTCCAGTTCTTCACCCGCTGTCTGAGCGGGAACTTTGAAATAGCCGATGCCGCTGTTCCATTTGTAAACCATTTGTAACCTCCTTATTGGCGCTCCAGGCCTGCCATGCCACGCCGCGCCACACCTTACCGTGACACGCCTCGCCCTACCTAACCGGGCCCAACCTTGCCTGCCGCGCCTAACCGAGACCTACCTCGCCTCGCCGCACCACACCTTACCGTGACACGCCTGCCGGGCCTCGCCTAACCCCACCGAACCTCACCATGCCAAACTCACCTCGCCCAGACGAGCCATGCCTGCCTTACCACAGCAAACCCCGCCTTAGCTGACCTAACCACGACCAACCGTGGCTGCCTTGCCTAGCCTCGCACAACCAGGCCTCACCTGACCGCGACTCGCCGTGCCCCGCCTCGACTGCCAAACCATGGCCTGCCACGCCGTGCCTTGCTACGTCATGCCCCACCTCACCTCACCTCGCCTGCCAAGCCAAGTGCTACCTTGCCAAGCCTAGCCACGCCGAGGTGAACCTGCCTTGCAGAATTTAGCAGCAGTGGAACGCTCCGAAGTTGCCGCCTTTCTCAATGCGCCACTCTCCGACGCCGCAGCAGAAACCGCCAAGGTTGAACAAATTTATGATTTGCTCCGGAGAAATCACGGCGGCATTGTATTTGATGGTGAACGTCGAGCTCCAATTATCAAACTCGGCGCGGTACCGGATGTCCGCCGCGCGGCTGATGCCGCCGACACGCACCATGTCTTCCCGGATGGCGGGGATGCCTTTGATTTCCACAAGCTCGTCGTCAATGTGGAGCGCTGCATACATGCTCACCTTGTTTTGGGTGACGCCAGACCGGAAACCGGCTGACGCTGCCGCCGCCTTAAACGCGACGGATGGGAACCCGAACTTTGCATCGCCGCTCTCAATCGCGGCCCTGAAACCTTCCTCCGTCTTCTCGGCGGGCTCGCCAGCGATCCAGTAAATGCTGTCAATGAAGTCGCGGACAGGATCCTTGATGTCGTGGCCCTTCGTTGTGGCCTTCTTCATCTGCTTGTCGCGGATTTCCTTCTTGGCCTTTTCAGACCACTTGTGCATGATAAGCGGCGAATCGCCTACCACAGTGACGGTCAGATGCCGAACGTCGATCGGGGGCACCATAACGAGTGCGGGAGTTTCGGTGGTGGTTGCTTTTGTCGTTGTCTTCTTAGTGGTTGCCATGATTCAGTACCTCCTCCATGGTAATGCGTCGCGGTTCACGCGACCTTCTGCGTTTTGTGTTTTCTCTGTAGGTGTGGAATTCGTCGTATGATAGGATTTCTTCTCGCCGGATCCTCCATTTGCCAGCGATCCATACCAGGTCACCGAAGTCACCTCGCATCGCCGCCTTGCGGATGGATTCAACGCTTACCCCGTAGCGTGCGGCTGCTTCTTTTGGTGTGTACAGCTCTTTCGGCGGCATCTCCGCCATCAGCTTTGCCACCTTGGGTGCCAGCCTTTCAATGTCCTGCTCTTCGAGTGTCACTTAGCGCCACCTCTTGACTTTTGTTGTTTTGTCGTGTAAAATACAGGTAGTGGATGTTCAACATTCAATGTCCTCCCTTGCACCACCCGCGGTTAGCGCCTCACGGGTGGTCTTTTTTTGTGCCTTGGTATATTTGCTATTTCTTTTGAAACTGTTTCGGCTCGACGATTAGCGTACTCGCTCAGCGCCTTGTCAACCCCATCAAGCGATACTTTCTGCCGTGCTTGTAGCTCCAGTACAAGTGCGGCAATTTGCTTTGCATCGCCTTCAATGGTCAGCTTGATGGTGTCCATGGTTTGCGTCACCCCCTTTCGGCATCTTCTTGCTTTTTGACGGGTTCTTGCCTGCCGGACCACGCCTCGCCTTGCCAAGCCAGGCCAAGCCTTGCCGCGCCTGCCAAACCTTGCCAAGCCGAGCCAAGCCGAGCCGTGCCTTGCCCCGCCAGGCCGCGCCCTGCCCTGCCTGCCGAACCATGCCCCGCCGAGCCACGCCTCGCCACGCCGCGCCGAACCTTGCCTGCCGTGGCGCGATGGCTATGGTTGTGTGCTAGATGCGGCGTTTTTGCTTTCTCCATCCAGCAAGGCATCAACGGTACAGCCGTACAGCCTTGCTATATCTGGCAGCAGCGCAGCACGCGGCATTGTTTGCCCAGTCTCCCACTGAGCGACCGCTGCCGCACTTATACCAATTTTTTCAGCGACCTCTCGCTGTGAAAGATTGGCCCTAATTCGCTCAGTCGCGAACGCCATTTCTCTGTGTCCATGAGCACTCCGAAGATTGTCGCCCA
>CAZLMA010000041.1:0-8739 GCA_964560675.1 uncultured Subdoligranulum sp. | reverse complement strand
AGCTCGGCGTGCTTGAGAGCTTCGCCGAAGGCTTCGCGCGGAAACTTGCGAGAGGTATTGACATCGCCGCTTTCCACGGGCTGAACTATAGTCAAGTAAGTAGACACATTTTTGTGTAAAATTTTTTATTGGGGACAGGAGATCATTTCCGTCCCCAATAAGCAGCCTCTACCTCGTTGGGGGTCGGATAGCCAAGGGAACCGTGAGGGCGTTTTGAATTATAGTATCCCTCTATGTAGGAGAATACGGACAGCCTCAGTTCATCCAGAGTGGCGTAAGTCCTGCGATCCATTTCCTCTTACTTTAGGTGTTTAAAGAAAGATTCGCGGACGGCTGGATGGCAACCACAAACGCCAAGCCCAAATTTGCTGGCATTACGGCGGAGTACCAAAACACGGTCACCAGTGTTGAAGGCATGATCTCCGACACCGATATCAGCGGGATTGTGTTTCTCTCCGGTGACAGGGCTTCCGCGGCTACTTGGGCATGGCTTGCGCCGGGAGAGAATAGCGTGACATTGCACGCAACGCCGCAGCCAAGTGCGGCATTTCGTTTGAGACTTACAGAGGTGAAGTGAGATGGCGGGAGAGAGATTAAACCCGAAATCGTAGGGCACTATAATTGATATAGGCACAACAGGCCTTAACACGGTAATCGAGTTTGGCGTTTACTGGTATGGAAGCAATACAAATTGTAAAGGCACATCTGCGGGGCAATACCCACAAAATGTGCCTGTCAGCTTTTTACTGTGTTGTTTTTGACCGCACTTAACCAAAAGTCCCCATGGCGCCCTATGCGATAAGAAGCGGAACGTTGCGGTGTGGTCAAATGGAAAACGCCCGCAAAGATCTTCGGCTGGAGCTGCGCGACCTTCTTTTATTCGTTTTTGCAGCCCTGCTGATCCCAGTCTGCAAAATCCTCCGGCTGTGCAAGTGCCGTGGCGTCTAGATGACCGTCCTCGTCAACGGGCGGCTGTGCGGGAGCGGCTTCCACAGGGTTGGGGTTGGGAACATCCGCAGGTTCTTCTACAGGCGCATCGGCGGGTTGTTCCGGCTCCGTGTCAGCGCTCTCTTCCGGTGCTTCTTCGGTTGTATCGGCATCGTCTTGATTGCGGGTGACCGTGACATGGCGGTGCAGCCAATTCTTGACATTTACAACGGCCGTTTTGATCGGATTGCCTTCCGCCTCTTTCTGCTCTTCGGCGAGTTCGGCATCCAGTTTCTCTTTTTCTTCGGGCGTTTCGTTGTCATCGTGGACGTTCACATCGACATTTTTGTTCAGCCACCAGGCGGCAGCACCCAGGCCGGCAAGCACAGCGGCAATGCCAAACAGTTTTTTCACAGTTTTGAAACCTCCTACAACAATGCATCGACGGTTTATCCTCTTGCAGCCAAGCCAATATCAAACCGCCTTGATTCCTTGCGACCGTGATTTTAAGCGCGGCGGGCTGTACTGCATAGTATAGCACGAATCGCTAGGCGTGGCAAGGCAAAGCGCTCCGCTTTTTTGTTACATTTTTTTGACGATACGTCGACGCTTCTGTCCGAATTTTCTTTCACCAGCGGACGATATAGCCGCACACACGCGCCCCTAGGATACGCTAAAAGACTGCCAACTCGCATGCAGCGGCCCAGTAACAGACATCACACGCGATCGGATTTTTTCTCAAATCGCTTGCACCGCAAGCAACGCTGTGGATTTTATATCCAGTGCTTACGTTCATTTCACAATCGACCGATAAAATAAAAACGTATCTATGACAAATCACAGTTCTTATGATATAATCGCAAAAGACACAGACCTCGTCGCATGACTTTCAAACTTCTTAAAAAACATCCGACGCTACATCACATAAAGCGGTACGAGGATCGTACAGATGCAATGCGTATGGTCAGACTTATCAGCATCTATCCGAATACCATAAAGAAGGAGTAAATTCATGTATGAACTGATAAAAATTACAGACGATTGCTATTACGTGCAAAGCCCCGCTAAAATCGGACTCGTCAGGCTGGACGAGGAAGCGGTCTGTTTGATTGACAGCGGCAGTGACAAAGAAGCGGGGCGCAAAGTTCGGCAAATCCTGGACGCAAAAAAATGGAAACTTACCGCTATCTTCAACACCCATTCCCATGCGGATCACATCGGTGGGAACCAATATTTACAGGCGCAGACAGGTTGTAAAATTTACGCTCCGGGCATAGAATGCGATTTCACGAGGCATCCCGTACTAGAGCCGTCTTTTCTTTATGGTGGATTTCCCTGTAAGGAATTACAGCACAAATTCTTGTTGGCTCAGGAAAGCAACGCAGAATTTCTCACAAACGATGTTCTACCGGAGGGGTTTGAGATGATTCGTCTTCCGGGACATTCCTTTGCTATGGTGGGTTTTCGCACTCCCGACGGGGTTGTCTATCTTGGAGACTGTCTCTTTAGCCGCGAAACACTGGACAAATACCGTATCGGGTTTATCTATGATGTCGCCGCTTACATCAAGACGCTCGAAAGGGTCAAGACACTGGATGCGAAAATGTTTGTCCCTGCCCACGCACAAGCAACCGCCAACATCGCGGATTTGGCGCAATATAACATCGACAGGGTATGGGAAATCGCGGAAAGAATCTTGGTAATTTGCACAGAGCCACTTTGCTTTGAGATGATTTTACAAAAGCTGTTTGCGCACTACTCGCTTACCATGAATTTTGAGCAGTACGTCTTGGTGGGAAGTACCGTTCGTTCGTATCTGACATGGCTAAAGGATACCGGAAAGCTGAATACAAGTTTTGAAAACAATATGCTTTTATGGACCGCCGACTGAAGGGCGGCAGAATGGTGATTAGAATGGAACTATATAGAAGTCCGTATGAGGCTTATCCGTTTTTGCGTGAGGATAGTACAGATCTGCGATGTGACTTTGAGCTGCTGTGTGACAGTATGGCCAGCCGCACCGGACTTTTGCGGAGCCTGGTGACAGACGAACCTTTGCGAGGGGAACTTCAGTGGGTCTGTGAGTTTTTGTACCATATCAACCCGACTCTCCGGACTTTTTTGAGCGTGACAACTGAGGAGATTGATAGGCTACGGTGTGCCGGGCAACGCCTGCAGCGGCAAAACGCCGAGCGGGCTACGCTGTTTGTTCTCCCGCAAGGATGCGAATCCGCCTGCCTGGCGCATGTGCTTCGCGTAGATGCCAAGGTTCTGGTGCGGCTTTTGTACCGGTACTGCCAATTGGGGCACACCGTTTCTCCGGCCCTATTGGATGCCACCAACCTTTTAAGCGAATATTTTTTCCAGCTTGCACTGCGTCTCAATTCTATGGCAGGTGTGGAAGAAGTTCCTTTCAATAGCCGCAATTACCAGTGAGGTGCAGCGATGGAGACAAGACATTTTTCGTATTTTACCAACAGAGACTGTGAGTATTTCCCCTGCCACGACGGCGTGGATCCGAATGCGTTCAACTGCCTTTTCTGCTTTTGCCCTTTGTACCACATGGGCTGGGATTGCGGCGGGAACTTTCAATGGACACAAGACGGGATCAAGGATTGCAGCCAGTGCACATTTCCCCACCGCAAAGAAAACTACGGTCGCGTATTGGCGCGGTTGGGGCGAAAACCATGATCTCCAGGTACAGCAGGTAAAGGCCGGGCACTTGACATAAAAAAAAGAGTGTTGTATTATGAATATATTGATAGCGCACGATTGAATCCTGCGCTAATTATAAAGGAGGATGCAAAATGGGCATTTACGATTTTACGGTAAAGGCGAAGGATGGCAGCGACGTATCGCTCTCGGAATACAAGGGAAAAGTTTTACTGATTGTCAACACAGCTACCGGTTGCGGCTTTACGCCCCAGTACGAGGGGCTCCAGGATTTATACGAGAAGTACCAAGAGAAAGGCTTTGAGATCCTGGACTTTCCCTGCAACCAGTTCGCCAATCAAGCACCGGGAACCGAGGAGGAGATCGAAGATTTCTGCCAGTCACGGTACGGCGTGACCTTCCGGCTTTTTAAAAAGATCGAGGTGAACGGAAAGAACGAAGAGCCGCTGTACACCTACCTAAAAAAGCAGCAGGGAGGCGTAATGGGCAGCAATATCAAGTGGAACTTCACGAAGTTCCTGGTAGACCGGGAGGGAAACGTGGTGAAGCGTTTTGCTCCGGCCGTTACACCGGAGCAGATTGACAAGAGCGTGTCGGAGCTACTGTAAAAAATAGCATGATGGGTGCGGTATCATTTACCGCTGGTTTTGCCCCTATACGCAAAGGAGTTGTGAGAAGATGGTATACAACTACAAGACACAAAACACATGCTCAACGAACATCAAGTTGGAGATCGACGGCAATGTTGTCAGGAATGTGGAATTCACGGGCGGGTGCAACGGAAACCTGAAGGCGATCCCACGGCTGATAGACGGATGGACGGTGGAGCAAATCGAGGAAAAGCTGGGCGGGATTACCTGCGGCAGAAGAGGAACCTCTTGCGCCGACCAGTTGTCCCATGCGGTTCGCGAAGCCTACGAAGCGTCTTTGGCACAAGGGTGATGGAAAACAGGATGACGAGAAAGAGCGGTGAATGCAACCTATGACGAACAAGAAGTCGCGTATGCCACAGATCGGCGAGGCAATCTTCTGCATTGCCTATCTGGTATTTGATCTGGTCGCAGCCATAGTGTTTTTTGCAAACGCGAACGGTCGAACGGCGATCTGGCTCTTCGGTTTGCTGACGGTTGTTCTCGGCGGTGGGGACGCCTTTCATTTGCTGCCAAGGATTTTAAAGGCGTTTCGCGGTGATTCTGCCAAAATACAGTGGTGGAGCGGACTGGGTTTGATGGTGTCATCTATCACCATGACCATCTTTTATGTACTGCTATTCTATGTATGGAGATCGATTTTCCCGGATCTTGCTTACCCCGCTTTGCTGCCGGTACTTTTATGGCTCAGCGCTCTTTTGCGAATCGCGCTGTGCCTTTTTCCGCAGAATCACTGGTTTAGCCCGGAAGGGAATCCGAAGTGGGGTATCTACCGGAATTTGCCGTTCGCTGTAACAGGCCTTTGCCTTGTCTTTGCGTTCTTTCTTTCCGGGAATACCGGCGGGTACGGACTGTGGCAAATGTCCATCGCCATCATCATCAGTTTTGCCTGTTACTTTCCGGTCGTGATCTGGGGGAAGAAAAAGCCGTTGGTGGGTATGCTGATGATGCCCAAAACCATCGCCTATGTGTGGATGATCTGCCTTGGCCTGCGTCTTCTAAACAAATTATAAAGCCGCTTTTTCCGCAATGAGAGCAAAAAAACCTCCCGACCGTTACTGCCGGGAGGTTTTTTATCGTTTTCTTCGCTTGCCGTTCTTGCCGTTACGTTTTTAAAGGCATACGGGCAAAAAGACAGATGCTTTGATGATTGCTTTTCAAAAAACAGGAGGTTATAATGACAAAAAAGACAAAGACAAGAATGGCTGCCAAAGAAAGGGTTGCATATGAAAATCGGGATCATCGGCGCTGGTGCAATTGTTCGAGAGTTTTTGCCCGAACTTGTCAAGATGGACGGCATTGAGATCGTCGGGGTACTAGGGAGGCCGCAGTCCAAAGAGCGGGTGGAAGTGCTCTGTGCAGAAAACGGCGTACCCAACGCCGTTTATCGTTTTGCAGACCTTGTCGCCATAGGGATTGATACTGTTTATATCGCGGTACCCAATTCCCTACATTTTACCTACTGCGAACAGGCGTTGCGTGCCGGTCTGCATGTGATCGTGGAAAAACCGATCATGAGCAACGACCAGGAGGTCGCTGCCATCCAAAGGATGGCTATGGAAAACAAGCGATTTGTATTTGAGGCGGTGACCACCCCTTATTTTGAGAGCTTCCGCAAAATCAAGGAATGGCTCAACCGCATTGGTGCCGTCAAGTTGGTGCAATGCAATTACAGCCAGTATTCCAGGCGCTACAAGGCATTTCTCTCGGGTGAGCTCCCGCCCGCATTTGATCCCGCCCAATCCGGCGGCGCGCTGATGGATTTAAATGTATACAACCTGCATTTCTTGATGGGATTGTTCGCATCGCCACTTCACGCTCAGTACTTCCCCAACATCGAGCGTGGGATCGATACGAGCGGCACACTTGTGCTGCAATATCCGGATTTTATTGCGACCTGCACCGCTGCCAAGGATTGCGCAGCGCCTTACAGTTTTGTTATACAGGGCACGGAAGGCTATATCACTACGCAGTATCCGCCTAACTTCATCGGCGAGGTCTGCCTGCATCTCTATGGCAAAGGCGAAGAAAGATACAACGATCATACAGCCATGCACCGTGTGGTTCCGGAATTTCGCTTTTTTGCAGACTGTATCGATCGCGGCGACTTTGCCGGCTGTATGGCACGGTTGGATCAAAGCCTTGCCGTGAGCAGGGTACAAACTCGGGCGCGTCTAGAGAGTGGGATCGTATTTGCGGCCGATTCACATTTCAGTAAACCCGCATCCGATGTTTCCCCTGTTGGAGTGGACCGGCGACGGGATGGTTGCCTCGCTGCGCACCAAAATAATCCGTAGAAAAATCAATCGGGCTTCCATCCGGATTTTCAAATTTTTGTTCTGGCTCAAAAGCTTTTCCCAATTTTTCCGTATTCACACTTTCGCAGCCGGTCGTGGGAAGGTAGTCGTAGAGATTTGTCTCCAGATACCAAGCGTCACCCTCCTGAATCAGCTGCAAATCCACTTTATCGGTTACAAATTGCGCGCTTTTTTCCATCTGCCACGCTTTCGCGCCATTCCCATATACATTGCTCTCCATCCACACGGGGAGTTGGGAATAATAGCGGTCACTAGGTGCGGAACCCATACCGCAGTATCCTGCAAACTGCGCATCCCACTGCGCAAAGGTGGGATAGCGGTTGAAAGGATGGGTTCCAACAGATATGTTGTTATCATCCCAATCGTTTGGAATCAACCTGCCGAAGAACCCAGCGATGCGCAGCGGCCTTGGGATCGACTGGCGCAGGAAAATGTTGTTGTAGAAACGATCATCACCGTGGAGAAAGGTCATGAAGCCCGCGATCTGCGTACTGTGTGGCTTGTGATAAGGGGTGTACCGTGCGCTGTTCTTCGTCTTCGCGCCGTTATTTGTACCGATACCAATGGATACAAAGCTACCTGCCACCAGATTATGTACCATGGCCACGCCCTGACAGGGCAGTTTAACCGCTCTGGCCGATAGGAAAAAATTATTGTCCAGCAGTGTAGGGCCGTGGGAAACTTCAATAAAGATGTCTTCCCCTATTCCGGAGAAGATTTCTTTTTGTATTGGTGTTTTATCGGTCAGGTTCGCAAGACAGTTGTGGTGAAAAAGATTGCCTGTAACGCGGGTTCCCTGCGCCTGCCAATCCAGCCAGATTCCGCGGGTACAGTGGTGAATATGGTTATGACGAAAAACGCAGTCAATCGCCGCGTGCATTTTGATACCGCCGATCTCCGCACCGGCAAGGTTTTGTTTGTTGTTGATATGGTGTATGTGGTTGTCTTCAATCCTTGAAAAAACGCCACCCAGGTGACCCACGATACCCGTCTGTCCACAATCATGGATATTGCAACGACGAACAATATGGCTCCCGACGGTTTCTTTGCTCCAACCGTCCGCCTGCGCCTGACAGACGCATTCCCGCTGTGTCTGCGTTCCGTCTTTATACTTTTGGTTCAGCCACTTATTGTCGTTATCGGGCTGTAGGTATTTTCCCAGTGAAATCCCACTGCATTTTGATTCAGATATGTCGCAGTCTTCAATGATCCACCCCTTGGACCAGTGCGGCCCGATCATACCCTCTTGATAAGCAGTCGGCGGCGCCCACTGTGTGGCAGCCTGCTTCACCGTAAAACCGGAGAGTGTGATATAGCCAACGCCCTCTACACTGGGGCAGAAGCATGCCGCGCGAACCGTCATCTCCACTGTCTGCGTGTTCGGGTCAAGTCCTTGAAAGTTGGCATAGAATACCGTTTCGTCCTTTTCGGTATCCTGCTCACAGTACCAGGTATACACGGAAAAATCCGGATCCCAAGATGTTTTGGATACCTTGGGATCGCGAACCTGCATGATGTCCGTCACCTCATACATAGACTTGCCATTTAAAAAAATATCACCGAGGTGCGCGAGAAATTCCATTTGATACCAGTCTCCGCTTACACAGGTCGTATAAGGATTCCGTTCTGTGAAAATGCGGTTTTCCACACTGGTTTTCCAGACGGATCCCTCCGTATTAACCCAGTTGGAAAGCGGTTGTGCACCGGTAATGACCGCTTTAAGGGGTTCTACTGACCGGTAACAAATTGGGCTTTCCTGCGTACCGGCATGCACAGGATGGACATTTTCGCGATAAATTCCCGGATACACCAGGATTTCGTCACCGGGAAGGGCCAGATCAGCAGCTTGCTGAATTTTTTGAAACGGTCTTTTCTCGCTGCCATCCCCGCCGGTAGCAGCCGTTGCGTCCACAAAGTATTTCATCTGCCTTTCCTCCTAACATTTACGCTATACATTGAATCTGTTGCCCTCCTTTGAGGCTTTGCCTTGAGTCGCCGCCATAGAGCTTTACTTTGTTTATATTATAAAATAGATAAGGTAACATTGCAACATGGGACGTTCCTCACCCCGGCATCTTACGGCGATGAAGCCATAAAGGCAGAGCCAGGTTGTGTAAAGGCAACACCGTATAATGAGCAGTTTAAAATTGATGCACTGATTGGTGCATCAC
>CAZLMA010000040.1:0-10481 GCA_964560675.1 uncultured Subdoligranulum sp. | reverse complement strand
TAAAAAATCGAATGAACTTTATCCTCGTTTTCGCCTTTATCCCTTTACGGCACCGGAAGTAGCACCGCCGGAAAGATTCTTCTGGATGCAGGCGAAAATGACGATCACAGGAACCAGTGCGATCACACAGCCGGCTGAAAGCGCCGCGTAATCGGTACCGAACTCACCCTGGAAAATGTTGAGGGCCAACGGCAGCGTGTACATATCGCGGTCGGTGATAAACGCGACGGCATATACATACACATTCCAAGAGTTGATGAAAGCGTAAGCGCCCGTAGCCACTATGCTGGGCAACATAACAGGCAACAGGATGCGGAAAATGGACTGCAGCAGCGTACAGCCGTCTACCTGTGCCGCCTCTTCCAACTCGCGCGGAACCGAATTGAAATACCCCATCATCATGAAGAGGCAGAAGGCCAGCTGTGTAACCGTACACACCAAAACCAAACTCCACAGGTTGTTGATCAAATGCAATTTGTTCATCGTCTGGAACAGCGGGATCATCAGGACAACGGCGGGCAGCATTTGGGTGGCCAACAGAAGCACATAGATGAAGCCCTTGCCCTTAAAGCGGTAGCGGCTCATCGCATAACCCGCCAGCAGGCTGAACAGCGTTACAAACAATGTCGAGACAGATGCCACAAAAAGCGTGTTCAGGAAATAATTCCCAAAGCCGTATTTTGTGAACAGCTGGGTGTAATTCTCAAGCGTTGGATGCGACGGCCAGTAAGAAAGTGGTATCGAGAGAACTTCCGTACTCGTCTTAAGAGAGCAGTTTAAAATCCAGTAAAACGGGAACAGCGTAAATACCAAAGCGACCAGCAGCGGAATGTACAAGGTAACGCTTCGCACGCCGTAATAACGCAATTTCTTTTTCATCATTCCACCCCCTCGGTGTTGAGTTTACCGAATTTGATGTAAAAGAATGCAGCGATCATCATAATGAACATGGCCACAACCGCCAAAGACGACGCATAACCATAGTCAAACTGATTCTGGAACGTATTCATGATGTACAGCGTAAGCGTAGTCGTACCACGGTTGGGTCCGCCGTTTGTAAGGGCGATGATCAGGTCGACCGCATTGAAGGTCCAGATCGCACGCAGCAGCGTGGTAAAGATGATGGTGTCTTTGATCATCGGGATCGTAATACGGAACATCATGACAACGGAACTCGCGCCGTCAATCTTGGCGGACTCATATAGGTCATCCGAAATGCCGGAAAGTGCAGACATATAACTAATGGTGAAAAACGGAATGCCGCGCCATACATTTGCCACGATCGCGGCGAACATCGCAATTCTCCCGTTTGCGAACCACGCAATATTCTCTTCAATAAGGCCTATTTTTCGCAAAAGATCGTTGATGACGCCGTAGGTCTGGCCCAGCATCATGTTCCAAATGATACCGACCATGACGCCCGCCACCGCCCAAGGCACCAGGGCCAACGCGCGGACAATGCCGCGGCCTTTGAATTTACGCGTCAGCAAATAGGCAAGCCAGAATCCCAGTACCGTTTGGATCACAACGCTGAAAAGCACATAAGCGGCCGTGTTCCCCAGTGACTTCCAGAACAAAGGATCCTTCGTAAAAATTTCAACAAAATTCCCAAATCCTACAAAATGTCGATCATTTGGGCGCGTCACTTTGTAATCCTGCAAGCTCATGATAAACACGTTTAGGATGGGCCACAGCATAAACGCAGTGATGAAAATCAACACCGGAGACAACATCAGATAGGGCACCGCCTGCCTCTTGATGTGCATCCAGTTGCGCTGCCGGCTCAATTCCAGCTCAGGGGATTTCTCTTTGCTCATTCTCTCAACTCCTTCTCATCCTTATACGCCATCCGTAACATAAAACCGCAGCGTTACAGGATGGCACGAGTGCCGAAGCACTCCGTCGCAATGCATAAACACAGTTGAATGATACCAGTAAAAAGCCGAAATAGCTAATATATTTAAAATAATCTTACTATAATGTCCATATTATGGAAGAGCTTAAAACACTTTACTTTGTCTATTTTTGATGCTATACTATGGAATATAGTCCAGAATCGAGGTTGAATATTTGTGAAAAATGACATACAGAAAGAGCTGAACTATCTGCGTGTCATTGCGGAAGAGCAGAACATGACCCGCGCAGCCAAGCGGCTGTTCGTATCGCAGCCGGCGCTGACATCTTACCTAAACCGCTTAGAGGCGAACCTGGGCGTCACCTTATTCGACCGGAGCAGCACGCCGATCCAGATAACGCGTGTGGGAGCGTACTACATCGGGCAATTGGAAAAAATCAACATCGCCAGGCAAAATCTGCTCGATGATCTGTACCATATCAGCAACTCATCGTCTGTAACACTAAACATCGGGATTGGGCGCAATCGCAGCGGCATCTGGCTGCCCAAAGTCCTACCGGAAATGTACAAATTGTACCCAGACGCGCAGTTCCACGTCACAGAAGACCGGGACGCGAATTCTTCGCAGCGCGTCATCAACGGTGTGCTGGACGTAGCCGTTGTGGAAACGTATGCCTACCATTCCCTGCTTGAATATCTGCGCTTGCCGGAAGAAATCCATCTTTTCATTGCGGGGGAAGGCAGTGCCCTTGTGCGCGGCGCCGATTTGCGCTCAAACTCCATCGAGACGCCTCTTGCTATCGATGCTGATCTACTCAGCAATGAGATGTTCATATGCCCCAATGTGGACAGACAGCTCAATATTTACACGCAGTGGATGTATGCCACCTATGGTTTCCAGCCAAAAAAGATGCTCGTCATTTCTAATGATGTCACCAGTTATCAGTTGGCGGTAGAAGGCATCGGCATTACTTTTTTGAACTCTGCTTATAGCCGGTTGATTAGGACGCAAAAAAAGCCGGTCTTTATCATGCCGGGCGGTGTGCCCGCTCGCAAACCGCTTTATGCCATCTACAACGGCAAAAATGTTACCCCCCCCTTCGTGATTTTATTGACATTTTACGCCGTGTGATGCGCTGACCGTGCGACCGATTCTTAAGCCCTTCTTTTTTGTACCGCTTGTTACCAGGCAGCGATCGGTAGGAGGTTTAACATGGAAAACAAAAGCATAATCATGCAAGCGCCCGGCGTAGTAGCCATAGAAGATCGTCCCATGCCCATTCGCGGGCCGCATGAAGTATTGCTCAAACTGTTATACGGCGGTATCTGCGGCTCCGACCTGGGCAGTTACCGCGGCACGTTCGCTTATTTTGAGTATCCGCGCATCCCGGGTCATGAGTTCAGCGCGGAGATACTGGAATGCGATCCCAAAAACGACTATGGTTTGCATCCCGGTATGATCGTCACCGGCAATCCCTACTTTAACTGCGGGAAATGTTATTCCTGTCGGCGCGGGCTTGTGAACGCCTGTGTGCACAACGAGACCCTTGGGTGCCAGCGCGACGGCGCCTTCTCGACGTATTTTGTGATGCCGGAAGAGCGCATTTATGACGGCAAAGGAATGGATCCGCTCGCTTTGGCGGTGGTGGAGCCATTTTGCATCAGCTACCACGGTGTAAAGCGTGCCGCCATCAAGCCAGGTGAGAGCGTACTGATTGTGGGAGCCGGAACGATCGGCATCGCCGCCGGTATCCTGGCAAAAGCTTTTGGGGCGAAAGTCACGATGTGCGATGTGGCACCCAACAAATTGAAAATTGCGGAAAAATTCGCCTTTGACCACACCATTCTAAACGAAGGTACCGACGAATTTTCGCAGGCGGTGGGGTCCATAACACACGGCGATGGTTTTGATGTTGCCATCGAAGCGGTCGGCTTGCCAGAAACCTTTATGGACTGTCTGGATGCAGTTTGTTACGGTGGCAGAGTTGTCGATATCGGTGTGGGCAAGAAAAACCTGGACTTCTTCTACACCGTTATTCAGAAGAAGGAACTGAACATCTACGGTTCTCGCAATGCCCTGAAAACGGATTTTCTTGAAATCATCGATATGCAAAATACAGGAAAGCTCCATCTGCAGCGCGTTGTGACAAACGTGTACGACTTTAGAGAAGCAAAGCGGGCTTTCGCGGATCTGTCTTCCCGCAACGGCGAAATGCTCAAGGTTCTGCTTCACTTTTAATTAGGTTCTGCTTCACTTTTAATGAATCATGCGGCGCCGCATCGGTGTGAGCGGCGCCGCCTGTGCTTTTAATGTCGTAAGCAGTTGTTAGAGCTGTTTTTTTAAATTATACCGACAGCGAACCACTGACCACGAACCACCAACCACTGGAAACGGGATGCGGATAGTGCACGGTAGCACGGAAGTCGTGGGGCGTGAAAAGTGGGGCGTGAGAAATGGGCCGTGGGTAGTGGGTAAAAGTACCGACGGTTTACTTCTTTGTTTTCTTTTTGCGGCGCACGATCAGCGCGGTGGTCGCCCCAACGAGGCCGACGCCCGCGAGGACGGCCAGGGCCGTTACAAGGCCCAGCGGGGCTTCGTCGCCGGTCCTGGGGATAGAGCCCTCCTCGGTCGGCGTGGCGGTGGGTGACGGGGTCGGCCCCGACGGCTCCGACGATGCGAACGGTCCGGACGGGATCGGCGGCACCCAGGGCCAGAAAGACCCGGAAGGCTTGCGGTTCTCAAAGACCGCCTGCGCCGGTTGTTGCCCGCCCGGGATCGTGCCCGTGTCGTTCTGGGCGGTTGTTCGGTAGCCGTCCTGATCCGCTTCCGCTTCCGTTACTGTGTAGGCGACACCGGCGGGAAGATGCTGCGCGGTCAGGCTCTCGCCGTGTTTGAGCGTGAAGGACGCAACGCCGTTTTCAAAAACCATGTCGCCATAGCTGCCGTTTACGGTCGGATCCTGCAGCGTGACGGTAAAATGCCAGTCTTTTGTTTTGTCCGCCTGCGCGCCCGAAACGGTTTTGGAAACGGTCAGACCGCCCGTTTGATACATATTGAGAAAGGTCAGCTTGCCGCCCTCCGGGGTCTTGCCAAACTCCCATGTGGCGGCTCTGGACACAGAAGCGGCCGCGATGTCCTGGATGGTCAGGCGGCCGGTCGCCGCGTCTTGCTCTACCGTGACCGTGACCGTGACCGGGTCCCTGGCATACAGGATCGCGCCGTCGGGTTTGCCGGCGTTCGGGGTGACCGTGTAGCGATAGGTACCCGCCTCGGCAAAGGTGAGGATGCGCTGCACTCTACTGCCCTGCGCAAGATCCAGCCGGTCGGGCAGCAGGTCGTTGGGGACATACAGATTTTCCGCGATCGCGCTCAAAAGATCCTCGTTGTTGGGGTCGTTCTCCGATTCGCTCTGCACCTGATAGCTAAAATCGAAAATGCCGCTGGGCAGCGCGCCGCCGTCCTGCGTTTGGAGCTGCGTGACGATCTGCAGGGTGGTCTGCGTTGCGCGCGGGATGATTTTGTTTTGGAAGGTGACGACGCCCTGATCCCCGGAACCCGTTACCTCCAGGACGCCGCCCTCGGAGGAGGGGGTGAAATGCCCGGCGGGCCCCTGCGCGGACACAAAGGTATAGCCGCTGCCCTCGATCTCAAACAGATGCACGAGGGTTTTCTTTTGGCCGGAACTCACCGGCAGCTTTTTGGTCACGCGGTAGTTGCCGCGGGCATCCAGGTTGACGAGCTCAAACAGGGCATAGGCCCGGTTGTATGTGCCCGTGGGGTTAGAATCGGACTCCGCAAACTGCACCAGCGCATCGTTGGGCGCCCCGTTTTGGACGGGGCCTTTGTAATAGTTGGTAAACAGGACAGGCGTTGCGGGATTGATGGCAACATTGCCGTCGCTGTCCACCGTGAACGAGACATCCCGCAGGGCTGTATCGGTTTGGAAAGACGCGCCGCCCAGCGTCGCCTTCAGGCTGATCTGAACCTTGTAGGTCACGGGACCCGATCCCGCCTCCGGCTTCATGGCATAGACTTCTACATAGCCAGTCTGGTCCAAACTGGCGCCGGCGAGGTTGCTGGCCGGCACACCGACGAGCCCGCAGCCGGATCCCAAATCCAGTGTCCCGGTTGCGGCGGTCGCATAGTCGGTGTTGCGGACGTTGAGGGCGAACGCATAGCCCAGGCCGCCGTTATTGGACAGTTCGTTCCGCCCGCCGTTGACGGCGGCGTTGTCCGCGACCAGACGCAGCGTAACGGGAATTCGCACCTGCACATTTTCGCCCAAATCCTTTTGCTCTGTCCAGGCGTACAGCATGCCGACAGTGTGGGAGCCGGACGGGGCTTGGGTGTTTTGCAGCTCTTTTTGCAGGGTGACAGAGGCGGTCAGCGCTTCCGGGCTGGGGATGCCGCTGTCCAGATATTCGTTTGCGAAGGTGAGTGTGTTTTCACTCTCCTGGATGACGCCGCGCACGGGGGCGGCATTCCGCGGCGCAAACTGCGTGGCGTTATACTCCACCTCCTGCACCGTATATTCCGTGCCGACGGGCAGATCCCGGATGTACAGCGTATCGCCGCTGGTCATGAACACCAGCTCGCCGCTGCGCACACGATTGTTGACCGTTTGATTCCCGTTTGTACTGTCAACATATTCCAAAACCGTGTCAAAGACGGTGTCCAGCGGTTCGCCATCCAGGGTAAAGTTGACACGGAACCCGAAGGTGCTGCTGCCGAGTTCCGCCGGGTCGATGTCATCGCCCTCCACGGTCTTTTTTAAGATGAGATCCTGTACCTTGCGGGTGTTCGTGTAAGTGATAACGGCATTGTCGCCGTCCGCGATCTCCACGGTCGTGGTCGCCCCCGCAAAGGATTGCGACTGTGCGTGAACGGATTGTGTGCCGGTCACGGTGTAACGCTGCGCGTTTTGTTCCGTGACGGTATAGGAACCGACCGGCAGACCGGTGATGCTCTTGACGCCCCCGGCTTTTATCTCCACCGTCGCGGTGCCGTTGTGGAAAGCCACATCGGAATAGGTTCCGTTTACACTGCGATCGCCCTGAACGGAGAAGGCAAAGGTTTTGTCCGCTTCCGCTCCGAATACACCCCCTGCTACGTTTTTATAGATATGCAGGCTGCCTGTCGGCGCCGTGTACGCGTTCGTAAAGGTGACCTGCGCGCCCTGGTCGGAGCGGATCGTACCGGTAAACGTGCTTTGCTGCGGCGCAAAATGTTCGGGGACGTCGGTTTCCTGGACGGTGTACGTCGTACCGTTCGCAAGGCCGCTCACCGATTTGCTTTCGCCGCTTTTCAGGGTAAAGTCGGCCGCGCCGTCTGTGAAATGCAGATCGCCTTTGGCGCCGTTGACGGTTTTGTCGCTCAGCGTGAGGTGGAAGGTAAACGCCTGATTTGGATCCGCGCCGGAACCGGTAACCGTTTTGGTCACCACAAGATCCCCGGTCTTGTACTCATTTTTCAGGGTGACGGCCGCTGTATAGTTGCCAATAGCATCGGTGGAGAGCGCGGCGCCGTCGCCGGTGAGCGTATAGGCGCCATCGGCGTTTTGTGCCAATGTGACTTGGAAGGTAACGGGCTGCGCGTAGGACATGCCCGGCTCCGAGCCGGGGGTCTCGTTTACCGCAACGGTGTAGGCGCCCGGATTGGCCACGCTCGTGACACCGTCGGTTCGCTGCGCCATCGCGATCACGGCGGCGCCCTTGTGGTCGGGCGTTGCATCGGTTATGGCGAAGGAACCGTTTTGAACAGAGGGCAAACCGCCCGCGCCGACAACATCCACCCAAACCGGGAAACTGTCGCCGTCCTTCCACTTTCGGCCCTTTAGCTCTTTTGTGACTTCTACGGTGAGCTGCGGCACGATGGTAAAGGTGAACGAGACCGTTCCGAAATCAAAAGCGACATTATTTTGGGTGCCGCCGTTGCCGCCGGAGGTATCCACATTTTCCAGTTTCGGGTTGACCGTGATGCGATAGACGCCGGGCCGCGTCAGGGTGAGAGCGGCCAGCTCCGCGGCGCCAGCACCGGATTTACGCTCCCAGCCATCCGGAACCTGGGGCCCCGCAACGGTGACGTCATATTTGAGTTTGTCAGAGGTGACCACCTTACCATCACAACTGCCGGTGCCGAAAATCGCGTCCCAGCCGGTTTTGTCACTCCTGCTATCCTTATTGCTATAAGATCCGCCCGTAAGAAGGACGTCGAGATCTGAGAAAAGATTCTGGTACCCCTCTGTTTGGTAGGGGACGGTCTGCGAGGCGGGCGTTTGCACCTTTGCCCAGACGGCATCGAGAGAATAGAGGACATTGGCGTCGCCGTAAACCGCGGTGTGGGATGCGCCCGTGACCTTCATGGGAGAAGAAGTCTCCAGCGCCGCGGGTGTGACCAAATACTCTTTGTTCGGGTCATTGCCGGGGTCTGCCCGTTTCATGTTGGCCGCTTTGTTGAACCAGCCGATAAAACTCCAACCGTTTACAGGAGAGTCTGGCATCTCCACGGTTAATACTTTATCGTCTCCATAGGTGTGTCCGCTGTCCAGAACGGTAAATTTCTGCCATGTATTGCTGCCGCCCAGGCCATTGTTGCCAAGGCGGGTGCCGCTACTCGTTTTCCAGCCTAAAGGGGACTTCGATAAGTCAACACCGGGGAAGGAGGCGCCGGGCAGTTCCATCGCGTAGCCGAAGAGGCCGGACTGCGCGTTGCACTGTACCCAGATCGCGTACAGGTCGGTTACTTCAGCCGGGGCTGTGTAGCGCGGCTGGGACTCGGATGCATAAAGATAGCGCTGCGCGCCTTCGATACCGCCTTTCAGAACCGATACGGGATAGTCGATATTGGCATAATTGACTTCTCCATTCGCATTAAACGTGCCATCTTCCTTGCTGCTCCAGCCGACGAAGTAATATCCCTCGGCTGTATTTCTACCGATTACGCCGTTTTCGATATGCTCATATTTGTCGTCTTCTCCCGCACGACTGTGGATTTGCTCACCATCAGGGCCAGTAAAACCATGTTTTTTCGGGAAGGACGAAACATCGCCTATTTCCATAACTTCATGGGAATCTGATTCATATTTGTAGTCTTTACCATTTTTGTCATTATCAAAACCAGTCGGTAGATTCAAGTGATAGGTAATCCCCGCGGCCGCAATCTGTCGCGGTTCGTTCAAAAGGGTGACCTCTGTCTTGGTTCCCACAGCGAGGGTAACGGTCTTGAGCACCGCGCCGGGTTCGGCGTCCGGCTCTTTGTATGGGGCATTTTCTGGAGCTGGTTCGCTCGTTTCCGGGGCCGGTTCGCTCATTTCCGAGGCCGGCACACTCGTCTCCGGGGCCGGCTCGCTCGTTTCCGGATCGGGGGCCTCGGGGGCGGGTTCGGTATCGACCTGTGCCACGGCAACGGTTTTGGAGCTGGCAATGGTCTGCCACGCTTCGGTGCTCTCCTGCGTAATGCGGTAGGTGCCAACCGGAAGCGTGAGAATCTGTTGGGCGCCCTCTGTGGTGGGCGTCAGCGAAAATGTCAAAAAGCCGTCCTGCACGTCCTGGGGCGCGACGCCATAGCCGCCATGGCCGGCCGTGATCGTTTCCGGCTCCAGGCTCGTGACCTTATACGCAATCGGGTCGGGGGACTGGGACGGTTCATCCGCCAGCTTGCTGATGACGACCAGCTCCGCAAAGTCTGCCTCTGACTCTTGCGGATCCGGCTCCTCGGACGGTTCGACATCCGCAGAACCTTCCGTTGGGGCGGGCGATGCTTCCGAAGGCGCGGGCGAACCATTTGCAGGAGCGGGCGAACTCTCCGTTGGAGTGGGCGAACCCTCTGTAGGCGTTGGCGAACCAGAGGGGCTGGGAGTGTCAGTGGGCGGGGCTGCGTTTTCCGGGGAAGGAGACGGTGACGCCGTGCCCGCATTTTCCGCGGTCGGCGCGGGCGTGCTATCCGTAGGCGCGGGCGACGGGGACGGAGCCTCGGCGCCAGGATCCTCTGCGTAGGCGCCAGGCGAAGGGGTGGGGAACTCTGTGCCGGGGTCTACCTCGGGTGCGGTCGGCAGCGGAGACGTCGCCACGTCGCCGCCTACCTGGATTTCATCGGTACTCCCGGGGGCGACTGTGGCAAAGGCCGGCGTCACAACGCAGCCCGCCAGCATCACAAAAGCCAAAAGCGCCGCAAACATCTGCCTGGTCCTTTTCACGAAAGATTCCTCCTCTTGTTTTGTCGGAATTTGTGTTTACCATCGTGAGAATGTTCTTTATATGGCGTTATGCCAGCCGGGTCAAAAGTTTACTCCCGGTAGTATAAGACGTTATCCAAGAAGGATCCAAAGTTTACGCCCGGTGCGCTGCTGGGCCACGCTTTCGCCAAAGCGAGCGAGGCAAGGTTTGTGGTTCGCTTATTCCGCCCGCGCCGTCTGGCGTACTTTATGCCCGAGCCTGTGGCGCGCTCCGTGACTGTGCCCATGTGGCATGCTTTTTGCCCGCGAACCTTCATACGTTTTTACGGCACGCGCCCTTGACCGGCACCCTGTTGCACACTTTTACGCGTGCGCCCGATCCATATATGCTGTTTGCAGATTAAGGATGTATAATGGTGTAAATTGAAAAAGCCAAAAGGGCAACCTTCAGG
>CAZLMA010000039.1:0-13759 GCA_964560675.1 uncultured Subdoligranulum sp. | reverse complement strand
CGGTGCCGTAAAGGGATAAAGGCGAAAACGAGGATAAAGTTCATTCGATTTTTTAAAAAAGGAGGAAAAAGACAATGAACATGAAAAAGTGGTTCGCCGCAATCCTTGGCCTGGTTATGGTGGTAAGCCTGCTGGTGGGCTGCGGTGGAAATGGCGGCGATTCCGAACAGCCGGAAGCTACGCCTGAGAGTGATGCCGGTACGACGGAAGGCGGCGGAACTGAGGAACAAACCCCCTCGGGAGAAAAACAGGTTATTAAATTCTGGTACCATTCCGGCGACGCCATCACGGACGCTTTCTTTGAGGACTACTTAGCGGATCTGAGTGCTTCACAGGATCTGTACGAAGTAGAGTATACGAGCTTCAACTTTGCGGATTTCCAGGAGCAGTTTCAGCGCACCGTTTCCACCAATACGATGCCCGATGTGGTCAGTTTGGGCTTCTCCAATATCGCCACGTTCATCGCGCAGGACTCTCTGCTGCCTTTGGATGACTACATCGCCTCCGGCGAGATCGAGCATGTCGACGAGATCGATGAGAGCCTGATGAATTCTACCAAAGAGATCGGCGGCGGCGTAACCTATGGCATTCCGTTCGCTTACAATCAAGAGGTTGCCTGGTACAACACCGCCAAGTTTGAAGAGAAGGGCATCGAGGCTCCGCCTGCCACGCAGTCCGAGTTCCTGCAGCTCTGTGAAGAGTACGCTGACCCCTCTACCCCGTCTTACTTCTACAGCATGCGCGGCGTTCGCCCTTATGATAGCCTAGTAGCTTGGCTATGGACCTACACGGACGGCCTTGGATACGGCGGCAGCTGGTTTGATGACGACGGCAAGTGCATTCTGCGCGACCCGGCCTTTGCGGAAGCGCTGGACGTCTATGCCAATCTGTACAAGAACAAACAGGTTTCCGGCGACTCCATCAACAACAACTTTGACCAGATCATCTCGGAGTTCGGTTCTGGTGTGTCCATGTACATCGTTCACAACTCCTCCTCGGAGGCAACGCACCGCCAGAACTTAGGCGAGGGTAATTTTGCCGCCGCGCGCGTTCTGGCCAATGACGAAGGCCGTTATTATGCATCCGGCCTGCAGCCCAACACATACCATATCACCAATCAGGGTGAGGACCACGATTACTCCGGCGCACTTTGGCTGATTTCCAACCTGCTGAGCCTGGAATGCGAGAGCCCGCTGTGTGAGCAGCTCGGACGTGTGCCTTGCAACCTCGAGGTTGAGAACGAAGACTGGTACGCCAATGACACCGAAATGATGCTGTATGCCAGTTATCTGGAAGACGACAACTACTGCCAGATCGCCAACCCCTACTGGCTGACCGACTTTTCCGGGTTCATCACCGATACCATGACCGCTGACTTCCAGGCTGTTTTGTCCGGCGATATGAGCGCGCAGGATTGCGTCAGCGGCTGGGCCGATACGATTGATGAGTATCAGGCCGAATACCTTGCCGACCAGGCGTAAACACAGATACGGCAACTGTTCGTCAGCAAATTCCCTGTAAATACCACGGGCGGTGTGATCGGTACGGATCGCATTGCCCGTGGTTTCCTTGTGACAGAATGTTCGTTTTTGATACCTTTCGGAGGGATGCGAAATGGATGAGTCTCAGGTGATTTTGTTCGAAGATGATTTTTCTTCCTTTCCCATCGGGCCTTTGCCGTTTGACAGGGAACACTCCGCCATGGGGGAATACCACTATGTCAGGCAAGAGGGCTATGCCGGCCAATGGTATGACCCGATTACCAACTGCAATTACCGCGGCCCCAACTGGATCGTGACAGCGCAGGAAGGCAAACATTTTATGGAGCAGATGCGTGTTCGCAATCCGCTTACCCACAATGTCTGCCCCGTACTGGCCGCCGGTGATATTGACTGGACGGATTATACCGTACAGGTACAGATGCGAGCACTGTACACCGGCGAGGAAGCCGGGCTGTTGTTTCGGTATCAGACGTCACTGATGCACTACGCTTTCTTTTTGTGCAACGGCGAGGCGCAGATCTGGAAGGTTGAAAAAACGCAGCGCACGCTGCTGGCGAGCGCCCCTTATCCCTACGATTGCGATACCCTGTATACGCTGTCCGTGGTGTGCCGGGGCGATACTTTTGTATGTGGTATCAACGGTGCCGAGGTTCTGCGCGCAACGGATCGACGCTATGGCTATGGGAAAATTGCGCTGGCGGCCTATATGCCGGCGCAGTATACCGCCCTTGCTGTGAAAACAGACAGTGCTTCTTACGCCGCCTATGTAAAGCGGAAAGACGCGGAGCAGGCGCGCTTAGCGGAAAAGCGCAGCCGATATGCCAGGCCCAAATTGTATAAGGTGATCGATCTAGCCGACTACGGCGCCTCTCGGCAGATACGTTTCGGGCATCTGCTCGGTGGGGATGACTGGTACTTTGTTATGGCGCAGCACCAAAAGAGGGTGTTTAAGGAGCGCTACTGCAATATCAGCTGCCTGACCGCCGTCAATATCCAAACCGGTACAGTTCTTTGGCAGATCGGCGAACCCTCGCAATTGGCGGTCAACCAGGATACAACCTGCGATTTGCCGTTCCAGGTTTATGACATCAACAACGACGGCTGTGATGAAGTGATCGTCGCCAAGGATTTTCAGTTGATGATTTTGGACGGGCGAACCGGAAAGACGCTCAAGTCCATTCGCACACCCTACAATGACGAGCCCGCCGATCAAATTTTGGGTATCGAGTTCCAAAAACACGCTTTTGACCGTCTGAATGTCGATGCCATACGCATTGTAAATGTGTCCGGCAAAGAGCACCCGAGCGATATTCTGATCAAAGATCGGTACGCACGCCTGTGGGTCTATGATGAGGACTTCCATCTTCTTTGGAAATTTACGCACAACAATACGGGTCATTTCCCCTACGCATACGATTTTAACGGCGATGGTAAAGATGAAATTTTCAGCTGCTACAACATGATCGGCAGTGACGGCAAACTCCTCTGGGAGTTGCCGATCCATACCGATCATACCGACGAAATCGTGATCGGGCGCTTTGACCCCGATATCGACGACGATTTGATTGCCATCGTGTCCGGTTGGGAAGGGTTCATGATCGTAGACAAAGAGGGTAACATACGCCATCGCGATGTAAATGGTCACGGTCAGCGCATCAGTGTCGCCAATTACTGTCCGGAATTGCCGGGTCTGCAAATTTGCACAACGACCTACTGGGAAAATCAGGGCATCCTTTATATGTATGACTGCAAGGGCAGGGAACTTTGGCACCGCGAACCCGCATCGAACGGCAACATTATCGCACCCGTCAACTGGCAGGGTGACGGCACGGAACTGGTTTTGCTAAACGGCAATGTCAAGTACGGCGGCATGCTGGACGGTGAGGGCGACACCGTCGTACTTTTCCCGGACGACGGCCACCCCGATCAGTGCGCGGAGGTCATCAATCTGACCGGCGACGCGCGCGACGAAATTGTGCTTTGGGATGCCAAAAAGATGTTTATCTACACCCAGGACCGCCCCTGCACCGTTACGGATCGCGAATATATCCCGGAAAAATACCCGCATTATAACTCTTCAAACTACCGCGGTGAGTTTTCTTTCGCAAAGTGGCGTACATTGCCGTAAGGAGTTTTAATATGTTGAATGATTTGCCCCTGCGTTCACCGGAAGAACAGGGCGTGCCGTCCAGAGCCATCTACAATACACTGCTCTTTTTGCGCCAGCGCGGTGTAGACCTGCACAGCTTTTTGCTCATGCGCCACGGCTTTTTGATCTTTGAGGGTTACTATGCTCCTTTTACACGCGATGTGCTGCACCGCATGTTCTCTGTAACCAAGAGCTTTACCTCACTCGCGATCGGACTTTTGTGCGAAGAGGGGCTACTCTCTCTTGATGACCATATCGTTGACTATTTTCCCGAAAAGCTGCCGAAGCAAGGCCCCAGTGAAGAACTGGCACAGTTGACGATCCGGGATATGCTGCGCATGGCGACACCGTACAGCCGCACGACGTATAAGGACATCCACATGGACGACTGGGTTAAAACATTTTTTATTGCCAAACCCACCCATCTGCCCGGTACCTGTTTTACCTACGATACCAGCTCCGCGCACACACTGTGTGCACTTGTCGAAAAGCGCAGCGGAATGCTTCTGCTCGATTACCTGCGCGCCAAGTGCCTGGACGAAATCGGCTTTTCCAAAGAGGCATACTGTTATACAGATCCGCAGGGCGTCAGTATGGGCGGATCCGGCCTTATGGCTACGCCGCGCGATGTGCTGCGCACGCTGGCGCTAGTGGAGGCCGGGGGCGTCTATCAAGGTCGGCAACTGCTGCCGCGCTGGTATCTTGAGGAGGCGACAGCGAAGCAAATTGACACCGAGGCCGATTGTCTGGACGGCGCGGCCGATCATCGGCAGGGGTACGGCTATCAGTTCTGGCGCACCCGGTTTGATGGTTATTGTATGTACGGCATGGGCGGGCAACTCGCCGTATGCTTGCCGAAGCAGGATTTGTTGTTCGTCACTACGGCCGACACGCAGGCTGTGCGCGGTGGCGATACGTTGATATTGGACGCTGTTTGGGAACATCTGCTGCCCGCTCTCAGCGATGTACCCCTGCAGCCCGATCTGCAGAGTGTGGAAAGATTGCAAAATCTATCCGCTGAACTTGCGGTAGAGAACGTAGCGGGGCTTCCTCACAGCGATGCTGAGACAGCCGTCAACAGCCGCATCTACCGCTTTAACAAAAACCCACTGGGTCTTTGCTCACTCAGCCTGCGGCTGACCGACACCTTGGGTGAGATTTACCTGCAATACGAGGCATCAAACCTGAGCATTCCCTTCGGCCTGGGTACGAACGTGCCCGGGATTTTCCCCGTCACAACTCAGGGCTCCGATCTGGTCACCGACGAAAAAAAAGGAATTCGTTGCGTTGAGAACGAACGCACGAATCCTTTTGTCGCGAGCGGAGCCTGGAAAGATGCGCAAACGCTTTTGATCCGAGTCCGGCTGCTTGGCGCGCGCCTGGGCAGTATTGTCTTGCTGCTGAGTTTTAAGGGTCAGACCATCACGGTGTCAGCACACTGCCACGAAGAGCTGGGTTACCCCGGCTTTGAGGGCGTCGCGTCTGGCGTTTGCACAGACGGGTAGCATTGCCTAACACGTCTTTCCCGCGGCGGCTACTTAACCGGAGCCGCCGTTTTGGTTACTGGCAGCTGCCCTCTGTTTTGGTTTTTTGGGTGTCATAGGATCCTATGTGCTTTACGCAGTACACGATACTTGCGCAAGATATTCACTATATGCCATCATGCAGGCTGCCGTGCCGTGTTGATTATCGGGGATGACCGCCTCGCTTAGGTAATAGCCGACGCTGCCGTCGCGGTCGGTGCGGTTATCAGGCCCCGGCCCGAGACCGGCACTGGCGCAGATGCCCTCTAAAACAAGGCGCCCATCTTTTTCTCGCAATTCGTGCGCAGCGATCCCGTTTAATATTTCGACGCCTTTGTTGTAACCCTCTTTTGCCAGCAGCCCTAAGCGACTGCCCTTCATCAAGGCGTAGGCGACCATAGCGCTGCCGGAGGTTTCCGGATAATTGCCGGGGCTATCGGCCAGATCGACCAGTTGGTAAAACATCCTCGTATCGGGATCCTGATACGGCATGATGCCCTGCAGCGCCTCCCGCAGCAGTGTGGCCAGCCGATCCGCCTGTTCCTTGCGTGGCATCAGCGGGTAGCAATCCGTCAGGGCCATCAAAAACCACCCCTCGGCCCGCAGCCAAACGCAGGGTGAGAGACCGGTATGAGGGTCCGCCCATTCTTGCTTTTTTGTTTCATCCCAGGCATGGTGGTATAAGCCTGTCTTTTCGTCCCACAGATGCTTCCGAACAGTTTCAAACTGCTGCATGGCATCATCTGCATTGGCGGGGTCCTGTAGATAGACAGGCATGGCCATGTACAAACCGTCCAGCCATACCTGATCCGGGTAAATGTCTTTGTGCCAAAAGCTTCCGCAGGGTGTGCGCGGGTGGGTTTGTAAGGCCGCCAATATTTTTTGCAGACGTTCCTGATAACAGGTGTCACCGGTCAGCTCTTCTAAAATCATGTAGGTCTTGCCCGCACTTACGCTGTCAAGGTTATGCGGGCAGGTGTCGCCCGGCGGCAGCAGATTTTTGGTATCCTGTAAGATCGCGTCGCGGTAAAACGCATCGTGGGTGACGCTGTACAGATCGTAGGCGCCCACAACAGTGATGTCGTCTTTATAGTTCCACGGGGTGCACACCTTACCCCCGGCAAGGCCACGGGTTAAATAGTCGCGAAAATAAGGCTCGAAGCGTTCTATGGCTGTCTCCATGGCTTTTTGTCTCCCTTCTGTTTGAATTCCCTGACTGCCAGCCGTTCCCTAGTATCGATACGCAGGCAGCAACACCGCCTTTTGAAATCCGGCGCACAATCGCTGGTTCTACTTTTGCATTGTAAGCGCCGCTTTTCAGTTGGTATCTTTTCTCTCTGATTTTGCGCCGCTCACCTTTTTTCTCCCCCAGCGCAGGTAGTAGTAAACGAGTTCCAATACGCAGCACGCCATCCAGCCCACGGGGTAACTGAAGCCGACCAGGCGCGCCGTATTGCTGATGTAGTGCGTCAAAACGTACAGGTACACCTGCCGGATCCCCACAAAGCTCAGGAGCATGATCGCCATGGGGCCGGTGGAGTCGCCGCGGCCGCGCAAAGCGCCCGCCAGGCAGTGGTTCACGCAGTTGAACATCATAAAAAAGATGTTGGTGCGCACAAAGAGCGTGCCGTAGCGTATGACCTCCGGGTCGCTGTTGAACAGCCGCGTCGCCGGCGCGGCGAGGAAAAACAGGGCGATGGCGATCCAGCCCGTCACGACCAGCGTCAACGCGACAGACAAAAACGTGCCCTTTTCCACGCGGTCATATTTTTTAGCGCCGATATTCTGCCCGACAAAAGTCGTAGCCGCCTGCGCCATGCTCTGCATCGGCAGCATGATGAACATATCCATTTTGTTGTAGCAGCTCCATCCCGCCATGCACGCGGAGCCGAAGTGATTGATGTAAGACTGCACAAACACATTGGAAAAGGCCGTCAGCACGCTCTGGATGCCGGCGGGCAGCCCGATCGTCAGGATATGGCGCATGATGGAAAAATCGCAGCGCAGATCTTTCCAGCTTAAATAGTACACCTCGGTCGTGTTGCTCAACAGCAGCAAGACCAGCGCCGCCGAGAGAAACTGGGAGATGATCGTGGCGTACGCCACGCCCGCTACGCCCAGGTGAAACACAATCACGAAAAGCAGGTCCAGCGCCACGTTGACCAAACTGGTAAAGATCAAAAACTGCAAAGGCCGCCTCGTGTCGCCCACCGCGCGCAGGATGCCGCTGCCCATGTTGTACACAAGCAACCCCAGCATGCCGGCAAAATAGATGGTCAGGTACTGCGTTGCCTCACCCATCACGTCCGCGGGCGTATCCATAATCGCGAGCATGGGTTTTACCATGGCGATGCCGAGAAAGGTAAAAGCTACGCCGCACACCAGCGTGATGGTAATGGTCGTCTCGACGGCGGTATGCAAACGGTCCAAATCGTTCGCGCCGTAATAGCGGCTGATCTCAACGCCGGCGCCGATGGAGACGCCGTTAAAAAAGAAGACCAGGATGTTCACAATGACGGTGGTGGAGCCCACGGCGGCTAACGCCTCTTTCCCGACGTAATTGCCCACCACAAGTGAGTCCACCGTATTGTACATCATCTGGAACAGGTTGCCCAATAATAGCGGCGCCGAAAATTGCACCAGCAACTTGCCGATATTGCCGGTTGTCATATTCGTCGCGCGTTTGCTCGTGCTCGTACTCGTTTGCCTTTTACTCCTTTCCCATTACACCTTTACAATTTACAGTTTTTTCCGGTTATACCATGTCTTCATAGCACAACAGCGCGTCCAACTCCTCTGCGCTGAGCATGTTGAGCGCAAGCGCCGCCTCGCGCAGAGAAGTGCCGTCCGCCTGTGCTTTCTGAGCGATTTTGGCGGCATTCTCGTATCCGATCCGGGGGCTGAGCGCGGTAACCTGCATCAGGGATCGCTCCAGATACTCGCGCATCTTCTCCGCGTCGGCGGTGATGCCCGCGGCGCAGCGTATACGGAAACTGTCCATACAGTCTGCCAGCAGGCGCGCCGACTGCAAAAAGTTATAGGCGCACACCGGCAGAAAGACGTTGAGTTCGAAGTTGCCCTGGCTCGCCGCGATGCCGATCGCGGTGTCGTTGCCCATTACCTGCACGGCGACCATCGTCACGGCTTCGCACTGGGTTGGGTTGACCTTGCCCGGCATGATGGAGCTGCCCGGCTCGTTGGCCGGGATCCGGATCTCGCCCAGGCCGCAGCGCGGCCCGCTCGCCATCCAGCGCACATCGTTGGCGATCTTCATCAGGTCGGCGGCCAGAGCCTTGAGCGCGCCATGCGCGAACACATAGGCGTCTTTTGCGGTCAGGGCATGGAACTTGTTGGGATCCGGCTCAAAAGGCTCGCCGGTCATTTCCGTTAAGTACCGGCAAACTGCGGTGTCAAACCCGGCAGGCGCGTTCAGACCCGTTCCCACCGCCGTCCCGCCGATGGCGAGTTTGCGCAGGCCGACCAGGGACGCGCGCAGCATGTCGCCCGCCTCGCAAAGCATCGCGCGCCAGCCGGAGATCTCCTGCGAGAAACGGATGGGCGTGGCGTCCATCAGGTGGGTGCGGCCGGTCTTTAAGATGCCCGCGTTTTTCTCCTCTAAGTCGGCAAACACTGCGGCCAGCCTTTGCAGCGCCGGCAGCACGTCTTCGGTGATGCTGCGCACCGCCGCGATGTTCATCGCGGTGGGGAAGGTGTCGTTGGAGCTCTGGCTTTTGTTCACATCATCGTTTGGGTGCAGGAGGTTCCTGCCGGCGATGGCGTTGCCCAAATTTGCCAAGACCTCGTTCATGTTCATGTTGGTCTGGGTGCCGCTGCCGGTCTGCCACACCTGGAGCGGGAACTCCCCGTCGTGCTCACCCGCCAGCACCCGATCGGCGGCGGCGCAGAGGGCGTCGCAGCGCGGCGCATCCAGCGCACCCAGATCCCGATTGGCCAGCGCGGCCGCCTTTTTTAAGTGCGCGAAGGCGCGCAGGATTTCCGGCGGCATTTTCTCTGTGCCGATGGGAAAGTTCTCTAAGCTCCGCTGCGTCTGGGCGCCCCACAGCCTGTCCGCCGGGACTTTGACTTCCCCCATCGTGTCGTGTTCCGTGCGATAGTTCATGGCGTTCTCCTTGCCGTAGGTATAGCGAAAAGCGAAAAGCGAATCGCGAAGCGCTCGTTTTGTCTGGAACTCCGGTCGCTGGCACGCCGGCAGCGCCGGTGGGGAGAGGGGAGCGAGGTTTTCTACTCCGGCTCCACGGCCAGGTTGCCGTTTTGGTACCACCACAGCGCCTTGCGAATAAAACTGTCCGTGACGTTAAAGTATTCCGCAAGTTGCCAAATTTCGGTGTACCCGTCCGCGATGGCGTTGTAAAGCTCATCGCGCGGCACAAGATGCGCGATCGCCCACTTGTCGGCGCGGTTCTCGTTTTGCTGCACGTTGTCAAACGAGGAGAATCGATTGTAAAAAGAGCCGGTCTCGCAATGTCCCAGTTCATGGCCCAGCCGCACGCTTTTATCGGCCTCGGTTCCCGCGCTCAGCTTGTTTAACGCAATCGACATCGTGCCGTCTGGCAACCGCACCGACAACGATGACGCGCGGTGCATCGGCATCCAATCCACATCGATGCCGCGCTCGTTCGCGTAGTTGCACAAATTCTCAGCGTTTGTCACGTCTTGTCTTTCCTTTGCCAGATTTTGAATTGGATATAGTCCTTCGCGTCCGCCCACAGCGCGTCGATGTCGTCTTTGGTCAGATTGGTATCGGCGCCTTCAAAAAACGCCGCCTTGATCTCCGTATCGGTGAGCCTTGGGTGCGCCGGATACTCGCCATCCCCTTCGGGCGCCTCGCCGCGCAAAAGGAAGTCGACGCTTGTGTCGTAATAGGCGGCAAGCTTGAGCAAAGTCTCGTAGTCGGGCGAACGGTTGCCGTTTTCGTAGTTGGAATACGTTTGGCGCGTGCAACCCAGATAGTCGGCGACAACCTGCTGCGATACGCCCTTGATCGCTCGCATGCGTTTCAACTGCTCCATAATCGTTACACTCCTTTGTCTGTTAATCCTAATATAGCAAACAAATTGTTGACATGCAACGATAGCAACAATATGAATACATACAAAACCAACCAGCTTGCACATATAACAAGCGTAGAAAAATCCACCTGCACCGCGGGATCCCTTTTTGTTCAAGTGCGGTCGTCATCCTTGGATTTGGGAAAAAGAAAGAGCGCGGTGGAAACGCTTTTACACGTTACATCGCGCTTTTTTGTATTGCTCGCGGCGTTTAGGACCGTGGACCTGGTCAGGTTTTATCCAACCTGCCGCAAGTCCCCGTCAAGTTAGATCCAACTTTCATCCAAGTTAGATCCAAGTTACATCCAACCCGTCACTCATTATCCTCCGGTTCCTGCTGTGGATTCTTCACCTCCGGCAATCCTGCCAGACTGGTCAGCAAGCTCAGGATGCCAGCCAGCGCGGAAGCGCTTGCCACGGCGATCCAGTTGACTTCATCCAGCAGCGCGGCCGTGCCGATGGTAGCGATGGCGGTTTGGCAGACGGTTTTCAGGGCTCTCACCCCGGCGGCTTTAATCCATTCCAGCCAGTATTCCTTATTCATGCTCTCTCCCTCTTTCCAGGTCATCAATCCTATGGTTTACGACTTTTATTTGTTCTTCCAACACCGGCACGCGCTTTGCGAAGTTGTTGTGCTCGCGCACTTCGCGGGTCAGCTCTTCCAGGCGCGTATCGGTCACGGCCTGTGTGGTCTCGATCTTGTGCTGTAAGCGCTGGTTGCCCGCCCACACGGTAATAATCACACCAAGTAAGCTGCCCACACTGGTAATCAGTGCCACGATAATCCCTGCGTCCATTTTATCTCACCACCTTTACAGGTTGCGCACCGGCAAGGCTTGCAGCTCGCAGAAATTCTTCAGCGCTTCCCGGCTGCTCTTTGCCGCGCTCACAACAAAGTCATTGCTCTCAGCGTTCCAGTCCACGGCCGGCGGCTGCGTCTGCTCCATCTTGCTGATGGTATCGGCATCCACCCAGCCGTAGACTTTGCTCTGTCCGTTTGTGTTGATGATGTGGTATGGGTGCGGCGCGCCCGCCGCGATCCGGCTGATGGTCGCTTCCCCCGCCGTCGGTGTGCCCGCCGGTGTGGGTGCGGTGGCCGTCTTGTAGTGTGGTCCGCCGCGGAACAGCACCAGGTCCCCCACGGCAAAGGCATCGGGGCTCTGCGCCGCCAGCTTTGCGTTCACCTGCTGCGCAAGCCAGGGCATTTTGCTTTCCAGGTACGGGCCAGGGCACGACGTTGCGGCAAGATACTTGTGGAGTGTCAGGTTGCCATGCTTGTCCCCGGTAAAGTCAAGCGCCTGTATGCCGTTGCGGCGGCAGATGTCCGCGCAGAGTTCCACAAGGCTGTTTAAGGCGGCATCGCTCACATGCCACTGTCCACCGATTTGGTCGTTGGCCACCTCGATCGTCACGGCCAGATAGTCATTGATGGCGCTGCCGCTGCACCAGCTTCTCCGGCTCTCCGGCACGAACAGCCCGACCCTCCCCGCGCTGTCTATGGCGTAGTTGGGGCTAAACTGCCGGTCGGCCCGCAGCACTTCGTGCTTCATCTGCTCCATGCTCAGGTTCCCCGCCTGGTGGTGCGGCGTGATTTTGGTAATCGCCCCGGTCGGATTGTAGTAGCTGTTCTTTCTCGGATTGCTCTTCGCGTGGTCCGTAAACGTGTACGTCACCATCTCGCTGTTCTCGCTCATCGCTTCACGCTCCTTTTGGCGGGTGTCAAAAGGTCTGTCTGATTGGCCCGCTTTTACATCACAGTACATTGCATATCAACAGCCGTGTTTCCTGGCTCTGCCGTTTGGGTCGCGACCTCCACGGTGCTGCCCGCTTTCAGGAACGCGGGGATGAACGCGCAGTCTGTTGACCATGGAAAAGGATCGATCCCGAATGCGCTCCCGCACCCAAAGACATTCTGCCCATTGATAAGGATATTGCAATACTTGTAGCTCTCATGGTTGCGGAAGTGGAACACGAAAAAGGCAAAGCAGTTCTTTTCGGCGGTGTACACGGTTCTATTGACCGTCGTGTAATATTCTGTCTGTTCTATGGTGAATTCCTCGTACTTCATTGTCATTTCATGCGTGAAGATGTCGTCGTCCCGCAATGAACTTGTCGCCGCAGTGATAAGGCCTCTTATGTCGCTGTGCGCCTCCGGGGCCTGGTTGTGCGCCTCGATGTCAGTATCGATCTCCGTGCGTATATCGCTGTGCGCATCCGTGGCTTGGTTGTGCTCCTCGATGTCAGTATCGATCTCCGTGCGAATATCGCTGTGCGCATCCGTGGCTTGGTTGTGCGCCTCGATATCGGTATCGATCTCCGTACGAATATCGCTGTGCGCATCCGGTGCCTGGTTGTGCGCCTCAACCGCCGCGGCAAGCTCCTCGCTCGTCACCACGTCCCCGCCAACAACATCTGCCAGCTTGTCCGCAACCGCCTGCGCGGCGTCCCGGGCGCTGCCCGCCTGCTCCGCGCTGTCCTTGGCCTCCGCGGCACTCTTTTGCGCCGCTTCCATGCCTGCCTGCGCCTGCGTCTGTGCCTTGGTCGCGGCGGTCTCACTCTGCGAGGCAGCGGTCGCGGAATCTGCCGCGGATCCCGCGCTCGACTGTGCCGCGGCCTTGCTGTCGGCCGCCTGCTGGGCGTAGTACTTCGCGTTGTCGGTACTCTCACCCTCGCGCTCTTCGCCCAGTCCCTCGCCTACGGCATAGCTCTGCGCGGTTTTGGCCCATTTCTCAGCGTTGGTCTCGCTGCCTTTGGCCGCGTCCATTGCACGCTCAGCGTCCGCCTTCGCGCTCTCAGCGCCCTGTTGCGCGACCTTCGCTTCGTCCGCGCTCTTTTCAGCGTCCGCCTTACTCTTGTCAGCCGCCTGCGCGCTCTGCTCGGCGTTATCCGCAAAGCCCTGCGCCTGGGTCGCGCTCTGCTCAGCCGCCTGCGCTTGTCCCTTTGCGGCTTCCACGGATCCCGCCGCCTCGCCCGCACTCGCCGCGGCGCGCTGCGCCGCCTCCTCGGCGTCCTCAATGCCGGCGTCAAAATGCTCCTGCGCGCTTTGGGCCGCCTCGGCGTACTTGCGCGCCTCCAGGGCCCAGTCGTGCGCCCTGCGGCGCTCGTAGTTGTCGTCCAGTTCCCGGCTCAGCACCTCGCTGAGCGGATCATACTTTCCGCAGCTCGGTTTGCACCCGCATGCTCCCGCCATCTCTCATGCTCCCTTCCGTCCGGCTTTCCTGCTCTGTTTGCACCCGCACGCTCCCGCCATCTCTCATGCTCCCTTGCGTCCGGCTTTCCTGCTCTGTTCCGGTTACCCTTTTCCTCCCGCTTTCGTGCTTGCCCTATGTTCCTACCCTCATTGTACAGCGCCCACCTGCTGCCGCGCGCCCCCACCTGCCCCAAAATTTTTCCTTTGCCATCTTGTCTTCTTTGTGGTATCCTGTAAGCGGGAATTACAGGATTTCGCAGAGCCTTGCGCGCACATCGGCATAGGGGTGGAAAAAGCAGATGGATCCCGAAAACGAAACGGTACCG
>CAZLMA010000038.1:0-13818 GCA_964560675.1 uncultured Subdoligranulum sp. | reverse complement strand
GGCTCTATGGATGATTCAATCATAAGTGTTCAACTTATTATTGCAATTTGCGAAAATAATTTAGCGCTATAACGTTGATAATTTTCTTCTCACTTGACTCTTTTTTGTCATTTTTACCCGTTTGACTACTTATTTGACTGCTTATAGATTGCGTTCGTTTTTTCTCGGCAGTCATCAATGCGCGATATTTCCACATCCAATTTTGTCCTAATTCAAACGTATTTGCGTTGTTTTTATGGATCAATACAGGACGCTGCAGCCTGACTTTTTGCCAGCGGTTTTGACTGCTTATTTGACCCCTTATCGCTTGCTGCACGCCCAAAATACATGCAATGCAACCATCTATCCAGTTTTCATGGCCACGAAATTGTACCGTATCGCCAGAAAATCTTTCACTTTTTCAATTTTTCTATTGAAAATTCGGTTTTCAGGTGCTAATATTCATTTTTAGAAGGATAGATTCGGTGTCGCAGAGGATGTAACTCTGCGACAGTTTTTTGTAATAAGAGTACGTTATAACGTTGTTATTTTGTCCGCCCTACTGCCGTGCAATCGTTTTATACGACTCTCAGGGTATAGGAGAATTGGCAACCGCACTCATAAAAACCTGTTTTGAGCGGGTTTACCTTAAATTGGTGCTATCACCCGTCGCAAACGCAGGCAGCCAGAATCACCTCTGATGCGCATAAAAAAATCGGAGAGCTGCAAAAGGCAACCCTCCGGTATTTTTATTGTATTTTGTTTTATTTTGCGCTACCTAATTTAACGGCGTCTCCAGCGTCTCTGAGAGCCCATCTTGCACGGTCTTCGGCGTTCTGTTCACTTGGAACGCCTGCCATGTTAAGCATCCCATCTCTCTTTGCGCTTCTATCACAGTTCCCCACGGCCCTGCATGGCGCGGTAGATCGTCGTTTCGTCGGCATATTCCAGGCTGGAGCCGACTGGCAGGCCGTAGGCAAGGCGCGTGGTTTTGACACCGAGTGGCTTTATCAGGCGCGCCAGATACATGGCCGTGGTCTCGCCCTCTACCGTGGGGCTTGTCGCCATGATCACTTCCTTCACCGTGCCGTTCAGGCGCGCGAGCAGCTCCTTTACACACAGCTGGTCCGCGTCAATGCCGTCCATGGGGGAGATCAGTCCATGCAGCACATGGTACAGGCCGTGGTACTCATGCGTGCGCTCAATGCTGCGGATATCGCGCGGGGTCTCGACCACACAGATGATCGTCTGGTCCCGCTTGGCGCTGCGGCAGATGGGGCAAAGGTCACCGTCAGTAAAATCCTGGCAGCAGCGGCAGCGGTGCAGGCGGGTCTTGGCCTGCTCAATCGCTCTCGCCAGCTCCATCGCTTGGGCATCCGACATGCCCATGACCTCATAGGCCATGCGTGTGGCGCCCTTGCGGCCGATGCCAGGAAAGCGCGCAAACTGATCAATCAGATTTTCAAGCGGTTCAGCGTCTTGCGGCATACGTTGTACAGCGCTCCCTTCAACCCAGGCCCGGAATGTTCATGCCGCCGGCCATAGCGCCGATCTGCTCCTCGGCGTCCTTGTCAACGGCGGAAACCGCGCTGTTGACTGCTGCGGCGATAAGATCCTCTAACATCTCGATATCATCGGGATCCACCGCCTCCGGCTTGATGGTCACGGCGGTCACAACGTGTTTGCCCGTCATCGTGACCGACACAAGCCCGCCGCCCGCGTCAGCGGTGTACTCCTTTTCTTCCAGCTCGGCCTGCTTTGCGCGCATCTCTTCCTGGAGTTTTTGCACCTTGCGCATCATCGCGCCCGGATCCTGCTTGCCATAACCCTGGGGCAGTCTTGCTTTCATCGCGGGTTCTCCCTTCTGTCAGTTGGTTTCTTCTACCGTAACGCCAAGCGAGCGCAACCGCTGCATCGTCTCGTTCAATGTTTGGGCATTGTCCTGTTCTTCGTCTGGCTCATAGGGGCCAATGTTGCAGATTACGCCCGTCGCCTGGTAGATATATTCCTTAATCTTTTTGCCGGTATCGCCGCTGCGGCGCATAAACTCGCGGAAGGTATCGCTGCACGCAATCAGCACGCGCCGCCCATCATAGTAGGCCTTGCTGTCATGCAAAAACGAGCTTAAGAGCGGATCCTTCTCGGCAATCAGCGAAAGAACCGCCGGCCACTGCGCAAAGCGCACCGGCTGCTGCGGGGTAGCCGGCGGCACGGCGCTCCTCGGCGCGGGTGCGTTTGGCAATGCGGCTTGCGCGGAATCGCTTTTCGCGGGCTGCGCGGACGCGGGCGCCTGGTTTACAGCGTAGGCGGCGGTCGGCGGCGCCTGGTTTACAGCGGAAGCTACGGTTGGCGCGGGCGCCCGGTTCACGCCGGGCTCGGCAGGCGCGGGTTTTGGAAGGGGGACTCGAGCAGCGGCGCGCGCAGGGTTCGGCTGCACCTCCTCGGTTTTACTGAGCGTGAAGAGCGCCAGCTCCAGCTCTAAGCGCTGATCGGCACCGGCGGCGATGTGCTCCAACGCCTTGCCGAACGCCTCGATAGCCTGCACACATACGGCACGAGGCATATCACGCCGGGCCAGATAGTTCTTTTCTTCTTCGGGGGAAGTGCCGGTCAGGAGCTTTTCGCCACCGGGCAGACTGGCCAGCATCAAGTTGCGGTAGTGCGCGGCCAACTCGCCGCACAGTCGGCGCATATCAACTGAGTTTTGGCGCAGCTCGGCCACGATTTCCAGCGCGGCGACAGGGTCCGCGGCGGCGATGGCGTCCGAGATGCGAAACAGGTACGTTTTGTCCGTCACGCCTGCCATGCGGCGCACAAGGGCCTCGTCCACATCCGCGCTGACACCGGCACAGGTATCTAAGATAGAGAGCGCGTCGCGCATCGCCCCGTCGGCCAAACGCGCGATGAGCGCAGCGGCATCCTGCGAAAGAGCAATCTCCTCCTGCCCGGCGACATACAAAAGCCGCGCGGTGATTTCATCGTGCGTGATGCGGGCAAAATCATAGCGCTGGCAGCGGCTCAGGATGGTGGTGGGTACCTTATTGACCTCGGTGGTCGCCAAAATGAAGATGACGTGCTCGGGCGGTTCCTCTATGGTCTTGAGCAGCGCGTTGAAGGCGGGGCCGGAGAGCATGTGTACTTCGTCAATGATATAAACCTTGTAACGGCAAAAAGCCGGCTGATACGCAACTTGATCGCGCAGAACCCGCACATCGTCGACGCTGTTGTTAGAGGCCGCATCGATCTCCTGAACATCCAGCATGCTGCCGTCGCGTATGCCGCTGCAAGCGGTACATACCCCGCACGGCTCGCCGTTTTGCGGGTTGAGGCAGTTGATAGCGCTCGCAAAGATCCGGGCGCAGGTGGTCTTGCCGGTGCCGCGCGTACCGGTAAATAAATAGGCGTGCCCGATGCGCCCCGCCGCGATCTGGTTGCGCAGCGCGGTGACAATACCCTGCTGGCCCACAACGTCGCGAAACTTTTGCGGGCGCCACTTGCGATACAAAGCGCGGTACAAAGCACCCACCTCCCTTTGCGAACATTCGGCACGAAGTCAACCGAAAGAAAAAAGCAGGGCGCGGGGCTACCCCGCGGCTGCGCCGCTTTGTCTGCGAATGCAAGCTGACCGCAGCACCGTATACACACGCTTAATGCTGCTCGGTTCCCCGCCTGACATGGTTCACGCGGTACCCGCGCACGGGGCCCACATCCGCAGACGAAACAGCGCAAAACTGCCCTGCTGACAAAAGGCATTATACAATACCCATCCGCCAAATGCAAGAGGCTGCGCCGCTAGAGAAGCGAAAGGGCGCCCGCATCGCACACCAGCGTAAAATCGGGGTGCATCTGCAAAATCGAGGCGGGAACCTGCGGCGTGACGGGGCCAAAAAACGCCTGTTTGATGATGGGAGCCTTGTCTTTGCCGCTCGCCACCATCAGGACCTTGCGCGCCTGCATAATGCTCTTGATGCCCATTGTGTAAGCCTGGCGGGGTACTTCTTCACGGGTGGCAAAAAAGCGCATATTGGCGTCAATCGTCTGCTTGGTAAGCGTGACGCAGTGGGTCCCCAGCTCAAAGGCTGCGCCCGGCTCGTTAAAGCCGATGTGACCGTCATGCCCGATGCCCAATAGCTGCAGGTCGATGCCGCCAACGCTTTGGATGATGTTGTCATATTCACGGCAGGCCTCTTCCGCGTTCGGGTTGGCGCCGTCCGGCACATGGATGCGATCCGGCTGCACGTTCACCGCGTCAAAAAAGTTTTTGTGCATAAAATACCAGTAGCTCTGCGGATGCTCACGGGGCAGGCCGCGGTATTCATCCAGATTAATCGTTGTCACGTTTGAGAAATCAATGTCGTCTTTGTTGTACCAGTCGATCAGCTGCGCGTAGATGCCGAGCGGCGTGGAGCCGGTCGCGAGGCCAAGCACGCAGTTCGGTTTCATGATAACCTGTGCCGACACAATGTTGGCCGCCTTGCGCGACATCGCGTAATAATCCTCGGCATGGATGATCTTCATCTGTCTGTGCACCTCCCGCGAAAATTTACCTTGGCTGCAAAGCGAAATTTTTAGCAAAACGACGATGGCGGCATAAGCCGCAAGGGATACGCCGCCTTTCGCATTATAGAGCAAACCTCTGAGTAAGTCACCATTGGTTTGCCGCTTTATGCCGACTGCGCGACGCCCCGGCAATACGTTTTAAGGACCGTATAATCGTCGTCCAGCACGACAATGTCCGCGTCGTGGCCGGCCGTCAAGCTGCCGATATGGTGATCCAACCCCAGCAGCGCGGCGGGGTTTGCGGTACAGGCGTTGAGCGCCGCGTCAAAAGGAACCAACGCGCGTTCCACCAAATTGCGAAGCCCCTCGTTTATCTTGAGCGTACTGCCCGCAAAGGTACCGTCCTCCGTATGCGCGCTGCCATCCGGGTAGATCGTGATATCCATATCCGCAAAGCGGCAGGTGTAGCCGGGTGCGAAGCCCTTGCACAAAAGCGAATCGCTTACGAGAATGGGACGGTGCTTGCCCTTTGAGCGGAACAAAAGGTTCAGCGCTTCCGGCGTTGTGTGGCAGCAATCGCCAATGACCTCGGTATACACTTCATCGAAACGCATAGCGGCGCCCGCGACACCGTTCTCTCGGTGACCGAAGCCGCGCATCGCGTTAAAGGTATGCGTTACGGAGCGCGCGCCGTTCGCTACCGCCAGGGCTACCTGCTCAAACGTTGCAGCACTGTGCCCGACCGAGACGGCCACGCCGTGCTGGGCGCAATACCGCGTAAGCGCCATATCCGCGTCGTGTTCCGGCGCTAAGGTGATCAGCCGGATCAGGCCACCCGCGGCGCGCTGGTATTTTGTGAACTGCGAGACATTCGGCACACTGACCGCCTCAAGCGGTTGGGCGCCATGGTATGCGGCGTCGATGTACGGCCCCTCCAGATGGGCGCCCAAAAGATGCGCTCCGGGTGGCTTTTGCTGGCGCACACGCACGACGTTGAGAAGACTTTTGCACAGGATGCCCTCCTGCGCAGTCAGGGTGGTGGCCAAAAAAGAGGTAACGCCCTCTTCGGGAAGGCGGCGCATCCACTCCCGCAGGCCCTGCGGATCGGCGCTGTTGGTATCAAAGCCATAGGCGCCATGCGTATGGATGTCAATAAAGCCGGGAACGATGCGTTTGTCGCCATAATCCACGTCCGGCGCATCCTCAGCCTGCGCGGGCAAGATCCGGACTATTTTTTCGCCATCTATCTCCAGAATGCCCGGAATAAAACAGCCGCCCACCCAGATGCGATTGCCTTTTATCTTCATTTGCTATGCCTCCCGGCGCCTTTCGCGGCGCATCGGCTGCCAGAGAACCGTATACCCAAAGCGCGGGGTCATGCCGAAGCATGACCCCGGCCGCATGAAAAGAGGGAAAGGATAAAAAAGCGTTCTTTGAATCAGGCCTGCGCCACTTCTTCCGGTTTGATGACGAAGTTGGTGATCAAAAAGCCCATCACATAACTGATTACCAAGCCGATAAAGTAGTACAGCAACGACATGAAGGCCGAATTGGGTCCGGCGGTCATCACGAAGAGGCCCAGCAGGCCGGAGGGACCCCACGTTGTAGAGGCAACCTGCATCGCCATCACGAACGCGCCGCCAAAGCCGGCGCCTAAGCCCGCCGTAAAGAAGGGCTTACCCATGGGCAGCGTGACACCATAAATCAGCGGTTCCCCGACGCCCAGGAACCCAGCGGGCAGCGCGCCGTCAATCACCGAGACAAGGCGCTTGTTGCCGACCTTTTTCGCTTTGAGCCAGATCGCGATCGCGGCGCCAACCTGTCCGGCGCCCGCCATGGCCAGCGCGGGGTACAGCGTGACATAGCCAATGGTGTTGAGCTGCACGGTATACAGCGCCACCAGGCCGTGGTGCATGCCCATGGCCACAAGCGGCAGGAACAGCATCGCCGAGACGTAGCCGGCAATGATGCGCACGAAGATATTCTCACTCATGCAGATGCTGCCGACCAGATTGACGATGAGGGTGGAGAGAAGGCCCGTAATGGGCATGATAATCAGGATATAGGGGATGCAGCAGATAATCAGCGTCAGCAGCGGCGTAAAGACAATGTCAACGCTGTCCGGCATATGCTTGCGGATGACCTTTTCTACCTTCGCCATAATGTACACGCCGATGACGGCCGCCAGAACACCGCCGCGGCCCGCGCGCAGGATGGAGTTGAGGGGCTGCTCCGGATCGTTTAAGTGCAGCACGGCGGAAATCGCGTCGATGCCGCCCAGCGTGGTGATCATGCCCAACATGCCGCCCAGAATCGGCGTGGCACCGAAGCGCTCCGCGGCACGGTAACCGGCCCAGGCGGTCAGATAGGTCATAAAGGACTGGTTAATCAGGGTGAGCAACTGGTAAATGATGTTCAAAACGGGATTGTCGGCATAAGTGGGTACCGCCTGCGCCAGCAGCGTTGCGAAGCCGGAGCACAGGCCCGCCGCGATTACGCCCGGGATCAGCGGTACAAAAATGTCGCCGAACGTCTTGAGCATCTCCTGCACCTTGCCGTGTTTTTGCCCCTGCTTGACGGCGGCCTTGTTCGCCTGCCAGTCATTGTCGGAACTTACGGCCTCTACCTTGGCGGGGATTCCCTGCGCCGCGCAGATATCCGCCATCTTGCGGCATTTGCCGGGTCCCACAACCGCCTCGACATAGTTGGCGCGGTCATGCACGACGCCCATCATGCCGGGCACCGCCTTCAGGGCCTCTTCCTTGATTTTGTCGTCCGATTTGACCTGTATGCGCAAACGCGTCATGCAGTTGGTTACCGCCAAGACGTTGGCGCGCCCGCCGACGCTGTCCAGTATTTGCGCAACGATTTCTTCGTTCGTCATGATAAGATACCTCCTTCATTTGTGTATGGATGGAGCCTTTCGCTCTCACGTTTTCTCCGACGCCTGAACCGCCTTGCGAATGTGTCCGCCGACATCGCGCAAAAGTTGCTCGGCCTCGCCGCGAGATTTATCGGTTAACAGCATGGTAATGGCCAGCTTTACACTGCCGTCCGCCGCGTCAATGGCGCTGCGCGCCGTCGAACGCTGCGCACCGGTCGCTTCCATCACAATGTTTTCCGCGCGCGTGTGCAGTTTTTCGTTGCTCTGCACCACGTTGACCATCAGGTTCTGGTACGCCTTTCCGGTGCGAACCATGGCGCCTGTGGAGATCATGTTGATGATCATCTTTTGCGCCGTGCCGGATTTTAAGCGCGTGGAGCCCGTTAGTACCTCCGGGCCGACCTCCACCTCAATCGCTACGTCCGCCGCCGCGCCAACCGCGCTGCCTCTGTTGCAGGCGATACCGACCGTGGCGCAGCCGCAGCTGCGCGCGTAGGCGAGCCCGCCCAGCACATAAGGCGTTCGTCCGGAAGCCGCGATCCCGACGACAGTATCCACGCTTCGCAAATTGTGGGCGCGCAAATCGGCCTCGCCCATGGCGCTGTCATCCTCGGCGCCCTCGATGGGATTGCGCAGCGCCGCGTCGCCCCCGGCGATCAGACCGATCACCGTGTCGGGTGCCACACCGAATGTGGGTGGGCATTCCGACGCGTCCAGAACGCCAAGCCTGCCGCTGGTTCCCGCGCCCATGTAAAACAGCCGCCCGCCCGCGTTAAACGCCTTTTCGGCCAGCGAGATGGCCTGCGCGATCTGCGGCAAGGCCTTCTCAACGGCGATCGGCACATTGCGATCTTCGCGGTTCATCACAACGGCGATCTCCAACGGCGTCATTTTGTCAAGGTCAATGGTATCCGGGTTGCGCGTCTCCGTTGTCATCTTACTTAAGTCCATAAGGCTGCCTTTCCGGCTTTGTGCCAATGAAACCAAAAATGAACAAAACGAATACACTTTTTGCACAAAATATTTTGCCGGCATCCCAATATTTTGTCTGTGCGACCCAGTATACGCCGCTAAAAATTTTTGTCAACATTTTATCAGAATTGTGGTACAATGTACCGATAAAGGCTTATTTTTTGGCGCAATTCGCATGTAGGGTAAAACGGGGGCGGATAAGAGCGGATGATTTTGCCGCAAAGGACATTGAACCCATGTGTACAAAACTGTTCGATTTTGTGATAAGCGATGTTGGATGTGTTTATGGACAAACACGAAAAATATGATACAAACATGAAAACAGATGGTATTTCGCGGTAATTGATGAGAACCGCTTGATACAGCCGCCCATTATGGGGTATAATGTTGACGGTAATTTATGAGAAACACGATCCCAATAGTCAAACTCAGGAGAGGAGGGCGGCAGTATGGAGAAGAACAAGATGCTCCCGATCGGGATGGAAGACTTTGAGGAAATTCAAAAAAAGGATTTTTACTATGTCGATAAGACCAGGCTGATCCAGGAACTTCTTTCGAATCAGGCTAAGGTCACTCTTTTCACCCGCCCGCGGCGCTTTGGCAAGTCTTTAAACATGAGTATGCTCTCCCACTTCTTCTCGATAGACGGGGACAAGTCGATTTTTGATGGGCTTGCGATTTCCAAAGAAAAAGAGCTCTGCGAGATGTACATGGGCAAGTACCCGGTGATTTTTCTAACGCTCAAGGGAATCGACGCGCTGACCATGGAAGGCGCACGGGAGATGGCCGCCTTTCTTGTACGGGAGACTGCCAACCGGTTCTATTTCCTGCTGGATAGCGATAAGCTCCACAAGGCGGACAAGCAAGCCTATGAGGAGCTGCTGGATAAGAAGATGAGCGAGGACACAATTTGCAACAGTCTGAAGCTGCTATGCGGACTATTGGAAAAGCATTACGGCAAAAAGGCGGTTTTGCTCATCGATGAGTACGACGTGCCGTTGGCAAACGCGTTTCGGTACGGGTACTATGACCGCATGGTCCCCCTGATACGCGGCATGCTTGGCTCCGCGCTCAAGACCAATACAAGCCTCGAATTTGCGGTGCTGACCGGGTGCCTGCGCATCTCTAAGGAGAGCATCTTTACAGGGCTTAACAACCTGTCTGTCTATTCCGTCACAGACGAATGGTTTGATGAATTTTTTGGCTTTACGGATCGTGAGGTGCAGGAGCTGCTCTCTTATTACGGGCTGACAGACTGTTACGAAGAGATCAGGCGGTGGTATGACGGCTACCGGTTCGGCAGCAAAGAAGTCTTCTGCCCCTGGGACGTACTGAACCACTGCGTCCGTCTCAGAAAGAATCCGAAAACGCCACCGCAGAACTACTGGATCAACACAAGCGGCAACGACGTGATCAAGCGTTTTGTCGCCATGGCGGACGACAAGACAAGAGAGGAAATCGAAACGCTGGTCGCGGGCGGCACAATCGAGAAGGACATCCGCGAGGATCTCACCTACTCCGAGATCTACGATACCATCGACAACCTGTGGAGCCTGCTCTATACGACCGGCTACCTGACTTTGCAGGGCAGAACGGACGAGGGGTTATTGCGACTGCGGATCCCCAACCTGGAAGTCCGGGATGTGTATGTCAAGCAGATCCGGGAATATTTTAAAGAGAGCGTCAAGGCGGACAAGGGTACGCTGGAGGCCTTCTGCTCTGCCTTGCAAGGCGGGGACGCGGACGCGGTGGAAGGGCTCTTTGCGCAGTATCTCGAAAGATCCATCAGCATCCGCGACAGTGCCGTGCCAAACGAGAGGAAGGAGAGCTTTTACCACGGTGTCATGCTGGGCGTCCTGATGGCGAACAGCCGCATGAGCGTCGTCTCCAACCGCGAGGCGGGTAATGGATACGCGGACATCTTGGCAAAATCGGAAGACGGGCAGACGGGCATCGTCATCGAGATGAAATACGCGGGCGATGGGGACTTGGACGCGGCGTGCCAGGATGCCATCGGGCAGATTGACGAGCGGCGGTATACAGATGCCTTCCAGTACACGAGGGTCAGGAAAATCAAAAAATACGGTGTCGGCTGCTACAAAAAGAGCTGCCGGGTCGCGCTCGGCAAGTAAACGATAAGCCAAAGGCCGAAGAGCCGCTCGACGGGAAGCAAATCCCTCCCGCGGCGGCTCTCTGATTCTTGCTTCTATTCTAACGACCGTGCCTGTTCCGGATAGGAACGAAAAGGAGCCAGACACAGAGATAGGCACACCTGGAGGGAAATAAATGCCGCGAAAAAACATCAGGGCCTTAAAGGAAGCCAGCCCGTATAGCGCTGCGATGACCAGGGAACAGTTCCTGTTCTATGAGATGCGCACCACGGCAAAGCTGATGAACGAGGGGCTGGATAAGGATGGCGTGGTGGATCGGATTGTTTCCGGCAATCTGTTCCAGTATCCCACAGAGAAATCGGTACGCAGGATGGCGTTTGCCTGTATCCGCAGGCTGGAATCCATGGAGGATGGCACGCTCATAGCAGCCATCGCCACGCAGCCGAGCGATGTCGCAAAGCAAATCTGCTTATACGCCATGATGAGGCAGTACCGCCTAGTATGGGATTTCATGCTGACGGTTATCGGGGATAAGTACCGGAAATTGGACAGCACGTTCAGCAAAATGGATTTGAATGTGTTTTTCCTGCGCCTGCAGGAGCAGGATGACTGGGTTGCCACTTGGAGCGACTCAACCATTGCCAGGCTGCGCCAGGTGCTGACGAAAATGCTGGTGGAAAATGAGTATTTGGACAGCACGAACGCGGATCACTTAAATCCCGTGCTGATAAGCCCGCTGCTCGAAAACGCCATCCGTCTAAGAGGGCTGCAGATCGCGCTTCCGGCATTTAATTGTCTGACTTAAGGAGATTTGAAATGAGCGATGTCAATGAGCGCCTCGATTCACTTCGGGGGTTAATACAAAGCCGGGAGTTCCTGGAGGGAAAGGGATTGTCCAACGAGGTCAATATCCGCATCTTCTGCTATGACCCCAAGGAGGAGATGGCGGTACGGCACTTTACGCAGAAGCTTGTGAGCGACCAGAGCCTTTCGTGCCGCCTCGTCGAATACAACCTCTACAAGGTGTTTTTGTCCATCTGCGATGACAAGCGCGTCACGGACAGGATTCCCTCTTTGGAAGAGAAGAAAGGCAAGCGGTTTGTCTTGGATCAGCTCAGACGCATGGCGAGCAACGAGGCATTCGTCGGTAAAATGCGGTATGAACCGCATGAGGCGGGCGATGTGATCCTGATCACAGGCGTTGGGGAAGCGTTCCCGTTCATCCGCGTGCATTCCCTGCTTGACGCCATGCAGCCGCACTTTTCGGATGTTCCGATCCTGGTCATGTATCCGGGGACTTTCGATGGCCGCTATGTGAAACTGTTTGATAAGTTAGAGCCCAATCCGTACTACCGGGCATTTAATGTCGTTTAAGGAGGAACAGCACTATGAGAATTGAAACCATGTTCCAAGAGGACATCAACCGTAAAATCAATGGCGTCGTAAAGGTAGACCAGGACGCAAGCGATGTCCTCGTGCAGGAATTGGACGAATATGTCATCACAAGAGAATTAAAAAGGCACTTTATTACTTTCTTCAACAACTACAACGACTCCTTCCATGAGAAGACCGCGGATATCGGCGTGTGGATTTCCGGCTTCTTCGGAAGCGGCAAATCGCACTTCCTGAAAATGCTATCCTACCTGCTGGAGAACAAGGAAGTCCAGGGAGAAAAGACGGTCGAGCGTTTCCGCAAGAAGTTCGCCGACGATCCCGCCACCTTTATGCTGATTGATAACGCCACCAAGGGCAAGACCGATACCATCCTGTTCAACATTGATATCGAAGGCTCCATCAATAAAGACAAGACGGCTGTCCTGCGCGTCTTCGCCAAGATGTTCTACAACTACCTCGGTTTCTACGGTGAGAACCTGAAGGTGGCGAAGCTGGAGCAGTTTATCGACAAGAGAGGCAAGACCGACGAATTCCGACGCGTGTTCGAAGAGAAAAACGGCGCACCCTGGCTTGAATCCCGCGATGCCTTCGCGTTCTATGAGGATGACGTCGTGGAGGCCCTGCAGCAGGTTCTCGGCATGAGCGAAAGTGCGGCGAAGAACTGGTTCAACGGGACGGAGACGGTGGAGACCTCTATTGCGCAGCTCGTCTCTGAGATCAAGGAATACGTCGATACAAAGCCCCGTGACTTCCATGTCCTCTTCATGATTGACGAGGTCGGGCAGTATGTCGGCGGCGATACCGACCTGCTCATCAACCTGCAGTCCCTTGTCGAGAAGATCGGCAGCGAGTGCGAGGGAAAGGTATGGGTGGTCTGCACCGGGCAGGAAGCCATCGATGAGATCATCAAGGCCCGTGAGAACGAGTTCTCCCGAATTCAGGCGCGCTTCAAGACAAGGCTGTCGCTTTCCTCCGCGTCCGCGGACGAGGTCATCCAGAAGCGTATCCTTTTGAAGACGCCGGAGGCCGAGAAATACCTGGAACGGGTTTATGCACAGAACGATTCCGTCCTTCGCAATCTGTTCAGCTTTACGGACGCCATCCTTGATATCAAGGGGTATAACGGCGCGGAGGAATTTGTGCGGGACTTCCCGTTCGTGCCGTATCAGTTCATCCTGATGCAGAAGGTTTTCGCCGAAATCCGCAAGCACGGCAATTCCGGCAAGCACCTATCCGGCGGGGAGCGTTCCATGCTCTCCGGCTTCCAGGAAGCGGCGCAAAAAATCGAGGGCAAGGACGAGTTCGCGCTCGCCCCGTTCTACCTCTTTTACGATACCGTGCATACCTTCCTTGACGGCTCCATCCGCCGCGTCATCGAGCGCTGCGAACGCGCGGCGGCTGACGGCAGCGGCATTGAGCCGCAGGATGTGGATGTGTTGAAGCTCCTCTATCTCGTGCGCTATGTCGATGATGTGAAGGCAAGTGTAGACAACATCGTGATCCTCATGGCGGAGGATATCCGCCTGGATAAGATCATCATGCGCGAGCAGGTCCGCGGCAGCTTGGACCGCCTGGTTAACCAGAACTACATCGGGCGCACGGGCGAAGTCTATCACTTCCTTACCGATGAGGAGCAAGATATCCAGCGTGAGATTTACAAAAATACGACCGTTGATACCGCGGCCATCGTGGAGCGCATCGGCCACATGATCTTCGGCGATATCTACACCGCCAGGAAATACAGATATGGCAAATACGACTTTGCCTTTGACCAGATGGTCGATACCATGGCGATCGGCGCCGCCACGGGCGGAATGCGCCTGCGGATTCTCACCGTTGCCACGGACGCTGCAGAGAAGTCCGATCTTCGCCTGATGGTGGAGTCCGCCGGGCAGGCGATTGTCGTGCTTGCCGACACGCCGTATTATGAGTCGCTGGAAAACGCGATGAAGATTCGCAAGTATGTGAAGCAGCGCA
>CAZLMA010000037.1:0-14143 GCA_964560675.1 uncultured Subdoligranulum sp. | reverse complement strand
CCGCGTATTTTTTGATTGCGTTTTTATCCATGGTGCGCTCCCTTCGGCCGCGGTATAAGATGAAACTCTATGGATTACCTGTCCAGTGTTCCACTTCATTTTACAATTGACCAATAAACAAGAACCGGAGAGCCGCCGCGGGAGCGATATGCTTCCCGTCTAGCGAAACTCCGGTTCTTTTTTCTCACTTGCCAAGCACGACCCTGCAGCTCTTTTTGTAGCAGCCAATGCCATATTTGAGGATGGTTTCCATCCCGTCCTCCCGGAGCTCTTCTTCGTACCTTCTCTTTTCGATTTGCTCTAGGGCGTCTTTGCAGGCCTTGTCAAGGTCGCGGTCATACTTGAGCTCGATCACGATGCCAATTCCCAGGTCCCCGTCATCCGGTTTTACCAGAATGTCCGCGTAGCCGTCGCCACTCTCACGGTTGGATTTTACACTCCAGTTCTCCTTGGCGGATAAGATCCCAACCAGAACGCCCTGGTAGAAGTTCTCTTTCTGATCATTTTTCGCCATGGTGTCTCGGATGCTGATGGTTCTGCGCAGGTACCTGGTGAGGCATTTCCTCGCTTCCTCTGTGTCACCTTTTAAAAGCGCGGCGCAGAAGGCCTCCAGCGTCTCCGTGTCTTTTTTGACGCTCTCTTTAAAATATTCCCGGATCTGCTTGACATACACGTCCCGAACTTCCAGGTTGGGGATCCGAAGTCGCAATAACCCCTCGTCCGTCCTGCCCTGCAAAGTCAGGTAGCCGGTCGTATAGAGCAGGCTCCACAGGTTGTCGATGGTATCATAGATCTCGGAATAAGTCAGGTCTTCGCGGATGTCCTTCTCGATGGTGCCGCCCGCGACCAGCGTTTCGATTTCCTCTCTTGTCCTGTCGTCCGCCATGGCGACAAAACGCTTGATCACATCGTTGCCGCTTGTGTTGATCCAGTAGTTCTGCGGTGACAGCCCCGGATCATGCCTAACATCAAAACAATAATTGATCACATCCCATGGGCAATAGATGTCCTCATTGCCAAAATGGTACCCATCATACCATTTTTGCACAGAGGCATAGAGAGGATCCAATTCATAGTAATTCAGGAGTTCCACAACTTCCTGATTTGTAAATCCGAAATACTCCTGAAAGGACGTGTTCGTAATCGAAAAAACCTTCAGGTTGTTGATCCCCGTAAAAATGCTCTCCTTGGAAATGCGAAGGCACCCGGTCAGCACCGCAAATTCAAGGCTTGAATTGGTCTTGAGCGCGGCGCCCAGCATGCTGCGCATCAGCGAGACCATCTTGTCGTAATACCCATTCGCGTGGGCCCGCGCAAGAGGCACGTCATACTCGTCAATGAGCAGGACGACTTTTTTGCCGTAATGCTTTTCCAGCATCTCAGAAAGAATACTCAGGCTGTCACGGAATACGTGTTCCGGCATATCCGGAGACAGAAGGGCTCGATATGCGGCTTTATCCTCGTCATGGAGTTTCTCACTGTCCAAAAGAAAAGAGTATTTTCTGGCGGTTTTCCTTATGAGTTGAACACCAGCTAGGTATGCCTTTTCATAATCCAAAGCATCAATGTTCTTCAACGAGAGAAAGATCACAGGGTACTTCCCCATATATCTCTCGCAGAGATCCTTTTCTTTTGCAATCGCAAGCCCCTCAAAAATGGATTTGTCCCCATCTATCGAGAAGAAGTGGGAAAGCATACTCATGTTTAAAGACTTGCCAAAGCGCCGCGGACGGGTGAACAGGGTGACCTGCGCTTTGCTGGCAAGCAGCTCCTTGATAAGTCCGGTTTTATCAACATAGTAAAAATCGTCACTTCGTATCGCCTCAAAGCTGTCATACCCGATCGGAAGCATCTTTTTCTTCTCCATACTGCCGCCCTCCTTCCTTCGTTATGATAGGTATCGTGTTCTGCATAAATCACCATCATAATGATACCCCATAACGCGCCACCGTATCAAGCAATTCTCCAAAATTTCCGCGAAATACCATCTGTTTTTATGTTGTACCCGGAGTTATGCCACCTGGCGCGACCCTGCACGTCTTTTTATAGCATCCAATGCCGTATTTGAGAATGGTTTCCATCCCATCCTCCCGGAGCTCTTCTTCGTACCTTCTCTTTTCAATCTGATCCAGGGCTTCTTTGCAGGCCTTGTCCAGATCGCGGCCGTATTTGATCTCGATTACGATCCCTGTTTCTAAGTCCCCGTCATCCGGCTTTACCAGGATGTCCGCGTAGCCGTCGCCGCTCTCGCGGTTGGATTTTACGCTCCAGTTTTCCTTGGCGGACAAGATCCCGACCAGCACGCCCTGGTAGAAGTTTTCTTTCTGATCATTTTTTGCCATGGTGTCGCGGACGCTGATGGTTCTGCGCAGGTACCTGGTGAGGCATTTCTGCACAACCTCTGCATCGCCATGGTACAACGCGGCGCAAAAGGCGTCCAGTGTCTCCGTGTCTTTTTTGACGCTCTCTTTAAAATATTCCCGGATCTGCTTGACATACACGTCCCGGACTTCCAGGTTTGGGATCCGCAGTCGCAGTAACCCCTCGTCCGTCCTGCCCTGCAAAGTCAGGTAGCCGGTCGTATAGAGCAGGCTCCACAGGTTGTCGATGGTATCGTAAATCTCGGAGTAGGTCAGGTCTTCGCGGATGTCCTTCTCGATGGTGCCGCCCGCGACCAGCGTTTCGATTTCCTCTCTTGTCCTGCCATCCGCCTTGGCGACAAAACGCTTTATAACATCGTTGCCGCTTGAGTTGATCCAGTAGTTCTGCGGCGGCGTTTTCGGATTCTTTCTGAGACGGACGCAGTGGTTCAGTACGTCCCAGGGGCAGAAGACTTCTTTGCTGCCGAACCGGTATCCGTCATACCACCGTTTGATCTCTTCGTAACAGTCTGTCAGCCCGTAATAAGAGAGAAGTTCCTGCACCTCACGATCCGTAAAGCCAAAAAATTCATCAAACCATTCGTCTGTTACGGAATACACGGACAGGTTGTTCATTCCTGTGAAGATGCTTTCCTTGGAAATACGCAGGCACCCGGTCAGCACGGCGAACTCCAGGCTGTCGTTTGTCTTGAGCGCGGACCCAAGCAGCGAACGCATCAGGGAGACCATCTTGTCGTAATACCCATTCGCGTGGGCTCTCGCAAGCGGCACGTCGTACTCATCGATGAGCAGGATGACCTTTTTGCCAAAGTGCTTTTCCAACAGTTCGGATAGTGTATTGAGGCTGTTGCAAAGTGTTGCTTCTGTCATGGTATCATCAAGAAGTTTTTCGTACCTGACCTTATCCTGTTTTGTAAGCTTTTCACTTTCCAGAAGATAATAAAACTGATTGGCTTTTTTCTCGATCAGTTGGACTGCCATCTGGTATGCCAGATCAAACTCAAGGGCATCGATACCCTTCAAGGTAAGAAAAATCACGGGGTATTTGCCCATGTATCTCTCGCAGATCTCTTTTTCTTTTGCGATCGCGAGCCCGTCAAAAATCGACTTATCCCCATCCAGAGAGAAAAAGCTCGCCAGCATGCTCATGTTTAAAGACTTGCCAAAGCGCCGCGGGCGGGTAAACAAGGTGACCTGCGCTTTGCTGTCAAGCAGCTCCTTGATAAGCCCGGTTTTATCAACGTAGTAAAAATCGTCACTTTGTATCGCCTCAAAACTGTCATACCCGATCGGGAGCACCTTTTTCTTTTCCATACTGCCGCCCTCTTTTAGTCACGACTATGGTATCGTGCTTCACAAAACCACCATCGTCATTATACCCCATAACGGGCTGCCGTATCAAGTGATTTTAAAAATTCCGCGAAATACCATCCGTTTTCATGTGGAACCCGGTGTTGCGCGACTAAGGGGTCTTGCCTTCGCTGTAAAGGCGGCGGATCCCTAACAGCTCGATGTAAAGCTTCAACATGCTCATACGTTTCTCACCTCGTAAAACGTCTGGTAAGCGCCGTCAAACGTCATGTTTACGGATCCCGTTATGCCCCGCTTGTTCTTGGCAATCTCGAAGTAATACTCATCCGGCGTGTTGTTCAGCAAAATGATGCCGTCCGCGTCCTGCTCGATCTGCCCCGATTCCTTCAGGTTTCGCAGCGTGGGAACGCCCGCAATCTCGCGGTTGAGCTGCGCCAACGCGATCACAAGCAAATGGCTTTGCTGCGCCAACGTGTGCAGCTCCATGCTGGTTTTCGTCACTTGCTCATAGCGCCCATCGCCCTTTTGCGGGATCAGCTGCAAATAGTCGATAAAGATAACGTCCGCGTGTTTCTGCGCCGCTATGCTGGCCATCCATTGCACCGTATGCCCCGCGGCGGGCACAAGGTCGATCGGCAGCGCTTCCAGCTCCTCCACCGCCAACAGGGTTTGGGGGTCATCCGGCCCGCGGCGGCGCTTCGTGTAATCCTCGTAGGGGATATGCCCCCAGTTGGACGCCATGCGCTCCAAAAGCAGCGTCGGCGACGTCTCCAGGCTGAAAAACACGCATCGCTTGCCATGCTTTGCCATGTTCATCATCATCTGCAATCCCAGCGCCGTCTTGCCCGCGCTCGGCCTGCCGCCGATCACAAGGAACATTCCCGGCTCCATCTGCAATACCGCGTCGCATTTGGCAATCCCGGTCGGGAACTGTTTGCTTTCCTGCCCCAGCTCCAGAAGCCACCGGTTGATCGCGCTCTTTATGTCCCAGTCGTCCGTCGCGTCCCCTTCGTGCAGCAACTCCACGATCTCGGCGCTCAGCGCAAGCGCGCTCTCCTTCGTCATGCTGTTTGTCGCCATGGTAAGCGCCTTTTCGGCCACTCTGCGCACAACCGAGGCGTCCTTCACGGCGTCGATCCACTCCTTCGCCGCGTCCAGCCCGCCGAACATGCCAACGGTGTTCATGCAGGCCATGGCAAGGTCGCGATCCTTCAGCAGCAGCGCATCCTCCTGCCCAAACCGCCCCTTGCGCGTATAAACCGCCTCAATCTCCGCAAATAAGTCGCCGATCTCCCGGATCTCAAAGTCGCTCTTTGTCAGCTTTCCAATGGCATATAGCAGCGCCATATTGTCCACAATGCAGCACCCGACAGCCGCATGCTCTGCCGTACCGCCCTCATAGATAGACACGCGGCTTCTTCACCTCCTCCGGCTTTCTTTGTCTCTCCCAGGTCACAACGGCCATCTTCCAGTCCTTCATCTTGTTCTTGCCAACCATCCAACCCTTGCTCGCGTAAAAGGCGACAAAAGCCTCCGGATCGATCCCGTTGTGCCGCTGCTCACAGTATGCCCGCACTTCGTCCACCGTCGGTGGCGCAAAATTCTTTCTCTTATACTCCGTAGGAGTATTCTCTTTCTCTAAGTCTTTAGTCTTTATATGGGTGTCACTTTTGGTGTCGTTTTTGGTGTCACTTTTGGTGTCGTTTTTGGTGTCGTTTTTGGTGTAATGATTACACCTTATTTGCGTATCCACCAACCGGAATATCGTAGGCGAGCCTTTTTTGCCCTTCTCGTATGTGATCCAGCCGGCCTCGACCAGCTTGTCTCTGGCCCTGTACACAGTCTTTTTTGTCTCGGCGTCTATCATCAGCATCAATCGGTTCGCATCGATTCGCACCATCTCTGGCCATCCAGCTCGGTTGAAGACGTACAACAGTTTGTAGAACATCAACTGCGCATTTCCCGGCAGGTAATTGCATTCTAGCCACTGATTGAAAGCATTTAGACGCTCGACATAGCTCATCCGGTTTCACCCCCTGTCTTTGGTGTTTCGTGTTAAGTGATTCGTGATTCGTGTTTCGTTTTCGGTATTTTAAAAAAACTCCACTGACTACCCACTACCCACTACTCACTATATGACTACTCACTATCTCACAGTGCGCCCGCCGCGCGCCCGCCATTGGTGCTCTGCCATAGCGCCATAATGCTGTCCGCCTGTGCCGCGTTTATCTTGCCCTGCCGCAGCTGCGCCAGTACGCGGTTGTAGAGATCGTCGTAGCTCCCGCCATTTTGTTGCGCCAGGCTGCGAAGCTCGCGGTATACGTTCGCATCCAGTCCGCCGCTCCCGGAGCTGCCAGAGCCTTTGCTCCCGGAGCTCCCAGTACTCCCGGAGCTGCCGGAACTTCCCGTCGTGCTGCTGCTTGCGCTGCCCGACGTGCCGCTGCCCTTGTACCCGGCTGGTCCATAGCCGTCTGTGTACCCGTAGCTGCCGCCCGGCCTGCCTGCGTTCGTTCCACTCCCGGATCCTTTGCTCCCGCTCCCAGAGCTGCCGGATCCGCCGGAGCTGCCTCTGCTCCCGGATCCGCCGGAGCTTCCGGAACTTCCCGACCCGCCTGCCGCCTGCGCCGCCGCCTCGGCCGCTGCTTCCTGCGCGTCCAGCTGTTGCTGGTAGGCAAATTCCTGCTGCTGCTGCGCCAGGCTCGCGTCAAACTGACGCCTCTCTTCCGCCAGTTGTGCCTGCTGCATCGCCTGCTCCGCCTGCCACTGACGCTCCTGCGCCGCCATCTCGGCGCTCCACTGGTCCTGCGCCACCTGGTTGCTGTAATCGTTCGCCCAGTAGCCCAGCCAGTCCTGCCAGTCGCCGTACTCGTCGCGGTACTGCCCGTAGTCCTGGTTGTACGCGGTGTCCGCCCGCCCCGCCAGATAGTCTCGCTGGTTCTGCCAGTCCGCCATCTGGTCGCGGTACTGCCCGTAATCCTGGTTGTACGCGGTGTCCGCCCGCCCCGCCAGATAGTCCTGCTGCGCTCTCCAGTCCGCCATCTGGTCGCGGTAGCGCCCGTAGTCCTGGTTGTACGCGGTGTCCGCGCGCCCCGTCAGGTAGTCTAGGTAGGTCTCCCAGTCGCCCACGGTATCGCGGTAGCGCCCGTAGTCGGTCTGGTCCATGCCCTGCAGCGCCTGCAGTTGACGGTACAGCTCGTCGCCGCGGTTGTTGTATTGTTGTGCCGCAAACTCGTACAGAGACGGTACAATCGCGTTGAGCTGGTTTAGGTAGTTTTGGTTCGCCTGCGAAGCCGCGCTCGCGGCATAGCTGTTGCCGTACCCGCCCGTCAGCGCCGCCGCATCCGCCGCCGCGTTGCGCGCCGCCTGCTCGCCCAACTGCGTGTACTGCTGCCTGTATTGCTGGTACAAGGGGTCGCTGTTAAAGTCGTAGCGAAATTCCGGTCGGTTCAGCACTCTGCCCAGTGCTTCCTGTATCTGAGGATCCCACCGGCTCTCGTAGGCGCCCGGCCGCCCCGCCAGTTGGTCGCGCAGCGCCTGCTCCGCCGCCAGCACATCGTCGCCCTTCACATAGTCGCCCGGCTGCCGCGCCTGCCAGTCCTGCAGGGCCTTCTGCGCGTCCGTCACGCCCTGACCAGGGGTGTAGGCGCCCGGCTGCTGCTGCAGGTAGTCCTGCAGGGTCTGCTCCGCCGCCAGCACGTCCTCGCCCTTCTCATAGGCGCCCGGCCGCTGCGCCTCCGCCTCGTTCAGTTTGCTGCGATCCGCCCCGCTGCTGCTCTGCCCCGAGGAAGAGGAAGTGGATCCGCTCGCGCTCCCCGTGCTCGTTCCAGCGCCCATGCCGGTTCCCGGAAGTCCGCTCCCCGTGCCCGTGCCCGTCCCCGGATAGCCGCCGCCCCACAAGCTGCCGCTCCCAGAGCCAGAGCCAAACAGGTCGCCGTAGCTCCCGGTTCCGCTGCCGAACAGGTCGCCATAGCTCCCGGTTCCGCTGCCGAACAGGTCGCCGTAGCTCCCGGTTCCACTGCCGAACAGGTCGCCATAGCTCCCCGTTTCCGTGCCAGGGTACCCGCTCTGCCAGGGTGTCCCACTCCCCGTTCCCGTGCCAGGATAGCCGCTGCCCCACAGGTTACCGCTCCCGGAGCCAGTGCCAAACAGGTCGCCATAAGAGCCCCAGGGGTCGTTGTATGTCCCGCCCGAGCCGTAGCTGCCCGAGCCGTACCAGTCTGTAGTTCCCGTTCCCGCGCCGTAGCTGCCGGTTCCGTAGTACCCGCCTGCGGAGCCCGCGCCCGTGCCCGAGCTGCTCGTACCGCCCGTGCTCCCAGCGCTGCCGTTGCCCTGCTTCCAGGATTCAAACAGTCCATCTAGGTCAAAGACGTCTCCCAGCCCCGAGAATCCGCCGCCGCTCGATATGGTCGCCAGGTTTCCGCTTCCCGTTCCGCCCGCGCCCGTCGGTCCATACGGCATCGCACCGCCAGCGCTCGTGCCGCCGGTCGGTCTATACTGCGCTGCGCCAGCGCCTCCAGCTCCCGCTCCGCCAGTCGGCCTGTACTGCGCTGCGCCAGCACCGCCAGCACTCGCTCCGCCGGTCGGCCTATACTGCGCTGCGCCAGCACCGCCAGCGCCGCCAGCGCCCGCGCCAGCACCGCCCGTCGGCCCATACGCTCCCGTGCCGTCGCCCAGGGTCCTATACCGCGTCGCGTCGCCGATCGGTGGCGTCACCTCCCGGTTGGCGCCCTGCAAACCGCCCAGGCCGCCGGCCAGTCCGCCGCCGCTGCGGTTGGCGCCGCCGCCCGCCGGCTCGTTATTTCCTCCCGGCAGCCGCGCATCCTGCGCCCTGCGCGCGCCAGCGCCGCCCGCTCCCGCGCCGTAGCCGCCGCCCCTTCGGGCCCCCGCGCCCGTCTGACGCTCCACCTGCCGTTTTCTGTTCGCCATCTTATCTTTCCTCCTGCTCTTTACTCTACACTACGCATGATTCGGTCTCATCCATCTTGCCGTCCACGATCCGCGTCCCGTCTCCAGCTTCTTTTTCCGCCTCGTACTGCGCGCGCTCTTTTTCGATCTGTTCTTTCTCCAGCTCTTTGGCTTGCCGCAGCACGTCTTCCAGCACACAGCGCGTGATACAGATCGGCAGCCCGCTGTCGTTTATGTCCTCTACCAGAATCTCCCGCAGCTTTGCCGTCGCGAAATTCACACCCACTTTGGTCTGTTTGGTCTGCGCCATCTCTTGTCTCCCTTCTCTCACTCGCTAACAGCATATAGCTATCTAATCCTCACTCGTTAATTCGGTCTTTCACGAACTGCTCGATCGCCGCGATGTGCGCCAGCAGCGCTTCGTCCACCGCGATCATGCTCATCTGACGGTTGGTCGCCGTCACGTTGCCCTTGTCGTCGATGGTGCTGTACAGCACGCTCAGCCGCGCGCCTTCGCTCGTCCTGTGGATCGTAATGGCCGTCGTTGCGTTCATGGTCCTGCCCCTTTCGTTCTCGCGCTCCGTGTTGCGCCTCGCTCTTCTCAGTCGATCTCTTTGCTCCGTGGCTTTTCAATCGAATCTGCGCACCGCGGCTTTTCAATCGAATATGCCACTCTCCAGGTACTGTATAACGCCCAGGAATAAGGCTTTTGTACATAAGCCAGGCTCTTTGCCCGCTGGTAGTTGTCTTCAAAGATTTCCTTGATTCTGTCTTCCAGCTCTTTGCCGGTTACCCGTTTTTTCGCCATCACGCGCCCTCCATCCGCTCAGGATTGTCATAAGCTACCAGCTAAAAGCTAATTTCCGTCGGCCTCGGTATCTTCTCCAGCGCGCCGGTCAGCGCCCGCCGCGTCAGCTCCGCCGCAGGCGCGTACACGGCCTCTTTGCCGCGCTGCGGCAACAAACACAGCCAGTCAAAGGTCACGCCCGGCTGCCCTTCTACCACGGCACTCAGGCCCTCTTTCCGCACGCACACCGGCCCCGTAGCCGTCACATGCCATTGCGGTACCACGCCCGCCGCCACGCACTCCAGGAACTCCGGCCGCAAAAACAGCCAGCACTTGCCCGTCTCGTCCAGCTCCCCGCTGCCGTTGTCGCAAAAGAGCGGTATCGCGCTCTCCACGGCCTCCATGCGCAACAGCCCGTAGTCTATCGTGTCCACAACGCGGTTGGCCGCCCCGGAAGCAATGGTGGTAGAGCAGGCAAGGGTGTCGCAGTAAATGCTGCCGCTCGCCGCGCCGTCGTCCACGCTGCCCACATGGATCGCGTCCCCCGCGATCACCGTGCGCAGCACCGCGCGCCCCGCGCCGCCCGCGCCCGCAGCACCTTCTGTTTCCGACGCTCCGCCTGCGCCCGACGCTCCGTCTGCGCCCGCCGCGCCGCTTGCATCCGCAGCCTCGCTCCCGCCAAAGCTCCCCGCCGCGTCCTCCATGCCTTCCCGGATCGCCCCCTCGGCGGCATCCGCGGCCACCGTCCGCACGCCCGGAGCCCCCGCCTCGCCGGCGCTCCCGCCCGCGCGTATCTCGGCATCAGGCCCCGCGCCGCCCGCGTCGTCCAAACTCGCCGCGCTTGCCGACGCGATAACCTGCCCGCAGAACAGATTCCCGTCACAGTTGTTATTGCGGTTTTCCCCCAGCGCGATCTCGCTCGGCGCGATCCCCGTAAATCGTGCATTGGCGTCCAGCAGCATACCCGTCGCTAAGCCCGACATGGCGTTGGAGGTATTGCCGCTGAAGACAAGCAGGTTGCTCGCTGTATCTACCGCGGATGTGGCGCTCACTGGTGCCAGGGTCAGGGCAAACCGCTTGTGCCCCTCGATACTCCCGTCCACGCTCGCGTCCACGATCTCAAACCGGAACAGTCCCGTGTCCTGCCTGTATGTGCTCAGCAGATGGTCCACGACCAGATTCTTGATGGTCACCTTCTCCGCGTCGATCTCTCCCGTCTGCAGGCACCCGCCGTCGATTTTGGTGGTCCCGTCCGCAAGCCCCGCAAAGGTCACCACGCCGGTAAATTGGATCTGTGCGCTGCTCAGTTCGGCACTCCCGCTCATCAGCTTCAACGTGCTGGCCGTTTCCCCGTTCGTCACGCTCAGCGTAAAGCCGTCCACCTTCTGCTGTAACGAGCTCAGCTGCCCGCCCTGCTCCGCCACGGTAGAACTCAGGCTGCTGGCCGTCTGCTCCACGGTACTCAAGCGCCCGCCCTGCGCTTCCACCGTGCTTTTCAGGCTGTCAGCCGTCTGCTCCACGGTACTCAGCCGCCCATCCTGGTCCGCGACGCTCGCGCTCAGCTTGTCGGCCGTCTGTTCCACGGTACTCAGCCGCCCATCCTGCGCCTGCACGGTGGTTTGGATCCCGTTCACGGTTATGCGAAGCTCTGCCAAGCTGTCGTCCTGCCCGCTCACGCGCAGCGTGATACTATCCAGCTGCTGCAGGATCTCGCTGCTCATCCCGCCGCTCTCGATTTTGCTTTTCAGCCCCTCCGATAGGTTGTCCTCGTCCAGATGTCCCAGCACATACCGCAGCTGCTCTTCCACCTGGTACAGATGGCTCGCGATCTTCTTGCCGTCCTTGCTGCCGTACACGTCCGTGTTAATCCGCGGCAGCTGCAGGGTATCCAGCGTTGGCATCTCCTCGCCCCCTTTTTCTCTCCCGACTGCTGCTGTTCTACCATCCGCCTACCCACTATCCACTGGTCCTAACTTCCTACTCCCTGTCATACAGCCGTACTTCCTGCCCGGTTTTGGTCACACGGCTCATGGCATACACCCGGCACGGTCCCACGCCTCGCAGACGGATCCGCGCGCTGTCGCATCGCCGCAGCTGCACGCTCATAAACACGCTCTTTCCCATCGTGCCCGCCGCGCTCCGAACGCTCGCCGCGCTGACCGCCCTGCCAGCGCCCGCGCCGCTCCCGGAACTTCCTGCGCCGTCAATGCCCGCGCTCCCCGCGCTCGCCGCGCCCGCCTCGGCGGCAATCCCCGCCGCGCTCTGTGCTCCGAAGGCCGTCTCGTCGTTGCCGGTTATCTCCCGCACAAGCTCCCAGTCGCCGCCGTCGTAGCTCACGTCCAGCCCGAACGTGCTGCCCACGGCCAGCCAGAGACGCAGCTGTAAGCGGTTGTGGTAGTGCGCGTTGAGCTCGTATAAGTCCAGTATTCCCGTCTCGGCCCACCAGCTCACAGGCCCGTCCGTCTCTTCTTGCGCCAAAGGCTCCTGCGCCGTCCTCTCCACGGCCTCGTGCGGGGATAACTCCCACAGCACGCCGCCCGCGTCCAGAAAGTAGCCGCCGCCGCCCGCCTGCGCAAATGCGACGGCATCCGCGCCGTCCTCGCGCGCCCACAGCTCCGTCGCGGGGTCGTAGCAGAACAGGTTGCGCTCGCCCGCCAGGTTCGTCATGCAAAGGTAGTACCGCCCCCGGCACACGCCGCCCACGGCATGGTCGTAGTGTACCGGCCCCAGACTCCTCCCGATCTCTTCCGGAAGGCTCCCGTCGTACGCCATCACGGCATGCTCCGCCTTGTAGTACAGGATCCCGCCAATCTGCTGCAGGCTCCGCTCGCTGCCCTGCTGCACACCCGGGGCCGCCACCTGCGTGATCTGAAAGTTCGCCGGTTTCGTCCCGTAAATCTTATGGATACACCCGCTCTTGAAAAAGAGCACATACCCGTTGTGGCTCGCCGCCCCCGTAAAGGGACCGTCGCTGCCCACCGTCGCCGCGTAGCTGTCGCCCGCCAGCCCCTCGTAGCTGTACCAGTTGGTCGGATCCCCCAGCTTGCAGGCAAAGATCTCGTTGGTCTCGCTGCTGCACCCCCATATGCGGTTGTCGCACTCCGTCACATAGTCCAGCGTCGGTATCTTGCGTTCCACCGTCACGGCCTCGGTCTGCGAAAAGGTCGTGTCCAGGATTCCCGTCACCAGGATCCAGTCCTCGTCCGCCTTCCACACGATCATGTCGCGGTTGAACTCGTCCGCCTCCGCGCCCGTCACCCCGCTGATGGTCACCGTGTCGCCGTCCTTCAGCCCGTGCCCGATCCCAGGCGCCTCTATGCGCACAAACGTCGAGGGGATACTGTTCCAAAGTTTGGTCGCAGGATTGTATTTCTTCAGCACGTGGGGGCTCTCGCCCGTGCTCAGCCAGAATTTTGTGGTGTCCTCCGGTGGCGTCTCGCCCGCCACGACGTTCTCATACGGCTGCCCGTCCTGCATACTCAGCGTAAACGTCACGGTCCCGGAACTCACGTTCTTCTGCGCCAGCACGTCCACCGTGCCGTCGTGCGTGTTGTAGCGCACCCCGTCCGGCCACACGATCAGCCAGGCGCCCAGGCTTGAGAAGCTCTTTGGCCCCGCCGTCACGTCCGCCACGGCCTCGCCGTCGTAGTAGAGTTTGGTGCCGTCCACCCACGCCAGCTTCTCTTTGGCAAACAGCCCGCCCGGCTCCGCCAGCTCGCGCACCTTGCGACGCGGCAGCCTCGGTGTCAGCACAGGGAACCGCGCCGTCGAGATATTCTCATCGTCGTAAAAGCCGCCCTCCGTCGGCGCCTCCACATGCTGGTAGCCGTAGAACCGGTCCGTCAGCGTCGTCTGCTTCTTCACCTCGCTCAGCTTTGGCAGCAGCATCTCCTCGCCCCCTCTTTAGCTAATGGATACCCACTTTTCTCTCCCACACGCTTCCATCCTACCATCCGCTCTTTGCATCCTGCTTTCCGTGATTCGTGTTTCGTTTTCGGTATTTTTTAAAAAACTCCACAAACGAACCACTCCTCACTAAGCCAGGCTCATCTTCCTCGCGTCGCACTGCTCTTTCGCAGCGCAGCACTCGCACGCCGGCCCGCATTTTACCGTCGGCACGCCATTGATCCAGTAAAGGCATTGGCAGTTCTTCCACAGCCAGTGCGAAGCATACCCCGCTCCGCATCCGCTCACCTCGCCCTCGGCGCTCACGCACCCGTCCGTGCAGCCGTCTGCGCACCCGCAGTCTTGCGTACCATCCGCACTGTCGTCCGCGCAGCCATCCCCGCACCCGTCCGCGCATCCCGGTGCGCAGGGCCCGATCGTCCACGCGCCGCAGCCCGCCAGATCCAGGGGGCCTTTGTACACGCCGCCTTGCGGTGGCAGCGTCCCCCAGGCGCGCATGCGGTGCTTGCGCGTCGGATGGATCATGCGGTTGTAGTACGCCGCGTAGTCGTTGTACGCCGCGTTGTACAGCGCCGCGTTGTTTTGGTACAGGTCAAATTCCTGGTTGTGCAGGTCGATCTGCGCGCACAAAAAGTAGACGTACATTCGGTCGTAAGGCTTTGGCGCCAGCAGCAGCGCCTCATCTGCGCCCGTCTCGTCGTCCGGGTCGTACCCGTCGAAGATTTTGGTCGGCCCAAATCCGTGCGTGCGCACCAGCTCCCGCATGATGGTCAGATCCACTTCTTCCAGCCATCTCACAAGTGGATCTATATTAAAAAAGTGGACACCAACATGGAAGGTCTGATACAATAAA
>CAZLMA010000036.1:0-16144 GCA_964560675.1 uncultured Subdoligranulum sp. | reverse complement strand
ACATCTCTATGGATTTTTTATATTCAGCTGTTCAACTTGATTTTACAATGCGCCGCTAAATTATTTTTATAACTGTCCTTAAAATGCAAAAGTGTCGCAGAGGATGTAACTCTGCGACAGTCTGTGGGGAGCGAGACCGGCGTGCAAGACTTTACCCATAAGGCGATAAACTGCCGTGCAAGGCCTTTGGCCGTGCTCACACAGGCAGTTGCCTGCCTTTAAAAGGCGGCTTCCGAAACATTCTAAGGCGGCTCCGGCAGGGGGGACAGCTATGAAGAGCGAAAAGAACGTATACAGGAAAGACCTGATACCGCTTTTTGCCCGGCGCACGGGGATGACGCAGGAGCGAGCGGAAGAGGTTATGGATACGTTTTTGGCGATCATAGAGGAGAATCTCTGCCAAAAAACGGCCGTCCATCTTACCGGCTTTGGGATCTTTGAGCTGCGCGAGGACAGCGAGCGCCTGGTGCGCAGTCCACGCACCAAAAAAGAATATCTGATTACCGCTGGCTATAAGCCGGTGTTTAAGGCCAGCCGCAAGTTCTGGGGTACCGTAAACGAAAGTGCAAAGGCGCTTGACATAGCAAACAAGAAGTAATTTGATCCAAACCATTTCCATAGCAGAGCGAATCCGATTTCATAGGAGGAATGATCCGTGAAGACTTGCAAACGTTCCCTGTCCGTTCTGTTGGCCGCCGTTATGATGACGTCCATCCTGTATTCCAGCGCATCCGCGACAGGTGTCCCTGAGATATTGGACGAATCCTATACGCAAACAGCGGAGAATTCCGGGGAAGAAGTGACCAACACCGGCAACGAAAATGCATCCGTACCTGCGGGGGAAGTGTCGGACGCCGATAAGGAAAAAGAGTCAAAGACCGTTGACGATGTCTCCGGCAACTCCAAAACGCCGCAGCCGACGGTAAACCCGGAAGCGACACCGGTCAGTAACGGCGTAGAGACTCCTGCGGAGTCTTCAGGACCGACGGCTGCGCCGACCGCCGAACCCTCCGGGGAGCAGGCACAGGAACCCGAACCGTCTCTAGAACCGGCAGAGACAACAAAGCCGGAGGAGACTGTGGAACCGGAGGGGACGGAAACACCTAGAGGTAATGGGGAAACGGAATCCCCTGAACAAGATTCCACAGCAACTACCCCTGAAAGTGCGAAATTTTCCGCTATTGAAGCCAGTGCACCACCGCAGCAAGCTAAGGTTGATTTTACTATAGAGCTTATTGAACCAAAAGTAATTCCTTCTACAGTACCACCTGAAGGCACAACATTAAAATACAGACTTACTGTTCACGTAACTGAGGCGGATTTGGTCGCAACAGATGATCACGGCACTGTGAAAATTGAATTTTGGGATCCAGCAAAATATCCTCAGTATTTCTCAAGTGATGGAATTCATACAAAGGGGAAATGGATTCAGGGTACAGTTATTAGGGACCAGAGAATTGATCAAAGTGTGGATGTTGCAATAGAAGGTGAGAACACGTTTCGCATTGGGAACAGTAGCAAAACAAAAGAAGGTGATGTCCTGATGCCCGAGGGTACCACCGTATCTGCAGACTTTACTATCCTTTACACAGGCGAACCATTTGAATACGTAGCACATATTCATTTCTCAAGAGGGGATTTTAACATTCCAGATGCAAGTCAAGACGTGAATATGAGTCAAAATGGAGGTGAGCCAAAAACCGGTAGTTTCACGCTCAAAAAGGTAGTAGATGGAACTGGTGCGCCACAGAGCGATACGTTTACAATAAAATTGACGGCGGATGACGGTATTACGCTGGAGAATACAGCTGGTAAATATGGTGATGCTGGCAAAGTGTCCGTGAATGTAGAGAGTAGAACAATCACTATAGATGGTCTCAAGTCGGAAGACGCTGGCGTAACGCTTAAAGATTTGCCTGTTGGTGGGTACACGTTTACAGAAGACCCTGTCCCGGAAAATTATACTCTTGAGGGAATTACCGGAGATGGGGTGAGCGGAAATAATGGTGCAGGTTATAAAGTTACCGTATCAGAAGGTGGCAATTCAGTTGTTACTGTAACAAACACCTACACGCAGCCAAGAGGCCAATTGACAATTAAAAAGTCTGTCACAGGTACTCCGTCGGAATCTTGGACTTTCACTTTCACTGTCACCAACAAAAATGGAGAACCATTGGAAAACGATAACATTCACGACGGAAAGGTCACTATCAGCGGTTCAGGCAATAGTACTCAGCAAGTCACCCTTAATGACGTTCCTATTGGGGAATACACAATCACGGAAGATGATGCACCATACTATACCGAAACGACGAAACCTCAGGAAGCAAACGTTACAAAAGACAGTCCAACTACGGTCGAGTTTGAAAATGAATATACTCCACCGGAGCCAGGAAAAGGTAGTCTCACAATTAAAAAGATCGTCGAAGGCAGAACAAACTTTTCCGGGTTGTCGTATACGTTTACGATTAAACCCATGGACGGGCAGTCAGTTGAAGAAAAAACGCTTACCATTAACATGACTGGTAAAGAAACTACCGGAACCGTCGATGGTCTCCCCGTTGGCAGTTATACCATCACGGAGGATACCGTAAATCTTTCTGACGTTACCACAACATATCAGGTTGATGGCGTGGAACAACAGAACGGGACAGCCACCGTAGAGGTAAAAGAAGGCAATCCAAGCACCGTCACCGTCACCAACACATATACAAAGGGCGACCTCGCCATTTCCAAAACGGTAGAGGGCGATCCCACCGGCAACAATCCTGACCGCGACTTCTATTTTACGGTCAAGCTCACCGGTACAGCAGCCGATGGCACGGATGGCACCTCTTACGCTGGCAATGTTGACTACTTAGTTGATGATAAAGCCCCCGCGGGTGGTCCTCACTACTCTTTCAGTGGTGGCGTGTCGCAGCAAATTCCCGTTAAAGCCGGTCACACAGTGACCTTGCAGGGCTTGCCCGCCGGGCTTACCTACACCGTCACCGAGGAGCCGCAGGCGGGGTATACTCCGCAGGGTGGCAGATATACCCAAGAGGGTACGATTCAAGGTGGCGCGATAGAGACGGCTGCCTTTACAAACACCTACGCCTTTACATCCCTTACCATCAAAAACACCGTGGAGGATCAAGCCAACCCGAACGGAACATTCTCCTTCGCGGTCATGCTGCTGCAGGACAATACCAAAACCAATCCGGTCAGTACAATCAGTGCGCCGCGCGCGATTGCGGGGGAGCAATACGCTCCGATCAACGGCACTTATACAATTACTGCAACAAAGGGCACATTAACTAGTATATCGGGGGGTGTGCCTGACGATCCCAATCATCCGTTCAACCAAAACGATTTCAAAAACAGCATAACCGGTGACAAAATTACTTTCAATCACGGCCTTGCCGGGTTTGATCTGACCTGCGTAGATGGTGAAGCCGTCGTAACAATTGAGGGTCTGCCGGACGGTGCGGATTTCCTGATTAAGGAAATTAACGAAGGGGAGTATATTCCCAACTATACAACCATTGGTGGGTCTGACAACGGTTTTGATAACCAGTACCACATCGGCGGCGGCATAGCAACAGGCCCCAGCGGCGCAGAGGTTGACATTGTCAATAAATATGACGGCGCCAACCTGACCGTCAGCAAAAAAGTGATTGGGCAGGAAATTCTTGATCAGTCGTTCCCCTTCACTGTCACCCTCACGTCGGCGGACGGCAGTCCGATGGCAAGGATCAAAACCAAAATCCGCCAGGCGGACGGCAGCGATGCCATCGTGGACATTCCCGGCGGCAAATATGAGTTCAGTCTGAAAAACGGCGAGAACATCGTGTTGTACGATCTGCCCAACGGGACGCACTACGAAGTGGTGGAAGGTACCATGTCGGGCACTGCGGATTACATCGCCTTCCCGGATACCGGCAGCTCCGGAATGAAGGGAGACATCGAGCAAGAACCTTTGGAGGTCAAAGTTGTCAACGCCTGCCTGCCGGATACCCTCGTTGTGTACAAGGAGGCTCCCAATCAGCCCGGCGATGAAGCCGCGACAAAATACAAATTTGAGATCCGACTGTCCGGGGATGCCTACAATTCTCAAGAAGATACCGCCGACCATGGCACTGACAGGGACGGAAATCCCATCCAGTTTGTAGATGGCGTCGCCACTTTTGAGCTGGCAGCCAAAGAGTACCAGATGATCCGCGATTTGCCCGAGGATGTGGGCATCACCGTAACGGAACAGTCGGAGGGCGATTTTACCACCGCGTACACCGTGCGCCATCCCGAGGGATCGGATATTGAGGATCGGAACGGCGAAGGCAAAACTGTCACGGGGAAGTTCGATCTGGCAACCAGCGGCGCGCTTGTCACATTCACAAATGCATACAATACGGGGGATTTGACGATCTCAAACACCGAGAAGAACCATCCCCAGGCGCGGCCGCTCGGAACTTCCTTCCCGTTTTGCGTGACGCTTACGAAAAAAGACGGCTCCCCCTTTGAGTATGACGGTTTCGGGGACCTGGATACACCCGTCAAACATGAGGGCGGCGGCGTGTATACGTTCAGCCTGCACGACAAAGACACGGTATCCTTCCCGAATTTGCCCACCGATATCTCGTATAAGGTGGAGCAGATCAACGCCAACCAGGACGGCTATAAAACAACATACACCCTAAACGAAACGGTCAGCGCCATCGCCGCCAAAGGTGAAACGGAGTACACAGCGCCGGTGCCCGGAGTTATCAAGGCCGGTACGGATGTCAGCATCGGATTTATCAACACCTACCAGTCCGGTGATCTGACCGTATCCAAAGCGGTCACGGGTGGCGGACCGGACAGTATCTTCAACTTTACAATCGCCAAATTGAACGAATCCGGAACCACCGATACCGCGCTTTCCGGTAATTACGGCACCGATACCGCTGGTGAGACCCTTCGCTTCTTAAACGGCGTCGCGCATTTCAACCTAAAGAACAGCGAGAAGGCGGAGTTTAAGGACCTGCCTGCCGGGGAGTATCTTGTCAGGGAAGCGGATTACCAAGAGCAGGGATATACTACCACCTATCAGGGCGGGACGCCAGCCGATGGCGGCGGCGTCAAAGTTGCGGTCCTAACGGATAAAACCGTCTCGGTATCCGTTTCCAACACGTATTCCAAACCCGATAAACCCGATGAGCCGCCGAATGAACCCACTACCCCGCCTCTCTTCCCGCCGCAACCGTGGTGGCCGTGGCCTGACCACACTGCGCCAACCACAACACCCTCGGCGACCCCGGAATCCGGTATCATCCCCAAGACCGGCGATGAAACCCCCATCGGACTCATTGCTACATTGGCCGCAGTCGCTGTGATCGGTCTGATGGGCACAACGGTGCTATTCGCGACCCGGCGCAAAAAGAAATCCGGCAGAAAGCCGTCTGCCGAATAATACGCATCCCCGCGGGCGGCAACGAGGCCCCATTCCGCCTCCGTCGCGCTCGTAACCACAGTCAATCAACGAAATCCCCTCAAAAGGTAGCACGCATGCAGTGCGGTTCGCAAGACGCAAGCGGCAGCTGTCCCATTTAAAGGACAGCTGCCGCTTGCGTCTAGGATAAACTTTTTGTAAGACCTTTTCCGATCCGCCGGATGGCTGCGCGGCGGCCGTTCTCCCCCTTCTGTGTGCCCTGTGGTGCTATTCCACCAGGATCTCCTTGATGGTAAACTCGTTGCCGCGCTTCAGGTAGGTGCGTTCACTGCCACAGTGCGGGCAGACTTTGGCATACTTGACCGTCTCGTACTCCGCGCCGCAGTCCTCGCAGTATGTCACGGCGGGGATGGTCTCGATCTTTAGGTTGGCGTTCTCCAGGATGGGTTCCTTTTTAACGGCCCAGTTCCAGCAGTCGGTCAGCAGATCGTGCACCACGCCCGATACCTCGCCGATCTCCAGCGTGACGGTGTCCACCCGCTTGACGCCGTTTTCCTCGGCGACCTGTTTGACGTCGCGGATGACATAGAATACCACGCCCAGCTCGTGCATGAACCGTCAGACCTCCTGCTTGCGCGCGATCTTGATCGCGCGCTGCGCCTGGTAGGGCAGGATGTATTTGAACTTGTCCTCCGCGCGCACCATATGCGTGCATTCCGGCCGTTCGCGGTGCAGCTTGATGGCGTCAAACGCGCACTTTGTCGTGCATACGCCGCACCCGATGCACTTGTTGGGATCTACCACCGAGGCGCCGCATCCCAGACACCGGGACGTCTCGATCTTGACCTGCTCTTCCGTCAGGGTCAGGTGTGCGTCGCGGAAAGAGCGATCGCCTACGGTGGGATCGGTAGCCTCAACCTGGCGGGCGGAATTGTCATAGCTGGGCACGCTGATGTCGTTTTTATCCAGCTCGATAAACTCCCAGTGGTTGCGCCCGATAGTCATATGTCCGCCCTGCACAAAGCGGTGCAGCGATTCCGCCGCGTAGTGGCCCTGCGCAATGGCGTCAATGGCAAATTTGGGTCCGGTGTAGACGTCGCCGCCCACAAAGATGTCCGGTTCGGCGGTCTGGAACGTGAGCGAATCGGCCTTGGGACCGTTGCCGCGCCCCAGCTCTACGCGGGAACCTTTTAGCAGGTCGCCCCACACGATGCTCTGCCCGATGGCGAAGATGACGCGGTCGCACGCGAGCGTGATGGTGTCGCTCTCGTCATAGCGCGGCGCAAAGTGCCCCTCCGCGTCAAAGACGGCGGTGCAGCGCTTGAATACAATGCCCGTCACTTTGCCGTCCTGGGTGCGGACTTCCTTGGGCCCCCAGCCGTTGTGGATCGTCACCTGATCCTGTTCCGCTTCGCGGATCTCCTCTGCCGAGGCGGGCATCTCTTTGTCAGATTCCAGGCACAGCATGTCGACCTGCGAGGCACCGCTGCGCACGCTGACGCGCGCGGCGTCAACGGCGACGTTGCCGCCGCCCACGACCACAACGCGCCCCGAAAAGCGCGTGTCGCCGGTGTTGGCTTCCCGCAGATAGTCCAGCGCCGTCATCGTGCCTTCCGCGGTTTCGCCCGGCACGCCGGGCAGCCGGCCTCCGCTGCAGCCGATGGCGATGTAGAACGCCTTGTACCCTTGTGCGCGCAGCTCCTCCAGCGTGATGTCCTTGCCGACCTCCACGCCCGTCTTGATGGTAACGCCCATCTCGCGCATTACATCGATCTCGGCGGCCAGAACGTCTTTCTCCAGCTTATAACTGGGCACGCCGTACTGCAGCATGCCGCCGGGCAGCGCGTTTTTCTCAAACACGGTGGGGTAGTACCCCTTTTCGGCCAAATAGAACGCTGCCGACAATCCAGCCGGGCCGCCGCCGATGATGGCGATCTTTTCGTCCCAGCGGTCGCGGTGGATGCTGGCGGGTATGACAACGGGTGGGATGTAGCGCGTCTCGGCCTTTAAATCCTGCTCCGCGATGAACTTTTTGACCGCGTCGATGGCGACGGCCTGGTCGATCGTGCCGCGCGTGCAGGCGTCCTCACACCGGCGGTTGCAAACGCGCCCACAGACAGCAGGGAAGGGGTTTTGCTTCTTAATCAGCGCCAGCGCTTCTTGGTACTCGCCCTGCGCGGCCTTTTTTAAGTAGCCCTGTACGGCGATGTGCGCCGGGCACGCCGTCTTGCAGGGGGAGGTGCCGGTATCGTAGCAGTTGATGCGGTTGGTGTCGCGGTAATTGGGATCCCATTTGTCGGGGCCCCACTTGGTTGCGTCGGGCAGCTCATGGCGCGGATACTCGATCTCTTTGCCTTGTTTGTCGCACAGCTTTTGACCTAACTTCACAGCGCCCGCCGGGCAATGCTCTACGCAGCGCCCGCACGCCACGCATTTCTCCTTTTCGACATGCGCCACATAGGCCGAGCGCGACATATTGGGCGTGTTAAACAGCTGCGAGGTGCGCAGCGCGTTGCAGATATTTACGTTGCAGTTGCAGATGCCAAAGATCTTGTTCTCGCCGTCAATGTTGGTGATCTGGTGCACAAAACCGTTGTCCTCAGCGCGCTGCAAAATGGCCATCGCTTCTTCGTAGGTGATGTCGTGGCCCTTGCCGGTCTCACGGCAGTAATCCGCGAACTCGCCCACGCCGATGCACCAGCCGTAATCGTCGTCGCCGCAGCCGTCGCCCAGCACCTTGCGCGAGGCACGGCAGCTGCAGCGCCCCACGCCGATGTGCCCCTCGTACTTTTTGAGCCAGTACGAGAGATGCTCCAGATCGACCGATTCGTTCTCCATCGAGATGGCCTTTTCCACCGGGATGACGTGCATGCCGATGCCGGCGCCGCCCGGCGGCACCATCTGGGTAATCCCGGCCAGTGGGATATAGGTCATGCGCTCAAAAAACGAGGCGACGTCCGGGTGGTCGCGAAGCCGCGGATTCGAGCCGTCCGGAAGCTCCTCCATGTTAAACAGCTCCGCGGCGCCGGGCACGAACAGCGGCAGAATGTAGCGCCGCTTGCCGGGGGGCGCGGTGCGGCCGTTGTGGTCGTAGTGGTAGCCGTAATCGTACTCCAAAAGGCCGATATAGCACATCTGCTTTAAAAGTTTGGCAAAATCCTTGCTGCCCGACCGGCTGATCTTGCACATTTTGCACAGCTCGGCAAAGGTATAAGGGTGCCGCACTTCCATCTTCAGCGCGACGTCCGCCATCTCCTCGGTCACAATCTCGGCAAGGCCCCAGTACTCCGGATCCTCCACCTTGATCCCCGTCAGCTTGTGCGCGGCCACATCGGTGATCTTCCTGCCCAGCTTTAGGATCTTCTCGCTGGGTGGATCGTCATGTTTGTGGTTCGCGGGCCAGTTTTCATAGATGTGGCTCATGTCCATGGTCATGACCTCCGTTTCTTTGTTTGGTCGGGCTCAGCGCCCTTGTGTTTTATACTGTGTGTTTGTAAAAAGCTTCTACTCGCTTTGTTGCCAGTTGCGCACCTGGTCTAACAGCCACGCTGTCCAGGCGTCCATACCCTGGCCCGTGCGCGCGGAAATCGGAAAGATCTCCGCCTTCGGGTTGCGCATCCGAATGCGCTCTTCGCATTTTGTCAGATCAAAGTCAAAGTACGGCAGCACATCCAGTTTGTTGATCAAAACCGCGTCGCAAACCTGGAACATGAGTGGATACTTTAAGGGCTTGTCGTCGCCCTCCGGCACGCTCAGGATCATGGCGTTCTTAACGGCACCGGTGTCGAACTCCGCGGGGCAAACGAGATTGCCGATATTTTCAAGCACCGCCAAGTCGAGATCGTTTGTCTCAAGGCCCGCCAGGCCCTGCGCGGTCATCTCGGCGTCGAGATGGCACATCCCGCCCGTGTGCAGCTGTATGGTGCGAACGCCCAGCGCCTCGATGGCGCGCGCGTCCACGTCAGAATCAATGTCGGCCTCCATCACGCCGATGCGCAGCGTGTCGCGCAGCGCCTCGATGGTTTTGGTCAGCGTCGTGGTCTTGCCGGATCCCGGCGAAGACATCAAGTTGAGCAAAAACAGCTTCTTCTCTTTGAGTTCCGCCCGCACCTGCTGTGCACGGCGGTCATTTGAGGCAAAAACACTCTGCTTTACTTCCAGTACGCGCAAGGTATCCATCGCCCGGCCTCCCTACTATCGCTGTAATTACCCAGCATCCTGTCAATGCGCAAAATGCAGCGCCCGCAGCCCTTCCACCTCATTGCAGACGGCCTGCAGTCCGCAGTGGGAACAGTCCATGCGGAAATCTTGTAAAATGTGGTCAAGCGCCGTTAGTACCTGCCCGCAGCGCTTTGCCACCGCGTCCAGAGCCGCGTAATCAAACGTCGGGTCAGTGATAAAAATCTGTCGCACGCCCAAAACAGCCGGGTCACTGCGGTAGGCTGTGCGGTAGCGCTCGCCCACACCGGCAAAACACAGCCCCGCTTTCAGTGCCGTGCGCCCCACGCGCACCGGCTCGCGATCCAACCGGGAATCGATGCGCGGCATAAAACCTTCCGGGTTTACGCGGTAGCGCGTATAGCGCACCCGCGTTAGGGTGTTGTACAAATCCGTCTCGTTTTCCCACGCGTCTTCGCTTAGGCGCAAAAGCGCAACGCGCGCCCACGGCCCGCTGTTCAGCCCGTTTAAGTCCCGCCCTAGCAACCAAAGCGTGTCCGCTTGCGCAACGGCATCGGTGGAAGTGGCGGCAAAGAGCGCCACGGCGGGCAAATTGTGCGCACCCAGTTCAAACGCCATCTCGCTAGGCAAAACAAGGTTGCCGCGCCCGGCGTCCGGCCACGGCGCGAACGGAATTTGCTCAGCACGCGCACAAAGGCTGTCCACCTCGCCAATCAAGTCGTCAAACAGCGGCGCGATCACGGCAAAGGTTCCCGCTTGCGGTAATCGTAAATTTTGTTGAGAAGCGGCTGCACAGCAGCGGCGACCTTCATGTCCAAATTAAAAAAGTATATGACCCAGGATGCCAAAAAGAGCGTCACCGCAACGGCGATGAGCATCCATAACGTTTTTTTCAGGCGGTTCGCAAAACGCATCTTCTTCCTCCTCACCGGCGCGCCTTGCGGCGCGCGTATTCCGCTGCTCCCAAGGCGCCCATCAGCTGTGGATCGGTTTTGAGCTCGATGACCTTTAGATGCAGCACCTGTTCGATGGCCTTTTTGAGTCCTGCGTTTTTGGCGCATCCGCCGGTCAGCGCGATGCTGGTGGTAGCGCCGGCCTTTTTCGCCATCACGAAGCAGCGCTTCGCCACCGACATCTGGATGCCCGCCGCCACTTCGTCCATCGGCTTGCCCTCGCCCACCAGGCTGATGACCTCGCTCTCAGCAAAAACAGTACACTGCGCCGTGATGGGGATGACGTTTTTGGCCGAAAGGCTCAATTTGCTGAACTCCTCTAAGCTCATTTCAAAGCTGCGGGCCATCGCCTCATAAAAGCGGCCGGTGCCGGCGGCGCATTTGTCATTCATCGCAAAGTTTTGCACGGTGCCGTCGGTATCCACCGCGATGCCCTTTACGTCCTGGCCGCCGATGTCGATAATCGCCTTGACCGTGGGATCCGTCACATGAACGCCCATCGCGTGGCAAGAGATCTCGGAGATGTTCTCGTCCGCAAAGGGCACTTTGTTGCGCCCGTAGCCTGTGCCGATCAGATAGGCGAGCTGCCTCTCGTTTTGCAGCCCCACTTGGTGCAGCACGTCCTCCATGGCGATCCGCGCCGACTGCTCCGGATTCAGCTTGCTGTGCAATGTGGTATGGGCCGCGATACGCCCCTGTTCATCGAGCAGTACCGCCTTGGTGTAGGTGGATCCCACGTCACAGCCGCCGTAGTACTTCATCGCAGGTACCCCCTTCTTTACCAGGCGTTGCCGTCGTCAAATTCTTCAAGAGAAGGATCCAGCGGATCCTCATGCAGCACGGCGTGCATATAGCGGTTGACGTCGGTGCGCATATTCTGCCGGCTTGCCTTGCGCGGATCCATCAGCCCGTGCGTGACCCAAATCAGGTGGATGCCGCGCTTCGCGGCTTCCTGGTCGAACAAGCCGTGGTACCCGGTCATGGATTTGCATCCGATATGCTCGTACATGATGACGATATCGGCGTTAAACTCCGCGCAGAAACGCCACAGATCCTCGACCCCGACCTCGTAGCCGCCCTCGGAGCGGTTGCGCATGTTCATCTTGGCGTACATATCGGCCATGTCGTAATAGGCCTGCTCCTTGTCGTCTTCGCTGTACAAGTCGGTGGACGTCAGCGAGAGCATATCAATCAGCGGCACGATGCCCCAGCAGTTTTGCAGCCACAACGGGAACGCTGTGTAGTACTGCGCCTGCACGCCCCATAGGATGGCGCGGTGGCGAACCTCGCTCACGACGGGAGTCTTGTCGCGGTAGGCCTTTTCCATAATCTCGCAGATTTGCCGCTCGTTTTCCACAAACGCCTCGTCGCGGCCCCCGGCCACCTGGTAATAGGCATCGCGGTAAAGCGCCACGTTGTTGCCGATGACCTGTGGGTATTCTGTGCGGCTCACCTCCAGCCAAGAGCGGAAAAACTCGGTTTCTTTGTTGAAGTTCTTGATGTTTTTAAAGTAGTAATCCCAGTCCCATTTCTCGCCGGTCTGCTCTTCCACAAACCGGATGGCGTTTTTGATCTCCTGCGCGGCGTAATCCCGCGTCGCCGGGTCGGTGTAGCGGATGGGCACCGCTACCTGCCAGGTGGGTATGCCGTAGCGGCGTTCTTCGATCCCGTTGCCCATCAAAGAGCCATCGCAGGTGGTATTGCACTGCAGGGCGCAGATGCCGGTTTTGGGGAAATCGTCCTCCAGCACAGCGCCCAACTCGGCTGCGGGCATCGGGCACACGTCACCCGGGATGCCGAACTCCTGCGCGCGGTCGATATAATAAAGCACCCCTTCCTGCTGCACGGTGGAGGGCATATAGACGATGGGAATCTGCACACATCGCGCCTTCAAATTCGGGAAACCGTTCAGGATCTGCGTCATCATGTTTTCGTCCATCACGACGGTGTGGCGCCGCACCGACTCCTTGCCGCCGATCGCGGCGTCTCCGGAGAAGATGGCCGTCATCGTATCGCAGACGTGCGCGACGATAAAGTCAAACTCCTTGTGGGCGACGCGCAGCTGAGGCCCACGAAGTCCCTCAGTGTGGCGATCGATAAAGTCCGGCGTCGCGATATAATTTTGCATCCAGCGGTAGTACAAAAAGCCCTTTAGGTTTTGTGGCTTTGCCAAAAACCGGATCATGGAACCCCAGTTCTTAAGCCAGCAGGTGTAATCATACCAGGTGTCCGCGACGCCGCGCCACTCCCGGCGGGTGCGGGTCTTGCCGCCCTTGTAAAAGCTGCCCAGCGGCTCGCTGTTGATGGCTTTGCCCATTATGCCAACCCTCCCAGTTTTTTCAGCTCCACGCGCTCGATAAACGCCTGTACCCGTGTGCGCACCTGCCCAGAGACGCCCACGACGTAGGGCCGATCCAGGCTCAACACCGGCCAAGAATAGTCGTGTGTCATAGCGTGGACGGCGCCGGCGCGCTCATAGCCCCAGAAGTTGCAGAAGTTGATCTGCTGGAAGATAATGCCGTCGCAACTGTATTCCCGTGCCAGGCTGTCCAGGTAGGCTTTGCGGGATCGAACCTTCCCCGTGTTCATGTAGCGCGGGCATTGGCACGCCAGTACATACTGCCGGCAGATCTGCGTCAGCACGTCCTCATCGTCACGCAGCTCCAGTCGCTGCCTGCCCGGGAAAGAGCCGAAACAGTAGCGATCCACCGCCACGTAGGCGCCGGTATCCTCGATCAGTTTGATAAAGTCGGGATCGTCGATTTCCGAGCCCGCCACCGCGACGCGCACACGCCAGGGTGCTTTTTCGTCCGGCTCTCGTGTTTTAAGTTCCTGTGCGGTTTCGCGCAGGATGGGCAGCAAGAGATCCTTTGGGCAGCAGTAGCTTGCCAGGCAGAAAACGGCGAACTCATACCCCGTGATGCGGGGATTCTTCTCTTTGCGGTAATCGCCGATTTCCGTGATCAGGTCGCATATTTCGTTGTGTAAAAGGACCGCGCGGCGCAGCGCGTCGTCCGAGACGTCGATGCCGAACGCGTCGTTCAATTTGTCCAGTACGCGCACGCGGCACATATGAACCATGTGTTGTACGCCGTTTTCGTCGTCTTTCATCGGGGTGTCGACGTGCTGCACAAAAAAGCCAGGCGCCGTACAAAGGCCCAATTGCTCAAAATTCTCGGCGCAGTCTGCCATTTGGGAGCAGCTAGAAGGCTGTATCAGGCAGTCCAAAAAGCCAAACCCGCCCTCTAGGCCGCGCTCCAAAAGCGCCCGGCAGTATTCGCAGGTCAACGAAGTCATGTAGTAGGAGCCCATCTCGATGGATCCGGTGCGCGGCGCGCGCATCCGTACCGAAAAGCAGCCGGGTAGGTTGAGCAACACTTCCGGAATTTGGTAACACACGGTGCCGATGCATTTTTGCCCCGCCTCGCGCGCCTCGCGCACAAGATCGTTGTTGTTCTCTTGCAAAAGCGTCTCAAGGCTGTACAGATGTTTTAAATCTTTCACGCGGTGCCTCCTGTCACAAGGATTCCAAGCCCGGCAAGAGCATGCTGAACGCCCGCTGCGACTGGGTTATCATCGGCAAGCGACAAAAGGCTCTCGCCCTCAAGATCAAGGGCTGCCAGCGCATCGTCGGAAGGAATGCGCGCTAATATCGGAATGTCGCCGGTGTCAAGGCCGCTGAGCATCACCGCAGCGGGCAGGCGGTTTAGGATGGCACCCACGCGGTCGTACATGACAAGGCGCTGTGCCACATCGCGGATGGTGTGCATGACCTGCACGCCCTTTTTGCTCGCGTCGCTGACCAGTACCAGATGTGTCACATGCTCCATAACACGTCGGTTGACCTGCTCAATACCGGCCTCGCCGTCAATCACAATGTAGTCGTAGCTTTCCGACAGCACGCTGATAACGTCGCGCAGGTAGGAATTGACCTTGCAGTAGCACCCGGCGGCCTCCGGCCGCCCGATGGCCAAAAACGAGAACCCATCCTGCTCCACAAGGGCGTCTACCAGGCGGTAGCGCGCGTCGCCCAGCATTTCCAGTGCCGTTTTGCTGTCGCCTTCTTGGGCCCTGTCAACGAATTCGCGGCGGATATCGTCCACGGTAGACCTGACTTCTACGCCTAGCGCGGTGCTAAGCCCCACCGCGGGGTCCGCGTCAATGGCGAGGATGCGTTTGCCTGCATAGGTGCGCGCCAGCTGCCCCACCATCAGGGCTGCCAGGCTCGTTTTGCCAACGCCACCCTTGCCGGTGACAGCAATGATGACAGCTTTTTTCTCATCCATCTGCTGCGCTCCTCTCAAACGAGACTGTCATGTCCGGATTGTGACAGGCAGAAAAGCTTACCCCAAAACAATTCTTGACGGGCGATTGACCGCCCCCGCGCAAAAAAGACAGCCTTCTATAGTTGCCACATGTTTCGGGCCGCGCCGCAGCCCAGATCAGGTGAACAGATTCGGGCTTAAAGCAGGTCGCGATTTAAAACGGCAAAGCCAGTTTTTTGCAAGCGCGCCAGAGCGCCGCTGAGCCACAGCTTTTGTACTTTCATAATAATAATTATACCGTAATGGGGTAAAATTTGCAACTGTTGCCCAACAGCTATCGGAAATTTACAATTTGGTCAATTTTCAAAAAGGGAACGCAGCGCAAAATGATCGAACGCAGCCTTTTGTGTCCGGCTCCCTTGCGTTACTTAAGGTGGAAACGATTACAGCGCGTCCGTCGGGTAGGTAAATTTTCTTGACAAAGCAGGGCTTGTCGACTATAATGATACTGTTTTCCGGGCGGTTACCGGTAGCGTTGGGGATTCGCATAATGGTAGTGCGGCGGACTCTGACTCCGCTTGTGGGAGTTCGATTCTCTCATCCCCAAACTTTGCCGCAGCAGTGTCAACGCTGCGGCGATTTTATCGAGGTGTAGCGCAGATGGTAGCGCGCTTGGTTCGGGACCAAGAGGCCGTGGGTTCGAATCCCGCCACTTCGATTGTAAAAAGGCGCTGTATTGTAAAATACAGCGCCTTTTTACGGTGGATGGATTTTGCGTAACAGAAGTAGTGCAAGCAAAGTTGACTTGCACGCTGTCTTTGTTACAAGGAAAAACTCAGTAAACAAGAGCCTTCAGCAGTTTTGCTCCGCTGAAGGCTCTCTTTTTTTATATGTCTATTTTCTGCTATTCCGAGACTTTGCCCGTGGTGATCTGAACCAGTTTGATGGAAAATCAAAAGGTATGAGGAATAATCAAAAGTGTCATTCGCTGCTAGAAGTTGATTTCACAATGCGCGAACGCCAAAAAGACATAGCTCAAATCAGGTAAGTGTATCATCCAAACCGCACAGAATTTCGTTCAGAATTTGCCTTTGTGATTATCGCCGGCACAGGATTGACCAATTTGTCTTGCTAACATAAGCCTGTAAAAAGAGCGACATAACCCTTCGATCTGCCGCTAAAGTGTCAACTGAGATCTTACCAAAAAAATCGCCCTTCTTTTTTTCACCGCGATGTGCTATCCTTACAGGCAGTGTTTCACCAGCACCCTGCTAGTACGATGCCAACACTTGGGCAGCGCGTTATCAGTGCCGCAACGTCCAAAATAAACTAAACACACA
>CAZLMA010000035.1:0-16430 GCA_964560675.1 uncultured Subdoligranulum sp. | reverse complement strand
TGAGGAGGTACAGACTTACGATCTGTCCGACAGGAATTTTCGCGCGGACAGTTTCACTCCGAACGGGTCCGACGTTGCCGTCATCGCGATGCCGTCATTCGGAGGGCGTGTTCCCGCGGCTGCCGCACAGCGCATGAGCAAAATAAAGGGGAACGGGATGCCCTGCGCTGTGCTTTGCGTGTATGGAAACCGGGCATATGAAGACACGCTGGCCGAGATGGCTGATTTGGCAAAAGGATGTGGCTTTTGTGTTATCGCGGCGGTCGCGGCAGTCGCCCAGCATTCCATCATGCATCAGTATGCGGCGGGGCGTCCTGACGTACAGGATGAAACGCGTCTAAAGGATATTGCCGGAAAGATTTCCGCAAAACTAAGCGATCCGGAAAGCTGGAAAGATTTTTCAATTCCAGGAAACCGTCCGTACAAGAAAGCCGGAGGCGCCGGATTGGTTCCAAAAGCAAACTCTTCATGCGTAAGCTGCGGATTATGCGCCGAAATATGTCCTGTTGGCGCGATTGACAAAAACAGCTTAAGGAAATCAGATAAAACAAAGTGCATTTCCTGCATGCGTTGCGTGGCAAAATGCCCTCACAACGCGAGAACGGTAAACGGCGCCATGGTTTCTGTTGCCGCCATGACGATTCAAAAAGCCTGTTCTGTACGCAAGGAATGTGAAGTCTATCTTTGACGGTAATATCTGCTTAGTAAATAAAAGCACCTCTCGGTCAGTACAGCCGGGAGGTGTTTTCTTGCCCTTCTGCCCTTGCTTCCGTCTTGTCCTTCCTGGTGAACGGGTATCGTCCTTTCCGTAGACGGTCGCGAACTTTGCCTTGCCGTGCCAGAGTAAGGCGTCGTATTCGGCAATGACATCTCTTCACAATATCCGGTTTGTCTTGATGTAATTATTTTTGAAAGAGATTTCCCATTTCAAAAATGCCCAACCTGTTATTGCAGTTTACGTCGCGAATATTTCCAGGTAAAATTTTAAATTTGGGCTTTTTCTTGCTTGCGATTTATATTATAATAAAAAGCAGTGGTATTTGCGTTTACCCGCTTTTGCGCATTGAATCGTGCATTTCCCAAAAGTGCACGGTTTGACGCTCCTCACAAACGCTTGTACTTTGCGGCAGAAGGAACCGCCGGGAAACTTCACCTTGCCAACAGTTCCTTGCCGCCTTGACCGATTTCGACCGGTGCTTGCGCCGGTTCTGGATAAGGAGCATCATACCATGTCGAATCCATCTTCTTCTAAAGTTCGTCTGACCATCTGCGGCGCCGACTATGTGGTCAACACCACAGAAAGCGACGATTATATGCAGAACCTGGCCGCCCGCCTCAACCTCGATATCAGCGAGATGATGGCGTCATCTTCTACCATATCCCTCACCGCCGCCGCCATCATGACGGCGCTTTCCTACCGCGATGAGCTGGAGAAAGCCAGCGGCAGCGCTGAAAATATGCGGCGACAAATCAAGGACTACTTGGAGGATGCAGCCAGCGCCAAAATGGCTGCGGAAGAGCTGCGGCGGGAAAACAGCCTGCTGCGCAATCGCTTGCAGGAGATGGAACGGCTCGTAAACGGGCGTACTACGCTGCCGCAATGACAGCCATGTCGACTGACCACGACGTCAGCTGCACCGGATCGCGTGGCTTGCCTCTTTCCCGCAGCGATGCAGCAGGGGTGGAGATTCTAGCGCCAGCAGGCGACGAGGATATGCTACGCGCCGCTGTTTGCAGCGGCGCTGATGCTGTATATTTGGGTTTAAAAGGTTTTAATGCGCGCAGAGATGCGGGCAACTTCACGACCCAGGCACTGCAGGATGCCGTGTTATACTGCCACGCGCGGGATGTGAAGGTTTATGTTACCCTCAATACGCTCGTCTTTGAAGATGAGCTAAAGGATCTAGCGGATGCCGTGTGCACAGTCGCAAGGGCCGGCGCGGACGGGGTGATTACGCAGGATTTGGCGACTGTGGAGCTTGTTAAAAGAATCGCCCCCTCTCTACCGCTGCATGCCAGCACCCAGATGACCATCCACACACCCGCCGGCGTGCGGGAGGCAGCGCGCTTGGGTTTTGCGCGGGTGATCCTGGCGCGTGAGCTAACGCTGCGGGAAATCGCCGCCTTGTGCGATGCGGGGCGAGAATCGGGCGTAGCGTGCGAAGTGTTCATTCACGGGGCACTGTGTTTTTGTGTGAGCGGGCAATGTCTGCTGAGCGCATTTTTGGGCGCGCGCAGCGGCAACCGCGGCGTTTGTGCCGGGCCCTGCCGCCTGCCTTTTGACGCGCGTCCCGTTTTGCAAGAACTGCCCGGCATGCCGGGCAGCGCCTGTCATCTCAGTTTAAAAGAGATGGATCACATTCCACATCTCGCCGCACTGTGCGAGGCAGGCGTTTCCGCCATAAAAATTGAGGGGCGACAGCGCGGTGCGGAATATGTCGGCGTTTGTGTGTCGGCCTGCCGCGCTGCCCGCAACGGCGTGCCCTATGACGATACCCTCTTGCGCGATATATTTTCACGCTCCGGCTTCACCGACGCCTACCTGACTGGACGCAGGGACGCTTCGATGTTCGGGGTGCGCACAAAAGCGGATCAGGAGGCGTCGCGCGCTGCTGCCCCAAAAGCGAGAGCGTTGTACCAGCACGAATTTGCACGCGTCGCCGTGGATTTTACCGTGAACACCGAGACAATATGTGCAACGGATGGTGTTTTTACCGTTGCAATTCCTATCCGGGAGTCCTTCCAACCCGCGCAGCACGCGCAGACAGCAGAGATCGAAAGAGCGATACGCAAAACGGGAGCAACGCCGTTTTGGGCCAGAAGCGTCTCGGTTGACAAAGACCTGGAAGGTTGCTATCTGCCCGCCGCACGCTGGAACGCGCTGCGGCGCGAAGCGCTGGAACAGCTTCTTTGCTTGCGCGCGCGGCCAAGCGAACATCCTGTCACGCCTTGCGTGCTGCCTGACTTCCCACGGCAGACCAAGTCTCCACTCCTCGCCGCCCGATTCGACAATTGGGAACAGATCCCGCCCGACCGCATCGATTCCCTCGCCTTTTTGGTTTTACCCCTGGAGGATGCGCAACACGTGCCGGCCCGGTACCGCGCCAAAACCGTTCTCGCTCTACCTCGCGTAACCTTTGGCCCCGCAGCGACGGACAAATCGATTCTCGCCACTTTAAAAGTCGCGGTTCCGCTGGGGTTTGGCGGCTATGTCATGAACAATCAAGCGCATTTTGTGATGGCGAACGAGGCGGGTGCATCACCGCTGTTCGGCGGGATGGGGCTTTGTGTCTCAAACCCAATTGCCGCAGATCGGTATACGCACGATCCTGCGCTGGGTTTGCAGGGGCTGTTGATCCATCCGGAAACGCCGCTTCCACATTATGCCGCCTTCGGAGGTTTTACTACTGCCGCGCTCGTATATGGTTTTCTACCGCTCATGGTGAGCCGGGCCTGCCCCATGCGGGCAGTGCACGACTGTGCGGACTGCCCACACACTGGCGCGGTGCGGGATAGAAAGGGACGCGATTTTCGTATCACCTGTTCGCTGCCGCAAAACGATTTGCGAACACTGTACAATCCCGTACCGCTGTATATGGGGGATCGGCTGCGGGAAATTCAGGTGGATTTTGCCGTGGCGTATTTTACGAAAGAAACGCAGATACAAACCGCAGAAATTTTGCAAAAGATCGAATCCGGCGCAAAATTTGAAGGTGAGTTCACAAGGGGATTATACTATCGCCGTGCGCTTTAGCAATCGGACAAGGGCAAAAGGAACCCCGGTTTGCCTATCTTCTGCTAGTCCCGCGCAACCGTAAAGAAAAGTCTGGTGGCGGCGTTTTTGGGTCATGATAAATTTTAGTAAGGTGATCTCGATGCAAAGCGATACTGTCAAAGTCAAACTTCTGGATACACGAGCCAAAGTGCCCACTTACGCGACGCCGGGTGCTGCCGCGGCGGATTTGTGCGCGGTCTTGGATGAGCCGCTCACACTACAGCCCGGGCAACGGGAACTTGTACCGACCGGTTTCGCGATAGAACTGCCCAATGCGGAGTGTGTGGCGCTCGTGTATGCGCGCAGCGGCCTTGCCACACGCCACGGTATCACAATGGCGAATGGCGTGGGTGTGATTGACAGCGATTACCGCGGGGAAATCAAAGTTTCGCTTGCCAACTTTTCGGATCAACCCTACACAATCCAGCCTGGCGAACGCATTGCCCAGTTGTGCATCGCACCGGTATTCCAAGTCTCTTTTTTACCGGTTGCGGATCTGTCTGACACACAGCGAGGGGTGGGCGGATTCGGATCCACGGGAAGGCTTTGACTGCACGGGAAAGGTAAAAAGAAAAGATGGGGTTTTTTGACGATATCAAGTCTTCATTTGATGCACTAACCGCACGGTTTGACATCGGCATCGATCTGGGTACCGCCAACACGCTCGTCTACCGCAAGGGCGACGGCATCATCATGCGGGAACCCAGCGTCGTGGCGGTGGACACAAGCAGTCCAGAGCTGCGCGTACATAGTGTGGGAAGGCAGGCCAAAGAGGTCATCGGCCGCGCGCCAGGGTCCATTGCGGCCGTGCGGCCGCTCAAGGACGGCGTAATCGCCGACTTTGACATCGCTGCCGCTATGTTGCAGCGGTTTTTACGCCAAGCCTGCGGGGGAAATCGGTTTGCGCGGCCAAGAGTGGTCATCTGTGTGCCGTCCGGCGTGACGGAAGTGGAGCGCAGAGCGGTGCGGCAGGCCGCGGTCAAATCCGGTGCGCGCAGCGTCACCGTGATCGAGGAACCGATGGCCGCCGCGATCGGTGCGGGCTTGCCCACAACGGAGCCGCTGGGCAGCATGATCGTTGATATTGGCGGTGGCACCAGCGAGGTGGCAGTTATCAGTCTCTCCGGCGTTGTGGTGGGTGGCGGAGTCCGATGCGCCGGCAATGCGCTGGACGATAGTATCACCGCCCATATCAGGCGAAAATACAACCTGTTGATCGGAGAGCGCACGGCGGAACAGATCAAAATCCAGATCGGATCCGCCGCACCGCTCACAGAAGAGATGTCCATGGAGATCAAGGGCAGGAACCTGGTCGACGGGCTGCCCAAGGACATTCTTATCCGCTCTGATGAAGTGCGCAAGGCTATGCAGGAGCCGCTGCAGCGCATCGTGGGCGCCGTCAAAGACACGCTGGAGCGCACACCGCCGGAGCTTGCCAGCGATCTTATCGAACGCGGCATTCTGCTCTGTGGTGGCGGCGCGCTGCTGCGAGGACTGGACGCTTTGCTACAGACCGAAATCGGCATCGAAGTCAAAATTGCCGACAATCCGATGGATTGTGTTGCCCTTGGCGCCGGCGCGGTATTGGATCACCCCGAATTGGCGCCCCACCAGCACGACGAAATGGCTATTTTATAAACCGTTGCCAATGAAGTGAAAAGAGCCGACAGCCAGAATGTCGGCTCCATTTTTACTATCATTCCTTGTCTCGTCCAGGTCGGAACAGTTTGGCAGTGCGAAGCTTTCGACAATGCCTAATGCCTCTATCGCTTATTCTGCGTCAAAGGTTGCATGCCGTGAAGCCGTTTTTTCCCAGTACCAGCACCTTGGCATAACCGAGGTCTTTTAGATGCTGCGCGGCTTTTTCAAAATCGAAGGTTATGGACCTTGTGTCATGCGCATCGGATGTGAGGATCACATTTCCAGATAGAGCCAGCCACTCTTGTAAAATAGCGTCACTCGGGTAGTAATCTGTCCGAAAACCGCGGTAGACGCCCGATGTATTCACTTCCAGCACACAGCGACTCCGCGCAGCCGCCAACAACGCCGCATAGGCCGCCTTTTTGTAGCGATCACTGTTCTCGTCAAAGAAACGGTTTTGCGCGTTGATCTTCTTGATCAAATCGAAATGCGCGAGAATCGTCGGCTTTTTGGCGGCCACCTGGGCGACATTGTCAAAATAACTGCAGGCGGCGGCGAGTCCATCGCCGTCAAAATCGTCGCGAATGCAATCCGCCAGGTCTTTGGCGCGCCAGTCGATCTCGTAGTATTTGCCAGTTTTGGATCCATGCAGATAGTGCGTGCTGCCGATCCAATACTCGTAGGCGGTGGGGTCATCGTCTGAGAAAAGATCCCACTCAAGCCCGCACAAAATATCCATCTTGCCGGCATAGCGATCCCGCAGCCGGGCGATCTGCGCCTTATAAAGCGCCGTTCGGCTCTCGGTCATGCAATACTCAATGTCGCAGGGTGTGTGACTGTGGCCGGAAAAGCCCAGCGTTTTGATCCCCTGCTTCCAGGCCGTGACCGCCATCTCCTCTGCGGAATTTTTGCCATCACACAGTTTGGTATGCACATGAACCGAGCTCTCCAGATAGGCCTTTGCCATCACTGCATCCTCTCCTGCTTAATTTTGTGGTCAATGATATGCCGGCTCTCCAGCTCCTTGATTACGTCCGTGAGGGAAATATCCATTGCCGTCATGAGAACCAGCACATGGTATGCCAGGTCCCCGATCTCAAAGACGGTCTCCTCTTTGTCTTGCATAGCGGCTGCGATGATGACTTCCGTGGATTCCTCGCCGACTTTTTTGAGAATTTTTTCAAGACCCTTCTCAAACAGATAGCTTGTGTAACTGCCCTCCCTGGGATTGCGCTTGCGGTCGGCGAGCATATCGGCCAGGCCCTGCACAGTAAAAGGTTTCAGCTCTTCTGAGATATAAATCGGTGTAAAAAAGCAGCTCTGCGCCCCAGTGTGGCATGCAGGACCCGCTTTGATCACGTCCACCACCAACGCGTCCTGGTCACAATCCGCAGTGATGGAGACAACGCGCTGCACATTGCCGCTTGTCTCCCCCTTGCGCCAAATTTGCCGGCGGGACCGACTGTAAAACACCGTTCGCCCCTCGGCAATCGTCAGGGCAAGCGTCTCGGCATTCATGTAAGCAAGCGTGAGAACCTCACGCGTATAGTGATCCTGTACGATGGCAGGAATCAGACCGTTCTCGTCAAAATGAAGCACGCTTGGTTGTAAATCCTGCATGGCATCCTCCCCGGTCATCCTATCCGGTATGTCTATTGTACTGAAAATAAATTGTAATAGCAAGTGTTTTTTGGCAAATTCACGAAAAGATTCGACAGTTTTTCCGGTCCGTTCCCTTTTCAGTTGTGGGTACCCGATTGGGATCATTGTTTGGACATACCGCAACGGGAAGCCTTACCGGCACACCACGCGCTTGCAAATAGGCCTTGAGGGGACCGATCTCTACCTTGCGCTCATGAAAGATGCCGGCAGCGAGTCCCGCGTCCAAACCCGGATGCGCAAAGAGCGCCGCAAAATCCTCTTTACAGCCGGCGCCACCGCTCGCGATAATGGGCACGCCCAAACCCAGATCCGCTACAGCGTCTAAGAGCTCCAGGTCGAAGCCGCCGCGCACGCCGTCGGTATCGATGGAGTTGATGACGAGTTCCCCCGCACCGTGCTCCACACCCCAACGCAGCCAGTCAAGGGCGTCGCGACCCGTATCGTCCCGGCCACCACGCGAGAAAACATGGAAAGCCCCGTCGACCCGCTTGATGTCTGCAGACAGCACGACACACTGGTTGCCGTAGCGCTGCGCGGCGGCGGGAATCAGCGCAGGGTCGCGCAAAGCACCGGAGTTGACGCTGACCTTATCGGCACCACACTTCAGCACGCGGTCAAAATCGGCTACCGTGTTGATCCCGCCCCCAACCGTTAGCGGTATAAACACCCGGCTGGCCGTTCGGCACAAAATATCGGTAAACAGAGCGCGGCCCTCCGCGCTGGCCGTGATGTCGTAAAATACGAGTTCGTCGGCGCCGGCATTATTGTAAAAGCGGGCCATCTCCACAGGATCGGCCATGTCATGCAAATCAATGAAATGAGTTCCCTTGACAACGCGCCCGTCCCGGACGTCGAGACAGGGAATGATACGTTTTGTCAGCATGATTCCCCTCCGGCTTATTGCGCAAAAGGAAGCTGCGCTATAAGTAATACGGACTGATGTGTAAATCTTTGGCGGCACTCCGGTACAGGATTTTTTCGGTTTGCAAGGCCAGCAACCGGCTTTGGCTACGATATCGTATCCGATTGAGGGGCAAAGTGCAAAAGCGCCTCACAGAGATCGATGGCGCCTGTGTAGAGAGAGCGGCCCAAGATAGCGGCATGGCAGCCCATCGCGTTTAACGCTTCTAACTCTTCCATAGCCTGGATGCCGCCGCTCGCCGTGATCTCAACGCCCGGGATCGCAAGCATTTCGCGGTAAAGTTCGAGGTTCGCGCCATGCAAGGTGCCGTCTCGCGAGATATCCGTGACAATCAGCGCTTTGACACCTGCCGACGCGCAGCGGCGGCTAAAAGTAAGGCCCGATTCCTGCGTGATTTCCCGCCAACCGGAAATCGCCACCATTCCCCCCTTAATGTCAACGCCGACGGCAATTTTGGCACCGTATTTTTGCACCATGCGTTGTGTGAAGGAGAAATCTTTGACCGCGGCTGTGCCCAAAATACAGCGATCTACACCGAGATTCAGGTACTGCCGGACGCCATACTCATCGCGGATTCCGCCGCCCACTTCGGTAAAGACTCCGGATTTGGCGGCAATCGCGGCGATGGCGTCACGCGTCTGTGCATTGTAAACCCCGGCGGCGCCGTCTAAATCCACGACATGCAAAAATTGCGCCCCGCACGCTAGAAAGGCCTCGGCCTGTGCAACCGGGTCCGGATTATACACCGTCATGCGGTCGTAATCGCCCTGGTACAGCCGCACGGCCTGCCCGGCGCGGATATCGATTGCGGGAAACAGTTTCATGGTAGCCTCTTCTACTCCCCCCTGATTCTCCTCGTGCCGATATTTTGTAACGCCCTCTCACATTTCCATAAAAGCGCGCAACAGGCGCAGGCCCGTATCGCCGGATTTTTCCGGGTGAAACTGCGTAGCGTAAACAAGACCTTTTTTTACGACACCCGTCACCGGGATACTGTAATCGCTCGTTGCAAGCGTATAGGGTGCGCAATCTTTGGCGTAATAACTGTGCACATAATATACATACTCGCCGCTGCTCACATACCGAAACAGCGGATCCTTCGCGGCTCCTGGCCAGATATCCAGCGCATTCCAGCCCATGTGCGGTACTTTGAGCGTCGGATCCGTCAAGTCGTCGGCCAATGGGCAGACCTCGCCCGGGATCAGATTAAGGCCCTCCCACTGCCCATACTCATAGCTTTTGGTGAACAAGAGTTGCATACCCAGGCAGATGCCCAGAAGCGGCTTGTGGGCCGCCTGCTCGCGCAGTACACTTACTAAGCCGTAGCTTTGCAGACGATGCATCGCGTCTTGGAAGGCACCGACACCCGGCAGCAAAATATGGCTTGCGGCGCCAAGCGTTTGCGGATCTCTTGTCACACTGACTTCCCCGCCCAGGGCGTGCAAACTGCCTGCCAAGCTGAACAGGTTGCCAACCCCGTAATCCACAATGGCGAGCATAGGGCACTCTCCTTTATCTATCAAAAACCTTGTCGAGACGCAATCGTTGCGCCGCACACAGGGGGTGGCACACGCGGGGTGCGCTACGTCACATCAGGGCAAAATCTCTCGCAGTGCCGCCTGCAACGCTTGCATCTGTTGCAGCGTTCCGATTGTGATGCGCAGCCAATTGTTCGTACGGGATCCCGCAAAATGTCTTACCAAGATGCAGCGCGCGCGCAGCGCTGCGCTGATTTGCGGCGCTTCTAAGCGATCGGTTTGGGCGAAGACGAAATTGGCCTGGCTCGGCTGCACAGCAAAGCCCATCTCCGTAAGCATACGAGCCGTCCAGTCGCGCGCGGAGCGTATGGATGCAAGCGTCTTTTGGAAATACGCGTCATCCGCCAGCGCGGCAACGCCGGCCGCCTGGGTCAGCGCGTTCACATTATAAGGGTTGAGGCTATATTTGACGCGGTCGAGATCCGCAATGAGCGCCTTACTGCCTATGCAAAACCCGAGGCGAGCGCCCGCCAGAGCGCGGGACTTTGAGAAAGTCTTTACCACCAACAGGTTTTCATACCGGCGCAGAAGAGGCACACAGCTTGCCTTTTTCGGTGGCTCGTCACAAAAATCCACATACGCCTCATCCACGATCACAATGTGATCCGGATTTGCGCGCAAAATGCCTTCCACCGCCGCCGGTTCTATCCAGCGACCGGTCGGCGCGTTGGGATTGGCAATGACGACGGTGCAGTTTATGCCGAAGTAATCTGCGGGGTCCAGCACAAAATCGGGTAGCAGCGGCACAATCCGTTTGGGGATGGAGAACAAATCACACCAAACCGGATAGAACCCGTAGGTGACATCGGGAAAGGCCAGCGGATGATCCGGATCGCAAAAGGCGCGGATGGCGAGCATTAAATTCTCATCGCTGCCGTTGCCGCACAGGATATTTTCCGGTTTTACACCGTAATAGGTGGCGAGAGCCACTTTGAGCGCTGAGCAATTGATATCGGAATAGAGCCTTAAATCTGGTGCGACCGCGGCCACAGCCTTCTCTACACCGGGTGCGGGCGGATAGGGGTTCTCGTTTGTGTTGAGCTTTATAAGGTTTTGCACTTTGGGCTGCTCACCGGGCACATAGGGCTGTAAAGCCGAGAGCGCCGGCGCAAAATACCGGCTCACGGTTTTGCCTCGGTGCGGATATTCACGCTCTTGGCATGCGCCTGCAGCCCCTCGTGTTCGGCAAAGTCCGCGATCCGAGGCGCCGCTTTTTGCAAAGCATCGCGCGTATAATACAAAAAGCTGGAACGTTTGCGGAAGTCATCTACACCCAAGGGACTTGAAAAGCGCGCTGTGCCGCTCGTCGGCAGCGTATGGTTGGGGCCAGCCCAGTAATCGCCCAGCGCTTCAGGGCAGTAGCGGCCCAGGAACACACTTCCGGCATTTCGGATTTTGCCGAGCACAGCAAAGGGATCCGCCACGCAGAGTTCCAGGTGTTCCGGCGCGATCCGATTGGCGGTCTCGATCGCCTTGTCAAGGTCATCCGTCAGGATGATTTTGCCGTTCGCTTCCACGCTTTCGCGCGCTATGCGAGCGCGAGGCAATAGCGGGAGCTGCTTTTCGATTTCGGCCTGTACGGCGTGCGCCAGCGCGGTGCTGTCGGTTACGAGCACGGGGCAGGCCATGGTATCGTGCTCAGCCTGGCTCAAAAGATCCGCCGCCACCCAGCTGGGATCGCTATCGGCGTCCGCCAGCACAAGAATCTCGCTGGGACCCGCAATCATGTCAATACCCACCTTGCCGTAAACCATGCGTTTGGCCGTGGCCACATAGACGTTGCCCGGCCCCACGATCTTGTCAACAGACGGAATCTGTTCGGTGCCGTATGCCAGCGCCGCCACCGCCTGCGCGCCGCCGACCTTAAAGATCCGATCCACACCCGCCACGGAAGCCGCCGCGAGAACACCGGGATCCACCCTGCCATCGGGCCAGGCGGGCGTTGTCATGATGATCTCGTGAACGCCCGCAACCTTGGCCGGAATCACATCCATCAACACTGTGGAAGGGTAAGCCGCGGTGCCGCCCGGTACATAAACGCCCACGCGTTCCAACGGGGTATAGCGCTGACCCATCAGGATGCCATCTTGATCGTCCAGGATGAAATCGTCACGGAGTTGGTGCGTATGAAACGCGCGAATATTTTCAGCTGCCTGCTCCAGTGTCGCGATAAAATGTGAACCGCAACTGCCAATCGCCTTTACCATCTCTTCACCGCTCACCCGCAAAGTGTCCGGTGTGAGCGCGGCGTGATCGAACCTTTGCGCATACTCAATGAGTGCCGCGTCACCGCGCGAGCGCACATCGGCGATAATGGCCTCGACCGTTTTTTCAACCTCCGCCTCGACGCTGGCGTCCCGGTTGAGGATTTCTTCAGGCTTTACGTCCTCTAAGGACAAAATGCGGATCATGACAGATGAACCTCCTTGAGCTTGGTAAGCAACTCGGCAATGGCGCGCTGCTTAAAGCGGTAGCTCGATTTGTTGGCGATCAGGCGCGCCGAGATGGGCATGAACGAGCGCAGTACACGCAGATGATTTTCCCGTAGCGTAGTGCCGGTTTCCACGATATCCACAATCACATCCGCCAAGCCCAGGATCGGCGCCAGCTCAATGGAGCCGTTGAGTTTGATGATGTCGATATCGCGGCCGATACGCTCAAAAAAAGCGCGGGCAATCGCGGTATATTTGGTCGCCACGCGCAGCGCCCGGCTCTCATCGTCCACAAAGTCGGCGGGGCCGGCCACACACATACTGCATACGCCAAGGCCCGTATCCCAAAGCTCAAATACATCGGCGCCGCTCTCCGCGAGAATATCCTTCCCGACAATACCGATATCCGCTGCGCCGTGCTCGACGTAGATCGCCACGTCACTTGGCTTGACCAAAAAATACCGCACCCGCGCCGCCGTGTTTTCTAAAACCAGCTTTCGCCCACTCTGCTTTGTATCGCCAACACCGTAACCGGCCAACGCAAGCAGATCGTGCGCTTTCTCGCCCAAACGACCTTTTGGTAAGGCGATGTTGATACATTCATCAGCCGTATCGGGGTGTGCCGCGGGCAATCGATCCAGCTCGTCTAAATAAAGAGCGTAGCCGATCGCACCGGCGCCCGAGGTAAAACGTTGCATCAAATTGTCATAGCGGCCGCCCTTGAGCACGGCGCGCGGCGCGCTTTGCAAATAACCGGTAAAAACTACGCCGTTATAGTAGTCTGCCTCGTCCGCTGCGCTCATATCCAGCTGAATGTTTGATGCCGACGCGCCCAAGGTATCCAACAAAGTTTGCAATTCATCAAGAGCGTATTGCTGTGCTTTGTTGCGGCACTGTGTGCGCGCCTTTGGAATCGTTGCATCCAGCGGGCCGCGCAAAGAGAGCAGCGCCTGCAGGCTCTGAGCCGACGCGTGCGACATACCGCATTGCTGTGTCGCTTTAAAGAGGCCGTGCGGGTTCTTGGCGCGCAGCATTTTTAAGATGCCCGGGCGAGCCGCAGGCGGCGTTTCCAGCGCTTCCAGCAAGCCGTTGACATAACCCATGTGGCACAAAACGAGTGTACCGGGGATCGGGAACATCTCCAGACTTTTGAGTGCCAGCGCTACGACCTCGGCCTGTAAAGTGTCCGATACCGCACCGATGCATTCCAGCCCCATCTGGTCGATGGTCTCAAACGCATTGCCGGAACGACTGGGGCGGCAGACTTGCTCGGTGTAATAATATTTTTTGACCTCACCGGGAGCGGGCTGCGCGTTCTTGGCGATGGAAAGCGTCACGTCTGGTTTGATGGCCCGCAATTTGCCATCGAGATCGGTGAAGGTGATGACCTGCGGGTCAGCGAGAAAGCGCTCATACTGGCGGTAGAGGGAATACTCTTCAAAGCGGGCGGAGCGGTACCTGTGGTATCCGGCATTCACAAAAAGTCCGCGCAAGAGGAGCGTAGCGCGCTCTGCTGCCGTAAAGGTAGCGAGATCCAGTTCCATAGCGTACCATCCTGTAGTGGATAGGCGGCAAAATCATCTGCACCGCCCGAGCTTTATTATACTTGATAGAAATACAAAGTCCCATTACAAAATCCAGCTTTTGCCTTGGACAAAAAGCGCGATGTGACGTTGAAAAACGCTCGTGTCGCGCTCTTTCTCTTTGGCAAAACCCATTTTGACTACTTTTTGGCGCTTGTCGTAAACAAAGCGTCAATCCTGGCACCAACGTCCGATGTGTCAGCATCCTCTCTACATGGGTGTAAATATTGGCTGTCATTTGGATGCTGCTGTGGCCTAACAGCTATTGCGCTGTGCGCAAATCGACATTGGCCTTGTACAGCATGGTAGCATAGGTGTGGCGCAGCATATGCGGGCGCACTTCAAAATCTACAGCGCCAGTAACCCGTTTCCATAGGTCCTTGAATCCGGTTCCGGTAATGTCACTACCATCCGCATTGGTGACAATGGTTTCTGACACATGTGGCGTAACGGTGAGGATTTCCAGCAGGGCTGATGGTGCTGGTATCGACCGGGCCGCTGCTTTTGTTTTGAGTTCGTGAACCGGATCCTGCTTGTTGTTGGTAAAAGTCACAGCCTGGCATACATGGATCCTGCCGTCGTATACATCGCACCACCGAAGGCCGAGCGCTTCTTCCCTGCGTAAACCAGCATAAAGACACAGGGCGCAAAAGGCGCGCGAACGCGGCTCGTTAACGCGCTCCATGAGCGTTTGCGCTTCATCCATGGTAAGATACCACTTGCGCTCCGGTCGGGCATGTGGCGTGGTTTTGATGCCATCGGTGGGATTCTGCGGAATAAGCCGGTTCTGCTTTGCCGTTTCAAATATTTGCCGCATGGTAATCAGTACCTTTTGCTGGAGACTGTCTGACATATCGGACACTTGCGCCATTACCTTGCGCACCTGTACCGGTCGCACTTCCTTCAGCGGCATCTTGCCAATAACCGGCATGATGTGGGCATTGTAGGCACCGGTGTACATGCTGATGGTTTTCGCACGAAGGTTGGCCTTGTAGGATGTGATCCAGATGTGCGCCCATTCATCGACAGTGGTTGTGTCACCGACGCGGATGCCATCGCTGTCAGCCTGAATAAGTTTCTGTGCGGCATCGTCGAGAGCGGCAAGTGTTCTACCATACACAAGCCGGGACGTGCCATCTGATAGCGTTATGCGGCGCTGGTAACGACCGTCAGCGCGTTTCTTGTATTTCGCCATCTACCTTTATGGTATAATGATACCAGGCTAGCAAGCATATATGCCTCGCACGAACTTCCTTTCTGGATAACCCTGCCGCGTTCTTTCGTTGTTTTTCCGCGGCGGGGTTATTTTTTGTGATTTACATGTTTTTGTGTTGCATTTTGGTAAACCTGAGTGTAGGATGGATATTAGAAAGGAGGCTTTACGCTATGGCAAGTGTACTTGATGTGGCAAGGTACGTCATAAAAGCAAAGCACCCCATTACAACGATGAAGCTGCAAAAGCTTGTCTATTATTGCCAGGCATGGTCCCTTGCGTGGGATGAGATGCCGCTGTTTCCGGAGGATTTTGAGGCGTGGGCAAATGGCCCGGTGTGTCCACAACTATATGAAAAGCACAGAGGCTTGTTTCGGCTGTATGATGACTTCCTGAATAATGTGCCTGACTACGCCTTCATGGACGCAGAAACGGACACCATGGACAGCGTACTGAACCACTACGGCGATAAATCGCCTGAATGGCTAAGCCAACTGACGCATATGGAGTATCCGTGGAAGGCGGCTCGTGGCGATACTCCGCTTGGTGAGCCTTGCCACAACATCATCACCAAGGAAAGCATGATGGATTATTACGGGGGACTGATCCGTGACGAAGAGGAAGGATAAAAAGCCGAGGTCGGAGCCTTTGCGTCATGGTAGAAGTTACGAGAAAGAAAAACCGGAGAGCATCCTCGCTTCAAACCCCGTGTGGTCATTCAGGTTGATGGATACCAACCATCCGCGCTGGTCCTTAAACGCCTGCGACAATCTTTATGATAAAGTCATCTTAAAATTGAAAAATTATGAAGGCATGCCGTGGCGGCAGATAATAGCGGCATCCGGTGGACGTTATTCCGGCACAAATAATCACTACGAAGATGTTGCCGACCTGACAAAAGAAGCGCGGGATAGAATGACAGAGATACACATCGAAGAAGATCGTATATTCTCACTGCGATTAACATCGATGGAGCGACTCTATGGCATCCTTGACGGCAATGTATTCTTTGTGATTTGGTATGATGCAAAGCATGAGATCTATCCCACATCAAAATAAGCCGCCAGCCTGAGTATAGTAATACCCCATCAACAACAAAGCACCTTCAGCCATAAGCAGAAGGTGCCAATTCATCAGTTGAGCTTTCTTTATATTAAGCTCCTTGCGCTCTACAAGGAGAATCATCGGTTGAGCCGTTTTATTTTTACCGTTGCCCTGCTCTCAGGCAACAATCATCGCAAGTTGCATTGCACCTTCAATTGTAATGCAAGGTATTCAATTGTCAATGAACTTAAATTGTGAAATTTATATCAAGCCCAGTTGCGCCCCAGTGAGGGCGCCTTTTTCATGCCATCAAGGCGGGTTCATCATTGTCAAAGTCTTCATCATCCAGGAAGGTCTGCGTGGCAAACGAGAGCGTTTGCTCAACGAATGATTGGTCCTAGCAGCTGAGCTGGCGGTATTCGCATAACAGTTCTTGTTCATCTGGGGTTAGATCAACAAGCTGACGCAGCTCAAATCCCATCAGTTGGGCCGGTGACACTTTTATGGCGGAAGCAAAAGCCGCAATCTTGGATAGAGGCAAATCAACATTACCCGTTTCGATTTTGATTAAGGATGTATAATGGTGTAAATTGAAAAAGCCAAAAGGGCAACCTTCAGGT
>CAZLMA010000034.1:14016-17478 GCA_964560675.1 uncultured Subdoligranulum sp. | reverse complement strand
GTCATCTCATCCCAACTCCACGCTGGAGGAGCGATTATGCGGAAAAAACGGTCTATATTGTAGGGGGCAGTGACGCCAAGATTCATGAAACCGGAACGGGCGCTCTGCAAAAATTGTGCTACCTGGGGCAGGAAAAAAACAGCCCCAAGGCACAGCCCCAAAAGATAGGCCGCCATGCCTCTGCCGACCGCCAGGGAAAATTCTTTGAGGCGTGCTTCATAATAGATGTCGAAAAAACGTAGCACTCCATAGATGAACAGCATAATCGTCATCATATATAACAAATCGAATCCGCATAAAGCGGCATAGGCTATGGTAAAAATAAAAAGATAGGGCTTCTCTTTCTTCAGCACTCTGTCAAGCCCTACCACTAAAAGCGGCAAAGTTATCATCGGGTTGGTGACATTAGGGTGCCATAGCGCACAGAAAAGAGAAAAGGCACAAAAACAATATACTATACTGCCAATTAAAGTATGCACCGCACGCTTGCGGAAATAAAAACACAGATAGGAGAAACTTAAGCCCGCTAAATATACATGAAAAATCGCTAGGAAGCAATATAAATATTCGCTGTACCGCATGGGTACAAAAGACGAAAGTAACATCAGAGGATTTGTGGCGCCGTTTGAACCTAAAAATCCTATAATGTCATCTCCTTCTGACATAGTGATATCAAAAAGAGGAATGGTCGGCGTGCCATTGACAAAGCTTAGGAATATACGCCGCAGATATCTGCCAAGATAGATAAGGATCGGAAGATGCTGCTGCCTGCCATCGCCGATACTGACAAAGGATCTTCCGCCAGCGAAAAACGGCTGATATGCGAGCAAAAAGGCAACCATAAAAATCACCGTATAAACGCTGACGTACAACCACATGCGTTTTTTATTATCAGCCTGATGCCAGTTTTCTATAAATTTACCGAAAAAATTCTGCAACGCTTTCATCATATGTAACACTTCCCTTTCAATGCCTCTAGAATATCAATACACAGCTAAACTTTTCACTTTAGTACTGAAAAGCATATTTATTACGTAATATATATAGAGGCCGCTTTGTTGCACTTGCGATACGACGCGCCAAGCCATGCCTGAGAAGCCACATCCTGTGCCCTTATCCGCTTTCTTAAGCCGGTGCGATTTTCGTTTTGCTCACCTCTTGCCTGCGCTAATTATGGAGTAGATCTCCGCTTCCGTCTGCTGTTTGCACAGTCATTCACGAAAACGCACCTCAAAGTCATTCTCTGGCCTTATGCGTCCCAACAACAAAACCTTGAGCATCGTTGAGCGAGAAACGACGGATAACAGTGCTGCAAATGTTGTCGTTCATGCCTTGAACGCCTTACATTTCGCTCACTAATTTGGGCGCCATCTCAACAACTTTTTTACATTAGTTATAAAGAACGTGTCTTGTTCGATCAACAGCGTTAAGAAATAGATCGCTGCACCGCAGACAACCATCGCTGCCGTATGCGGAACGGATGGCGTCATAGTGCGCCCGACTATCATGAGCGCCGAAAACATGACTCCGCCTGCAATGTAATAATGAATCCCTTCCTTTAATACCTGCGCGGCCGCCAATTCTTTGCGAACCAGAATCATCTGCACAATTGTAATCACAGTTTCTGCTGCGACTGAGGCCACGGCGGCCCCGGTGGCCTTGAAAAAACGTATCAGTACCAAATTCAATATAAAATTCACCCCGGCACCGAGTAGCACTGTGAACGAGAACAGGTTCTGACGTTTAGTGGGGATCATATATTGAATGCCCGTCACATTACTGATGCCAACCACCAGAATCAATAGCGCAAGCACATGGAGCAAGGTCACGACGGTATCGTAACCAGGCCCTAAAAACCAGGGCACGAAATTCCCCGCCACAGCGACAAGTCCTAAACAGATCGGTATGCTGAGAAACCACGCGAAACGGTATGAACGATATATCAGCCGTTTAATTTCTTCCTGCTCGTTCCGTCCATAATAGTAGCCGATCCGTGAAATCATAACGGCTCCCAGCGATGTCACCAGGGCCAGCACCATCCTGGAGATTTTGACCGACTGCTCATAGTAACCGTTCTGAAAGTAGTCTCCAGTGATGAGGCCTATCATAGTTTTGTCCATGACGGTATAGACCTGAACCGCGATGGCCGGCACGAAAAGGGACAAAACAACACTGAAATTCCTGAACGGGTGGATTTCCGAGCGGGAAATTCGCCCAATGTATTTGGGCAGATAAAACCACAGAGAAAAATTACCTAAAACCGTAAACAGGCCACGTCCCAGCACATACAGCGACAAATCACCCTTTTGCCGCACAAAGAGAAAAACATAAGCGATGTTGAGACATTTGAAGACGGCGTTACGCAGGGCGACCTTGCCGAACTCCTCCATGCCCTGAAAAAACCAAGTCACATCCACTAGCACCGTCACGATGTTGAGCGACAGCAAAAGGTACACAACGGACTGTCGCTGCAACCGGGCGAAGCACATATAGGCGACCAGCATGCAGACGGAGGAACATAGGCCCAGTATCTTCGTATTCCAGAAAACGACGCTGCGTCTGTACCGATCCTCCTGCACATAGGAAATCTCCCGCTGTCCATAGGTCGTAATGCCCATGGTTGCGAACAGGGTGAAATAGGCCACGACAGACTCGGCGTAGCTGACAATGCCCACGCCGTCCGGCTCAAGCACGCGGGAGATGTACGGTGCGGTAATAACCGGCGCTAACAGCAACAGTACTTGGTAAAATGCGTTATAAAAGTAGTTCTTTACAATGCTCTTTCTCATCATATTCCTTGTATTTTTCATGCCGCGTTTTCGCTAGCGATTGCGCCCGCAACGAGCAAGTTTTTGTAGTCACTCGTCGAGTCATCGAAATGTAGGTCGAAGCCTCAGTCCCGTACCGTTATCTACTATAGGAACGCTTTCGGGTTCAGGAATTCTCCTCCCGGAGCCGTATGTTTTGTCCTGTGTCTTTATGCTATGAAAGTGAAATTTCAGCTGTCTGATGACCACTGCGATAAGCAATGACAAACATGCCCATCAAGAAAGGCGGTGAAAAAGATTCACCAAGTGTCTTGATACAGTATCCCAAAAAAGCGGTTGCAACAATTTTGCTTTCGGTCTGATTTCTGTTCCTATACAAACCATATCCCGAAACAATAACGAGAAAAAACCATAAGGCCAAGCCGATCGCGCCGCCTTGATACAAAAGCTCCAATATCAAGTTATGAGCATGGATCCCATATCCAACTCCATATTGCGTCAGCCGCACGGATACGTCTTGAACGCCATGCCCGATGATCGGGGACTCCGCGATCATCGTCAACGTACGATTCCATAAGTATATCCTCTCCATCAAAGAACCCATTTTTCCTAATACTCCTCCGATAAACCACGAAAACGTACTTTGCACATCGCACAGAAGAAACCCGCAAATAAACAGCACATGCAGCAGCCA
>CAZLMA010000034.1:0-13916 GCA_964560675.1 uncultured Subdoligranulum sp. | reverse complement strand
GGGAACTCGTCAAAATACGCGGGTTTAAAATGGGGCAGCGTAAGCAGTACCAACATCAGCCACATGCCCGCATTTCTCCATCTGAAATGTATTTTTAATCCCCTTGTCAGAGCAGTTATCATCGCTATTCTCCTAGCTGCCAATAAAAACCAGTTCACGTGAGCGGTTCAGCTTTTCCAAGGATTTACTCCTTTTTGCCGTCCGCGCTGATCACTTGACGCAATCTGCGAATGTTCATTTCGTATTCTCCTGTTCCCTCCTTAAAAATACTCGAGGAGCCGGAGACAAAAATATCCGCACCGAAAGCCCTCAGCATGCCAGCGTTCTCAAAGCTTATATTGCCATCGACCTCCACAAGGATCTCGGTTTTGTTTTTCTGGCGCAAGAATCTCTGCAAGCGTTTAGCCTTCTTCATGGTACTGGGTACCATTTTCTGTCCGGCAAACCCCGGATTTACCATGAGCAAATTGATGCCGTCAATGTCGTCTAGCACCTCTTCCAACATCATGATGGGCGTAGCGGGGTTAATGGCTAAAAACCGCTTGCAGCGGTAAGGTTCCAGCCAGTCCAGCGCCCGCTGCACCTGATGCGTGCTCTCATAGTGAATAGAGACGATGTCTGTGGGCTGAATGCCGATCCATTGCAGTTTGTACTCGGGATTCATCACCATAAGGTGCAAATCAAGCGGAATGTCCGTGAGCTTGCGCAGACTGCGTATATAATCCACACCCAGGCCAAAGTTCGGTACGAAAGCCCCGTCCATGACATCTATGTGAAGATACTCTACTTTTTCCCGCTCAAAGATGCGGATCGTTTCGTTCAGATGAACAAGATCGGCACACATCATGGACGCGGATATTTTTCCAAAACTCATGTCCGTATTTTCTCCCCGTTAGCTGTCATCATGATTTTGCAGTAAGGTCTTTGATGCGCCGCCATAAAGCGCACTGCTTCCTGCAGTTGACAAGGTGCGATTCTGTGCGTTACAAGCCCTTCCGCAGAAAAAAGTCCGCGTGACAGTGTCTCCAAAGCTTCCGTCCAGTCAGACGGTTTACCGCTCCGATACGATGAATTCCAGCTTCCAAACAGTACAAGCTGTTTTCGCAGGATCTGCCAATAGAGATCCTGAGGGAGCGTCATCCTTCCGGCCGGATTGCCCACCAGCACAACATGCCCGTCCGGCGCCGCCAAGCGCACGGCCGAAGCCAGCGCCTCCGCCGTCCCCACCGCTTCAATAACCACATTCATGCCAAGATCTGGCATTTCACTTCTGTCGGAACAGTAATGCAGACCGGGAAAATGTTCCACAAGCGCCCGCTTGGCTTCTCCGCGCCCAATAACATACACCTGCGCCGCGCCTTGAACGTGGGCCCAAAAAGCGGCGGCAATCCCGATTATGCCCGTGCCGATGACCGCCGTCTCGCGCCCTGTCAGTTCGCCCGCTCTCTTTACCGCATGCAGCCCCACGCACAGCGGTTCCAGCATGGCGCCTGCCTCAAAAGAAACACAGTCCGGCAATTCGATGAGATTCCACACCGGCGCGGCGACGACCTCGGCAAAAGCGCCGTCACGCCGCGAGCCAATGTAATCATAGTGCGCACAAGTCTCATAATGTTCTCTCTCGCATTGGCGGCATTTCCGACAGGGGATCAAAGGGTACACGCCAACACGCTTGCCCAGCCATACAGCATCCCGCGGATCTCCAACGTCAATGACAACGCCTGAAAATTCGTGTCCGGGAATGGTTGGGAAATGGTACGTACCCTTCGTCAGAATTCGTGCTACATCAGAACTGCATATCCCCGCTGCTTCCACACGGACTAAGGCCCAATCTGGGAGACAATCCGGCACGGGAACTTCCTCATAGCGCAGATCGCCGATCTTGTGCAGCACGTTCGCTTTCATCAAAAAGCCTCCGTCCCCTAGGTCTTGTCATCTCATCTCTGGTCTTGCAGATAGCGTTTCGCCAACAACATATCATTGGGCGTCGTGATCTTGATATTCCTCTCATCGCCAGGAATCGTTACCATGTCCAGCCCGCACAGTATGGCGATCTCCGTACTTCCGTTAAGTTTGAGCAGTTCGGTCACAGATAACCGAAGGTGTGCATTATAATATTTCTCAAATAAAAAGACTTCCGGGGCCTGGCCTGCAACCAGCGCCGAACGCTGCAAAAGCTTGGCAACCTTCCCCTTTTCATCTGTCAGATAAAATGTATCCTTGGCCGGCAGTACCGGCATTACGCCGTCATGACCGGACAGCGCGTCAAAACAGCGGGTGATCAGTTCAAGGGACACCAGCGGTCGGGCGGCGTCGTGAACAAGCACCGTCTCTACACGCTCTGAGAATTGATAAATCTTTTTAAGAGCATTCCAAATGGAAAACTGCCTTGTCCGCCCGGGATCGGCGAAAGCGACAAATTTGGTCGTGCCAGCCTGTTGCATCCATGCTGTAATTGTCTTTCGCCAATTTGAATCTGCTACGATTATAACACCATCTACACTGGGATGATTATGGATTGTCCGAAGGGCATAAAGAATGACCGGCTGCCCGCAGAGAGGCAGATACTGCTTGGGGATTTCCGCCCTCATGCGCACCCCTGTGCCCCCCGACAGAAGAACAGCGTAATTCACTTTTTTAAAACCCCACACACTTGCGCTATGTGATTGCATACCTGTTCGCAAGCCCTACCGTTCTCATAACTACCCATATCCTTATGGTATTGCTCAATTCTTGCTCTATATACCCCTTCATCGAACCGCAGCACAGCCTGTTCAAGTTCTTCATTCGTGCGGCAGAGTATTCCCGGCCACGTTTCCATAGGTGTATAAACGCCGCGTTCCGAGATATAGGTTTCCATATCGGGAACAAACAAAAAGCAAGGTTTCCCCGTCAGTGAAAAATCCCATATCGTTGAAGAATAATCCGATATCAGGACATCTGCGGCAACGAGAAGTTCCTGCATATCAGGATAGTCTGAAACATCTAAGGTGTTTTTCCAAGGCCAGCTCCTGTTCATTTTCATAACAGGATGTGCGCGTATCATAAAAACCGCCTCTGTATTAAATCGACTGCTGACAGCTGCCATCAGTCTGTCCACATCCATAGCAATCTGAAAAACCTGCTTTTTTACCTTGTTTATGCTTCCTCTATAGGTCGGAGCGTACAACACAATTTTTTTGTTGGGATCCGTCTGCAAATTTTCGCAGACTCCGTTTCGAACCTGCCCGCGATTGTTTAGGAAAAAGAAGTCGTTTCTCGGCATTCCGCAGGGCATTACAACCCCTTTGTAGTCCGGGGCAATGTCCGAAATAACCAGCTTCGAGAAAACCGCGCAACTGGAAAGAATGAGATCCGTATTGTGCGACTTATACAGATCCATCGCATGACGCGACTTCGTGACTTCCTTTATTTCAACAAAACCGCGGTTCGTGTTGTTTTTATAAGCGCCGCCCCCGTGTTCCGTATCAATAACATACTGACTTTCACGTTTAGGAAGATATAAGGGTATGCCGAGGTTATTATTAACTACAACTTTTGCAGTACAAAAATCGAGTAAAAATCTGGCCGAAGGAAATTTTACAAAACGTCCTCCCCATTTGTTCCACGTCTGGGGATCCTTCAAGGCAAAGACGGTGTCAAACTTCCCGTTAAAGTTCTGTTGAAGATAGAGAAAAATTGCCTTGGGGTTTCCCGAATAGAGTAAACCGTTATGGGATATAAAAACAACGCGATTGTTTTTCACAGGGAAGATCCAGAAAACCCGTGCCAAACAGCGGATAATAAACGCTATAGCATATTTTACTTTATCTTTTAGCGACTGATTCAATTTAGCGTTCACCTCGTTTTGCAGAAAAGTATCGTAATATAGCTGCCCCTAAAAGTTATACTATTCCGTGAGAAAAACATAGACATCCTCTCAATTCCAGCCGCTATCCTGCGCAGACAGTCCCAAAAAGGCCTAATTTTAATTTTCTCTACATGGAGCATTAAGTTTATTAGGATATAACGTTACATGGTTCGTCATACTTCGGCGCCGTACAACCGCATTGCCTCGCTGAAGATCCTCTCGCTGCACAGCCCGAACTCTTTCATAAGCCCGACAGCCGGGCCGGAATGTCCAAATCGGTCATTCACACCGATGCACTTCACCGGCGTCGGCTTATCTTCAGCAAGCACTCTGCATACTGTTTCCCCTAGGCCGCCTAAGATGGAATGTTCTTCCGCCGTAATGATTCTGCGGCAACGATCCGCTGTTTCCAGCAGCGCACGCCTGTCAACGGGTTTAATCGTCGGCATATTGATCACTCTCGCCGATATTCCCTGTGCCGACAACAACCGCGCCGCCGCAATCGCCTCCCATACCATGGTACCGTTAGCGACTATACCTATATCAGTTCCCTCCGTCACGACATCGGCTGTCCCAATCTTAAACCGATAATTTTGATCGTGAAATACGGGAGAATACGCCCTGCTGAACCTCATGTAAACAGGGCCGTCATAATGATATGCAGCTTCGACCATTTGTCTTGCTTCCACGTCGTCAGCCGGGCTCATCACGATCATTTCGGGAATCACTTTCATAAGCGCATAATCTTCACAGCACTGATGAGTAGCCCCGTCTTCCCCCACTGTCAGGCCGCCGTGGGTGGCCGCTATCTTTACATTCAGCCGGGGATAAGCCACACTGTTTCTTATCTGATCGTATGCTCTGCCGGTGGCAAACATGGCAAAAGACGACGCGAAAGGCACAAAACCCATCGTTGATAAGCCGGCGGCGACTCCCAGCATATTGGCCTCGGCGATGCCGCACTGGATGAACCTCTCCGGATAGGCCTTCTGAAAGCGGGAGGTTCTGGTCGCTCCGCACAGGTCCGCATCTAATACCACGATATCGTCATGCCTCTCGGCCAGCTCGACCAGCGCGTAGCCCAGGCTCTCTCGCGTAGCAATAGCCTTACCGTTCGTCATCGCTATCTCCCTTTAACAGCTCTCTCCGTTTGATTAGGATTTCCTGCATTGCGTTTTTGTATTCTTCTTCATTTGGTGCCTTACCATGCCACCCGAGCTGATTCTCCATAAACGAAATACCTTTCCCTTTGACCGTGTCCATAACGATCGCTGTGGGAATACCGCTGCCTTTATTGTTTGCAAAGAAACAAAAGGCTTTTTCAAGCTCATGAAAATTATTCCCATCTATTCTGATCACGGCAAAGCCGAAGTATTTCAGCTTTTTATGCAGAGGCTCGGCGTTCATGATCTCACTGGTTTTTCCTTCTATCTGCAGACCGTTTACATCAATTGCCACACAAAGGTTGTCCAAACGATGCTGCGCGGCAAACATAAACGCTTCCCATACTTGCCCCTCTTCGATTTCTCCGTCGCCGAGGAGACAGTGCACATTCAGGTTCCGCCCCAGCAGTTTTGCTCCCTTCGCCATTCCGTCGGCGGCAGACAAACCCTGACCGAGTGAGCCTGTTGACATATCTACTCCCGGAGTCAGTTCCATATTAGGATGCCCCTGCAAAATGGAACCTGGTTTTCTCAACGTCTTGATGGCCTCTTTAGGGAAATAATTCAGCAGGGCAAGGGTGCCATATAAGGCCGGGGCCGCATGTCCTTTTGATAATACGAACCTGTCCCTGCCGGGATCCCTGGGGGCCTCAGGGGAATGATTCATCACACAATTATATAAATAGGTCAAATATTCAACGATAGACAGACTTCCTCCCGGATGTCCGCTTTTCGCATAGTATGTTCCTGTCAATATTTGCTCTCTCAAATCTAGGGCGAACAACTCCAAGTCATGCATCTCTTTGCTTAACATACCCTCAACCTCACCGTAACAGCGGATTAGTGAAAACCATGCTGCATATACCTCAGTACAGTCTCTCTTATGCCCGTTTCTATTGACATGTTAACGCTCCATCCAAGGGCCTTAGCCTTATGGTTGTCGAGTAACATTCCCGGAAGCCTTGCTCCCTCCTGGGGCTGGGAGTACGTTACCCGCACCCTTGTTCCCAGTATCTCATTGCACGCTTGCGCAACAATGGCGGCCATCTCATCTGCCGGCAAAAAGTTGTTCTTTTCGCCATTGGAAGATATATTATATGCTTCCGCCGAAGCGCCTTTCTGGCTGATTGCCAAGAGACCCTTGATAGCGTCATCTACATATATGTTGTCTCTTCTCGCAATACCGGAGGAACCAATCACTATGTCCTCTCCCGCCAGCGCTTTATTTATAAATTCGTAAAACGCCGTCCGTGGCTGAAAAAACGAATAACCATACAGGTAACCTAAGCGGACAATCACCGAATCCACTCCGTATTGGGCATAGTACGCTCTGGCCATGACCTCCGTCATTCTTTTTGACTCTGAATACGGAGCGTTTTTTCCATCCAGCGGATCGGCGACCGTCGTATCCGCTTCAGCGACGATACGGTCGCTATCGCTGAGGTTGGAGTACACAGTCGCTGATGAGAAGAGTACCAAGCGGCCCTTGACCCTATTTTTCATCTCCTGCTCATGTAAATAATCCAGACAGTTTTTCGCCCCGATTATATTTGGTACGATCACGTCTACGGGTTTCTCTCTGATTATTGCGCCGGAAGTGGGGCTTGCGGCATGAAAAATCAAATCTATCGGTTCCCCAAACCCCTCGAACGGCAATGAGATATCTTTCACCATAACTGAGAGCCGACGGTTAGAAATTTGCCCCTCGAATAAATGATTCAGTTTCTTCGTGTTTCGTCCAAGAGCAATGACCTTCGCCTTTGTCTCAGAGAGAAGAAACGTCACCAAATTACTTCCAATTAAACCAGTGGCTCCTGTAACAAGTACCGTCTTTCCTTCGAGCATACAAGCGCATCCTCCAACAGACGGCAATTGCTACATCGCCGCCTATTTCATAAGGATTGCCCTCCATCGATAGGCAGTACGCATCCGTTGACAAAAGAAGCTTCGCCGGACGCCAAAAAACTTACCACCGCCGCCACATCTTCGGGCTCTCCCACCCTGTTCACAGGGATTTTTTCCTTTAGTTTTTCCTCATTGAAATTCTGATGTATAGGAGTGCGGATCAGTCCCGGGCAAACGCAATTGGTCCTGAAGGTATTCCCATACTGCTTCGCGAGCATTTTCGTGAACTTTACGACCGCGGATTTCGACGCCGCATAGGCATAACTCTGCCCACTGGTAAAGGATTCCATGCCGGCTATGGAGGCGTTGTTGATGATCACCCCATGGCTTTTCTTTATCATCGGCAGAACGGCCTTCGTCAGCATGACAAGCCCATAGATGTTGACCTCGAAGATCTTTTTGACAGACTCAACTGTCATATCTTCGAGTCTAATAGGCATAGGCCAAATACCCGCGTTATTCACGAGCACATCGAGAGTATCATATTTTTCCGAAATAAAATTGCCACAGATCTCTATTGAAGAAACATCCTGTATGTCTAAATATATGTAGTTATGTTGCCCCCCCCCCACATTTTTGAAAGTTCCTCCATCAACCGCTGACCACTTGCCCGGTTCCTTCCCGCCGCGATCACGTTCGCACGTTCACGTGCAAACCTTCTTGCACATGCCTCTCCTATCCCGGAAGTAGCTCCGGTGATAAGTACGGTTTTTCCAGTGAAATCGTTCATATTCCGCCTCCATGAATAATAGTGTTTCACTTTCGATAACTTAACTTTTCCTCAATCAAAGTCTTTCTAGTTTCTGGTACAAATCCTCCGGCAAAAGGGGCCAAAGTTTTTGCACCGCATTCCCTCTCGGAAGGGTTGGTTCAAGACCGAACTCTTCATCTACGTCCATTTCTATCATTGCTGGCCCATTCTCTCTCATAAACATTTCCAATCCCGCCTTATCTCCGGGACAGAATCGAATGTAATCAATGCCGTACGCCTTTGCGAGAGCATGGAAATCGGGCACGCTGTAGCCGCTTGACAAGGTGGTGTGGATGTAATGTCCATCATATTTTTCCTTTTCCCGACTACGGATCATTCCGGAAGAATGGTTATTGATGAGCACGATTTTGACAGGTATACAGTGAGATGCGATGAACTGGAGTTCCTGGATATTCATCTGTATCCCCTGATCTCCCGCAAAACACGCCACGGCGCTCCCTGTGGCATAATACGCTCCGATTGCCTTGGGCAGCGCACAGCCCAACGCGCCAAAAGACTTTGAAAAAAGAACGCTGCTTCCTAATCCGGCTCTGACATAGGCGCGAGAAAGCCAAAATTCGTGGTTCCCCACATCCGCGATGATCGGGGTCTGCTGTCCCAATGAGCGGAGAACGGCAACCAAATCTCCGACCGGCGTCGGTACGTCCCAGTCCTGCAATGCCTCTTTTAATTCTCGGCAGACATCCAACCAGTCGTGCTCGTTCCGATATGATAATTTTTCGTCATCGAGCCTGTTCAGCATGCACAATGTATCGGCCACGTAGTTCCTGCAATTCGGGATGCTTCGCTCAAACTCCGTTACATCAACATCTGTGCGTATGATCTTCAACTTCTCGGTCAAGCGCCGATAACTGACCGAACTTGCAGGAAACGACATACGGTTCCCCAAGGCGATTACCAGATCGGCCTTGGAGAGAACAAAATTTGCATACCTTATCCCGTGGCTGCCGATGTAACCAAAATACATTTTCGACAGCGGCATAATATCCTCCCCAGCCCGACTGGAGAGCACGGGAACTCGTATTTTTTCCGCCAAACGCGCGACCTGCCTCTCCGCGCCGGCTTGCTTAACGCCATCGCCAACGAGAAAGACCGGTCGTCTGGATCTTGCCAATTCCTTTTTTATTTCGCATGCAGCTTCATCTGCCTGATCCTCCCTGTACTCTTCAAGTTCAAGTTCGTACCCTGGATAGGCGGACGCTGCAAAAGGTCTGCTCAAAATGTCCGCATAAATATCCAGCAGAACAGGGCCCCGCCTGCCGGCCATGGCGAGGTAGCAGGCTTTTTCCAACTCATGCCGTAAATCCTCAACGCGCTCCACTCGTGCGGCATATTTCGTGATGTTCGCCACCAGCGGGACTGGATCCATTTCCTGGTTCTCTGCTATTCTCATGAGCCCGCGCTTACGTGCGCTGTTATGCGCCGTGAGGACAAGGAGCGGGATCGAATCATAATAGGCGTCTGCAATGCCTGTGACCATATTCGTCACACCCGGCCCCCGGGTAGCGTAGGCTACGCCCAGGCTTCTCTTCATTTGCGCATAACCGCAAGCCGCAAATACAGCCCCCTGTTCATGATAAGCAAGATGCGGCACTATAGCCGGCGCCCGCCTGCTCATTGCATACAGAAAGTCCAGTATAACGCCGCCCGGAATGCCGAAAGCATCCGTCACGCCTTGGCCGATCAAGTGTTCTACGATATAATCCGCCGCATTCATTTCCTCTCCTCACAGGTCATAGCCAAATCTGCGCAACAGCTCGGTCGCATTCTCCCGCGTATATCTGTGACGGAACTCCTCAGGAATATTTCTAAATATATGATCCATTTCAGAATAAGACAGATGATATGTATGACGGAAAGCGGTAGCATATTTGTAGGCAACTTTATGGATTGCCGGCAAAAGGCGCGGCAAGGAATAACCCCACGCCGCTTCTCCCCAGTAGGGCTCAATCTCTTCACAGGCACGCAGAACCGCCGCATAATCGTAGGCTGTGCCGTAGTTTTTATTAAAGTGATCAATGATCAGCTCTGTCTGCAGATTGCCGGCCCCCTGCCCCATGCCCAGCATACAGCAGTCTATGACCAGATCTCTCTCAGTTTCTATAGCGAGGAGCGCGAGAACGTTTGCAAAGGCCAGATTCATATTATTGTGGGCATGAAAACCCACTTTTATTGAATGCTTCAAGCCCGCGTCATAGCGATGAAACAGACTCTCTATATCTGATTTCTGCATATAGCCATAGGAATCCACAAAGTAAAGCGCGCTGGCATCCATATCGTTTGCCGCGTCGATCAACATCTGGATCTCATTGTCCGTATAGCGCATCGTCAGCATGGGCTGTACGAAGACCTTGTAGCCTTTCTCAGACAGGGCCTTGCAGAAACCCAATGATTTTTGCAGTTCAGAGTAACGGATGATAACCCGCACCACCTCGCATAAGCCCGGCCGCCAGAACGGTATGTCCTCCACTGGCGTATCCGGCCCTCGATAGAGAGCGGCATACAACTGTCCTCCACTCCTTTGAGCGGGAATCATCTTCGATATGTCTTCTATATTCTGATATATAGCATAGTTACGTTTATCCGCTTGAGATATCTCGATAGAGCCTAGTTCAACGATATCGATCTTGGATTCGCGCAATTCTTGTATCACCTTACAGATTGTATGAGAGCAAAACGTCTGCTCTGACACTTGCTGCAAAGCCGCGTCCTCCAGTCCCAAGCCCCCGTCCCTCAATGTGCAGTCTAAAATCTGGATCTTTCTATCCATTACGGATCACCCCTGCAACAGGTTGTTATCGTTCTATACAACATGTATCGGCAGCCTTCTGCCGACTTGTCCAGTCTTTGGATACCGCCTACAGGGGCCTCGTCATCGTGATTGGTCATAGCGCGGCTCTCTTCAGACGACTCCGATCCCACTCCGTCAGGGGTACACAGGTACGGTCTATATCCTGTTTCATCATCGTGTTTATTATGACCGTCTACCTTGTTTATGTTCGCCTTTGTCCTTCAAGATAGTCGCTGATTTCGGCATCCATTTCACATGAAAGACGCTCATATGAAAGCTCTCCGATTGAACCCGCCGCCTTTCCCCTGCCGGCCGTCTCACAGCCTTCCCGCCACATTTTGGTCCATTCCACTGTTTTCTGTACGGCCTCGTCGATATGCCACCTGGGTTTCCAGTTGAACACTTTCTTGACCTTGGAGCAGTCCAGCTTTAGGAAAGTAGCCTCGTGAGGAGCGTCCTGTTTCTCTCTGTTTTTCCAGGAGAAACCTTCGCCCCACTTGTGTGCGAACAGTTCCACAAGTTCCCCTGTGCTAACGCAGTCACACTCGTCCGGCCCCACGTTATACCAACCCGCGACACTTCTGTCTTGATACTGCCGAGCCACGATCATGAGATATGCCATTACCGATTCCAGCACGTGCTGATAGGGTCGAATGGACTGAGGACTGCGTACCTCGAGGGTCTTTCTCGCAACGGCCGCCCGCACGCAATCTGGGATAATGCGGTCACGGGCAAAGTCGCCGCCGCCAATGACGTTGCCTGCCCGGGCTGTGGAAATCGCCGGCGCGTCGCCATCTTGGAAAAAGCTGCTGCAATAACTATGAGTTACAAGTTCGCTGCAGCTCTTGGAATTAGAGTAAGGATCGAAACCGTCCAGCGGCTCATTTTCACGATATCCCCAATGCCATTCCTGATTTTTATACACCTTGTCGGTAGTAACGTTGAGAAAACTCCTGACCCCACCGACGGAGCGCACACAGTCCAGCAGGTTCACCGTGCCCATGACATTAGTTTCGTATGTATAGCGAGGATTCTGATAACTCTCCCTCACAAGCGGTTGCGCCGCCATATGTATGACGATTTCCGGTTGTGCTGCGACAAAGGCCCTTTTCAGCGCGCTAAAATCGCGGACGTCGCCAATCACGCTAGTCATACTATTTTCCACACCCGCCAGCGAGAAGAGATTCGGCTCCGTAGGCGGCTGTAGACTGTAGCCGGTCAAAACAGCGCCGCCCCGCACCAGAACGCGGCTCATCCAACTGCCCTTAAAACCGGTGTGGCCGGTCAGGAACACGCGCCTGCCGCGATAAAAGCGCAAATCAAAACTCATTACTCCCACACCTTCCATGGTGCTTGTCCGCCGGCCCAGAGATTCTCCAGCAATTCCTTTTCTCTGGCAGTATCCATGCACTGCCAGAAACCGTGGTGCATGTAGCTCATAAGTTCTCCTCTGTCAGCCAACGTTTCGAGTGGTCCGCGCTCGAACACACAGTTATCTCCATCAAGATAAGCAAATATTTCCGGATTTAAAACCATGAAACCGGCATTTATCGGCGCGTTATCCAGCAGGTTCTTCTCCCGGAAGGATTTAACCGCGTTATCTCCGCCAATACTCAGAATACCCTTTTGCTGTTCCTGCATCACTGCGGTAAGGGTCGCAACCTTGCCGTGAGATTGATGGAACTTCACCAACTCCGCGATATTGACATCACAAACTGCATCCCCGTATGTGAACATAAATTGCGCGTCCCCAATGTATTCCCGAACACGTTTCAAACGCCCGCCGGTCATTGTGTTGAGGCCTGTGTCAACTACCGTTACCTTCCACGGCTCCAACATGCTGTGGTGGACGATAACCTCGTTCCTGCCATTAGTAAAATCGTACGTAATGTCGGATGTATGAAGATAATAGTCGGCAAAATACTCCTTAATCATGTGCTGCTTGTACCCTGCGCAGATGATGAACTCGTTGTATCCATAGTGACTATAGAGCTTCATAATGTGCCAGAGAATGGGCATCCCACCGATCTCTATCATCGGTTTCGGCTTATAAACGGACTCTTCGGAGATGCGCGTCCCGAAGCCTCCGGCAAGTATAACGACTTTCATCACTGCTCACTCCCAAGTTCAAACTACTGTTTCTCCTCGACAAATCGGATACGCGCAGAAAAAAATGCACTATAGATGTTTTGAAGGAAGATTTTAAAACAGGTTCTCAGGGGAACGGAAAATTTCATCTTGTTGAAATGTTTCTGATAATCATCCAAACGTCCCAGCTGCTTTGCTTCGCAGAAGACAGACTCTTTTATTTTCTCTTCGTCCGCTAAATCCCACTTTATAATTCTTTGTTTACCATGGTTGAGTAGAAACGCGAGAAGACAGAGGCTTTCCATCCTCATTTTTTCGCACGTTTCAGTCATAAGCCGACCTTTTTCCACATAGCTGTTCAAAATGGACAAAAAATTGAGATAAAACACCTGATACAAACCATAAGACATACTTTTGCCATCGACTTCCTGAACTAACACTAATTTTTTATCGACAATAAACGCTTCCCCCTTGGCTTCTACCATCTCATAAATCCTCTTGCAGTGCCACAAATGCAGTTCGCAGCCAGAAAAATCCCTTGTTACTTTCTCGCACTCATTTTCCCAAAGTCCAAATGCCCCCGACCAAATTGTAAATACGCCTGTTGTGCATATAAACTGTTCCAAACCGCTACATTTAACTGTTGCACTTTTGAGGTATCTCCTGTTCACAAAAAACAAGACTTTATCCGTTCCCAGATTTTCCTGCAGCAAACGGCAAAGGTAGCTCAGGCTTCCCGGGAGATAAAGAAATGTGTCATTGCTCAACTTGCGAAACAGTCCCTTTCCTCGGCTTAGAGCCAAGGGAAAATTCTTATCCACCAGATTTTCCGAATTTCTAAAATAACGGATGTTTCCATAACGGGCGGCATATTCTTCCGCCATCGCTTGGGTTCCGTCGGTAGAAACATTATCAGATATGACGATCTCAACCCTGCCCTCTCGAAATTCTTTTTGGCAAATGATGGAATTCAAACTGTTTTTCAGATAAGAACAACGATTATACGTTGGTATACAAATACTGAGCAACGGCTTTTCCACAATACCACCTCATCCCTTAGCACACAGCTAGGCAGCAACCCATGATAAAGTAACAGGTAAGACTCCGATGGATATAATAGGATCCTTGATAATCTCTCATCGTCACACGCTGTTCCGACTGCGTGAGCACCCGCTTTCTTGCCCCGTTTAACATCGCGGGGCCGATGCTACACCATTGCAACTAGCTGATTCGTTTCACATCTTCTTCAAAATTTAAAACTTACATAGTTTTATGCATAAGTACATAGATCATAGGCTTAACATAAGCGTGGAAAAATCCGGCGATATGAACCGCCAGACGGCGCGG
>CAZLMA010000033.1:0-17585 GCA_964560675.1 uncultured Subdoligranulum sp. | reverse complement strand
ATCTCTATGGATTTTTTATATTCAGCTGTTCAACTTGATTTTACAATGCGCCTTTGGATCTATAAAGTAGTGGGAGATTGAAATGAATGCCTTGGTGGGTTATACAGGTTTCGTAGGCAGCAACATCTATGCCTGTGGCGGCATCGACATGGGTTTCAACTCGAAAAACATCGACGCGGCATACGGCTTGCGCCCGGATCTGCTGATCTATGCCGGTCTGCGCGCGGAGAAATATTTGGCTGATTCGGAGCCGGAGAAGGACATGGCGCTGATCCGGCAGGCGGAGGATAATATCCGGAAGATCGCTCCGAAGAAGCTGGTGCTGATCTCAACGGTCGATGTCTTCAAGGTTCCGAAGGGCGTGGACGAGGAATCTCCAATCGATACGGCCGGTCTGAGGCCTTACGGATATGACCGTTATCTGCTGGAACAATGGGTACAGGAGAATGATCCGGACGCCCTGATTGTGCGCCTGCCGGGGCTGTTCGGCAGGAATCTGAAGAAAAACTTCATCTATGACATGCTCCATCCGGTCCCGCGCATGCTGCGGGCGGATAAGTTTGGGGAACTGGCCGGAAAGGAGCCGGTGCTCCGGGAGTACTATGTGCCGCAGGGGAACGGCTTTCTTCGGTGCAGACCGCTGAAGCCGGAGGAAGAGGCCGCGCTGGGAGAGATTTTCCGGAGTCTGGGTTTTACTTCCTTGAACTTCACGGACAGCCGTAGCCGGTTTCAGTTCTATCCGTTAAAACGCTTGTGGGATGATATCCGGACGGCGCTCGCGCACGGGATCCGACTGTGGCACGCGGCGACGGAGCCGGTGGGGGCGGCGGAAGTGTACCGGGCGGTGTACGGCAGGGAATTCGTGAACGTGACCGGAGGGGTTCCGGCTGATTATGACTTCCGTACGGTCCATGACGGGCTGTTCGGGGGGAAGGACGGATATATCTGCGGGAAGGAAGAGATCCTTGGGGAACTGAGGGAATTTGTGAAATGTGAAGTAGGCGGAGAAGTGATATCTGCTAAGGAATGAAAGAGGAGATCCCTTGCGGCGAAAATCCCGGACGGCGTGAATGTGCCGCGCAGGTTCGCAGATCTGTCTGTGATGACGTACCGCTTGCAGCGCAAGGAGATCGGAGAGAAAACCGGAGGCTTGAACGGAGCATGAAACTAGCTGTCTCGAATATCGCATGGGGACCGGAACAGGACGAGGTCGTGTATTCCCTGATGAAAAAATACGGATACGCAGGGCTGGAGATCGCGCCTACCCGGATATTTCCGGACCGTCCCTATGACCGGCTACGGGAGGCGCAGGTGTGGGCGGAAGGGCTGAAGATCCGGTGCGGGCTGGAAGTTCCGTCCATGCAGTCCATATGGTACGGCAGGCGGGAAAAACTCTTTGGTTTCGAAGAGGACAGGAAGGTGCTTTTGGGCTATACGAAGAAGGCCATCGATTTTGCGGCGGCTGTTGGTTGCCGGAATCTCGTGTTCGGCTGTCCGGGGAACCGAGCGGTTCCGGACGGTATGTCCACGGAGGAAGCAAAACGGATTGCCGGAGGATTTTTCCGGGATATTGGTAGTTATGCCGAACCAAATGGAATCGTGATTGGTCTGGAGGCAAACCCAGAAATCTATGGCACCAACTATATCAACACCACCCGGGAGGCGCTGGAACTGGTCCGCAGGGTAGATTCACCCGGGATCCGCCTGAATCTGGACGTGGGGACGATGGTGCAGAACGGGGAGACCGTGCGGGAACTGGCCGGCAGCGTGGGCCTGATCAGCCATGTCCATATCAGCGAGCCGGGATTGAAACCGATCGCGGCGAGGGATCTCCACAGGCAGCTGCGCGAACTTCTGGAAAGAGAGGGGTACCGGGGATATATCTCGATCGAGATGGGACGGCAGGAAGACATTTCCGGGATCGAGAATGTCATGAAGTATGTGAAGGAAGTATTTGGAGATTGAAGGCGGGGATAGAAGAGTATGGTTTACAAAAAGCAGGAAGGGGTGCCGCGTTTTGAGGCCGTGGAATACGCGCCGCGGAATACAGACTATGTGGTGCTGATTCCGGTGATTGACGAGGGGGAGCGGCTGCACAGGGAACTGCGGCGCGCGTGGCGGAACCATGTGCCGGACGCGGCGGATATCGTGATCTGCGACGGCGGATCGACAGATAACACTGTGGATGAAAGGCTGTTCCGGAAACTTGGGATCAACAGCGTGCTTATCAAGCGGGACGCGGGCCGGTACGGCGCACAGCTCCGTATGGGGATCTGGTGGGCGCTTCAGAGGGGATACAAGGGGATCATCACGGTTGACGGGAACAACAAGGACAGCATCGAGGATGTTCCACGTTTCATCGAGAAGATAGAAGAGGGATATGATCTTGTCCAGGGGTCGCGGTTCATCAGGGGCGGCCGTGCGGTCAGGACGCCGCTCGTGCGCTGGATCGCGGTGCGTCTGCTCCATGCCCCGATCATCTCCCTGACGGCGCGGCACCGGTTCACGGACACGACAAATGCATTCAGGGGATATTCGAGGAGGTACCTGGAGGATCCGCGTGTACAGCCGTTGAGGGATATTTTTATGACCTATGAGCTGCTGGCGTACCTGTCGGTGCGTGCCACGCAGCTGGGGTACCGGGCCTGTGAGGTGCCGGTGGCACGTGTCTATCCGAAGAACGGGAAGACGCCGACGAAGATCAGTTTTCTGAAGGGGAACGGGGAACTGCTGAGGATTTTATTTTGGAATCTGTCAGGGAGATACAATCCCTGATCATGCGCGAGAAAGAAATGGGGATCGCCGATATTTACATGGGCATTGACGAATACCGTCCGCGATCACGGCTTTAAATTAAAAAGAAGCAAGCTGAGAGAGAATGGATGCGACCATTTACACAATCATTGAGATACTCCCGACATAAGAGGGGAACCGGATTGCTCACCAACTCCGATTCCCGCTTTTTGTTTTCTCACTTGCCAAGCACGACCTTGCACGTCTTTTTGTAGCAGGCAATTCCGTATTTCAGGACCTTTCCGTATTGATCTCTGTACAGCGCGTCCGCATAGCGCTTCTTTTCAATCTGTTTCAGTGCATCCCAGACACCCTTCTCCAGATTTCCTTCATGGGCGTATTTTACTTCAATGATGGCTCCCAGACTTTTATCTCCTGTTCTGATCGTAATATCGCCATAACCGTCTCCGGTCTCATAATTGCTGGTCACAATCCAGTCTGCCTTATACTGCAGAAGTCCCAGCAGGAGTCCATGATAAAAGTTTTCTTTCTCGTTACGCTGAGTAGCGATGTCCCGGATGCTGATCACCCGCTGAAGGTACCCGTCAAGAGACTGCTCCACGCCCTTCGCATCGCCGGTCTGAATGGCTTGGCAGAGGATCCGGAGCGCTTCCCCATCCTCTTTTGACTCCTCGAAAAAGAGATCCATGATCTGATCCTGGAAAATGCTCTGAATCTCCCTGTTGGGAAGAGAGAGTTCGTAGATACCTCCCACTGGTCTGGTCCGGGATGTGAGGTAGCCGGTCATAAACAGAAGACTCCACAGGTTTTCAATGGAGTCGTACATTTCCCGATAAGTCAGTTCCTGACGGATCTTTTTACGGACGGTTCCGCCTTCCGAGAGAGTCTCCAGTTCCTGTCTGGCAGTCTCAGTGCTGATACGTCTTATGAATTCCCGTACCGCGTCGTTCCCGCTTGAATTTATCCAGTAATTCTGCGGCGGCGTTTTCGGATTCTTTCTGAGACGGACGCAATGGTTCAGTACGTCCCAGGGACAGTAAACTCCTTTGCTGCCGAAACGGTATCCGTCATACCACCGCTTGATTTCTTCGTAACAGTCTGTCAGCCCGTAATAAGAGAGAAGCTCCTGCACCTCACGATCCGTAAAGCCAAAAAATTCATCAAACCATTCGTCTGTGACGGAATAGACAGACAGGTTGTTCAGCCCTGTAAAAATGCTCTCCTTGGAGATACGCAGGCACCCTGTCAGCACCGCAAATTCCAGGCTCGTATTGGTTTTGAGCGCGGCGCCCAGCATGCTGCGCATCAGCGAGACCATCTTGTCGTAATACCCATTCGCGTGCGCTCTCGCAAGAGGCACGTCATACTCATCGATGAGCAATACGACCTTTTTGCCAAAGTGCTTTTCCAACAGCTCTGACAGTGTATTGAGGCTGTTGCACAGCGTCGCTTCTGTCATGTTATCATCAAGAAGTTTTTCGTATCTGACCTTATCATGTTTTGTAAGCTTTTCACTTTCCAGTAGATAATAAAACTGATTGGCTGTTTTCTCGATCAGCTGGACTGCCATCTGATACGCCAGATCAAACTCAAGGGCATCAATGCCCTTCAATGTGAGAAAAATCACCGGGTACTTGCCCATGTATCTCTCGCAGAGCTCTTTTTCTTTGGAAATCGCAAGCCCGTCAAAGATTGATTTGTCTCCGTACAGCGAGAAGAAGTGTAAAAGCATGCTCATGTTAAGCGTCTTGCCGAAACGCCGCGGACGGGTGAACAGGTTTACTTTACTCCTGTTTTTCAGCAGGTCTCGAATCATACCGGTCTTATCAGCGTAGTAGTAACCCTGTGTTCTGATTTCCTTAAAATCTTCAATCCCAATTGGGAGCATCTTTTCCTCTTCCATACTGCCGCCCCCTTCCTTCGTTATGATAGGAATCGTGTTCAGCATAAACCACTATCGTCATTATACCCCATAACAAGCCGCTGTATCAAGCGATTTTCCAAAATTCCCGCGAAATACCATCCGTTTTCATGGTGAACCCGGAGTTATGTGACCTGGGGCTTTTTCTTGCCCTGGCGGCGCACAATAACATGCCTGTGAGCATTCCTACCCACGGGCTTTTCTGTGCGTCCTGCGGCGCTGTGTTTCTAACGTGTGAAAGACCCGAATCCGCCCGGTCGCGGGAAAGATACAGTCGTAGGCGATGAACCGTGGCTTCTCAAGAAAAGCTTGTTCCGCTACAACCATTTGGAACCTTGGAACAGATCTAAAATGTATTTATCCACTAAAATGGGAGTAAAACCAAAATGGTGTCCAGTCCTTGTTGACAAGTGCACATTGAGAAAAACAATAACTGCCTCTGCACCACCTTGGAATATTCGAAAAACGGGACGCTGGAAACGGAAATGAAAAGGCTGTTTGAATTTTAATGATCCTCAAAAAACTTGACAATTTTGTACCCTGTTTTTATAATACGAGCAGAACCTTGCATCGGGCGATGAATGGGTCAAAGTCGGTCAAAAGGCCAGCAGAGAGGGTGCCATTTGCTGCAAGACACCCGACCAAGAACCCGGCTGGGCCGCCCAGGAGCCTCCCCGGCAATTCCGGGCGCGTGGCGCGGCGTTATAGCGCCATGAGAGAGGCGGCGCAAAAGCCGCAAGCCGGGTGGTACCGCGGAAGCGTTGGATAAGCGATTCGCTTCCGTCCCTGCGAACAAAGCGGGACGGGAGTGTCTTTTTTTTTCACCGCATAGTTTGTGGACAAATTCGAGAAAGGATGGTAGAAATGCAATGGACGGGATTAAACGAGCTGCGTGAAAAGTATTTACACTTCTTTGAGACAAAAGATCATTTGCGTCTGGGGAGCTTTCCGCTGGTGCCGAAGGAAGATCCGAGCCTTCTCTTGATAAACAGCGGTATGGCGCCCATGAAAAAGTGGTTTTTGGTCCAGGAGGAACCGCCGCGCCACCGCGTGACAACATGCCAGAAGTGTATCCGCACGCCGGATATTGAGCGCGTTGGCATCACGGCACGCCACGGCACTTTCTTTGAAATGTTGGGCAATTTCTCTTTCCAGGATTATTTCAAACAAGAGGCCATCGCCTGGGCGTGGGAGTTCTTGAACGGGGAGCTCGCCATCCCCGCCGAGAAGCTCTATATCTCCGTTTATCTTGACGACGACGAGGCCTATGACATCTGGACCCAAAAAATCGGAATCCCCGCCGATCATATGGTTCGCTTCGGTAAAGAGGATAATTTCTGGGAGCATGGGACCGGCCCCTGCGGACCTTGCTCCGAGATTTATTATGACCGCGGTCCCGAGTACAGCTGCGGTAAGCCGACTTGCGGGGTCGGATGTGATTGTGACCGCTACATGGAAGTGTGGAACCTTGTCTTCAGCCAGTATGACAGCGACGGCAAGGGTCATTACACTCGTCTGCCCAAGCCCAATATCGATACCGGTATGGGGCTTGAACGATTGGCCTGCGTGATGCAGGGCGTAGGCAATCTGTTTGAGGTGGATACGGTCGCGGCCGTATTGCACCATGTCGAACGGATCGCGAACAAGACCTATGGCCAGGATGAGAAGGACGACATTTCCATCCGCGTTATAACGGATCACATCCGTTCCACAGTGTTCATGGTTTCGGACGGTGTGCTGCCCTCAAACGAGGGGCGTGGCTATGTTTTGCGCCGTCTTTTGCGCCGTGCCTCCCGCCATGGCCGCTTGCTGCGCATCGACCGTCCTTTCTTGACGGAACTGGTTGACACCGTCATCACTTCCAGTGAGCAGGGCTATCCGGAGCTGCGCGAACACGAGGATTACATCAAAAAAGTCATCGGCGCGGAAGAAGAGCGATTCTCGCGCACCATTGACGCGGGCCTCACAATTTTGAACGGCATGCTGGATAAATTGGAAAATGACCAGGAAAAGATCCTGTCCGGCATAGACGCCTTCAAGCTCAACGATACGTTCGGCTTCCCGCTGGACCTCACGCGGGAGATCGCCTCTGAGGCTGGCTTTTCCGTTGATGAGGCCTCCTTCCGGGTGGAAATGACCAAACAGCGTGAGCGCGCCCGTGCCGAGCGCTTGTCCCGGGAGATCTCTGGCTGGAGCGCCGACCTCTTTGGCGCACTGGACGCCGACGCCACAACCTTTGAAGGGTACGAAGTTCTCTCGCTGCGGGCAAAGGTCTTAGCCGTATCGGAGGGTGAGGAACTCGCGGACGCCGTCGCGACCGACGAGGGCGCCAAAGAGGGGGTTCTCGTCGTGCTGGATCGCACGCCCTTTTACGCCGAGATGGGCGGTCAAGTGGCCGACCACGGCGTCCTCGCCGCGCAAGATGCCAAACTGTCGGTGCAACAGGTCAAAAAGACACCCAAGGGTTTCTATGTGCATACCTGTACGCTTTTAGAGGGAACCCTGAAAGTCGGCGACGTCGTCACCGCGTCGGTTGACGCAAAAAGGCGTGGGGCCATTTGTCGCAACCACACGGCCACGCATCTTTTGCAAAAGGCGCTGCAGGAGGTTTTGGGTGAGCATGTTCACCAGGCGGGCAGTTACCAGGATGACAAGGTGACCCGCTTTGACTTTACCCATTTTAAGCCCGTCACACACGAAGAACTTGTGCGCGTGGAACACATTGTCAACGAGAAGATCTATGCCGCACTTCCGGTGACGGTACAGAATCTGCCGATCGAAGTGGCCCGAAAGATGGGCGCCATGGCGTTGTTCGGCGAAAAGTACGGAGAAATTGTGCGTGTTGTCGACGCCGGTGGCTGGTCCACAGAATTCTGCGGCGGCACCCATGTAAAAAATACCATGGAAATCGGCTGCTTCAAGATCCGATCCGAGAGCGGCATCGCCGCGGGAATTCGCCGCATTGAAGCCACAACAGGCTTCGGTGTGCTGGCTCTGCTCGATGAGCGCAACGATCTGCTCAGCCAAACCGCTGTCGCGTTAAAGACCGGCAATATCAAAGATCTGCCTACCCGGGCGGCGGCCCTAGTCGCCGAGAATAAAGAGACGCTGCGCCAGCTCGAGATCGCCAAAGGCGAGCTCGCCGCCGCGCAGGTGGACGGCCTGTTTGAAAATGCCGCCAACGTCGGCGGCGTGCGCGTGATCAGCGCCTACCTGAGCGGTACCAGCACGGATACGCTGCGCGGCATGGTGGATAAGATTCGCGATAAGGCACCGAATACCGTTACGGTTTTGATCGGCACAAGCGGCGACAAGGCTACCATGGCGGTCGGTGTGGCCAAAAACGCTTTGGCGCGCGGCCTGCACGCGGGAAATCTGGCGCGTGAGATCGCGGCGGTTGCCGGCGGCAAGGGCGGAGGCAAATCGGATTTTGCCATGGCCGGGATTGGCGATGCCACCAAAATTGACAAGGCACTGCATGCGGTTCCCAATATTATCGGCAAGATGCTAGGCTCTATATAAAAAACAGGAGGTGAAAAAATGGCGGAGTGTCTTTTTTGTAGAATTGCGCACGGCGAAATCCCTTCCAAAAAGTTGTATGAGGACGATGCCGTCCTCGCCTTTTACGACATCGATCCCAAAGCGCCCGTGCATTTTTTGGTGGTTCCGAAACAGCATATCGACAGCGCCGCTTGCCTAACCGAGAGCGATGCGCAGTCTATCGGGCACATTTACGCCGTGATTGCGAAGCTTTGCAAACAGCTGGGCGTCAGCGAGAGCGGCTACCGCGTGGTGACCAACGTCGGAGAGGACGGCGGACAAAGCGTAGGACATTTGCATTTCCATGTTTTGGCCGGCCGTACCCTCGCGTGGCCGCCGGGTTAACACGCGCATAGCGGTTGCGGGTCGTGTAAGCGTCCTTTGCGTTTTGCAAGGGATCCAATTTTGCCGTCTGCGCATTTTCCGCGCTGCCTCTTGTGGCACGCACAAGCCGAACGGCGATTCTAAAATCTCAGGAACAACAGGGGAAGGAAGGTCTTTTTATGCCCAAAACCTATACGCTGCATGTGGCAGGCCTTACGCGTGAACTGCCGCTGTGCAAGGTAAACGATCACCTGGATATTGCCGCGTTTATCATGTTCGGCGATACCGAACTGACCGTGGCCTGTTCCCAGGCGCTCCTAAAGCAAACGCCTGTGTTTGACGTGATTGTCACCGCCGAAGCGAAGGGAATCCCCCTCGCGTATGAGATGTCGCGTGAGAGCGGCAAACCGTGGCTCGTCGCGCGCAAGGGGCCGAAGCTCTACATGAGTGAACCGGTTGTCATCGAAGATCAGTCCATCACAACAGCGGGCAAGCAAACGCTCGTGATCGACAAAAAAGACATCGAGGCTATGAACGGCAAGCGCGTTTTGATCGTTGACGACGTCATCTCCACCGGCGGTTCGCTGCACGCGCTGGAGACGCTGGTAGAAAAGAGCAGCGGAACGATTGTTTGCATGGCCGCCGTCCTGGCGGAAGGGGACGCCGCGAAGCGCAAGGACATTATCTATCTAGCGCCGCTGCCGCTGTTTGAACACTAAAGCGCGCAGCGCGCCTGGTGCCATGAAGAGAAAGTTGGCCGGCTTCGGCCTCTTGTTCGCGGTCGCGGAGTTGGCGGGCGCCACCTTGCCGCTTAAAGCCCTGTGGGTGGCGGCGGCGGTCCTCTGCGCTGCCTGGTTGGTGCTTTTTTTGCAAAATCGCAAGCGCCGTAAGGTCAGATGGTGTCGCCCGCTGTTGTTGGGACTTGTCGCAGGCCTTGCCTGGACGACCTTCTTTCAGGTTGTCAGGGTAAGGCCCGTGCAGGCGCTCGCCGACCAAACGGTAACGGCGACCGCCACGGTAGAGCCCGGCGCCGAGGCCGCCTACGAGAGTGGCATGCTGCGCGGTTCCTTGCGCCTTACCGACATTGAGGGGTATCGAGGCAGCCTACTCGTGCACTGTCAGAGCTTCCCGGCCTCCCGAGCCGGGGAACGGTTTACGGCGCAATTTACCCTGCGCGCCGTGGCGGAGGATGAGTATAAACTGAGCCGCTACGCGGACGGGATCTGGCTCGAGGCGGAATTTTCGGGGCGCTATTCCTCTTTACCGCCCGCGCGGGGACTGCGATACCGGCTCCAGGATTTTCGCGATGCTTTGCGCCGTCGCCTTTACACCTGGACGCCGCCAGTCTATGCTGGGTTGGAAACCGCCATGTTGCTGGGTGACCGCAGCGCCCTGGATGATACGGTTTACCGCGCTTTTCAGCAGGCTGGCGTCGCGCATCTGCTGGCTGTATCCGGCTTGCACGTCACCCTGCTCTGCGGGCTGTTGACGCCTTCTTTCACCGAGGAGCGAAGGCGCTTTTCGCGGCTGGGCACGCTTTTGGGCATGGCGGTCGTTGGGTTCTACATGGCGCTTACGGGCTTTACCGTATCCGTTGTGCGCGCGGGAACGATCTTTTTGATCGCGCAGGTCGGCAGATGGTTCCACCAGCCGTCCGACACACTGACATCGCTGGGGGCGGCCGCGATTTTGCTGGGCCTTTTCAATGCGTTTGCGCCCTGTGATCTCGGATTTCAGCTTTCATTCTGTGCGGTTCTGGGCGTTGTGGCGGCCGGTGCGTTGGCAAAGGCGGAGCGAGGCGCTGTCATCAGGCGAACGGGGGCGGAGTTGCCATGGCCCTGGCGCGCGCTGTTGGCCGTCGCCGAGGCGCTGCAGGTCACACTCTGCGCGTCCGTAGCCACCTTGCCGGTTCTGGTTGCACGCGGCATGGCGGTCAGCGGTGTGGCGATGCTTACCAATTTGTTGGTCGTTTGGATGCTGCGCCCGGCCTTGCTGCTGGGATTATTGGTACTGGCGCTCTCTTCGCTGCCAGTTTTTTCACCGGCCATGCGCATGGCGAGCCTGATCCTCACCTTGTGGCTGCGCGCCATGCTCTCTTTGGTGCGCTTTTGTGCAGCGCTGCCGCTGGCGCGTTTGGATCTGCCGCAGCGCTACACGCTGTGGGTGCTGGCGGTGCTGGGCCTGCTGATACTTGTCTTTTGGCTGCGCCGCAAGCATGGCTCCTTGGCGTGGTTTGTGCCTGCTGTGGCTGTCTGCGGCGTACTCGCCGTGGCGCTGGGAATTTGGGCAAGGCAAGATGTGGCTACAATCGCGCTGGTCGGGACGGGCGGCAATCCCTGCGCCGTTCTCACCCAGCAGGGTCATGCGGCGGTCTTTTACCGCGGCGGGGCTTACAACGCAAGCGAAGTGTCTGATTACCTCGATGCGCACGGATCGCCTGTGCCGGATCTCTTCATTGATTTGCGCCGCCAACCGGACAGTGTTGACCTGCAGGCCACGACGAAAGTCACAGCGCAGGAGGCGCCGCCCCGCTCGGATTACCCTTTCGGCGAGGAAATCGAAATAGTTTTATATCACCAGTCCAATGCGAACGTCTGTGTCATCGATATGGGCGGCATCCGCGCCGCGATCCAGGTTGGAAGCCCGGAATTTGATGCGCCGATCAGGGTCAATCTCTTTTGTGCCGGAGGTGCAAAACCCGCCTGCCTGGAACCGGATGTCGTACTGACGAATAGCCGAAGCTTGCGCTGGCTGCCTGATTTGGAGAATAGCAAAATCTATTACGGCGGAACGGCGCCGTGCGCTGTTGTCAGACCGGGCAAAAGTCTCGCGTTTGAGGGGGTTAGTCGCCTTGCTTTACAGTGAAAAAGAATGGAAAAAGCGGTTGGCGGCCAACTGCACGCTGTTTTATTTTTACGGCAGCGAAGAGGCCGTGCTGCAAAATGCGGCGAAAAATACGATTGCGTCGTTGTCTGGCGCGGATCCGGAAATCACCACCCTGCCGGGCCCGACCCCGACCGTGGAACAAATTGTGCCGGCGGCGGGAACGATCTCACTTTTCGGTACGCGGCGCGTTGTGTATATGCCGCTTCTCAAGGCTTCCGCTTATTCCGATCGGGACTTAAACGAAATCTGTTCCGTTCTCTCAGACGCGGAAAACGCCGTTTTTGTCATGACAAGCCTTCTAGAAGAGCAGCGCGGCCGGATTCGACCCGGAAAACGGGAGCAAAAACTGATCGCAGTCTGCGAAAAAATCGGCTACTGCGTTCAAATTGGCAAGCCCGGGCGCAGCGACTTACTCAAGATGGTGCGCGATTGGGCCGCACAGAGCGGCGCGCAGTTTGCGCGCGGCGCCGACGCAGCCCTGCTGGATCTCTGCGGCGAGGAACCGTTTCGTTTGCAAAACGAGGTAGAAAAACTCGCTGCCCTGGCAAACTACGGAACCGTTACGACCCATATGGTAAAGCAGCTCGCCTGCGCGACACTGGAGGCGGATACCTTTGAGATGGTTCGCTTGGCCGCAGCCGGACGTACGGCGCAGGCCATGGAAAAACTGAATACACTCTTAGCCCTGCAAAACGATCCCAATTTGGTTTGCGGCGCTTTGGCTGGCAATTATCTTGATATGTACCGCGCCTTGCTTACCGGATCGAGCGGGCGAAAGATTGCGGACATGGCGAAGGATTTCGGATATACAGGCAAGTGGGATACCCGTCTAAGGAAGTCTTCCCAGGCAGCCGAACGCTTTACAAGACGGCGGTTGGAACAAAGCCTTGCCATCCTGCTGCGTCTCAATCTGGACTTAAAAAGCAGCCGCCTTGACAGTGTTGTGCTTTTGCAAAAGGCATTGTGTGAACTTGCCATGGTGCGAAACAGCGCTTAAAAAGCCAGTGCCTGCCATCCAAAAGAAGGTTTGCGGTTGCACCCCACTTGGGAGCGCTTCTTGTAGAATCGGCGCGGCTCGTTTGCACGGACAAAAGGACTTATAAGGGAATTCACAAAGGAGTTTTTCCATGGAGCAAAAGACGATCATAGTGTTGGATTTCGGCGGGCAGTATAACCAGCTTATCGCCCGCAGGGTTCGGGAATGCCATGTGTTTTGTGAAATCTTGTCCTGGCGAACGCCGCTATGCGAGATCAAGGCCAAAAATCCGGCCGGCATTATTTTTACAGGAGGCCCTTTCAGTGTTTATCTGCCTGATTCGCACCGCATCGACCCGGAGATCTACACCTGGGGTGTGCCGATCCTGGGGATCTGTTATGGCGCCCAGCTCATCATGCATATGCTGGGCGGCACCGTCGGCAAGGCGGCGGAACGCGAGTACGGCAAAACGATGACGCAACTGGATACCTCGAGCCGTTTGTTTTGTCATCTGCCCTCCCAAAATATCTGCTGGATGAGCCATAACGATGCTATTTTGGCACCTGCACCCGGATTTACGATCACCGCAAGCACAAAGAATTGCCCCGTGGCCGCTGCGGAAGATGTAAACCGAAGCCTTTACTGCGTTCAGTTCCATCCCGAGGTTCTGCATACCGAAAACGGTACCCAAATCCTGCAAAACTTTGTGAGGGAAATCTGCGGCTGCGAGGGCAGCTGGAGAATGGATACCTTTGTGTCGGACTCCGTGCGCGCCCTGCGCGAAAAAATCGGCGGTGGGAAAGTCTTGTTGGCGCTCTCCGGTGGCGTGGATTCCAGCGTATGCGCGGCCATGCTCGCGAAAGCGGTGGGGGAGCAGCTGACCTGTGTTTTTGTGGATCACGGTATGCACCGCAAAAACGAGGTCGAAGAAATCAGAAGTGTTTTCGGCCCCAAGGGCAATTTTGCTGTCCGTTTTGTCTGTGTGGATGCGCGCGCGCGGTTTTTTGGCAAATTGGCCGGTGTGACCTCGCCGGAGCACAAGCGCAAGATTATCGGTGAGGAATTCATCCGCGTCTTTGAAGAAGAGGCGGCAAAAATCGGCGCTGTTGATTATCTCGCGCAGGGTACCATTTACCCCGATGTGGTAGAGAGCGGCCTCGGTGGCGAGTCCTCTGTCATCAAAAGTCACCACAATGTCGGCGGATTGCCCGAGAGGATCGATTTTAAGGAGATCGTGGAGCCGCTGCGCACGCTGTTTAAAGACGAGGTGCGCGGGGCGGGCAGGCAACTGGGTCTGCCGGAATCGTTGGTTACCAGGCAGCCCTGCCCGGGTCCCGCGCTCGCCATCCGCGTGATCGGGGAAGTAACGCCGGAAAAGATCGCGCTTGTACAAGACGCCGACGCCATTTGGCGCGAAGAAGTGGAAAAGCTGCCGCTGTCTGATCGGCCAAGCCAGTATTTTGCTGCCCTGACCAATATGCGCAGCGTCGGCGTGATGGGTGATGAGCGGACGTATGAATACGCCGTCGCGCTGCGCGCCGTTACTACCCTTGACTTTATGACTTGCGAGGTTACGCCGCTGCCGCTCGACGTGATCACGGCTGCCGCGGGTCGTATTGTGAACGAGGTGAAGCATGTCAATCGTGTGCTCTTCGACGTCACAACAAAACCCCCGGCTACCGTGGAGTTCGAGTAAGCGAAGGGGGCCATGGGAACAAAACGGTAGCAGGGGATCCTATCTTGCTGGCAGCGGCGTATGTTGTAAGTGGGCACGTTGACCCGGGTAAAACCTCATCCCAACGTGGTGGGCCTGGACAAATTGATAAAATCCTTGTCGGAGATAAAAGTCTGGTAATTGTACAGGATCAAAATTTCGTCATATCCGCGCTCCTGGATCAGGCTGTCCAGGCCGTAGGCGTAACCGCGAAAATCCACGATGCCGATCGTGCGGTAATGGGGCGTTAAAAAGGGAACGAAGCAGTTCGCGTAGCTGTCTTTTACAACAAGTAGGTTGCCCACGCCATCACCGCCGAGCTCTGTATAACCGTTGTTGCCGCCCAAAAAGGCGGCATATTTGTCGCGCGTCGAGAACTTGTCCTCATCGATCATCGGCCCGGTAAAAGTGGGGGAGAACTTTGCCTCGCCCGCGACTTTGTAAACGGTCATGGCGCTTTGCATCGGGTACCATGTGATCGTGTCCGGCACAACATTCCAGCGGCGTGTGGCGGAATAATGCGTGCCGTAAAAGTCCGGCACCGCCTTGCTTTTTGCCGGGTCGGCGACAAAAGGAGCAAGACCTTTCGTGTCGGCGAACAGCCGGTAGGCGAGATAAGCGCCCTGCGTTGTCCAGTGGTGATCGGTGCGGTAGTAAAGGCCCTCCTCTTTTTGGTCTGTAAAGATCTCGCGCGGATCCAGTACCGCAGCGCCGGCGGACGCTACGCGGGCAAAGATCCCATCGAGCATGGCATTTTCATCCACCATGGGGGCGGCAAATGGCAGCTCTTCCGGATAGATAACGGCGGCGGATGGCGCCAGCATAAAGTACACCCGGCCCGGATAGCGTTCTGCGAAGTTGCACACCGCGTCTAGGTTGCGCTCCAAATAGTCAGCTGCCTGCGGGTCGAACTGCTCTGTAAACATCCAGCCGTCTTTGCCCAGCAGGATTCCGTTTTCCTCAACCTTTTGCAGCCCTATGGCGCTCATCGCGCTTTCCAGCCATAACAGCGAATCCCGAAAGGCCACCTGATCCTGCGCCCACACCTCCAGCTCCTCGGCAGCCTTCCCGCTTACAAGCTTATCGACACTCACAGTGGGAAAGGCGGCGAGACGGCGGTTTTCCAGTGTGGAAATGGTCCGTTTCGGCCACAGCAGATTGATAAGAGAAAACCCGAACAAAAAAGCCAGAAATAACAAAAGGACGGCTCCGGGGCGTTTTGTTTCCGCTGCGTTTTCTTTTTCGTCTGGAGCCCGTCTTTTAAACTTTTTCATCTCCCGTAAGCCCCCTTAAAAGTTCGCGTACAGCGCCGTTTTGCTGCCCGCGCCCACAACAAAGGCGAAACACGTGACCATCGCGGTGCCGAATACAAGCAAGTATAGCATCTTGTGTCTTTTGAGCCGCCGTCGGATTTGACCGGGTAGCGGTGTGCTGAACACACCGCACAGCAGGAACGCAACACCGTAATTGCGCAGGTAATAAAACGGCGATATCCCGCCGCGCGGCACAAACAGCCGCATAACCAAAAGCCCCAGCGGCGCTCCGGGGACATTGCCAGCAAAGATCGCCCAACCTATGGCGACGCAAACCAGGGAGTACAGGTGCGGCCAGACCTTGCCCTTTTGCAGGTGGGGGAGTAAAAAAGTTTTTTCCACCGCGAGAAGCAAAAAATGGTAGAGGCCCCACACAATAAAATTCCATTCGCTGCCGTGCCATATGCCCGTGAGCAGCCAGACCGCGAGCATATTTAAAAGCTGGCGCGCCAGGCCTTTGCGATTGCCGCCCAGCGGTATGTAGATATAATCCCGAAACCAGGTGGAGAGCGAGATGTGCCAGCGCCGCCAAAACTCCGTAATACTGGTCGAGGTGTATGGGTGGTTAAAATTGGGCGCGCAGGTAAAGCCGAGCATGGCACTGATGCCGTTGCTCATCTCAGAAAAGCCGGCAAAGTCAAAGTAGAGCTGAAAGCCGTAGGCACAGATGCCCAGCCACACAAGCGGCATGGAAGCGTTTTCCAGGCCAATGCCGCCGGTCCCGATGATGTCTTGCCAAAGCTTTCCGATGGTATCGGCCAGTATGACCTTTTTGGCAAGGCCCCATACAAACAGTTCCGCGCCCGCCTCGGCTTTGGCCGCCGTGGCGCGATGTGCCGGGTTGTGCAGTTCCTCGCGCAAGGTTCGGTACGGCGCGATGGGGCCGATCGTCAGCTGCGGAAAAAGCAGTGCGTAGGCCGCAAAATCGATAAGGTTTCGCTCCGGCGGCGTTTTTTTCGTGTAGACGTCGACCGAATAGCCGATCAGCTTAAAGGTATAGTAACTAAGGCCGAGCGGCGCTGCGATATCGAGTGTTATTCCACCGAAAGCGCCGCCTGCGATCTGCTTTAGAAAGTCCGCCAGAAAGGAACCGTACTTAAAAAAGCCGAGAATTCCCACGCTGAAAAGGATGGCTGCTGCCAATACGGCCCTGCGCAGGGCGGTTCTCTCCAATAAGTTTGGCATCGCCAACCCCGCGGCATAATGGACGGCCACCAGCAGTAGAACCAGTGGTAGGTACTTTATGCCGCCCCAGCAAAAGAAAACAAGGCTTTCGCACAACAGTACGGCATTTTTGACCGGCGCGGGCGCAAAGGTGTGCACCGCCAGCGATATGGGCAAAAAATACAGCAGGAAAACTACGCTGTTTGATGCCAAAGCATGAACCCCCTACCCGTATACCCAAACGTCCTAAAAAATGGCCGTTACCGATAAGGGTAGCGGCCGTGAAAGGAAAGCCCTAGGCTTATTTTGGCATCGCTTGTTGGATCGCCTCATCGATGGCGCTATAGTCAGGGCCGTTAACGCCCGCGATGACAAACGCGACGAGATTGCCGCTACTCACGATGCGCGCATCGGAGGCTTTTGCGGTCGCATCCGCGTACTCCGCGTACAGACTGCTCGACATGCTCTTTTTGGCGGCTTCCAGCTGTGCCAAAACGGTGTCGACTGTGCCTTCTTTGACCTTGGCTACGAACACAAGCGCGCTGTCAGAGGGCGCGTCGTTCGTCAAATACCCCGCATAACTCTCGATGTTTTCCATGGTAAGACCCAGGTCGTACTCAACCGAGAAATCATCGAAGGCCCGGGCGTTCGGCACCTCGTTTACAGCGAGGATTGTCTCCATGGCGGCGGTAACGTCCTCGTCGGATGCTGGCTCGGCCGTAGATTCTGCCGATCCTGCATCGCCGCTCGGATCCTCGGCATCTTCAGTGTCCGGCGCCTGCGTGCTGCCGTTTTGTGGCTCCACGACCATATTGTCCGAGGCGGTGCCGTCACCGGCGTTACCGTCGTTTGCGGGATCGGAATTGCCGCCGCATCCTGTCATCAGCGCAGCGATGAGCGCAAAGCCCAAAAAAAGAGCCAATGGTTTTTTCATATTGTTTCGCAAATTGCAATAATAAGTTGAACACTTATGATTGAATCATCCATAGAGCC
>CAZLMA010000032.1:0-19848 GCA_964560675.1 uncultured Subdoligranulum sp. | reverse complement strand
GCCTACCGTTTCAATGGGAAAATATGGCGTCAACCCTTGCATGTTGCGCGACAGGGCGGTACAATAGAAGCGCTGGGGAAAACCCTTGAAGGCGTAAAGAACTTCATTCGTTTTCACCGACCTTCGGCACGCAAAAGCAAAACAAGCATAAGGAGAGGTCAAGCGAATATGGAAAAAATTACCCAGGGGTACTATGTCGGGGAAAGACCCCTGTTCGGCGCGCGCGATCTGGAGATTGAAAACACCATCTTTACCGACGGTGAATCGCCACTCAAAGAGAGCGCTGCGATAAAACTTTATGGTTGCATGTTCAAGTGGAAATACCCGTTGTGGTATGCAAAGGACATCTACGCGAAGGATTGTGTCTGGTTTGAGATGGCGCGAGCCGGTGTCTGGTATACCCAACACCTCAGGGTGGAGGACTGCCAAATCGAGGCGCCCAAGAATTTCCGCCGCTGCCAGGAGGTTGTCTTGCGGCGCGTTACATTTCCCAACGCCGCCGAGACACTTTGGAGCTGTCAAAATGTCGTGCTCGATCACGTCGCGGCGAAAGGTGATTATTTCGCGATGAACTGCGCTGACATGACGGTGGATGCTCTGACCTTGTATGGCAACTACGCGTTTGACGGCGCCAAAAGCGTTGTGGTTCGCGATTCCCGCATGCTTTCCAAAGACGCGTTCTGGAACAGCGAAAATGTCACCATTTACGATTCCTTTATATCAGGGGAGTACCTCGGCTGGAATTCCAAGAATTTAACGCTCGTCAACTGTTGCGTGGAAAGCCTGCAGGGCATGTGCTATATTGACACGTTGGTAATGAAAAACTGCAAACTTCTCAATACGACACTGGCCTTTGAATATTCCAGTGTCGAGGCGGATATCTCTAGCCATATCGACAGCGTCTTTAACCCATCTTGCGGTCATATCACAGCGGACAGTATCGGCGAATTGATTGTTGAAAAAGACCGCGTCGATCCCGGTAAAACAATCATCCTCTGTCGTGACAACGCCGATGCGAGCCGCTGATAAAATCGGCTTTGTTGACTTTGCGGAAAGGCAAACGGATGAAATACGATTTTGAAACGCCGGTCAATCGTCGGGGAACGAATTCCCTGAAATGGGACGTAGGGGAAAGCGAGCTGCCGATGTGGGTGGCGGACATGGATTTCCAGACCGCGCCCGAGATCCGCGAGGCGTTGCAACAGCGGGTAGAACACGGGGTCTTCGGCTACAGTGTTGTGCCGGATGCATGGTATGACGCCGTATGTGGTTGGTGGGCGCGCCGCCACGCGTTTTGTATGGAGCGCGACTGGCTGATCTTTTGTACCGGCGTTGTGCCGGCGCTTTCTTCCATCGTGCGGAAATTGACCACGGCGGGTGAAAACGTCCTGATTCAGACGCCGGTTTACAATATTTTCTTTAACTCCATCCTCAATAACGGCCGGCAGGTTAAACAGAGCCCGCTGCTCTATGCAGACGGTGCCTATTCCGTTGATTTTTCCCGCCTGGAGGCAGATCTCGCCGACCCGCAGACTACTCTGATGATCCTGTGCAATCCGCACAACCCGATCGGAAAAATCTGGGACCGAGAGACGTTGGCGCGTATCGGCCATCTTGCCGCCAAACACCATGTCGTCGTGGTATCCGACGAAATTCATTGTGATCTGACGGATCCCGGTGTCTCCTATGTTCCCTTTGCCAGCGTGAATGAGGAGTGCAGGCAAAACAGCATTACCTGCTTGGCACCCTCTAAGGCCTTCAATCTGGCGGGGCTCGCGTCCGCCGCTGTCTGCGTACCGGATCCGGTGCTGCGCCACAAGGTTTGGCGCGCACTGAATACCGACGAGGTGGCGGAACCCAATGCCTTCGCGATCCCCGCCGCGATCGCGGCCTTTACCAGGGCGGAAGACTGGCTGGAGGAACTGCGATGTATCCTGTACGCGAACAAATGTACGTCTTCCACCTTCCTGCGGCAATACCTTCCGGAAATTTATCTTGTGCCCTCTCAGGCGACGTACCTTTTGTGGTTGGACTGCCATGTGCTGTGCGCAGATACTGCGACTTTGCAGCGGTTTTTGCGCACCGAAACCGGGCTGTATGTTTGCGCAGGCGCAGAATACGGTTCGCCGGGTGCGCCGTTTCTCCGCCTGAACATCGCCTGCCCGCCCACTACCCTGCAAGACGGCTTGCAACGGCTGCGGGAAGGCGTTTGCCGCTTCCGGGATCTGCATCAGGCTTAACCTGTCCACACTGCCTGTTTCCGGCCTTCATTCATCGGGGGTCTGCTCAACAAAGCTCTCAGATTCCTCTTTTAGGAACGCTTCCAGCTCTTCCAGTGTGCGTAAAATTTCACCCGCAGCGAGATCCGCAGCACTCATCAGCCCGTGAATTTTGGCGGCTCTTTCCACTATTTTTGCCTCAACAGTTCTACCAAACACCGATTTTACCGGCATGTCATCGCCGTCCCGATAGTACGAGATCTCGTCCGGAATGCCGTTTCCGTCGTGGTCAATCAAATAAAAATTGAACTCGCCATTGCCAGTCAGATCTACTGCGATGGCACTTACATCCCCGGTATGGTCATAATCCAAAAGACCAATATCGGGGCTTTTGTCGCCGTCCAAATCCAGCAAAATCTCATGCCGGTCGCTGCGCACCAGCAGGTCGCGGGTATTCTCGTCTTTCTTCAGTTCTTTTTTGAGTTTGCGTAAAGTACCCATTTTCGGCTCCTTTTGTTTTTTGTACTTACAAAAATCCGGAGCAGCGTCGGGCTGCTCCGGGCGGTTTAAAATACGGTATTGGGCAATCCCTTCTGAAACGGTTAGGGCAGCACCGCACCACTTTGGCAAGACACCGCAGTAGCGTTGTGCGGTATTGCCTCAAGATGTTTATTAAGGGGGGTTGGATTGCCGCAGGAAGGAATACGAGTTTTTTAAGTGGGGAACCGGCAAGAACCTTCCCTACCGGTCAGAAAACAGCGTCCTGCCCAAGGCAGAGACTCATTCAAAACCGCTTGTAAAAGGCGTTGCCGATTCCGAAAATTGTCAATTTTTACTGGTTGTTGTTGGAGAACGTCCACCACCACCACCAATAGAAGGGGAAGCTGTCCGGGCAGTTCGTGGAATCGTAGTTGCTGTAGTAGTTATACCAGAACCACCATGAGGCGATGTCGCTGGAAGACCAGTTCGCGAAATCAAAATTGTAGTAGTAGGGGTAGAACCACCACCAGTATGTCGGGCACTGCGAAGAATCTGTGTAGTTAAACAGATTGTTGTAGTAGCCGTACCAGAACCACCAGTTGGAAATGTCAGTGGAATCCCAGCTGGAGAAGTCGACATTGTTGTAGTAGCAATACCACCACCACCAGGCCCACCACTCGGCCATCCAGTTGCGGGTAGGCTGTCCAGGGTTGGCGATTGGCACCGGCGTGCCGCTGTCAATCGGTGCGATGTCATAATCTGCTGCAGGTGCCGTGGTCTCAGGGAAACTGGGGATGTACCCCTCTGTACCGGTAGCAAGCGCGGTAAGCGGCACCGCCAACACAAGCGTCAGAGCTACCAGACAGGCAAGGACCTTGCGGAATTTACCATGTCTTTCTTTCATAAACAAAGTACCTCCAATCATAATATTTGTGCCGGGTTGTGTATAAAACCGGCGTGAACGCGACGTACTCGCTTCCTGGTTTGCCGTTGTTTCGTTTTACTTTCTTCCGCCCTCCGAAACAGGGCTGGAATCCGGGCGAAGAAGCTAAGCGAATGCGAAAGCACGTAACGCGCTGCCCAGTGTTATTGTACAATATTCGATGGGAAAATGCAAGACACGAATATTGTAAATTTTTCTTGTCAGGCCAAACAAAACAGAGCCTCTAAGAGGGGAGGAGAGCGCAAACCACAAAAGTAGTCAAAAAGTAGTCAGATTGGATTTTCGTCAAAAAGAAAAAGCGCGGTATGAGCGTTTTTCAACGTCATATCGCGCTTTTATGAAAGCTGGTGGCCGGACTCGAACCGGCGACCTGCTGATTACGAATCAGCTGCTCTACCAACTGAGCTACACCAGCCCACGCAGACTAGTATACTATTTTTGAGTCATCTGTCAAGCACATTTCTTGCCTCTTGACAATTTCCGTCAACTGCGGCTATAATAGCTTACGTCAGGCGCAGGTATAGTACATCGGCTAGTATAACAGCCTTCCAAGCTGTGGAGGTGGGTTCGACTCCCATTACCTGCTTCAAATTTAGCGCTGGTACGTATAATATCGGCGCTATCTTTTTGTAAAAAACTTTATAGTATACAAAATCAAGAGACGCCTTATTGCATTTTTTTGCATTTCACCCTTGCCAAATGCCGTGACGGGGGTTTTAAGCGCAAAAAGAATATGGTAAGATAGGCGAGCGGTTCGGCGTACCCAAAGCAGGACACATGCCGTGCGCGCATCGCAAGGAAATCCGTATCTATCGGTTAGGTACAAAATACGCAGGAAACGAGGCATCCGCATATGTACGATATGTCCCCCTATTTGCGTAGGATTGAACGCGTGATTGAAAACGGGCCCTTCCACGATAACTGGGATTCTCTGCAGGCCTTTCACCCTCCCAAGTGGTGGCAGCGCGCCAAATTTGGGATCTTTATTCACTGGGGCGTTTACAGTGTGCCAGCCTATGGCAATGAGTGGTATGCCCGCAACATGTACATACAGGGTTCCGACGAATATGCGCATCATCGCAAAACGTGGGGCCCCCAGGACCGCTTCGGATACAAAGATTTTATCCCGCTTTTTCGCGCCGAGAATTTTGATCCGGAGGAGTGGACGGAACTTTTTGTTGAGTCCGGTGCGCGCTATGTAGTGCCAGTTGCGGAACACCACGACGGATTCCAGATGTACCGCAGCGAAATATCCCACTGGAACGCCGCCGAGATGGGCCCACACCGCGATGTTCTGGGTGAGCTGCAACAATGTATCGTTCAAAGCGGTCTTCACTTCTGCGCTTCCAGCCATCGCATCGAACACAGCTTCTTCATGAGTCACGGCCGTGAATTTGACAGCGATGTCCGCGAACCGCTGCGGCGCGGCGATCTGTATTGGCCCGCGATGCCGGAGACGGATCGCGAGGATCCGCGCAGCAAACCGGACGCCAGTGAAGAGTTTTTGCAGGACTGGCTTGTGCGCACCTGCGAATTGATCGACCGTTATCAACCGGACCTTCTCTATTTTGACTGGTGGATCCAACATTCCTGCGCAAAGCCCTGGCTCAAAAAGCTCGCTGCTTATTATTACAATCGCGCTCAGGAGCGCGGCGCGCGCGTAGGCATTACCTACAAACAGGACGCCTTTCCTTTCGCCTGCGGTGCGATACCGGATGTGGAACGCGGCCAATTCTCTGATATGCAGGGCTATGCCTGGCAAACGGATACGTCCATCGCACTGAATTCTTGGGGGTATACACGGGATAACCGATATCGCTCAGCGCCATCTCTGGTGCGCGACCTTGTCGATATAGTGAGCAAAAACGGCTGCCTTCTTCTCAATATCGGCCCGCGCGCAGACGGTGTCATTCCGCAGCCGGAACAGGAGGTGTTGCGGCAAATCGGCGCCTGGCTGCGCGTCAACGGTGAGGCTATCTATGGCAGCCGTGTCTGGCGGATCTACGGCGAGGGTCCGACACAGGTGCCGAAGGGCGGTTTTACGGATGCGCAGGAAAAACCGTTCACGCATGAAGATATTCGCTTTACCTGCCATAATGGCTGCCTTTATGCCATCGCCCTGAAACAGAGCCCGGATGGATCCTACTGCATACACGCTCTTGCGCAGGGCGAGCCGCATGCGGCACTCTTCACCGGTCTTCTGCGCGATGTGCGCGTGCTGGGCACAGACGAGCCGCCGCAGTGGCGCAGAGACCAGGAGGGGTTGCACCTATACACCGATGTAAAGAGTGATTACCCCATTGTTTTTAAACTGCTGCTGGATTGATTGACCGTGTGCATCGTGCCAATAAGCCGTATCGGTCGATCCTTCTGCGCTCCGATCTTCCCGTTCGCCTGGAAAGAGCCCTTTTGCTTTGTGCGGATATCGGCTTTTCGGGAAACAAGACAAAGCACAATATAGCCTTCGCTTTTTTCGCCCCGTTATGGTATACTGTTTTAGGAGATCGAAATCTTTAAAAATCGTTCGGCCGTGTTTTGAGCGCCTATGCCTGGGTACCGACCAGCCGCCCGAAAGGAAATCAAGGTATGCAAAATTCAGCTTATGTGCAGTTCAACGGAGTGTGCAAATACTATCAAATGGGGGAAACCCGGATTACAGCCGCCGACCATGTATCGTTTGAGATCCAAAAAGGGGAATTCTGTGTCATTCTGGGTCCTTCCGGCGCCGGCAAGACTACGGTACTCAATATGTTGGGCGGTATGGATACCTGTGATGCGGGTTCCATCATTTTGGACGGGGAAGAGGTCAGCTCCTTCACACCGAAGCGCCTAACGGAGTACAGACGCTACGATGTCGGCTTTGTATTTCAGTTTTACAATCTTGTGCAGAACCTGACTGCGCGGGAAAACGTCGAACTGGCAAGCGAGATCTGCCGTGAGCCGCTCGATGCCGATACGGTGTTAGACGAGGTGGGGCTTTCTGAACGACGTGATAATTTTCCGGCGCAGCTCTCCGGCGGGGAGCAACAGCGCGTCGCCATCGCGCGCGCAATTGCCAAGAACCCCAAAATATTACTCTGCGATGAGCCCACCGGCGCTCTTGATTACAAGACAGGCAAACAGGTCTTAACGCTTCTGCAGTCCACCTGCCGCGAGAAGGGCCGCACAGTCATTGTCATCACGCATAACAGCGCGTTGGCTGCCATGGCTGACAGGATCATCCGCATCAACAGCGGTCAGATTACAGAGATGAAACGCAACGAGAACCCAACGCCGATTGAAAGGATCGAGTGGTAGATGCCGCGCAGTTACCGTAAAAACATCATCCGCACATTTCGCAGCACAAAGAGCCGGTTCATTGCCATTTTTTCCATTGTGGCGCTGGGCGTAGGTTTTTTGGCCGGTCTGATGTCCAGTACGCCGGACATGAAAGAATCCATGGAGGCGTACCTTGACGACGCCAACTTTTATGATCTGCATATTGTTTCCACTTTGGGCCTTACGCAGGATGACCTCGAAGCGCTGCAAAAATCTGAGACGGTACACAAGGCGCAGTTCGGCTATTCGTTGGATCTGCTTGTCGTATCGGGCGAAGACACACTCGTCGCGCGCGCCCAGAGCTTACCCGCCGACCCTGAGGATCCGGATGCCATCAACAAACTGAGCCTCGTAGAGGGAAACTGGCCGCAGAAACCCGGCGAGTGCGTGGTGGCTTTACCCGCCAACGAGAGCCGGTCTCATACCCTAGAAATTGGCGACACATTCCACGTCAGCCCGGACAATAAAGACCTATCCGATGCCTTGGAGCGAAGGCGTTTCACCGTGGTCGGCAGGGTGCGCAGCCCTGGCTACTTTTCCATCCAGCGCGAGGCCGCCAGTGTCGGGGACGGTAGCGTTGCCTTGTTTTTTTACCTGCAGCCATCTGACTTTGCCTATGATGACGTGTACACCGACCTATATGTCACCTTAAACGGGGCTTTTGAACTTTTAAGCTTCGAGGATCCCTACAAGGACTTTGTGGACGAGGCCGCCGAAACGATTGAAGACATCGGCGCCACGCGCTGCGAAGAAAGGTATCAGGAGTTATACGACGAGGCGCGCGCGGATCTGGATGATGGGTGGAAAGAATATAACGACGCGCGCGAAGAGGCGGATAGGAAATTCGCCGATGCGGAAAAAGAACTGGCGGATGCCCGCCAGGATTTGGATGACGCCGAGGACGCCTACCATGCGCAGGAGCAGCAGTTGGAAAGCACGATCCAACTGTATGGTGGCAATGAGGCCCTGTTTGCGGATGCCAGAAGGGACCTGGAAGCAGCCTGGCAGCAAATTCAGGACGGCCGACAGGAACTGGCGGACAACGAGGATGCGTATCGCCGGGAAAAGGCAGACGCAGAAAAAGAGCTAAACGACGCGCGGGCAGACTTAGAGGACGGCGAAGAGGAACTCGCCGATTTAGAAAAACCGGAATGGTATATCACCGATCGATCTGCCACGGCAAGCTTTAACTCCTTTGATGGCAGTGTGACGAAGGTAGAAGCGATCTCCCATGTCTTCCCGGTGTTTTTCTTCCTGGTAGCCGCACTCGTTGTTTCCACGACCATGACCCGCATGGTGGAAGAAGAACGGCTGCAGATTGGCACCATGAAGGCTTTGGGCTATGACCGATCTGTTATCATGCAAAAATACATCGGGTATGCACTGACGGCCGCCGTACTGGGCGCGCTCGTTGGCTTGTCTCTGGGCTTCGTCGTTTTTCCGTCTGTAATCTGGTATGCGTACGAGATGATGTATTATATGCCGCACCTCTCCACGCCGTGGCGTGCCAATTACGCGATCCTGGCGGGCGGCCTTTTGATCGGGTGCACACTGATAACAACGATATCCGCATGCTGGGCAACGCTGCGTGAAACACCGGCAAGCTTGATGCGCCCGCGTGCGCCCAAGGCGGGCAGACGAATCTTTTTAGAGCATATCAAGCCGCTTTGGAGGCGTATGCCTTTTACCTACAAAGTAACCTGTCGCAATCTGCTTCGCTACAAAAAGCGCTTTTGGATGACGGTGATCGGCGTGGCCGGGTGTACGTCGCTGCTTGTAACGGGGTTTGGTATCGCCGATTCTCTGGACGCCATCGCCATCAAGCAGTACGGTGAAATTTACAAGTACGACTTGCTAACCGCCGTCACCGATGCCGAATCTGCGCAAAACGGCGAGATTTACGACTATCTTTTTGGTAGTGATGCGTTTCAACAAAGCCTAGCCGCCTCAACCGAGCTGGTCAAGCAGAGGACGCAGAGCGGCGAATATGTAGAAGTCTATCTTTTAACCCCGCAAAGCACAGACCGCTTTAACGACTTTGTGGATTTGCACGAACGCGTGAGCAAGGACCCGGTTCCTTTTGCGGATAACGACTTCGTACTGACCGAGAAGTTGGCCAAAACATACGGCGTAAAAGAGGGCGATACGGTCAGCCTAGAAAATAGCGACGGCAAAAAGGCGGAATTTACCGTAACCGGCATATGCGAGCATTACGTGATGAACTACGCGTATATCGGACCCGCCTCTTACAGAGAAGCCTATGGCGCGGATCCGGAGTGGAACACCGTCATGAGCTTACTAAACGAGGACAGTGAAGATTCCCATGCCGAACTATCGGATCATCTGCTTCGTATGGATGGGGTCGCTTCGGTTAACTTCACAACCGACCAAAGAACTTCCGTTCTCAACATGCTGGAGTCCATCAATGCAGTTGTGGTTCTGATTATTGTGTGCGCCGCCGGTCTGGCCTTTGTCGTATTGTACAATCTGACCAACATCAATATCGCGGAGCGCGTAAAAGAAATCGCCACAATCAAGGTGCTGGGCTTTTACGATCGCGAGGTATCCGCGTATGTCAATCGCGAGAGTTCCGCGCTCACCGTCATCGGCACCTTGCTGGGGCTTCTGGGCGGCATAGCGCTGCATCGGTTCATCATCACCACCGTAGAGGTGGACGCCGTCATGTTCGGCCGCGAGATCCGCCCGATCAGCTTTTTGTATTCTCTGCTCCTGACGCTTTTGTTTGGCGCGGTTGTCAACTGGATCATGAACGGCAAACTCAAGAAGATCTCTATGGTCGAAAGTATGAAGGCACCGGAATAGAAGGACAGTATCGTTGCCGGCTCTCGTCGCTGTACAAAGCGGCGCGCGGTAGTGGGAGCACTTGACAAGAGTTGTCGAAAGGTTTATACTCTAACTGTTTTAAAGCTAACAATTATTCCTTGCAAAAAGGGGAGAATCGATCACGAATTTGCCACCCGACTCTCAACAACCGAATCAAACGCAACCTGGCACGGAGGTTCGCCTGGGCGCGCATCTTCACTGCGTGTCCCATGCCATCCGACGTGCCTTAGATTGTGTTATATCCTCCTGTGTCAGTGCAGAACTGACAGGTTCGCGGGGGATGGTACTTGGCTACATTGCCCGCCGAACAGGGGAAGGTTACCCGGTGTATCAGCGCGATATTGAGGAGCAGTTCCATATCCGGCGCTCCAGCGTGACGACGCTGCTCAAAGCGATGGAGGAGGACGGATTTATCAAGCGCACAGCCGTAAGCCGGGATGCACGCCTCAAAAGTCTCGCGCTGACAGAAAAAGGCGACGCCCTCTGCTGCCGTCTTTTTGCGTGTATCGACGGCTTTGAGGCGGCATTGCACGCTGGCCTATCGGCGGCTGAGATCGAATCGATGCATAACACGCTGAACGTATTGTTCCAAAACGCCAATTCCTTGGCAAGCGAACCGTATTCTCTGCCGTAATGCCAACGCATGAAATTCATCCTGAAAGGAAGATGTACCTTTTCTATGCTCAAAACCCTTTACAAAGAGACCAAGGGATTCCGGCTGATTTCCGTCGTTACACCAATTTGCATGGTGGGCGAGGTTATTATGGAGATGGTGATACCGCGCCTGATGGCTTCTATCATCGACAATGGCGTCTCGGCGGGAAATCTGCAGCACATTTACAAAATCGGCGGTTACATGGTGGTTGCGGCGCTGTTCGGTCTGCTGTTCGGCGTGCTGGGCGGCGTATTTGCTTCACGGGCTTCCACCGGCTATGCGAGAAACCTGCGCAGGGCGATGTACCGCAATATTCAAACGTTCAGCTTTTCCAATATCGATAAGTATTCTACGGCGGGCCTTGTAACGCGTATGACAACGGATGTCAGCAACATTCAAAATGCCTACCAAATGATGCTGCGCATGTTTGTGCGCGCGCCGACCAGCATGCTGGTCGCCATGTTTATGGCCTTTTCCATCAATGCCCGCCTGGCCTCTATCTATTTGGTCGCGGTCGTATTTCTCGGTACAGCCCTGGGGTTGATTATTCCGCGCGTTACGAAATATTTCCAGCAGGCGTTTCGCAAGTATGACGATCTCAACGAGAGCGTGCAGGAGAATGTCTCCGCAATCCGCGTTGTCAAGGCATATGTAAGGGAAGAATACGAGAGTGAGAAGTTTGAAAAGGCCAGTGGCAACGTACACGACCTTCTGCTCCGGGCTGAGAAGATCATAAACTGGAACAATCCGATCATGCAGGGAACCGTTTACACCTGTATTCTGCTGATCTCCTGGATCGGGGCCAGGATGATTGTGGAATCCGGCAATACGACTTTTACCACCGGCAATCTGATGAGCATGCTGACCTACTGCATGAATATTTTAAGCAGCCTGATGATGGTTTCCATGATTTTTGTCATGGTGACGATGTCTACTGCCAGTATGCACCGCGTCGCGGAAGTGCTAGAAGAAAAGAGCGATCTGACAAACTGCGAAAACCCGGTCATGCAGGTGCGCGACGGTTCTGTTTGTTTTGACAACGTTTGTTTCGGCTACAACAATAAAAAAGACGGAAAGAGCGTTCTTTCCGATATCAATCTGTATATCAAATCGGGTGAGACCGTCGGAATTATCGGCGGTACGGGCAGTGCAAAGACAAGTCTTGTGCAATTGCTGCCGCGGCTGTATGACGTCACCGGGGGCAGTGTGCAAGTTGGCGGTATCGACGTGCGCAAATACGATCTAGAGGTTTTGCGCAATTCCGTCGCGATGGTTTTGCAGAAAAACGAACTGTTCAGTGGGACGATTGCTGAAAATCTGCGCTGGGGCAACAAAGACGCCACGGATGAACAGCTCCGGGAGGCCTGTCGGCAGGCGTGCGCCGACGAATTCATTGAGAGGTTCCCGGATGGCTACAATACGCATATTGAGCAGGGCGGCACCAACATTTCCGGCGGTCAGAAGCAGCGACTGTGTATTGCCAGGGCGCTGCTGAAAAAGCCCAAAATCCTCATTTTGGATGATTCCACTTCCGCCGTCGATACCGCGACGGACGCCAAAATTCGCAAGGCTTTTGCCGAAAAGATTCCGGGAACCACGGTGTTCATCATTGCGCAGCGCATCTCCAGCGTAGCAAACGCGGATCACGTCATCGTTTTGGACAACGGCCGGGTTTCCGGCTTTGGAACGCCGGAAGAACTGCTGGAGACAAACGAGATCTATCGCGAGGTCTATCAAAGCCAGACGCAGGGCAGCGGCGACTTTGACGAGAACGGAGGTGATCAGTGATGGCACAGGAAAAAGTGCGGGAGGTACACGGCCCCGGCGGTCGGAGACAGCGCGGACCCAGGCCCAAGATCGACCATCCCGGTAAAGTTTTCGGGCGGATCATGGCCTACCTCTTTAAATATTACAAAATCCCCTGGTGCATAGCGATTGTGTGCATTTTTATCAGCGTTTTGTGCAATGTGCAGGGAACGTTGTTTATGCAGACACTGATCGATGGGTACATTCTGCCGCTTTTGGCGCAGAGCAGCGCGGATTTTTCCGGTCTGGCTCACGCGATTTTGCGCGTCGCCTGCTTCTATGCGCTGGGCGCGGCGTCGTCTTTTGTTCAAAACCGGTTGATGGCCATCATCACCCAGGGTCTGTTAAAGCATATGCGCGACGAGATGTTTAGCCATATGCAGACGTTGCCGATCCATTATTTTGACACGCACACCCACGGCGACATCATGTCGATCTATACAAACGATATCGACACGTTGCGGCAGATGATCAGCCAGTCTATACCACAGATCATAAACAGCGCGATTACCGTAGTCAGCGTTTTGCTGTCGATGATCTCGCTCTCTTTGCCTCTGACAGGCGTAACCCTGGTCATGGTAGGTGTGATGCTGCTCGTCACGCGGTATCTCACGAGCAATTCCGGAAGGTACTTTATCGCACAGCAGAAGGATCTCGGCGCGCTCAACGGTTACATTGAAGAAATGATGACGGGCCAGAAAGTGATTAAGGTCTTTTGCCACGAAGAAGAGTCGATTGAGCGGTTTGATGAGCTAAACGACGCCTTGTTTAACAGCGCAAACAATGCCAACACCTATTCCAATGTCGGCGGCCCCTGCAATGCGCAAATCGGCAACTTGTCTTATGTTTTGTGCGCGATGATCGGCGGGGCGATGGCGCTCTCTGGCGCCACGGGGCTGACCTTGGGCAAACTGGCCAGTTTTCTCGCTTTCAACCGCAACTTCAACATGCCGATCAACCAGGTTTCCATGCAATTTAACTCCATCGTGATGGCGCTCGCTGGTGCGCAGCGCATCTTTGATTTGCTGGATGAACCTTCTGAGCCCGATCAGGGCAAGGCGACGCTCGTCAATGTAAAAAATCACGACGCGATGAGCGAAACAGGTGAGCGCACCAACATTTGGGCGTGGAAGACGCTGGGCATTCCGGACAAACCGGGTTACCTGCCTCTGCGCGGTGACATCAAATTTCAGCACGTGGATTTCGGGTATACCGCCGACAAGATCGTTCTGCACGACATCAACCTTTTTGGGCGTCCCGGAGAAAAGATTGCGTTTGTCGGTTCCACCGGCGCCGGAAAGACGACGATTACCAACCTCATCAACCGCTTCTACGACATCCAGAAGGGCACCATTCTCTACGATGGCCTGGATATCTGCGATATCAAGAAGAGCGCACTTCGCACTTCACTGGGCATCGTTTTGCAGGATACGCACCTTTTCACCGGTACCGTCATGGAAAACATTCGCTACGGCCGCTTGGATGCTACGGACGAGGAATGCAGGGCGGCGGCCCGCCTGGCCAACGCGGATGGCTTTATCGAGCGCCTCCCCCTTGGTTATGATACGATGCTCACAGGCGACGGCGCAAACCTCAGTCAGGGACAGCGGCAGCTGTTGGCGATCGCGCGCGCCGCGGTTGCGGATCCGCCGGTTCTGATCTTGGATGAAGCGACCTCCTCGATCGATACAAGAACCGAGCGGCTGGTGCAGCAGGGTATGGATGGGTTGATGTACGGCAGGACCACCTTCGTGATTGCGCACAGACTGTCCACCGTTCGCAACGCGAACTGCATTTTGGTTTTGGAACAGGGCCGTATTATTGAGCGCGGTACCCATGAAGAATTGATCGCCCAGAAGGGAAAATATTACAGTTTGTATACAGGCAACTTTGCGGAAAACAGCTAAGGTTACGCGGTGTAAATACTGCTGCGAATGGCTGATAGAGTAAAGAGCGTGGCGCAATTTAGCGAACGGAAAAAACCTTCGTAATGCGCCACTTTTTTTGTCAAAGGCGGAAACGAAACGCTTTGTACGCTTTTAAAAGGGATCGGGGGCTGTGCCGCAGATCTGGCAGATAAGATTGTTATAGGTGCGATATGGTAAAACGTGTAATCAGTTTGGTTTTGCGCTGTCTTTGCGTTCACGGCCGCTGTGCCGTTTCCCGCTTCTGCGCAGTCGTCACCCATAACGGAGGGGAATAAAGACGCAAGCGAAGAAACGCTGGCGGAAGCGACGTCTCCCGCCGCCGAGAATGCTCCCCTGCAAGAGCAAATTGGCGACGCAGCGCAAGACGGCCTACTGGGCGACCAGGCGCCGGATGAGGACTTTGAACTATCGCATGATTTGATCCCGTCCATGGATGGTGACAACAGTGGCGAGCAGCCGGATGACGTGGCAGACCTCCACCCAGACGGCGGTGGGGATGGCGGTGACTGGCAAGACGTCCCGGAACTCCAATCCGAACCTTTGCCGCAAGTGGCACAAGAGGAACCGGATCCCGCCGCGATCTCCCAGGTTCCGCAAGACGGTCTCGGCCTGTATGCGGGCTCCTATGATGCAGAGGACCTGCCCGGCGTCTCGATCCGACCCTAGGATCTCGCCGAGGCGAGTGCTGCGGATAGTGAAAAATATGATGCCGAGTTTTCGGTTAAACCGGTGCACGTCACCACGCAAACGACGGATTATCCGAACAACACGCGCGAAAAAACGATAGACGGCAATCCCGATACATTCTGGGAGGTATACTACGAACTCTCGGACCAATACCATCCCTATCTAGAGTATACATTTGAGACGAATGTGACGATCCAGCGCATTGTGTACGGAAACCGCAAGAATTCCAACCAGGGTTTTCCCAACACATTCGGCATTTATGTCTCTGAGACAGACGCGGGTGAGGATTTCCGCCTAGTCGGCTATGCGGCCGACGTCGCGACGAACCGAAACTATATCGAAATTGAACTGAACGCGGATGTCACATGCCGGCGTCTGCGCTTTGAATTTGTTGTAGCGGACGCCAAGCGCCCCTCTTGCCGCGAGATGATGTTTTATAAGCGAGATGACGCCGTCGCGTTGATGGAGGGCCTTTTCTCCGACTATGCCCACCTGCAGGTGAATGAGAAATATGCGAGCGCGCAGGATATCGAACAACTGCGTGAAACAGTCAAAAACAGCGTCCGGTACGAGAGCTCTTACAAGGCGCTTTTGGACCGCGCGATCGCGATCCGCGAGGGCAAAATCGCATACGACGCTGACTTTGAGTTTTCTACAGTACCGGACGCGAAGAACCGTATCGAGCAAAATGGCGATATGGTTGATTACGGTCGCAAAAAGCTTTTGTTCAGCAATTATGTGACGAATCGCCAGGTGACGGGTATCGCCGCCTATGCGGGGGATACGATCACGGTTTACGTTGAGGCGCAGGAGGGTGCGAAGCTCCCATCGGTTCAGTTCTCCCAGGCGTATGGGCACTGGACCGTATGGCTGGATGGAACAAAGCCGTTATATCCAGGCGTCACTACGTTCGTAGTACCCAACCTGAAAAACGCCAATTATACGACGCGATACGTCCCGGCGGCCGGATCCCTGTATATCGTGAATCCGTTCACACCGCAGCAGCAGCCTGGCGGCGTTCGGATCTATATCGAGGGCGGATTCCCGAAAAACCGATACAATTATATGATTTTTTTCTGCTGGAGAGCTATTTTAACGGTTCCTGGGGCGACATGGAAAACCTGTATCGCTATCATGCAAACGAGGCGGGAATCGCGGACATGAACCGTACGGAACGGTATGTGTATTTCATGTCTCTGGCCACAAAGACGGACTTAAGCGATTACTTTGCGCGCTGGCGCTTTAGCGTAGATCCGGATAACGAACCGATCTTTGTGGAGGCAAACGCTTCCCCCGCTTTCCAAAATCTAATGGACGCGGCGAGAAGCGGTGGCAAACTGACGGGCGAAAAACTTCCATTTTATTACTTAGAAAGCGCGGAATATAACTTCATCCGCACAACCTGCGGATCGGATGTCACCAAGGCGGCTCTGTATGACGGAACTGAAAAACCGAACGCGCCCACGGTCACGCGCGTATCCGGCGGATACAGCTTGCTCATGCCGACAGAAAATCCAAAAGGAGATTTACAAAAACATCTGGGCTATGAGATTTGGGAAGGGGAAGAGGGTAAGCAGCAGCGAATCGGATTTACGACGCATGGCGCTTTTATGGATACAACCCCCTACGAGGCCGGCTATACGCCGCAATATACCATTGTGGGCTATGATCGCGCCCTGAAGCATACGCTTCCCAGTGACAGCGTCGGCGCTGTTCTTCTAACCGACGTCTGCCGCATTGGCGAAACCTATTTTACCACCTTGGGCCAGGCGATCGATGCCGCACAGCCTAATGACACCATCTACATCACACAGGACATCGCGGATGCCGGTATTCAGGTCACAAAGCCCATCACCATAAAAGCGGATAAAGATGTAACCGTCCGGCTTTCCGGCGCGGGGCCACTGTTTAAGGCGAACGGAAGCAATCATTTGACGATTATATCGGAAGCGGGCAAGTCCATTGTGCTGGACGGCGGAAATATTGGCCAGACCGCGCCGCTTCTCTCCCTCAATGACAATGCCAAACTGTATATGACAGGCGGGACGGTGCAAAACAGCGTCAATTCAAGTTATGCGGCCGTCACCGGATACGGCTGGTATACAGATCTCTATTTAAACGGCGTTACGTTTTTGAATAACCGCGGTGTCAACGGCGGCGCGGTGTATTCCCATTCGCTGTATACCTCTATCGAAAACTGCACCTTTGAGAATAACGCTGCCACCTACGGAGGTTGCGTTTATCTGCAGGGTGGATACTGCACGTTAAAGAACAATACCGCAAAGAATAACCAAGCCACCTATGGCGGCTTTTTCTGCTCAGACGGCTGCAATCGCATCGTATGGGGAACGTATGAAAACAACCGCGCGACCTTCGGCGGGGCTGTCTGTGTCCGTCCGGCCGGCTACGCGGATGTCCGGACGGTTACAATATCCGGCGGCGCCGAATTCCAAGGCAATACGGCGCAGCAGGGCAACATTTTCTATACCGCCAACAGCGGAAGGTGTTATCTGCAGGATGTCACACTGCAGGATACTGACAGCGACGGTTATTTTGCCTACTGTGATACGGGGCTCTTCGAGATTGACGGCGCCAGGATCGCAACTTCTGACATAGCCGGTAAAGTATACCTCTCCGGCGCGACCTTCTCCTTACAAAACCGCATGCTCTCAGGTCCCTTCCGGATCGGATTGGGCGTTCATTCCACCGACAGTCCAATCGTCAGCACAAACTTTAAGGTCGATGCAAATGCCCTTGCCGCGTTCTCGATGGAGAACGAGAAGTATACCTTGCGATCCGGTGAAGAGAACAGCGTCTATTTAAACACGTCCTATCGCGTAACGCTGGATCCGCAAGGCGGCACGATCACAAACAGGAATCTCACGGGCTATATCGAGGGCGAAACCACGATCCTTCCCACGAGCGCGGATATTTACAAGTTGGGAAGTACGTTTGTCGGTTGGCGTGAAAACGGTTCGGAGAATCCGAACACGGTGAAATCCATCAAACCGACAGACACGGGCGACAAGGCTTATACGGCACAGTGGGCGACGACGAGTTTTTGGGTACAATATGCGCTCAACGGCGGAAAGTTCCTAAACGACAATGCGACGCAGCACTATGCCTATGCCGATTCCGGCTCGGTTGATCTGCCGTCATCCGCCGATGTCGCGTATGAAGACAGTAAGACAAAAGTGGTACGTGATTTTCTTGGCTGGTACAAAACAAGCAGCCTGGACAAGAGCAAAGAGTATCCCGATCCGGTCACATCTTTTGCGCTCTCCGAGGCAAAAAATCTCACCTTTTATGCGAAGTGGACCTGTATAGCGGGTGATCCCGTCATCGAAAACGAAAAGGAACCGAGCTGTACCGAGCCCGGCTCCTACGACGAAGTTGTCTACTGTGCCGATAAAGATTGCAAAAAGGAATTATCGCGCAAGACCGTTACGGTACCCGCCGTGGAGCACAGTTGGGGCGAATGGGAAACGTATGTTACACCCGGCTGTACCGATCCGGATGCCCAGGTACGCCGTTGCAGCGTTTGCGGCGCCGAAGAAACCCAAAACGTGAATCCGGAAGGCCATACGCCAGAGCCTGAATTTACCGTTGTAACGAAGCCCGGCTGTGAGACGGACGGCCTGGAGATCAAGCGCTGCATGGTCTGTGGCATTGAGCTTGCGCAGCACATTCTGCCTGCCCTGGGCCATGATGCCGGTCCCGTCATCACGGAAAACGAGGACGGATTCCCTCGTTTTGCCCTCTCTGGGCCATACCGCGGGCAATGCCGTGCGCGAAGATGAAATGGCGCCCGGCTGCCTGGAGGACGGGTCCTACTACGAGACAGTCTATTGTAGTACTTGCGGCGACGTGATGGATCGCTGGCGCGTGACGGTACCGGCGACAGGGCACCCCTTTGGGGCCTGGAGCACCGCGCAGGACACCGTATGCGGCGGCGCGGCGGGAAAGACGCGCAGTTGTGAGATTTGCGGCTTTACGCAAACCGAAGGTCTCAACACCGCGCAACATCAGTGGATGGACACCTTTACCGTAGACAGAGAACCATCTTGCACCCAGGAAGGCAGCGCCTCCATTCGCTGCGGCCTCTGCGGCGCCGTCAAGGAATCCAAAGTGATCCCAGCCCGCGGCCATCGAGACGGGCCGATCGTACGCGAGAACGAAATCGAAGCGAGCTGCACACACGAGGGCTCTTATACAGAGTCTCTCTATTGTCAGGACTGCGGCGTGTGCATGGCGCGGCATGTTGTAAAGACAAATTCCAGCGGCCATGCCTTCGGCGACTGGGTGACGCGCGATACGACCGGCTGCACCGGTACCGTCCAGGAGCGCGTCTGCGCAAAATGCGGCCTGATTGAGTCCAAAAATGTGTCGGGCGCCGATCACAAACCGGCTGCGGCCTACGTAGTTGACCAGGCACCCACCTGTACCCAGGACGGCAGCTCTTCTTTGCGCTGTACAAAGTGCGACGCCGTTCTCGCATCCAAAGTCTTAAAAGCGACCGGGCACAATCCGTCTGAAACCGCGCAGAAAGAGGCTACCTGCACGGATACTGGCTATACAGGCGATATTGTCTGTTCCGTTTGCGGTATTACCCTCTCAACGGGGCATCAAACGCCCGTTACCGCGCATGCGTACGATGACGGCGTATGCGTAAACTGCAACGCACCCGACCCAACGTTCTCTGCCACTTCCGTTGGCGCGAGTGTTCAGGACCCGGCGCAACAGCCGGAAAAAACCGATCTCCATTTTGGTTCCATGCATAGGTTCCTATCCCAGGCCTTCGCGGTTCTCGCAATGCTGGTACTCATTGGCGCAGCGATCGTCATGGTCGTGCTTATCGTGAAACGCCGCAGTTAGTCGGCGGCCACGTGTTGCTGCTGCCCCAAAAGTTTTACGCCGCAACGTCCAAAATAAACTAAACACACAAGAAGGGAGATTTCCAAATGAGAA
>CAZLMA010000031.1:0-20994 GCA_964560675.1 uncultured Subdoligranulum sp. | reverse complement strand
TCGCGGACAGCTCGCTTATCTTACCACGTTATCCCCCAGTTGTCAAGAACTTTTTTTCATCAAATTTTACTCGGGGCGCATTCCTTGATACAATTACAATGCAAAAAAGCGTGGACGGCGGCACCACAGAAAAGTGTGTACCGCCGCTCGCCTCGTTTAAAATTTTATGCCCAGGGGTTTTCCGTCGGATACGGCAGGCTCCGCGGACGATTGTACGCGATATCGGCGATGCCGAGATAGCGGAACACTTCAAACAGCGTCTTTCCGTAATGGCCGAAGGCAACGGCACCGTGGTGCGGGAAGTGCTTTTCGATGAGAACATGGCGATAAAAACGGCCCATTTCCGGGATGGCAAAGATGCCGATCCCGCCAAAGCTCCGCGTCGCAACCGGCAGAACTTCTCCCTGCGCGATGTAGGCGCGCAGGGCCCCCTCGCTGTCGCACTGCAGGCGGTAGAACGTGATGGGGCCTGGCGCGATATCGCCCTCCAGCGTACCGCGCGTGAAATCCGGCTGCGAGTCCTGCGGCTCTAAGAGCCGGTGCTGAATGAGCTGGTACTTGATTGCGCGGTCGGAGCACATTTTGCAGCTCGGTGTGTTGCCGCAGTGGAAGCCCATAAAAGTGTCCGTCAGCGCATAGCCGTACTGGGCGATGTTGTCCTGCTCGTACAGGTACTTCGGTACGCTGTCGTTAATGTCCAATAGCGTCACGGTGTCGCCGGAGGCGCAGATTCCGATGTATTCCGAGAGCGCGCCGTAGATGTCCACCTCGCAGGAGACCGGTATGCCGCGGCTCGCCATGCGGCTGTTTACATAGCAGGGCTCAAACCCGAACTGGGAGGGGAAAGCCGGCCAGCATTTGTCCGCGAAGGCCACATAGGAGCGCGCGCCTTTGTGCGCCTCGGCCCAGTCCAGCAGCGTCAGTTCAAACTGCGCCATGCGGGCGGACAATTCCGGGTAATAACGGCCCTCGCCCATCTCGGCTGCCATATCGGCGCAAACGGCGTCGATGCGCGGATCTCCGGCGTGCTCTTTGTAGGCGACGAGCAGATCCAGCTCTGAGTTCTCTTCAATCTCCACGCCCAGTTCGTACAGCCCTTTGATGGGCGCGTTGCAGGCGAAAAAGTCCTGCGGGCGCGGTCCGAAGGTGATAATTTTGAGCCCTTTCAGGCCCAGAACAACGCGCGCGACGGGGATAAAGTCTGCGATTTTGTCGGCGAGTTCCTCCGCCGTTCCCACGGGGTATTCCGGAATGTAGCCTTTTAGGTGGCGCATTCCCAGATTGTAAGAACAGTTGAGCATGCCGCAGAACGCGTCGCCCCGCCCGTTGATCAGATCCCCATCGCCCTCGGCGGCCGAAATGAACATGCAAGGGCCGTCGAATTCCCTGGCGATCAGCGTCTCCGGGGTTTCCGGGCCGAAGTTGCCCAGGTACACGATAACGGCGTTGCAGCCCTGCGCCTTGACCTCCGCCACGGCGGCGAGCATATCCTTCTCGTTTTCCACGGTGGTTTGCGCCTCATAGATCTCGATCCCCTTTTGGGCGCACGCGGCCGCGACGGCGGCGCGACGCTTTTGGGAGAGCGCAATGGGGAAGCAGTCGCGCGAGACGGCGATGAGCGCCGGCTTGACAACGGGAATGTTGGTGCTTTGCATAGATGGTACCTCCTGTTTTGCTTGGGTTATTTTTGTATCATAGGCCAACAAGCGGGCCTTGTAGCATTTTTACGCGGGTTTTGCGCGCTTAGAGCTTGAGCAACACACCTGCCGCGGCCGCGGCGGCGATAAAAACGATAGGGTGCAGCCTCTGTAACGGTTTTATCTGCAGCCCGATAAAGACGAGGCAGGCAAGACATATCGCCGGCCAATAAAACGTCGCGACGCCGGCGTCGGTTTGGTGGAACATCAGAACGGTTTTGGCAACGCTCAGACCCGCCACCGCGATCAGGGCGGTCGAAGCGGGGCGCAATCCGCCAAAGACGGCGTTGACCGCCCTCGATTGGCGAAAGCGCTGCAGAAAGCCCGCGATGATCAAAATGACGAGGATGGAGGGCGTCACCAGCCCCAGCGTGGCGATGACAGCGCCCGGTATGCCGCCCAGGTGGAACCCCACATAGGTGGCCATGTTGACGCCGATCGGGCCGGGCGTAGATTCCGATACGGCGATCATGGTGGTGAGATCCGCGTTGGTGAACCAACCTGTCGCCTCACCCATGTCCTGCAAAAAAGGAATGGTCGCGAGCCCGCCGCCGACGGCGAAAAGTCCCGTGCGGAAGAATTCGAAATAGAGGCGCAAAAAAGTCATCAAGAGGCATCACCCCCTGCCCCGGTACCGCCGTGTCCCCACAGAGCAAAGCCCACAACGCCGGCCGCGATAATGAGCGGCGCCGGCGACAAAAGAAAGTTGAGCGCTCTTCCCCACAGGGTTGCGGCGGGGAATGTGATAAAGCTGCCGATGCCCGCCAGCGTCAGCACGCTCAGGCAGATGCACCAGGCGGTTTTGTTTTTGAGCGTTGTCTTACTGAGTTTGCGCACACTGTTGGCCATAAGCGCCACAACAGCGGCATTGACCCCCGCCAGCGCATGGCGAACGGGCTCTAGGTCCGCGAAGTTTTGCAAAAAAGCCGCGATCAGGCAAATAATCACGAGCGACGGGAAGACCAGGCCGAGCGTGGCGACGATGCCCCCCACAGCGCCTTTCTGCTTGTACCCGATAAACGTTGCGGTGTTCACCGCGATGATGCCAGGCGTGCACTGCCCAATGGCATAATAATCCGTCAGTTCCTCGTTTGAGGCCCAGCCTTTCCTCTCCACCACTTCGCGCTGCAAAATGGGCAGCATGGCGAGCCCGCCGCCAAAGGTCGTAACGCCGATGCGGGCAAAGGTAAAAAAGAGATCCAGATAGAGGTTCATTGGCCGTCTCCTTGCGTGACGGGGCAGAGGCGGCGTGCCGCCCAATACCAAACATTTTTGCTCTGCGCGGCTTTCGGTCGGCGAGACGCCATCTGGAGAAATTGAGAGTTGTTCAAACACCTGCCGGCGCAGGAGGTTCGCCTTGCACCCGCGCCGCGATGTCTCGGTTCATGCTGCCCATTTGGTAGCCGTCCAAATCCAGCGTCACGTATGAAAAGCCGAGCTCGTGCAGCCGCTGCGTGACGGTTTGCCGCGTGGGCGGCGCGCAGAACTTTTGGATATCGCCATCCTCCAGCTCTATGCGGGCCAAATTCCGATGGATCCGCACCCGCACCTGCCGAAACCCCATATCGAGAAGCAGCTGCTCGGCCTTGTCCACCATCTGCAGCTTCTCCTCGCTGATGGTTTCGCCGTACACAAACCGCGAGGCGAGGCAGGCGAAAGAGGGCTTATTCCATGTGGGCAGGCCCATGCGGCGGGAGAGCTCCCGGATCTCCGCCTTGGTCAGGCCCGCGGCGCGCAGCGGGCTTTGGATGCCCAGCTCCGCGATGGCGGTCAAGCCGGGGCGATAGTCGCCGGTATCATCCACATTAGAGCCTTCCGCAACATAGGCAATGCCGCGCTCGCTTGCGATCTCTAAAATTTTGGTGAACAGTTCCCGCTTGCACAGATAGCAGCGGTTCGTGGGATTTTGGCGAAAACCGTCAATGGCAAGTTCCTCTGAATCCACAATCCAGTGCGCGATTTTCTCTGAGGCGCAAAATGCCTTTGCCTGCTCTAATTCTCTTTCCGGAAAGGAGCAGGAGCGCGCCGTTACGGCGATGGCGTTATCCCCCAAGGTGTCGTGTGCGACTTTCAAAAGATAGGTGGAATCCGCACCGGAAGAAAACGCCACCGCGACGCTGCCAAGCCGATGCAGCTGTTGTACCAGCCGCTCCTGCTTTTGCAGCAAGCCGTCAATGGCTTGCGGATCCGCCGCTTGTGTGTTCATTGCCTCTCCCCCTCTTCTGTGGTTGGCTCAGTGCTGCTTTGCGGCGCGATCGCCGTGTCTGCGCCCGGCGCGTCCGCGAGGCACATTTTGACTTCTTGCAGGCTGAGCTTGTTTTGCCGCGCAATCCGCGCGAGATCCTCATACTCGTATTTGGCCCTCGACACGCCGTAGCCCCATGCTTCCTTGCGGCGCACCGCTCCGTAAGGGGTTTGGACGGTTTCTACGCGTCGATCCAGAATGTAGCGCTGAGAGCGCACTTCGCGAACACCCAGCGTCGAGGTGTAGCGAAAGAGAAGCGCCAGCATGTGATCCCGTTCCGCCTCCTGGCACAGGACACGTATCAGCGTGGCGGGGCGGGATTTTTTCATGCCGATGGGCACGGTATAGACATCCTGCGCGCCGTTCTCAAAGAGCTGCTGCGTCGCGAAGGCGATTTCTTCCGCCGTCATATCGTCGACATTACAGGAAAGTTCCAGAATAACATCGGTCACGCCCTCGCTCTCGCCCAGCAGCGCGCGCACGCAGTTTGCCGCCCGGAACTCCCGGCTGCCCATGCCGTACCCGATGGCCTGCGTGCGCACAAGCGGCATGGGGCCAAAGCGGTTCACAAAATGCTTTAACAGCGCGGCGCCGGTGGGCGTGCAAAGCTCTGCCTGAATATCGGAACCGTAAATCGGTACTTCTCTCAGGATATAGGCCGTTGCCGGCGCAGGCACCGGTAAAATACCGTGCGCGCATTCCACCTGGCCGCTCCCCACGCAGACGGGGGAGGCGACGACCTCGTCCGGAGAAAGCGTGTGCATCAGCAGGCAGCATGCCGTGATATCCGCCAGCGCGTCCATGGTGCCGATCTCGTGGAAATGAATGTCCGCGACGGGTACGCCGTGCACATGGCTCTCCGCCTGCGCGAGCAGGTCGTAAACGGCCAGGATATCCTGCTTTACGCGTTTTGGCAGATCGACGTTTTCAACGAAGTGCCTTACGGTGTGCATCGTGGAGTGTCGGTGCTCCGCAGCGCCTTGCACATGGCCGTGTAGGGCGCCAGGTGCGTTGGACCCAGGGCCGTAGTGCCCGGGCAGCGCCTCTGGCCGCGGAGCTTCTTGCGGCGGTGCCGGCGGTTTGGTATGCGGCTCGCCAGGCTGCTCGGCGCCCATGGTGTGTTTGGGCGGCACCGGCAGTTGCGGATGCGGTTCGCAGGGCGGCGTTTGGGGCCGCGGACCGCCTTGCGGCGGTGCCGGCGGTTTGGGGGGTCCTTCTTCTTCCCCCGCTACCAGTACGCGCAGGCGTGTGCCGGTGATACCACAGCGAACGGCCCTCTCACGCCGAAACGAGACGCCGGGCAAACCCAGCGCAGAGAGGTTCTTTACAAACGAATCCGGATCGGGGAGCAGTTCCAGCAGCGCGGCGCTGAGCATATCTCCCGCCGCGCCCATACTGCAATCCAAATACAGGGTTTTCATGCCCTTGCCTCCATGTGGTTGATTCGGCTTGCCAGAAAACCGGCGCCGAAGCCGTTATCGATGTTGACAACGCTCACGCCGCTCGCGCAGGAGTTGAGCATCGCCAGCAATGCGGATAAGCCGCCGAAAGAGGCACCATACCCCACGCTGGTAGGTACCGCGATCACGGGGCAGTCGGCAAGACCGCCGATGACGCTGGCGAGCGCGCCCTCCATACCAGCCACCGCGATGATCACACTCGCGCGCATAATCTCTTCCGTGTGGGAGAGAAGCCGGTGCAGCCCCGCCACCCCGACGTCAAAAAGGCGGATCACCTCGTTTGCGTAGAACTGCGCCGTCAGGGCGGCCTCTTCCGCCACCGGGATATCGCTGGTACCGCCGGTGGCCACCACGATTGTGCCGATGCCGTCCGGCCGCGGTAATGAGCCGCAGTAGCCGAGATGCGCGCTTTCTTCATAGGTGAGCGGGCAGGTGTGCCGGATGGTTTCTGCAGCCTGCGCGCTCAAGCGTGTAATCAGGATACGCGTATGGCCGTTTTTTTGCAGCTCCTTTACAATTCCCGCGATTTGTTCCGCCGTTTTGCCCGCCCCATAGATCACCTCCGCCGCGCCCTGGCGAATCGCGCGGTGCGTGTCGATCTTGGCGTAGCCGAGATCCGCAAACGGCTGCGTTTTTAGGCGCAACAGCGCCTCGTCCACGGATATCGAACCGTCTTTAACCCCTTCTAACAGTTTTTTCGTCTCGTTTTGCATCTACTTCTCCTCAAACAGGGCTCAGAACCGCCGCCCGTTACTACCCGTTCAGGATCGCGGGCGCCGGAATTGGCGTTGCGTGCAGATAGACAGGGCGAAAGGTCCCCCTATGGCGCAGCGCTGAAAAAATCGAAACAACCATACCACCGCTCACTATGATACTACCATATCCGGGCGAAAAAATCCACCGAAACCGTGGTTTCCGACCTTGCTTCTCCATGACTTCCGGAAGTTTTGGAATGTATCCGTTGTACGGGTGTCCGTTTTGCGACGTATTATCAACATTATAGACAATGTTTACAAGGGATATTTGTGCATAATGTATATATGCACAGGCCTGCGAATTGTGATATACTGTTCGGGTAGACTGGGTGGGTATGCCGCCTTGCCTTTTTTGAATGGGAATGCGGAAGCGCGAACATAATCCGGGTACATAAAAGTGGGAACGCGCGGGCAGGTGCAACTTCTATGCGCATTGCAGCGCGCAATCCCACATCGAGCCCTGAGAACCCATGTGCTCTGAGAGAGGAAGGGAATACACACCTGCCTTTGACCGGGGAGTAGTACTCAAGAGGCCGAAGAGGCGCCCCTGCTAAGGGTGTAGGTCGGGAAACCGGCGCGAGAGTTCAAATCTCTCCTACTCCGCCAACAAAGCCGCGTATCTTCTGTACGGATGCGCGGCTTTTTCTGGTGCGCGAGGCGACGAATCGTGAGAGAGGTTCGCATGGTCGACGCTTTTTGTGGCCAGGAATCGCGGCGGCGGTTGTCTTGCGCCGGGCGGGCTGACGCACACGACAGGTCGCAAAAAAGACGCGGGCAGAACCTTTGGGCTGTGCGCGACAAACCATTTTGGATAAGAACCGGAAAGAAAGGCTGTTTTTTATGCAATTTTCAAGGCTTACCGATGTGGATCCCGCCTTGATCCGTGCGACGCAATCGATGGGTTTTACCGAGATGACCCAGGTGCAAAAAGAAGTCATTCCCCTGATGATGGCGGGGCATGACGTGATTGCCAAGGCGCCGACCGGCACCGGCAAGACGCTCGCCTTCGGGATTCCGCTGCTGTCGAAGGTAAACCCCGCGCTGCGAAAGCCGCAGGCGGTTATCTTGAGCCCAACGCGCGAATTGGCCCAGCAGATCGCGCAGGATTTAAAGAGTCTGGCGCGCTATATGCCAAAGATCGCGATTGTATGCGTATACGGCGGAGCGGGCATGGACAAGCAGCAGCGCGCGCTTCAATCCGGCTGCCACATCATTGTCGCCACACCGGGACGCTTTCAGGATCACTACCGCCACAAAGCGATCGACGTTGCCCATGTGGAGACCGTGATCTTAGACGAAGCGGACGAAATGCTCAACATGGGCTTTTACAAGGATGTGCGCCGCATCATCGATTGTTTTACAAACCGCAGGAGCCTTTCGATGTTCTCTGCGACCATCAGCCGGGAAGTGTTGGACATCGGATGGCTGTACCAGCATGACGCCGTCGAGGTCAATGTGCAGCCGCGCGAGGAGTCTTGCCCCAAGATCACCCAGTACAAACTGCTCACCACGGGGCGCGATAAACCGGCGGATCTGGCGCAAATTGTGATCGGGCAGGGTTACCGGCGGGTGATGGTGTTTTGCAACACCAAATACAGTGCTGGTTCCCTGGCCAATCAACTGGCGCGCCACCATTTTAATGTCGACTGTCTGCACGGCGATCTCTCGCAGGCGGAGCGAAACAAAATTATGAAGCGCTTCAAAGCGGGCGAGATTGCGCTTTTGGTCTCCACCGACGTGGCGGCGCGCGGTATCGATGTATCGGACGTGGACGCGGTGATCAACTACGACGTTCCGGAAGAGAACGAGCACTATACCCACCGCATCGGTCGCACCGGCCGGGCACGCAAAGAGGGTGTGAGTTACCTGTTCTATACAAAAGAAGAAGAAAAACGGGTGGATATGCTGCTGCGCCTGACCCGCAATTTTGAGGACTGTCAAGCGGTCGTGTTTGATGAAAACCACGAAAAGCTCATCGTAGAAAGCGAAAGGCCCCGGGATCGCTTCCGGGTTACCAGTTACTTCTGACAAAAGCTTTGGTAACCGGACAGCTGCGATACTCCCGGCTGGCAGCAAAGCGCAAACCCAAAGAAAGACAACACCGCGCAAAGGACGACCAACGCCCGGGGGAGTATGTTTACATCTTTCGCCCTATTTCAACCGGGCAGGAGGCTGGTCATTCGTTGGGCAGCCTCCTGCCCGATTTGACAAAAAACGGGATGGGCATACGCTCACCCAATCTTTTGCTGTGCAGCCTTTGCGCACGACGGCGTTTTTTGCCACTCAGATCACATAATTGTCTCCGGGTTCATCGACCGGAAGCAGGTCGGCAATTGTAAATTTCTCAAGGTATTCAAAGATCACTTTGTCAAGGCCCTGCCACATGGGCAGGGTGCGGCAGTCCGCCATTTTAGAGCAGGGTGCGGCGCCGCTCTCAAGGCAGGCGACCGGCGCCAGCGATTCTTCTGTGAGGCGAAGAATCCTGCCCACCGTAAACTGCGCGGGATCCGCGCTGAGCCGATATCCGCCGCCTTTGCCGCGCACACCGATCAAAATTCCGTCACGTACCAGCACCTTGGCAATGCTCTCAAGATATTTCTCTGAGATATCCTGCCGCGCCGCAATCTCTTTGAGTGGAACGTAACCTTCTGTGCGGTGTTCCGCCATGTCTGCCAGCATGCGCAGCGCGTAGCGACCACGAGAGGAGATCAGCATCTCGACACCCCTATCCCTTTTTGTTAAGGCCTTAAAACTTCCGGACAACCTTCCGTTACATCCGTTTATAACCCAGTATACCGCAAGGTTTTTGGTAATTCAACCGGCATTTTGATAGAAACACTTGACAAAACCAGAAAAACCGCCTATAATTCCTTTAAACCTACATAATAAATAGGTTAATAATGACCCGGAGGTCTAACATATGAGCCGTATTTTTACATCTGCCGACCAACTGATCGGTGGCACACCGTTATTGGAACTGACCAATCTGGAAAAAGCGGAGGGCATATCCGGAAAGATTCTCGCCAAGTTGGAGTACTTCAATCCGGCGGGTTCCATCAAGGATCGCATCGCAAAAGCGATGATCGACGATGCCGAGGCGAGCGGGAAGCTCAAGCCAGGGGCCACCATCATTGAGCCGACGTCTGGCAACACGGGCATTGGACTCGCGAGTGTGGCGGCGGCGCGCGGTTACCACGCTATTATCGTAATGCCAGAAACCATGAGCGTGGAGCGTCGTCAGCTGATGAAAGCCTACGGTGCGCAGCTGGTGCTCACGGAAGGTGCCAAGGGCATGAAGGGCGCCATTGCCAAGGCCGACGAGTTGGCAGCCGAGATCCCCGGCAGCTTTATACCGGGGCAGTTTGTCAACCCCGCGAACCCCGCGATCCACAAGGCGACGACGGGGCCGGAGATCTGGCAGGACACAGACGGACAGGTGGATATCTTTGTGGCGGGCATCGGCACAGGCGGCACCATTACCGGCGCGGGCGCGTACTTAAAAGAGCAGAATCCCGCGATCCGCATCGTGGCCGTAGAGCCCGCCGCCAGCCCCGTGCTGAGCAAGGGCGTCGCGGGCGCCCATAAAATTCAGGGCATCGGCGCGGGTTTTGTACCGGATGTCCTCAACACGCAGATCTATGACGAAATCATTGCGGTGAGCAACGAGGACGCCTTTGCAGCCGGCGGCCGCGTCGGCAAGGTGGAGGGCGTGCTTGTGGGGATTTCCTCCGGCGCGGCGCTGTGCGCGGCGCTGCAGCTGGCCAAGCGTCCGGAGAATGCCGGCAAGAATATCGTTGTGATTTTCCCCGATACCGGCGAGCGCTACCTTTCTACCCCGCTGTTTGCGGAATAATTCCCGCTACCCTATCGCAACACCATCCACAACCGGGTATGCCGCGCTGCGTACGTTTTGTTCAGCTGTTATACCCGTTTCCAGGCACCTCTTCATACCGGGACCCGCCAGGGCCCCGGTCATTTTTGCGTTATTCGCAAAATCCCATTGCCAAACCCAGACTTTGCCTTGAACAAAAAGAGCGATGTGACGTTGAAAAACGCTTGTGTCGCGCTCTTTCTTTTTGCCAAAAATCCATCTTGACTACTTTTTGACTACTTTATTTTAAGCTCCTTGCGCTTTACAGTGTACGTATCACTTTCACTGAGAGCATCCTTGGGACGTCTCCCGCAAACGCGGACATTTACCGCGACTTTATTGGCAGCAAGGCACCCGATGCCGCGACGGCGGAAGAGGAAGTCGCGCAGCTCGGTGTGGATGCCGTGGAGGAAAAGGGCATGACAGTTTTTCCGCGCGACAAGGATGGCACACCGTTCATCTGGGATTACCAGATGAAGGGCATGTTTAAGGACGCCTGCGGCGGCCTGCGCTCTGTGCCGAAAACCGATATTTTTTTAGCACGATGCATCGGCACCGTGCTTTTATGATACGTGGATTCCGGTATAGGATAAACTGGAGGGTGGGTACCAGGGGTGGCTAAGCGCTGGGCGAAAGCGCTGTACAAGAGCGCGGCATGGCAGGACGCCAGGCAGTATGCGCTGGTGCCTGACCAATACGGCCGTCAAGAGCACCAACAAGGATGGCATCGAGAGCATCCAGCCGGTTAAGATACAGACCCACCGCCGCATCGATGGCATGGTGAGCCTGCTGAACGCCTGGGTGGGATATGTGAAGCACGAAAGCAAATATCTGCCGTATGTGAGATGACAAAAGAACAGGGAAAGGCGCCAGCTAATTGCCGGCGCCTCAATGGTTCCAATGGTTTAAGCTTCGGGCTTTGGAATTTGCAGATATTCAAGTAACGCGTTCTCCAAAAGTCTGGAGTAATTAACCTTTTGTTCCTCTGCAATTCTCTTCAGCCATAACGGGAGCGTGATATTGGTTTTTACGCGCTCGTTATCTTTCTTCATGCGGAACAGGTCCGGATGAATGGTGATAGGCATTACGATGTTGCCCTCTGTATCTTCTTGGGAAAGCTTTACGGATGGAGTTGGTATTTTCTCGTTATCACACTCCATGCTGTAAATGTGGAGACTTGCCGCCTCCGTCGCCATGCGTGAAGCATCCTGCAAGTTCGCCCCGATGCTGACGCATCCAGGCAAATCCGGAAAATAAATGCTGTATGAACCATCCGTTGACGGTTCAAATACGGCAAGGTAAGTTAAGCTCTGCATAATGCACTCCTTTCCGCGAGGAAACCGCCATGGACTTATTTCAGTCCCGCCTGCTTGTAAATGCTGTTTAGCGTCTCTGGCTTTAAGTCTCCATTGTGGTTTGGTATGGTGACTTTACCAGGCTTGGTGGGATGCTACAAGCTGATATGTGAACCTTCCTGATTGACTATGTCCCAGCCATCTTTGCGAAGCGCCTTTAAGATTTCCCGAACTGTCATATGGTTCACTCCCTGCATTACAATATACGCCTATATTGTACGCATGTCAAGCGTTATGCGGACGTCGGGGACGAAGTGCGGCGCGGCTGGTTCCATTTCATGGACATTAACAACGCGAAGAATGAGATTGCAAACCTGCTGACGGATTCGCAAACCACGACGTCAACCGCTCCCATTCCGAGTGTATGTTGTTTCCTGGATCTGCTCGGGTTTATTTTTAATGGCAAGGTACTACTTATCACTTTTGCGCAGGTTGCATTTCTCGCAGAGCATCTGCCCGTTGTCGAGCGTCGTGCGGCCACCCTTGCTCCACGGAATGACGTGATCCCCGTGCATCTCGCTGATGTCAAACGGCAACCCGCAGATCGCACACTTGCCGCCCTGGCGGTGATACATCGTGAGCTTCTCGTCTCTGTCAAATGCCCGGAGGTTCAGCGTCCGCTCGTTGCCCGTGAGAATGTACTCGTAGATGCCGGAGTTGCGCTGGACTTCGTTGTCCGCCATGAGGTCAGCGACACGAGCCTGCACCGCATCTGGATCAAGCACGTCGTCCTTGTGACGGTTATAGAGCAGTCCCCACTCCACGCCCTTCATGGATTTGTCGTACTTCCCGAACACACGCCCGACCCAGCGGAACACGTCCTCGAAATACTTCCAGAGGGCGTCGGCGTTCTCGTCCTGCCTGTGCTTCTGCATGTACGTCCGGACGGCGTCGTTTCCCGTGATCCCCTCGGCGTCCGCCGCCCAGCGGAAAGCCGTCTCCAGAAACTTCTGCCTGATGCAGTCCCCGTTGAGATACTTCCCATAGAACCTGCTGGCGGCGCAATTCCGTCTGGAGAAGGCAGACTTGGCATCCGTCAGCCAGGCGGAGTGCAGCACGGCGTTCAGAATCTCCTGCTTCTCCAGCTTCTCTCCGGCGATGTTGATCACCTGGAACCAGTCGATCTTCTCTTCCTCGGTGCCCTCGCAGATGTAGACGTCCAAGGTATAGTCATTGAACGCCTTGATCTGCTCGTCGAACAGATTGGGGAAGTTGACTGTGTTGAACTGCCCCGGAAGCGTCTTCGACGGCAGCTTCACGCTAAGCGCATGGTTGGTAGCGAAGCGGCAGATCGAAATGATGCGCTGCTGACCATCGAGGACTTCATAACTGCCGTCCTTCCGGTCAACGAAGTACATGATGTTCAGAGGAAACCCCTGCAACACCGTATTGATGACTGCATCGCGCTGTGCGTCCTCATAGACATACTCCCGCTGATACTCCGGACGTACGTCCAGCTTCCCGCCCCAGGCAACCACACGGGAAGTCTGATCGTCCTCACGATAGCCCTGCACGAGATCGCCAACGCGGAGCGTCATGTGATTTATCACCATAAGTCTCTACCTCCGTCTTCTTATAAGAATACGCTTGTAGCAAGTACGGGCAACATCTCCCTGCCATAAGACAAGAGACTTCATAGCAGGAGACATGTGCCCCGTCCCACCGTGAGCACGATAGCACTCTACCCACTCTTTACCTATGGGCTTTATACCGAGAACATCTGCATCTGTAACATCAGTCCCAAGAATTTCAAACTGCTCAGGGCAATACTCCGTCATAAACGAAATGGGCACACCCATCACACCGTCATAATCAGATGGAATTTCTTTAGTCCTGTCTACATTTATAGCATCATAGTTGGCATATCGAGGATATTTATCTTCATTCCCATAATAATAGTTCCCGCGTAAATCTTTAAGCTCATGACGCTTCAATATATCAAGATTCGTAAACCAGCAGCAGTTCCGAAACTTCACACAATGTGTCACAGGATTATACACGCCAGCAGCAAAACCAGAAGTATCAGCATCATCAGGCAACCGAAAATAGGCATTCCCCTTATTAAACCCATATCCAAGCCAGATTTTATCTTCCTTAATTAACGGGAAAATCTCCTTATAGGTGATCGCATTCATACTGCCGATGATAAGAAACTTCTTGTCATACTCCACAAGCTGCCCGACGTACTCACGAAACAAGCTAAACGGCGGATTCGTAACCACGATGCCAGCCTGCTTCAAAAGCTCGATGCAGGCTGCCGACCGGAAGTCCCCGTTGCAGGGAAGCCTCGTAATCACGGGCTCGTCGTTCATGTCAATGCGCCCGTCACCGTTCGTATCTTCACTGATCTCGAGCGAATAGCTAAAATTCTGCGCGTCAGGCTCGTAGTGCGTAGCCACCAGCCGCTTCAAGCCCCACGAACGGAAGACCCGCATAAAAAACTGCCAGAACTCCGATGTCACCGGGTCATCGCAATTACAATAGACGACCTTACCCCGGAAATGTTCAGCGTAGTGCCCAAGCTCGTTCTCGATGTCTACCCGCTGCGTATAGAACTCGTCCTGTTTAGCATCCTTCGCCCTGCCTAAACTTTTGTTCTTTGCCATATGCGTATTCTCCTATCTGTAATGTCACAATGTAACATATTTTTGTGTTATACACAACGCGGAAATGACAGAAAGTAGAAAGGGTACCCCTTGTGAGGAGGAAGACTGCGCCACATTAGCGAAGTTTCAGTTTAAGCTTTATGTGCAACTGCCGCCGTCAAGACCAGTTTGTTTTTGTTTAATTCACTTTCTTTAGGCAAAACTTATACGCCTTGCGTATCCTATTGTCTTCATCCTTGTCGTCTTCGTATTTCCAATCAACCAGATCAAAGACGCCCTGGTAGTAATACTCTTGGGGAGAAAACCTAACAAGCAGATAAATCTTTTTTCCGTCTCTCGCTGCGTTCTTGATGGCAAGGTTTCCCCTTTTCATGGTCTGATCACCGATTTTTCCCTCGCCTGTGTAGAGGTAATCTCCATCAGAGGTCCACGTATCATGGTAGACAAAATGGTTGCCTGATTTATTGATGGAAGAAATTAAAACAACGGCACTATCTGTTGGATTGATACCTCTACCGAACCCTGAAATGCGAATGCCAAATTTTTCCTCCACCTGCTTGTAAGTCAGAATCGGTTCTCTCGCCAAATATTCTGCGTGATAATCCGGCGCGAACAGTTCACCAATCGTTTTTGTTTATTTCCCCGTTGACAGTGTGTTGGTCGTTGTAGGTTGGTTTTTTTCCTTTATCGTTGCTGAATTTTTATCAATGATCTCCCTCATGATATCCTGTTGCACAATCGGATCCTCTGCCTCAAGATACTTTTCAAAAGCGTCTGGATAACTAAATCTTATGGTTTTTTCATCAAATTTTACGGTTATTATTTGATTTTCTTGATTCCCTACCTTTCCGGTGATCACACCGGCACCAAACATTTTGTGTTTCACATTTAATCCGATCAATTCCATATCTTAGCTGTCGAGCTAACAATCTCTACGCTCCTTCTATGTAGAAATATCAAAGATCAAATTTTCTGTTCATAGTAGATGCTTCCAAGTTGCAGCATATAACGGGCATCTTCGGTTTTCTGTATCAAATAACCCAACGCCTCTGTGCAAAGGTAAAGTTCCTCTTCTGTAAAATCACCACACTTCATGCCAAAATCTCTTGCGATACGCTTTGCTTCGGATATAGTCATACGTATAACCTTCTACTAAAAGGATCTGCACATTCTTCTCAATTTTATCTGTCAACCAGTGATTGCAGTTATAAAACAATGTGCAAAATGTGACTTCTTTACTGCGACACTTAATCGCTGGGCTGCAGCGGGTTTTTCTCGTCAATGCGTTCCTTGGCTTCTCGCCCCTCTCGCAAAAGTGCCTCCAGTCTCTGTGAATCGTCTGCGGCCAGGGCATCACGCAGCGAAGAGATATTTTGGACTAGGCCATCGATCTCGGTAAGAAGATCTGTCTTGTTCCATAGGAACAGCTCTTTCCAGACCTTCTCGTTGAGGCAGGCGATGCGCGTCATGTCTTTGTAACTGCCTCCGGAAAATCCGACATAGTCGGCGGATACTGGGCTTTTCACATAACAGTTCGACACAACATGCGCCAGCTGGGATGTGTGGGCAATCATGCGGTCGTGAACCTGCGCGCTGCATACCTGGATGCGCCCAAATCCGAGGCGCAGGAAAAAGGTGCTCAGATCCGCAATATCACCGGGGGCGGTGGCCGGCGTAGGAACCAAAATCATGCTGGCGCCCAGGAACAGCTCGGCGAAAGATCGCTCATAACCGGCTTTGGCAAGTCCGGCCATGGGGTGACCGCCCGTATATCGGACGCCGTATCGCCGCGCCAGCGGCGCAATCTCTTCCACCAGACGGGTTTTAACGCCGACCAGATCTACCAAAACCGCGCCTTCTTTTAGGTGAGGAATTGTTTCTTTTAGGAAAGTCAGCGTCGCCTCCGGGTACAAAACCGGGATCAGCATATCACAGTCGGCAAAATCCTTTGCATCGGCAATGGCGTCGATGGCGCCGTCCTGGACAGCCTTGTCCGCCACCGATTTTGTGCGGTTCCACCCCAGAACGGTACACGCTGTATTCTTTTTGATGGCCTTGGCCATGGATCCGCCCAAAAGGCCCAAGCCCGCCACCAGTACCTTCTTGCCGGCCCAAAAGTCGCCGCGCTCCTGCTCCGGAAGCATCTTTTCGCATGGGCAGCAGGCCGCTTCGCGGTTGCCTGCCGCACTGCGCACATCGGAGTTATCCATTGCGTGCGACGCACCCTCCGGGACGTTCTTTGGATTTTCCGGTACTGCCTGGTTTGCTGGCAATCCGCCGGTAGATTTTTCGCTGTCGGCTGCGCCGGCAACATTTTTTTGATACGGGGTTTTCATGATTGGCACCTGCAATGCTTTCATTCCATCGTGCTGGTCGGCAAGCGACGCCCGCCTTAAAACGGGCAAGTGTACTGTATCACTTTGCAGCGCCATCGTCAAGAAAGCTCGGCCGTTGCGCCCGCTCCCTCAAAACGAAACGAGATGTGCAGCGCACTGCCTAAAAACGCCTTCATATTTTGGCTGACAAGGCATCGCTGCGGTGGTATAATGGGATAAGAGCAACATGGGTCGCTGCCGCATTTCCTGACACAGCCGGACAATACAACAATAAAAACGATCAGCCAGGGTGGCGCTCGATACACCGCCCTGGCGGCACAAGGGGGAAATGGAGATGAAAAAAACAGCCCAAACGGTTTTACGGGAAGGCGCTTATTACACCATCGCGGCAATCAGCGGTCGGGTCCTGGAGGTCGCCGATTACAATACCGATAATGGCGCTGCGATTCAGCTTTGGAATTATGAAGGGCAGCCATGGCAACAGTGGACGTTTGAGGAAGTGTTGGACGGCCAATATCGCATCAAAAACCGGTTTACCGGCAAAGTGGCAGATCTGGCCATGCTGGGAGTATCCAACGGAACCTGGCTTCACCAATGGGCGGTGAGCAACGGCGCGAGCCAGCGCTGGGAAGTGATACCCGCCGCGGACGGGCGCGTCAAGCTGCGCAATGTTTTGGCCGACAAAGTCATCGATCTGGTTGATATGCGCATCGATAACGGCGCCAGAGCCCAGATCTGGCAGGATGTCAACGGCGAAAATCAGTTGTGGCGGTTAAGTCCCGTGCCGGATCGCCTGCTGAAGCGGGAATCCCCGGCGCCAATGCCGGAAAACAAAGCTGCAAAAGCTATGACCCGCGCCCAGACTGGCAAAGATACCGCGAAAAAGAGCGGTGGCAAAGCCGCCAGGCGAACGAGCAAAAACAGGTAACCAAAGCGTTCCCTTACCGAAACGCCGTTTTCTGGCGGCCTTTGTTTTAAGGCTTTTCTGTGTGCCCCAAGGAAGCAAAACGCTCCGTTTTTGGGTTTGAATCAGGGATACTGGAAAACAGGTAAATATCGGCTGACAAATTTCAAGCGCGATAATTGGCACTTCATCATCGCGTATGGGTTCGCGTACGTCAAATGTTGAAACCGTCGTGTGCCAAACGGTGCGCACGATAGTATGAGAGGAGGCGGCTGATCACCGCCTCCTACTCGATCTTTCACCCACCGGTCATCACCCGGCAGCTTTTTTTGTAACACCCAACCCCATATTTCCATATCTTCCTGACCCTCGTGTATCGGAAGGCGTCCGTATACCGTCGCTCATCGATCTGCCCGATGGCATCCTGGCACGCCGCGTCTAAGTCTCCATCGCCCGCGTATTTCATCTCGATGACGATGCCCGTCTGCCCGTCTTCCGCTTTTGCCAAGATGTCCGCGTATCCATTACCCGCCTCGCGGTTGGAGACGACGCTCATGCGGCTGTTCGCCATCAGGACGCCCAGCATGACACCGTGGTAAAAACTCTCCTTCCTCTCGTTTGGCACGGCACTGTCGCGTATGCTGATGGATCTTTCGAGATACTGCGCAAAGAGCCCTTCCACCGCGTCCGCGTCCCCGCTTTGCAAGGCAGAGCAGAAGGCCTCCAGCGTGCCCTTGTCCGCCTTGACGCTCTCTTTAAAATATTCCCGGATCTGCTTGACATACACGTCCCGGACTTCCAAGTTGGGGATCCGCAGTCGCAATAGCCCCTCGTCCGTCCTGCCCTGCAAAGTCAGGTAACCGGTCGTATAGAGCAGGCTCCACAGGTTGTCGATGGTATCGTAAATCTCGGAGTAGGTGAGATCCTCGCGGATGTCCTTCTCGATGGTGCCGCCCGCGACCAGCGTTTCGATTTCCTCTCTTGTCCTGTCGTCCGCCATGGCGACAAAACGCTTGATCACATCGTTGCCGCTTGTGTTGATCCAGTAGTTCTGCGGCGGCGTTTTCGGATTCTTTCTGAGACGGACGCAGTGGTTCAGTACGTCCCAGGGGCAGAAGACTTCTTTGCTGCCGAACCGGTATCCGTCATACCACCGTTTGATCTCTTCGTAACAGTCTGTCAGCCCGTAATAAGAGAGAAGCTCCTGCACCTCACGATCCGTAAAGCCAAAAAATTCATCAAACCATTCGTCCGTGATGGAATACACGGACAGGTTGTTCATTCCTGTGAAGATGCTTTCCTTGGAAATACGCAGGCACCCGGTCAGCACGGCGAACTCCAGGCTGTCGTTTGTCTTGAGCGCGGACCCAAGCAGGGAACGCATCAGGGAGACCATCTTGTCGTAATACCCATTCGCGTGGGCCCGCGCTAGCGGCACGTCATACTCATCGATGAGCAATACGACCTTTTTGCCAAAGTGCTTTTCCAGCAATTTTGAGAGTACCTTTAAGCTGTCACCAAGCACATCCTCTGGCATATTTAGGTCTAAAAGCGCCCGGTAATCGATTCGATCTTCCTCGTTCAGTTTGTCACTGTTTCTCAGATAATCTGCTTTTTGGGCAGTCTCACGTAGAAGTCGAACCATTCTACGATAGGCCATTTCGTAGTCAGAGGCTTCAATGCCTTTTAGTGTGAGAAAAATCACCGGGTACTTGCCCATATACCTCTCGCAGAGGTCTTTTTCTTTGGAAATCGCAAGCCCGTCAAAAATCGACTTGTCCCCGTCCAACGAGAAAAAGCTCGCCAGCATGCTCATATTTAAGGACTTGCCAAAGCGCCGCGGACGGGTGAACAGGGTGACCTGCGCTTTGCTGGCAAGCAGCTCCTTGATAAGTCCGGTTTTATCAACGTAGTAAAAATCATCACTTCGTATCGCCTCAAAGCTGTCATACCCGATCGGGAGCATCTTTTTCGCTTCCATGTTGGCGCCCTCCTTCCTTGCGTTATAGGAACCGTATTTCGCATAAACCACCATCGTCATTATACCCCATAACGAGCGGCCGTATCAAGTGATTTTAAAAATTCCCGCGAAATACCATCCGTTTTTATACAGAACCAGGAGTTACGCCACACGGCACGGCCCCGGGTTTTCTTTTTGCGCTGGCGGCGCACAAGCATAAGCCTGTGCGCATTCCTGCCCAAGGGCTTTTTCTGTGCGCCCGGCGGCGCCGTGTTTCTAACGGGTGAAAGTCCCGAATCCGCCCGGTAGCGGGAAGGATACAGCCGAAGGCAAGGGTGTCCACGGCAATGTGCAATCGGAAGGAAGCCCAAAAGTTACACGGAATCGCTTGCAGTAAAGATGGCAGGTACATGGAGGGAAAGAAACGTGTGGTACCCGGGGAGATCCTGCGGACATGCGGAACTAGACGGGTTTTAATCCGCGAAAGTTTCCTGGCAGGTTTATGTTGGCAGTCCCGGCTGTTACCAGCCAATTGGAACCAATACAAAGTAATCGCGTACTGCCCCGGCGCATACAGCCGGTAATCAGGCTTCCTCCACAAGTTTCTGATACATCCGCATCAGCTCCGCCACGCAGGCGCTCTCACTCGATCTGGCGGGGGAGCCTTTTACGAAGCCGTAGGCGTCCATCACAGCGCGGTCGTTATCGTGGTGGGCCTTGCGCAGTTCCGGCGGCATGGCGACATCGTCATACAAATCCGCAAGGCTTGCATCGCGATAGAGCGCTCTGGCATCCAGAATTGCCTGCGCGGTTTGCTCGATACGTGTCTTTTGCGCGTCTGTGGGCGATGGCCATGGGAAATTGTTGTAAACGACATCTTTGGAATAGCGATAGCGCATTTCCAAACGCCCGCAGACAGCCCGCATCCACGCCATGTGGACGTTGGACGTCAGAACTCCAAAATGATAGAGGGTGGCGGAAGAGATAATATGCACAGAATCTGATGTTATAACATCAGGTGTCAGAAAGCCCATAGGAACGTAACGCCGTGAAGTGGTAAACTAAAGTTGGACACAAAGGAGTGAAAACTGGACTCTCTGATGTATAATGAGTACAAACGGTAATCAGTGGTTTGGCAGTGAGCACCAACAAATGGACAGGAGGTTTACCAATGAAGTACAGGAAGGAAGAGCGGCTGGACATCGCGAGGCGTGTCTATGACCGGGAGATGACGGTGAGCGAGGCGGCGATCAAATACGATATAAGCCCGGACACCGTGAAGGGGTATCTGAGGTTATACAGGACGCATGCGGGGCTACCGCCCGTGAACAGGGGAGGGGGCGCGTCCCTGCTGCGGAATGCCGCGACCCTCGGCATCAAGAGCGAGTCGAGGCACTACAAGTACAAGAAGCCTGGCGACCCGTTCAGGATCTACCCGAACCTGCTCATGGAAGAGATGCAGGTGGACGGGCCACTCCAGTGCGTCGTCAGCGACATGACTGCGTTCTACGTGAAGGGCGTCTACCACGAGCTTGTGCTGTACATGGATCTCTGGAACAACGAGATCATCGCCCACTCCCTCTCGTCCAGGCGCGGGGACCGCATGACGTACCTCAGCGGCCTCCGAGATCTGATCGAGCTTAAGGAGCAGCACCCGCAATACCAAACGATTCTCCACACGGATCAAGGCACGGTGTACGCGTCGAAGGCGTTCAACGAGCTGCTGCCGATGTACGGCATAACGAGGTCGATGTCCCGCGCGGGCACGCCGACGGACAACGCCGCGATGGAGTCCATAAACGGCT
>CAZLMA010000030.1:0-21101 GCA_964560675.1 uncultured Subdoligranulum sp. | reverse complement strand
CTTCCATCCCGATCGGGAGCATCTTTTTCGCTTCCATGTTGGCGCCCTCCTCTCTGGTCTGGTGTTATGATTGTGTAAAATTGTGCTTCGCACAAACCACCATTTTATACTATCCCACAACGGGCCGTGGTATCAGGCGATTCTCCAAAATTCCCGCGAAATACCGTCCGTTTTGATCCGGTCCTTTTGCTTTTTCGTCTACTTGCCGAGTGCGACCCTGCAGCTCTTTTTGTAGCAGCCGACACCGTATTTTTTGATTTTCCTGACCCTCGTGTATCGGAAGGCATCTGTATACCGCCGCTCGTCGATCTGCCCGATGGCATCCTGGCACGCCGAGTCCAAGTCCCCATCGCCCGCGTATTTCATCTCGATGACGATGCCCGTCTGCCCGTCTTCCGATTTTGCCAAAATGTCCGCGTATCCATTACCCGCCTCGCGGTTCGAAACAACGCTCATGCGGCTGTTCGCCATCAGGACGCCCAGCATGACACCGTGGTAAAAACTCTCCTTCCTCTCGTTTGGCACGGCACTGTCGCGGATGCTGATGGATCTTTCGAGATACTGCGCAAAGAGCCCTTCCACCGCGTCCGCGTCCCCGCTTTGCAAGGCAGAGCAGAAGGCCTCCAGCGTGCCCTTGTCCGCCTTGACGCTCTCTTTAAAATATTCCCGGATCTGCTTGACATACACATCCCGGACTTCCAAGTTGGGGATCCGCAGTCGCAATAACCCCTCGTCCGTTCTGCCCTGCAAAGTCAGGTAGCCGGTCGTATAGAGCAGGCTCCACAGGTTGTCGATGGTATCGTAAATCTCGGAATAGGTGAGGTCTTCGCGGATGTCCTTCTCGATGGTGCCGCCCGCCACCAGCGTTTCGATTTCCTCTCTTGTCTTGTCGTCCGCCATGGCGACAAAACGCTTGATCACGTCGTTGCCGCTTGTGTTGATCCAGTAGTTCTGCGGTGACAGCCCCGGATCATGCCGGACATCAAAACAATAATTGATCACATCCCATGGGCAGTAGATGTCCTCATTGCCAAAATGATATCCATCATACCATTTCTGTACCGCGGCGTAGTGAGGATCCAATCCATAGTAGTGTAAGAGTTCCCGTACTTCCTGGTTCGTAAATCCGAAAAACTCATGAAAGGATGCGTTCGTAATCGAAAAAACCTTCAGGTTGTTAAGCCCCGTAAAAATGCTCTCTTTGGAGATGCGCAGGCACCCGGTCAGCACGGCGAATTCGAGGCTTGTATTGGTCTTGAGCGCGGCGCCCAGCATGCTACGCATCAGCGAGACCATCTTGTCGTAATACCCATTCGCGTGGGCTCTCGCAAGCGGCACGTCATACTCGTCGATGAGCAATACGACTTTTTTGCCAAAGTGCTTTTCCAGCAGTTCCGACAGCGCACGAAGGCTGTTGCCCAGTGTTTCTTCTGACATGTCCAGCTTCAAAAGCTCCTGATAATCCGCTTTGTTTGCAACAGACAACTTGTCGCTGTTTTCAAGATATTCCACCTGGAGCGCGGCGCGCCGGATGAGCCGCGCGGCCTGCCTAAGAGCTGTATCATAATCTTGCGCGTCAATTCCCTTGAGCGTTAGAAAAATCACAGGGTAGTTGCCCATGTACCTCTCGCAGAGCTCTTTTTCTTTGGAAATCGCAAGCCCCTCAAAAATGGATTTGTCCCCATCCAACGAGAAAAAGCTCGCCAGCATGCTCATGTTTAAGGACTTGCCAAAGCGCCGCGGACGTGTGAACAGCGTGACTTTCGCCTTGCTTTTAAGCAATTCTTTAATGAGCCCGGTTTTATCAACATAGTAAAAATCGTCACCGCGTATTTCCTCAAAACTGTCATATCCAATCGGGGGCATCTTTTTCGCTTCCATGTTGGCGCCCTCCTCTCTTTAAGTTATGATGACAGGAATCGTGTCCCATATAAATCACCATCGTCATTTTACCCCATAATGGGCGGCAGTATCAGGCGATTTTCTAAATTCCCGCGAAATACTGTCCGTTTTGATTCGGTCCTTTTGCTTTTTCGTTTACTTGCCGAGCACGACCCTGCAGCTCTTTTTGTAGCAACCGATGCCATATTTGAGGATGGCTTCCATCCCATCATACTGAAGCTCTTCTTCGTACCTTCTCTTTTCGATCTGCTCCAGGGCGTCTTTGCAGGCCTTGTCCAGATTGCGGCCGTATTTTAGCTCGATTACGATCCCAATTCCGATGTCCCCGTCATCCGGTTTTACCAGGATGTCCGCGTAGCCGTCGCCACTCTCACGGTTGGATTTTACACTCCAGTTCTCCTTGGCGGATAAGATCCCAACAAGCACGCCCTGGTAGAAGTTCTCTTTCTGATCATTTTTCGCCATGGTGTCTCGGACGCTGATGGTTCTGCGCAGGTACTTGTTGAACCATTTTTTCACATCTTCCGCATCGCCATGCAACAGGGCGGAGCAGAAGGCCTCCAGCGTGCCCGTGTCTTTTTTGACGCTCTCTTTAAAATATTCCCGGATCTGCTTGACATACACGTCCCGAACTTCCAGGTTGGGGATCCGCAGTCGCAGTAACCCCTCGTCCGTCCTGCCCTGCAAAGTCAGGTAGCCGGTCGTATAGAGCAGGCTCCACAGGTTGTCGATGGTATCGTAAATCTCGGAGTAGGTCAGGTCTTCGCGGATGTCCTTCTCGATGGTGCCGCCCGCCACCAGCGTTTCGATTTCCTCTCTTGTCTTGTCGTCCGCCATGGCGACAAAACGCTTGATCACATCGTTGCCGCTTGTGTTGATCCAGTAGTTTTCCGGCTTTCTCTCAGGGTTGGCGCGGAGCAGGTCGCAGTAGTTTAACACATCCCAGGGGCAGTACACCTCTGTGCTGCCGAACCGGTAGCCGTCATACCACCGCTTGATTTCGCCATAATGCTCCGACAAACCATAATACGCCAGTAGTTCTTTCACTTCAGCGTCTGAAAAACCGAAATATCCATCGCAGCGGTCATCCGTGATCGACAATACCCTTAAGTTGTTCATTCCCGTGAAAATGCTCTCTTTGGAGATACGCAAGCACCCGGTCAGCACGGCGAATTCGAGGCTTGCATTGGTCTTGAGCGCGGCGCCCAGCATGCTGCGCATCAGCGAGACCATCTTGTCGTAATACCCATTCGCGTGCGCTCTCGCAAGAGGCACGTCATACTCGTCGATGAGCAATACGACCTTTTTGCCAAAGTGCTTTTCCAGCAATTTGGAAAGCAGCTTCAGGCTTCCGGTGAGCGTGTTTTTGCGCATATTGTCACTCAGCAGCTTTTCATATCTTCCCTTATCGGATTTATCTAATTTTTCGCTGTCAGAAAGAAAGTTAAATTGGCCTGCCACATCTGTAATGAGGTCAGCCATTACCTGATAGGCTTCTTGATAAGTATCCCCTTCGATATCTTTTAAAGAGAGAAAAATCACAGGGTACTTGCCCATGTACCTCTCGCAGAGCTCTTTTTCTTTGGAAATCGCGAGCCCGTCAAAAATGGATTTGTCCCCATCTATCGAGAAGAAGTGGGAGAGCATACTCATGTTTAAAGTCTTGCCAAATCTCCGCGGGCGGGTGAACAGCGTAACATCTGACCAGTTATTCAAGAGATCGCGAATCAGCCCGGTCTTATCGACATAGTAACAATTCTTCACCCTGAGCTTTTCAAAGTCTTCCATCCCGATCGGGAGCATCTTTTTCGCTTCCATGTTGGCGCCCTCCTCTCATAAGTGATGATGACAGGAACCGTGTTCCGCTTAGACCACCATCGTCATTATATCCCATAAAGGGCTGCCGTATCAAGCGATTTTCCAAATTCCCGCGAAATACCATCCGTTTTCATGCCGAACCCGGCGTTACGCGAATTGGGCATTGCCCCGGTTTTTTCTTGCCCCGGAGCGCACCGGACAGCGCCGCCCCGCGCCAACTTGCAAGGCGCGAGGCGGCGTGGTATACTGTCAGTTGTTAAAAGGATACGATCCCTTCGAGGAAGACAGGAGCATACTATGGCGCACACAGAGAAAACCCTGGCAAGCCGGGAAATCTACAAAGGCAGGGTGTTTCGCGTCACCTGCGACACCGTGGCGCTTGAAAACGGCGACACTTCCCTGCGGGATGTTGTCCATCACAACGGCGGGGCCGGTATTCTTGCGATCACGCCGCAAAACGAGCTCATCATGGTGCGCCAGTTCCGGTACGCCTTTCAGCGGGAACTGTGGGAGATTCCGGCCGGCAAACTGGAACCCGGCGAGGATCCGCGCACCGCCGCGCTGCGCGAGCTGGGTGAGGAATGCGGCGTCACGGCGGACAGTTTGGAGGCGTTCGGCGCTGTATACCCCACCGTAGGCTACTGCACCGAAGTCATTTATCTCTTTTTGGCGCACGGGCTGCACGCGGTAAAGCAGCATCTGGATGCAGATGAATTCCTGGATGTATACAAAATCCCGTTCTCAAAGGCGCTTTCGATGGTACTGCAGGGGGAAATCCAGGACAGCAAGACCGTCGCCGGTATCTTAAAGTATGCTGTTTTGCAGCAAAAAAACGGATCGGAATCAAGAGGATTCCCACCGCTTTGCGCGGGATAAGGATGCACGCCACAAAAACCCCGCGACCGCGGCGCGGGGCTGGGTACAAAGTCAGTTGACGTTGCTCTTCTGTACTGGCAAGGATCGAGGAAATTCCCGGCATCGGCGCCGGCGCAGCGGCCCCGCGGGCGCAATCGCTTCGCTTTTTTACGGTGTGGGCGTCGTTTCGCTTGAGAGCTTGGGCGTGCCGAGCTCCTCCTCGATGTGAAAAGTCTTATCCAGCGAACGGTAAAGGATGAGCAGAGCCGTGACGGCCGGCACCCACAGCGTCAATAGGACCACCGGTATGCTGACCGGGAACGCCAACGCGGCCGCGCCCAGGTAGACCAGCCAGCAAAGTGCGGCACCCAGGCTTTGCAGCGGATGGGAAAGCGCCAACAGCAGAGAATTTTTTAAAAGCTTCCCAAACGGCAGCTTGAGCAGCGCCACCTGCGGCCAGTACCACACCGACAGCGCCACCACGAAAACCACGCTGACCAAAAGCGCCACAAGGTGCCATGCCTGTACAGCCTTCGGATCCGTAAAAAGCAGCGCGAAGAGCTGCACACCGTACGCATCGCCAAACAAGGCGCCCGGCAGAAGGCTCTGCCGCCAGTTCTGCCGCATGGCGCGCCGCCAGGTGTGCCACCAGTAGCCGGGTTCGTCGCGCAGGCTGCGCAGCACCGTGTCGACAAGGCCGCAAAAAACAGGACCCTCTATGGCGCCGCCCAGCGCCGCGCCCAACAGCAAAAGCAATAAGGAACGTGCCGCAACCGCCAGGACGACCGCCAGCGCATAGGGCAGCAGCGCCAACAGGCACAGCGAGGAAGCCATAAAGAAAGGCCCCGCGTCCCGGCTGACAAGTTCCCACCAGCGCGCAAAACCCGTGCGGCGCGGCGCGCCGGGCTCTATGCCGGGGCCGGGTTTGCTGTATCGGTCGCGCAGTTTCATGGCCGCATACCCCCGTTTGAATGAAGACGATCGTCACCATGGCAAAGCACAGGCGGCACATCGCGCCGCCTGTGGCAATGCCCCTTTAAGCAAAATGGGTGCTCTCGCGCCGGCGTCGGATTCAAAACCCAGGCCGTTTGCGAAAAGCGCTTCTCAGCCTTTTAAGCCGGAGGTACTGATGCCCTCGACCAGATAGCGCTGGAAGAAGATGAAGATGGTGACGGCCGGCAGGATGGACAAGGAAGCCATGGCGAACATGGCGCCGTAGTCGGTGGAGGTGCCGGGGTCGCTGAAGAGCTTGAGCGCCAGCGCCACGGGGTATTTGGTGGAATCCGTGACGTACAAAACGGCGGACAAGAAGTCATCCCAGCGCCAGATGAAGGAGAAAATGCCGGTGTTGACGAGCGCGGGCACGATCAGCGGCAGAATGATGCGCCCGAAAATGCCGTAATACGAGCAGCCGTCGATCTTGGCCGCCTCATCCAAATCGCGGGGGATGCCGTCGATAAAGTTCTTGATCAGATAAACGAAAAATCCCTGCGTGGCGAAGAAGTAGGGCACGATCAGCGGCAGATAGGTGCCGACCCAGCCCAGCTGGTTGTACCACAGATACTGCGGGATCATCAGAACCTGCGCGGGCAGCATCATGGTGACCAGCGTCGCCGCGAACAGAATCCTGTTCCCGGCAAACCTGCAACGCGCGAGCCCATAGGCGACGAGGGCGGAAGAAATCACGGTACCGATGGTGGCGGTGACGGTGATAAAAATCGAATTTTTGAAGAACGTTCCGAACCGGACATTGCCAAAGCCGCGCCAGCCGTTTACATAGTTTTCCAGCGTAAATTCTTTCGGGATCAGGGAACCGGCCGTAGCAAAGATCGTATTGGTGGGTTTAAAGGAGCTCATGACCATCCATACGAGCGGGTAGATCATGATAAGCCCCACGCCGCAAACCAGTACATGGTAGACGACGGTGCCGAGCATGCGCTGCTTTCTCATACTTTTCATCGCTCACACCCCATCCTCATAGACCCAGAAGCGCTTGGTGGCGAACAGGAACAGCGTCATCAGGCCGACGATGACCAGCATGACCCACGCCATGGCGGCGCCGTAGCCGGTATGGTGGTACTCAAACGACTGCTGGTACATGTACACGACGTAGAACAGCGTGGAGTCCATCGGTTTTCCCTGCGTGATGATGTAGCACTGCGTGAAGGCCAAAAAGCCCTGGATCATCTGCATAACCAAATTGAAGAAGATGGTGGGCGTCAACAGCGGCAGGGTGATGCGGAAGAACTGGCTCAGACCGTTGGCGCCGTCGACGCGGGCGGCCTCATACAGCGAGGTGGGAATTTGTTTGAGGGATGACAAGAAGATCAGCATGGAGGATCCGAACTGCCAAACGGCCAGGATGATCAGCGTCCAGATGGCCGTCTTGGTATTGCCGAGCCACGCCGTGTCACTGGGCAGTCCGATCGCGCCCAGGATCCGGTTGACGGTGCCGTCAATGGCGAACATGCGCTTCCACAGGATCGCCACGGCCACCGACCCGCCGATGATGGAGGGCAGATAATAGGCGGCGCGGTAAATGGCCGTCATTTTGGTGGTGCGCATCAGCATCATGGCGACCAGCAGCGCGAAAATCAGGCGCAGCGGCACGGACACCAGCGCGTAGAAGAAAGTGACCGAGATCGACTTGTAGAACCGCTGATCCTGGAACAAATCGACGTAATTTTTGATGCCGATAAAAGTGGGCGGGGAGAGAATGTTGTATTCGCACAGGGAATAGTACAGCGAAAGCCCCATCGGCACCAGCATGAACACAAGCAGGCCGATGGTCAGCGGCATCGTGAAGACGGTGCCGGCCACGTTCTCTTTGTTCAGCCAGGTTTTGAGTTTGTTTTCTTTCAAGGGGGCCCACTCCTTTCTTTCTTTTTGTACAAGACCGCCCGGCACAAAACCGGATCTTGTGCCGGGCGAAACCGCTTACCGGGCCAAGCGGCAGCATTCGTTCAGGCGTTAACCGCCAAGGAACTCGTTGCCCTGGTCAAACATCTCCTGCGCAGCCACTGCGGCGGTCTTCTGCCCATAGCTGATTTCTTCCAGCAGCTGATCGTTGAGGGCATAGCACTCCGAGGCGGCGGCGGGCGCCGGCGGGCTGATTGTGGTGGAGTTGGGGATAACCACGTCGTTGATAAAGTCGATGATCTGCTGGTTCTCCGCCGTCAGGTTGGGCGCGATGGCGTCAGACACAACGCTGGAGATGGGGATGCCGCGCTCGGCCAGCAGCACATTGTTGCAGTCGACATCGTTGGTCAGATAGTTGAGGACCTTCGCCGCGGCGGCGGGATCCTTCGCGTCACGGGAAATGGAGAAGAACTGGCTGGGCTTCTGGTAATCCGAGACGGCGGGATCGTCGCTGGGCCAGGTGGTCATGCCGATCTCAATGGGTTCGCCGGTATCTGGATCCTCGGGCGCCACCTCTTTGACGGCGGAAAGCTGGTTGGACCAGGCCAGGAAGCACCAGGACTGGGTTTCCGGAGAAGAGAAGTAGACGAGCGGATCGGTCTCGACAGCGCCAGAAGACGCCTCCGCAAAGACCTCCGCGCCGATCAGCCAGCCCTCGTTCACGCCGGTCTCGTACATGTTGTAGAAGTTCTGCAGATGTTCTACCGTGGTGCCGATCTTGTCGGACTCATACATGACCTCGCCGTAGGCGCGGCAGAAGTAGGTGATGTAGTCGTCAGTGCCGTAGCCGATATTGGTCTTGACGCCGGTCTTTTCGTAGACTTCCCGCGCGACATTCAGGAACTCCTCGGTGGTCATGTTGTCCTTGATCTCAATGCCGGCGCTGTCCAACAGCGTTTTGTTGTAGAGCAGGGCAGGCACGTTGACGCCGGCGCAGATCGCGTAGATGCCGTCGCCAATCTTGCCGGAGTTGAGGATGCCCTCGTCAACGTTCGAGACATCCAGCGTGCCATCCTCAATGTAGGGGGTAAGATCCGCGAGCAGGCCGTTTTCAACATACTCCGAGATGTAAGAGTAGTCCATCTGGATGATGTCCGGCAGGCTGTTGCCGGCGGCAGCCGTGCTCAGCTTGGTCCAGTAGTCATTCCAGTCGGAGAACTGCGGGTCAAAGGTGACGCCGGCATTGGCCTCAGAGTACATATCCAGCACCTGCTGGGTGCGCTCATTGCGGGTCTGGTTGCCCCACCAGGCAAAGGTCATCTTCAGGCCTTCCCCGCTCGATTCGGCCTCGCCGCCCGTTTCGGCCTCGCCGCTGTCGGTGGAAGTCGGCTCTTCGCTGCCGGAATCGTTGTCACCACCGCCGCCACCGCACGCGGTGAGCAGGCCCAAAACCATGGCGCCCGCCAGAAGCGTAGCTAGAAACTTTCTCATGGTAAACCTTCCTTTCCTTGTGTCACTACTCCACCGTTTTTTGGCACGGTGGAACGTATACGAAAACATTTTACTGGTACCCACGCGACCCGTAAATGCAAAAAACCGACCTGTCATGTGTAAAAAACCGGTTTTTTTATGGAAAACAGTCATATTCCCTAATAGTTACAAGAAAATATTGTGCAACATTACTAAGAGCAAAAAAAGGGGGGTGGCATCGCCATGCTTCGGCGCCTACAGCGCGCGGTAAGCAATTTATCGCTCAAAAAGAAGATCCTGGCCCTGTTGTTGATCGCCCTGGTATCGCTGGCGCTGGCCGCCTGGTTGGGAATGAGCGCCGTGACCGGCGTATACGAGCGCATGCTGTACCGCGCGATGGCGAGCCAGTTTTCCTACTCGGCGCAGCAGATCAGCCACCAGCTGGCGAGCGCGGAATCGCTGAGCTATGTGATCTTTGCGCACGACACGGTGCAGCAGGGGCTGCAGACGCTGCGGGGCAGCGGGAACACCATGGCCCGCACCGACGCCGTCCGCGACATTCGAACGCTGCTCGTCAACTACTATGATAATTACCGATCCGACCACATCCGCTACTTAGACCTGCTCGCGGACGACGTCACCATCAGCGGCAACTCTTACTATTCGCGCAAAACACCTGAGGAGGTTCGCGGGGCGGTGGTCGCCTCGGCGCACGAGGAGCCGGGTTCCGCGGTCTGGCTGAGCCGGTATTCCGGGCAAGAGGGTTTGTTTTTGGGCCGGGTTGTGCGGCGCATCGAAAACCTCTCGTTTGAGGAGCTGGGCGAACTGGTCATCTGCGTGGATATTGACGCCATGGTCCGGGACGCCACCCGCTTCGGCAGTGCCTACACGACCGCCGATTACTTGATTCTGGACGGCGAGGATGTTTTTTATCACTCCCGGGCCCTGAGCGCGGAGCAGGCGGCGGACATCAGCGCCTCGTTAGAGCGGGGATACCGCATCCTGACTTTAGAGGACGGAAACTTTTTTGCGGTGCGGGGCCGTTTGGGGTATCAGGACTGGGATTACCTGTGCCTGGTTGACTGTGATGATGTCATGCAAAGTTTGCGCAGGGCACAGATTGGGTTCGGTCTGGTGCTGCTGACGGTCGCCGCACTGCTCTTTTTGCTGACCTCCCGTTTTGTTACTACGCTCGATCGTCACCTGCAGCGCCTTGTTGCCAAGATGGCGGCCGTGGGAGAGGACGGGCAAAATATGCCGCCGCCCAGCCCGGAGTACAGCGACCGCACCGATGAGATCGGGATTTTACACCGGCAGTTTGATAAAATGACCGCTCAGCTCCAACAGCTGATCCGAACCAATTATGTCAACGAACTGCTCAAGCGGGACGCGCAGCTCAAATCGCTGGAAAATCAAATCAACCCGCACTTTTTGTACAACACGCTGGAATCCGTCAACTGGCGCGCCAAGGCGCTGGGCGCAACCGACATCTCCGACATGGTACAGGCGCTGGGCGGAATGCTGCGCGTGACCCTGAGCAGCACAAACGAGGCGTTTACGGTAGAGAAGGAGCTGAATCTGGTGCAAAATTACATGACGATCCAGACGCTTCGGTTTGAAGACCGGCTGGTCTTTGGTGTCTCGGTACCGCCTGACGTGCGCAGCGCGCCGATCCCCAAACTGACGCTGCAGCCCTTGGTGGAAAATGCGATCTACTACGGCCTTGAGGAGAACACCGAGGTCTGCTGGATCCGCATAAACGCCCGGCGATCCGGCGGGAAAATCGAGATCGAGGTGCGCAACAGCGGTTCGCAGTTTGAGGCGGATCTTTTACAGAAGCTGCGCAGCGGCGCGGTACAGCCGCACGGCCACGGCATCGGCCTTTTGAATATTGACGAGCGCCTTGCGCTGATGTTCGGCGCGGCGTACGGCCTAACTTTATATAATGAAGGGGACGAGGCCGTCGCCCTCGTCACGATCCCCGGCGGCGCCGAAGCGCCCGCCCTCCCCGCTTAAAGGAGTTCTGTATGCTGAAAGTGATCCTGGCAGACGACGAGCGGATCATCCGCGAAACGATCTCGCAGCTCATCGATTGGAGCAGCCTGGACCTGGATCTGATCGGAACCTGCAAAAATGGTATTGAAGCCTATGATATGATTCTGGACGGCTCCCCCGATATCGTTTTGACGGACATCAAAATGCCGGGGTTGAGCGGCCTGGATTTGATAGAGCGCGCGTCAGAAGCCGATCTGGACGTGCAGTTCATCGTGCTCTCCGGCTTCGGTGAGTTCGCCTATGCCCAGAGCGCGATGAAATACGGCGTCAAGCACTACCTGCTCAAGCCCTGCAGCAAGGAGCAAATTGTGGAAAGTTTAAAAGCCGTCGCCGGGGACTGCTATGCGAGGCGCGCACGGCGACAGCCGGAAAAGTCGCAGGCGAGGCTGCAGGATACGTTTTTGCAGAGCATCCTGCTCTCCATCATCAACGAGGCCTGCGGTCTGCCCGATGCCGCCGATTACAGGGACCTCTATGAGCCCTTCGCCCGCTATGTGGACTTTTACAATACCGAGTATGCGCTTGGTTGTGTGAGCGGGCTGGCGGAAGAAGATCTGGCGGCGCGCTACGCCGAAATTCTGCAGGATCATCGGCAGCACGCGCCCACGCTGCCGCTGTACGGGATCTACTTCAGCGGGACACTGCTCTGTTTCAGTGAAGCGTACGATGTGCGGCAAAACGCCGCCGACAGCGGAGATTGGTCCCTGCCATCGGCGGCATCCAAACCATCTTCTTACCCGGAAAAATCCAGGGTGTTCGCGAGCCTGGCGGCGCTGCTCGACGAGATTTTGCCCATCATCACGCGCCACGGCGCCATCCGCCTGCTGGATGGGCCCCGCCTGGCGGTCACATACAATTTCCACGGCGTGTACCGCCAGGTCAAGGATCGCTGCCGCGAAATCATCGCGCTGACGCGCGCGCAAACCCCCGACAGCGCCGAAAGGCTTCGCGAAGCGGTGGGCAAACTCCGGCGCGAATTGAGCGGCGTGCGGGAGCGGGACTTCCTATTGCAACTTTGCGATTCCGTTTTGCTGGATCTGGCGGGCAACACCGCGCTCTGCACACCCGTACAGGCGACGGAATGCATCATGCAGCTGCAGCAGTGCGCCGATACCGAGGCCGTCTTGCAGGGGATCGGCGCGAAACTGGACGATATGCTCCTCGGCTTTAAGGCGGGCGGCGGTGAGAACGACGGCATCGTAGCGCGCATCCAGCAGTATGTGCAGGAAAACCTCGCAAACCCCGACTTGACCTTAAAATGGATTGCGCAGCAATATCTGTTTATGAATGTGGATTACGTCAGCCGCCGCTTTGTTCTGGAGACAGGCCAGCGGTTCTCCGCCTATCTGACGGAGCAGCGCATCCGGCGCGCCAAGACCCTGTTGGCCGAGACCGAGCCGGAAAAAATTCAGCAGATCGCCGACAAGGTCGGCTGCGGCAACAACCCGCAGTATTTCAGTCAGATCTTCAAAAAGAACACCGGCATGACGCCTTCCGCCTACGCCAAAATGGTCCGGGGAGAGGCCTAAAGCCCCTCCCCGTCGCGCGGCACGGCTAGTTCCATCCGTCGGGCAAATACTTGGCCGTGCCCTGGATCATATCATCGGCCAGCGCCCTGACATCCGCCTCGCTGCCGCTGTCGCGGCCCAGAACCAGAGGATCCGATAAGAAGGCGTCATAGACGAGCGAGCGGTCGCAGTGCAGCGCGGCGTTCAGCGCGCGATCCTGGTTTTGAATGTGGGGCTCCATCAGCGCGCGCACATTTGCGGGAACAGAGCCTGCCACGATCGGCTTGATGGCGTCGCGGCTGAAAACGGCGTTGGTCTCCACCACGGTCTGCGCGGGGAAATTTTTGATTTGCAAAGCGGTGTTGGGGATGTTCACGTTGCTGATCACGCGATCCAACCCGCACAGCGCCTTGATGAGCAAAATGCCCTCTTCGCCCGTGGACTCCAGCGGGATCTCCTCTTGGAAGGATGCGAGGCGGGCGCTGCGCGCCAAGCGATTTTGCAGATCCTGCTTGCGCCATGCCACCGTGGTCAGGCCGAATTTCCAGCTTTTTACGGTTTCGGGGTCTTTTAAGTAGAGATCGCCCGGCATGAACTCCGCCAAATGGCGGTCGCCCGCGGCGGCGATCAGACCGTAGCGCTTGAACAGATCGAACTTGACGCGGTGCGCGCAGAAGAAGGTGCTGTTTGCCCAGTTTTTGTCGGGGTCTTCGTAGCCCTCTTCAAAATGGGCGTCGATGAAATCACGGTAAACCGGGAAGAGGTCGATGCCCTTCCAGGAGGCGCTGTCAAACCAGGTAAAATGGTTGATCCCCAGCACGTTGACGTGGATATCCTGCCGGTCAACCCCCGATACGCCGCACTGGATCTCGCACAAATCGCGCAGCAGCTTTTGCGTGCCGAAAACCTCGTGGCAGCACCCGAACGCCTTGATCTCGGGGAAAACTTCGTACAGAGTGCGCACGCAGACGGCCATCGGGTTTGTATAATTGATGACCCAGGCCTGCGGCGCGTACGTCTTGATGGCCTGCGCGATCTCCACAAACATCGGCACGGTGCGCAGCGCCCGCATAATACCGCCGGGGCCGGCCGTATCGCCGACCGACTGCCAAATGCCCAGCCTCTCGGGCATATGAACATCAACGGCCATCTCATCAAAGGTGCCGGGCAAAATCGAGATGACCACAAAATCCGAACCGCTCAGCGCCTCGCCCAGAGAATGGGAGACTTCGTACTGCCATTTGCCGACGGCATCTTCGCGCGCAGTTAAGTGGTTGCCGATGGTCTCGTTTGCCCTGGCGGCTCTCTCGTCAATATCATACAGCCGAATGGTTCCCGAGAGCGCCGGCTCCATCGCGAGGTCCGTCATAAAGGTCCACGCCCAGCCGCGGGACCCACCCCCGATATAGGCGATGTTTAGATCTTTTACCTTGCCATTTTCGTAAACCATAATGAACTCTCCTTGCGTTTTGCCAAAGGTGCGAAGTGAACATTCCGACACTTTTATTATACCACAGCATGGCAAGCCCTTTTATGAAAATTGTGTTCAAAAAAGGTTACAAAATCGGTACACAAATCCCGGAAAGCTTGATTTTGGTCGCGATCGGTGTATAATGGCGTTGTATCCGGCGCTAAAAACGGTTCGAGCGCGTAAAAGGCGCAATTTTGCGCACACAAAAGGAGGATAACCATCCATGAAAAAATTGTTAGCTCTGGCTCTGGCGCTGACGATGTCCTGCGTGTTGTTGGCCGGCTGCTCCGGCTCCGGCGACGGTGATAACACCGGCAGCGGGCAGGAGTCAACCCAGACCGAGGATCCCGGCAGCACGGATGACGAGCAGGCAGAGGCGTCCCCGGAAGCCAGCGCCCCGGCCGGGGAAGAAAATACAGAAAGTCAGGAAGAGCCCACCGACGAGGGCGGCGATGCCGCCGTGATGAGCCATGAAGAATACATAGCGGCAGAGTTGGACAGCGAAGTCTGTGTAGAATCGTATGTGCAGGCAACCCAGTCCTGGTGGGATAACAAAATCACCATCTATGCGCAGAGCCCGGACGGCGGCTATTTCTTCTACAACATGCCCTGCAGCGAAGAGGACGCCGCCAAACTGGTCCCCGGCACCAAGGTCCGCGTGTCCGGTTTTAAGTCCGAGTGGGAAGGAGAAGTGGAGATCAGCGGCGGCGATGAGGGAACCGACGCTACGCTGGAGATCCTGGACGACGGCGACACGTATATTGCGCAATCCACCGATGTGACGGATCTGCTGGGCAGCGATGCGCTGATCGACCATCAAAACGAATTGGTCAGCTTCCATGGCCTGACGGTGGAAGGCGTTGAGTACAAAAGCGATCCGGGTGCGGATGACATCTACCTCAACGTGAGCCTCAACGGCGAGACCTACCAGTTCTGCGTGGAGATCTATTTAACCGACGCGGACAGCGATGTGTACAAAACCGCCAGCGAACTGCAGCAGGGCGACGTAGTCGACATCGAGGGCTTCCTGTACTATTACCAGGGCGTCAATACCCACATCACCGGCATTACCAAGGCGTCCTGATCCCGCTGCGCCAAAATTTCCGCTAGGCGGCGGATCCTGCCGAAAGCCCCGAGGCGCGTTTGGCAGCGCCGCGCCCCACAACACAAAAACAGTTACAAACCGATCGGACAGTGTATTTGCGCTGCCCGGTCTATTTTTATCTCTTATCCTACCCGCGCGCCCGCGCGATTGTTTACAAAAATCCACCACCGCCTGCCCTTGCGCGGTTTGTGTGCGGCGCAAAACCGGCAGGTTTAGCCATCATCGGGCGCCAACCAGGCAAAGCCATACGGCCAAAGCGTGACGGCTTGCGTGCCGGCCGGGTAGTGTGTTTCATACATAAGCTCTTTGTAGGGGCCGGTCAGTGGCGCGTTGGCGCTTACGAAGTCGCCGCTGAAATTATACAGGCAGAGCAGTTCCCTGCCCTCTTTGCGGCGCAGAAAAGCCAGCACTTTCTCGCTGCCGCTGTCCGCCACCGACGTGTCGGCGTCCGCCGCAAAGCAGGGCTCGGCTGCGCGAAGGGTCTCAAGGCGGCGCAGCGCGGCGAAGAGGCGGCCCTGCCAGGCGTCCGGGTCCTTGCGGCGCTGCGCACCCTGCCAGTCAAACCGGCCCCTGTGCAGATTCCGGCTGTCGGCGCGCTTTTCGGGATCGGGATCGTCGTGGTAGTGGTAATCGTTGCATTGCCCGATCTCATCGCCGCTGTATAGAACCGGAATGCCGCTCTGCGAGAGCATCCAGGCGTGCAGCGTGATATCGCAGGAGAGCGCCCGCTCCCTTTGCTCCTGTGTCTGGGCGGTTTCAAGGCCCACCAGAGAGGCCGTAGTACCGCACAGGCGCGCATCGCCCAGGCGCGGATCGTCGTTATACAGCTCCCCGCGCGCGGGGCTGCCAGGCCACTTGCCGGTAAACCAGTCATTTAAATACTTTTTGTGCGGTGTCTGTTCCTGCCCGTAATGCGCCTGCAGCCAGGGATAGTCAAGTCCCCAACCGATATCGTCATGGCAGCGCAGGTAATTTAAAAACAAAAAGTCCTTTGGCAGCGCGCACACCGCCTGCATCTGGTGCTTGAGCAGCTCGGCATTGCCGGTTGCCAGCGTGTGCCAGGTGGTACACATCGTGGTCACATTGTAGAGCATATGGCATTCCGGCTTTTCCGGGGTACCAAAATACGGCGCCACCTTGGCGGGCTCCATGACCACCTCCCCCAGCAAGAGCACACCGGGGCAGACGATTTCGCATACCATGCGCAACATGCGCGCCAGTGTGTGAACCTGCGGCAGGTTGCGGCAGCTTGTGCCGAGCTCTTTCCAGATATAGGGTATGGCGTCTAAGCGCAAAACGTCGATACCGCGGTTGGCCAGATAGAGCAGGTTGGCCGTCATCTCGTTAAAAACGACGGGATTCGCATAGTTTAAGTCCCACTGGTAAGGGTAGAAATTGGTCATCACGATCGGCCCGTTTTCCAGCTGCGTAAAGCTGCCCGGTGCCGTAGTGGGGAAAACTTCCGGGATGGTTTTTTCAAATTCCCGCGGAATGGTCCAGTCGTCATAAAAAAAGTAGCGTTCGCGATAGCCCGGTACGCCGTCGCGCGCTTTTTTTGCCCATTCGTGATCCTCGCTTGTGTGGTTCATCACAAAATCCAGGCAGAGGCGAATCCCGCGGCGCCGGCAGGCGTCGCCGAGCGCCTCAAGATCTGCCATGGTGCCCAAAGCCGGATCCACGGCGCGAAAATCGGATACCGCGTACCCGCCGTCGCTGCGGCCTTTGGGGCTTTGCAACAGCGGCATGAGGTGGAGATAATTGACGCCGCATTCCTGAATATAGGAGAGTTTCTGCCTTACGCCGCGGAGCGTACCGGCAAAGTTGTCGACATAGAGCATCATGCCCAAAATGTCCTGCCGGCGGTACCAGTCGGGATTCTGCTCACGCTGGGCATCTTGGCTGCGAAGCGCCGGTTTGCGCTGTGCATAACTTTGGCGCAAAAGAGAAAGCAGGTTTTCAAAGGCTGGCAGGTCGTTTTGGTACAGCTCGCAGTAAAGCCAGCGCAGTTCGTCATAGTGGCGGGCGAGCCTGCGCTCAAAATCCCCCGAATCGGGGAGTTTGGATGCCATATACGGTTCACTCCTCTGTGCGGTTTCGTTAAACGCTGGAATCTGTGGGATAAAAGCCGCTCATCGCGCCGATCGGCGCTCAAGGCAGCGGTCGTCGCCGACATTATTGTAACAAAAGACGCCGGGCATGTCCATAGCGTTTTGTTTACAAACCGCAGGAACCCAATACAAAGGCGAAGGAATCAAAACCAAGGCGCGCCGGCGTCAAGGAAACAGAAAAAACCGTCGATAAGAAAACGTATCCGCGCAAAATACAGGCGCACACTCTGCCTTGTTCCGGGGCAAGTGGGGGCGCATTTTGGAAGGACATGCGCTACACTATAAGCGGGCGTACAGACGGTACGCCACAGGCTGCGAGGGCAGCGGGCCTGCGGGCTGCGGGCAATGGAGCCTGCTTGCGCATGTGAGTTGCGGGCGATGGAGCCTGCGAGGGCATGGGGGCTGCTGGCGATGGAGCCTGCGAGGGCATGGGGGCTGCTGGCGATGAAGCCTGCGAGCGCGTGTGGGCAGCTGGCGATGGAGCCTGCGAGCGCGTGTGGGCCGCTGGCTGGGGCCTGGGAGCGCAGGGGGCGGGCGCTTAAAAACCGCCGAGACACACCGGAGAGACGGGAGGATGCAGGGATGCGTATCTACGAAGAGATGTTCCAACGGTTCGCGGAAGGCGGGCCGGGAGCAGCGGGCGGAGCTGCGGGGGCGGGAGCCACCGCGGGGGCTGCTGACGCCGGGCAGCAGGAGAAGGGCGGCGGAGCCGGCGGGGTGAAGCCGGGTTCGCAGGCGGGGCCTGACGCCGAGGCCGGGGGCGAAGCGCGGGGGAATGGCCAACCGGCGCAGAGCTTTGAGGAGTTGATCAAGGGGCCATACCGCGAACAATTTGACGCCAAGGTGCAGGGGATCGTAAAGGGGAGACTGGCGAAGGCGCAGAAGACGGAGGCGGCCGCGGCGAAGATGCAGTCTGTTATGGACGTGCTGGCGCAGCGGTACGGCATGGACGGAAGCGACTACGACGGGATTCTGTCGGCGCTGGACAGTGACACGGCGCTGTACGAGGCGGAGGCTGCGGAGCAGGGCATGGACGTAAACCAGTACATGCACATGCAGCGGCTGGAGCGCGAGACCCAGGCACTGCGCAGGATGCAGGAGCAGACGCGGCAGGAGCAGGCGGCGCGGGCGGAGTTTGCCGACGTGGTGCGTCAGAGTGAGGAGCTGAAGAAGATTGTTCCGAGCTTTGACCTGAGCGCGGAGATGGCGAATCCGAATACGGTGCGGCTGTTGCACGCGGGGATCCCCTTGCAGACGGTGTACGAGGTCAACCACCGGCGGGAGCTGCAGCAGGCGGCAGCGGCGGCGGGGGCGCAGCGCGTGGCGGCGAGTGTCGCTGCGAACAAGGCGAGGCCCAACGAGGCGGGGCAGGCCGGGACGGGCGCGAGCACGTCTGGCGTGGATCCGACGAAACTGACCAAGGCGCAGCGCGAGGAGATCAAGCGGCGCGTAGCGAACGGCGAGCGCATTGTATTGAGCGAGCTGAAGCTGTAAAGCGAGGCGCTGAGAGGCGCAGAGATTCAGAGCGAGAGCTGCGAGAGCCGGGCGCGAAAAAAGGATGCCGGGGAGCGGCGAGCGAGGCTTTGCTTAGCCGGAGACGGCGAGGCTGTGAGCGCGAGCGCGAGCCGGGAAATTCGGAGCGCGGGAGCGAGAGCCGGGCGCTGCGGGCACAAATTGGGAGCGAAAGATGAGACGATTGCCTGTGAGATAGAGTAACCCCCCAAAGGCCGGGGCGGGCCGGGCGCGAGGCGACGGCGCCTGAAAGAAGGGCGCGGCAGGAGCGCGGCGGCGGGGCTTTGGTGTTTGGAGGGCGGCGCAGAAAAAAGAGAGGAGCCTTTACCATGGAGCTTTCCAAAAACTGGCTGCAGCGGTTTGCCATGGAGCATCCCGACTTGAACACGCAGCTTACGACCTCTGGGGGACTGACCGCAGAGACCAAGACCTTTTACGACACGGAGCTTATCGAGATGGCGGAGCCGGAGCTGGTGCACGACCAGTTCGGGCAGGAGAAGCCGATCCCACAGGGCGTGGGCAATACCATCGAGTTCCGGCGCTACGCGAGCCTACCCAAGGCGCTGACGCCCCTGACCGAGGGTGTGACGCCCAAAGGGCAGGATCTGAACGTGAGCGCCATGAACTTCAGCGTGAAGCAGTACGGCGGGTACGTGACGACCTCGGACATTTTGGACCTGACGGCGATTGACGACAACGTGCTGGAAGCGACGCGGCTGCTGGGCAGTCAGGCGGGGCGCACGCTGGACACCATCACGCGGGAAGTGCTGGCGGCTGGCAAGAATGTGTACTACGTTCCGACGCGGGCGGAGGACGGCACGGAGACGCCGATCACGACGCGGGCGGAGATTGACGAGACGCATCTGCTGAGCGTGAAGGACGTATTCCGCGCGGCGGCGATCCTGAAAGCGGCGAACGCGCCCAAGATCAACGGCGACTACGTGGCGATCATCCACCCCTATGTGGCGCACGACCTCATGATGGAGGCCGGGGCCATGTGGCGGGAGGCGCACAAGTACGCCACACCGGAGAACATCTACAACGGCGAGATCGGCAAGCTGGGCGGTGTGCGCTTTGTGGAGAGCACGGAAGCCAAGGTGTTTGCGGACACGACGGACAGCTGCGCAGAAGGCAAGGTGGCGGCGGTGACGCTGTTTTTGGGCGCCAACGCCTATGGCACCACCAAGATTACCGGCGGCGGGCTGGAGACCATCGTGAAGCCTTTGGGCAGCGCGGGCACGGCGGATCCGCTCAACCAGCGCGCAAGCGTGGGCTGGAAGGCCACCAAGACGGCGGGGATTCTGGTAGACGAGTATATCCTGCGCGTGGAGAGCGGGACGTACTGGAACGCGCAGCTGCTGGCGGCCGTGAAGAAAGAGCGCGGAGAAGAGTAGTAGTGAGTAGTGGGTAGTGATTCGTTCGTGGAGTTTTTTAAAAAATACCGAAAACGAAACACGAATCACGGAATACCAAACAGACAAGGAAGGCCGTGACGGGTAACACGGCCGGATGCGGCCCCGCTCGGGCGAGCGGTTCCTAATATCTCCTTCCGGGCGTCCGGGCGGGGCATTGGAGATGAAAGGAGTAACAGCATGGCAACGAGCAAAGCGAGCAGCGCAAGCGCGGCAAGAGCGGCAGCGGAGGAGGAAGAGAGCGCGCGGGTGCGCGAGGCGGAGATTGCGGCGAAGGTGCCGATGTCGGCATACGACCCAAACGACCCCAACATGACGGAGAAGGTGCATATTCGCATACCGGTGGACCGGGTCAACCAGGGCAATAACAGTGTGACGGTAGGGCTAAACGGCGTCTTTTTTACCATACAGCGCGGCAAGGACGTGGAAGTTCCGCGGGCCGTGGCGGAGATTATCTACAACAGTCAGATGCAGGAAGACCGGGCCCTGGAATACATGGAGAACCTGCCCAACGCGGCGGCGCCGGGCTGAGAGAGCGCGAGGCGCGAGGCGCTGCAAAGCGCGAGGCGAATGCGACCGGGAGGCGCTTTGGGCAACCGGGAGGCGCTGCGGAGCAGAGCGCGAGGCGGGAGCTGGGAGGCTAGGCTGTGAGGCGACGCAGATCGGAGCGCTGAGGCGAGGCTGCGAGGCGGATGCGACCGGGCGGAGCGGACGAGCAGAGACACGATTGAGGATATACGAGCGGGCACTTGTCGGGCAAAAACTGTGACGGCGAGGGTCCGCTTTTGCAGAATATAGCGATACGTGAGTAGTGGGCAGTGATTCGGGATTAGACTGTGGAGCCTTTTTAAAAAATACCGAAAACGAATCACGAAACATGTAAGCAGGAAAAGAGGGAGACGGATATGACGATCGGGGAAGCAATCAAGGCCGTGCAGGCGATAAAGCAGTCGCCGATGCCGCGGGAGCAGCTTGTGAGATGGCTGGAAGAAGTGGATCTGACCATCATGCGGGAGCTGGTGCGCA
>CAZLMA010000029.1:0-23738 GCA_964560675.1 uncultured Subdoligranulum sp. | reverse complement strand
ACTCGTAGTGAAAAGTGTAAGTTACAGTGGATTTTTCCGACCGGATATGGTAGTACAGCACCAGGCAGTTGATTCCCTGCTTGCCGGTTTTGGCTTGGTTTGCATTGCTACGTTTTCCCTAAGTACCGTAGCTTTTTGCTGGTTGCGAATCAGGTAATTTGTTTTAGGAAGGTGTTGCGCATGGAAACAGAATCCACCCTAGCGCAGAGCCTGCTCGCCACGGATGTGCGCGCCCGCTATGACGCCGCCTGCAAGCGGCTGCTCAGCGAAAAGATCATCCTGGCCTGGATCATGAAGAGCTGCCTGGAAGAATACCGCGACTGTACCGTACAGGAGATCGCCGGGAATTACGACCTTTTGAGCCTTGTGATGATTGGGCTGGGCGGGAAGGACGACGACAACTACGCCGGCGTTTTAAAGTTATTGGACGTACTGCTTTTCCGAGGATACCGGCGTAGAGGAAAAGAAGCAGATTTTACAAGACGATTATGATATCCCCATGACGCAGGACATAGACGAGGAGGTCGTTGAGATGTGTGATTTGAGCCAAGGCATTTGGGATACTGGACAACGAAGTCCAACCGCGAGAGCGGTGGCGGCTACGCGGACATCCTTGTGATTCCCGATCATGGAGACCTTGGAATAAAGAAAAAGAACCGAAAGGCCGCTTACGGGATGTGTGTCACTCCCGCATTGGCTCTTCGGTTCTTGTTCTTTCTCGATAGTAGTGAGAATTTTGTCATGTAAACTGCAATGGATTTCCCATTCTAAAAATGCTCAACCTGTTATTGCAATTTACAAATTATTATTTCGCGATTGTTGCATTCTCAATGATTTTTTTAAGCGTCATGTCTTGCAAAAGCACCATTTTGAGATATTCTTCCCCATATGTTTCGCGATAGGTATCTATATCGGCTCCATAAAAGGTTTCTGTAAAGTTCTTATTGAGTGTTTTGGTGTCACAGGTAATACCCAGTTTTTCCGCCATTGCCTGTACCATCAGAACTCTATTAACGCTGGATTGGATAGTTTCCTGCATGTCTTCTAAGTACTGCTCAACGCTATCATAGCCGGACTGGCTTAAGAGGTCTTCCAAATTCATACTGTACATGGTTGCCATTTGATAAGCGCTATATAAGGTAAGATCTTGATAATACTTTGTTATTTTTTCTGGCAGTTTTGCAGCGTATGTTGTGTTTTCATCCAGGAGTTCATATAAGGCATTCAATTCTTGATTGTATACCAGTTGATCTCGGTAGTAGGTCTTTACTTCTGTAACCGTATGGCACCCTGTACTTTCGGAAAGGTTCTCTTCCACGAAATCATCTGTCAATTCGGGATATTTCATTTCGGAAATATAGTTGATTGTTGTAGAAAACACCGCATCCTTTCCGGAAAGATCCGGATTAGCCGAGTAGGGATCCGGGAATGTTACATTCACATCAAAAGTTTCGCCCGGCTTGTGGCCCGCAATTTGTTCCTCAAAATCATCAATGTAGTTTTCACCCGTCAGTGTTAAGGTCGTGCCACTGCCCTTGGTATCACCGCCCTCAAAGGCGACCCCGTCCACCGTACCTATGTAATCAATATTGACGGTGTCACCCATTTTGGCTTCACGGTCGGTAATTTGCTCTGTTTCTGCGTAATAGTAGAGAACATCGTCCTTAATCAAAGAATCTACCCTCTCCTCAGATACGGTATCAGTACCAGCGGGAAGCTCCGGCTCTGCATACCATTCCGGGAGGGTCACATAATCAAGCGCGGTTACGCCTTCCACATACCCATTATCGTCAAATAAAGCGCTGTGGTCGAAGTTCTCCAGATCGGCGTAAGCATCATTTTGCGGATCGGATGTCGCGGAATTTGTGTTGTCACCAGTCCCGGAAGATTCTGTATTGCTATCGGAGTTATTACAGCTCGTCAGGCAGACGGCAAGCAGTACCGCAGCCTGCACTGTCGCGACGCTTGAAAGAATTGAGAATATTTTACTATGCATACTATTGACTCTCCTATCTGTTTTCTAGTGCCAATTAATACCCTACATTACAGTAATGCAATCGCGACGAAGATCACCTTTGGAAAATGGCGTCTTTGTCTATTTAATAGACCTTAACCGCTTCCATTTAACTTACAGGGACAGAAGTGCAGCGCGTCCGCAGAAATCAGACGATATTCCACACCGTCGTGCACCCCTTGTACGGCGTTAGACGCCCTTTGCCCATGCAAATGTCCGTAACAGCATCGTGTGACACCGTATTCCCGCATGATATCAATCAGAGGGGACGCTTCCTCGGCTTGATCGCGAAGTGCGGGCGGATAGTGGAAAAAGGCCCACTTCTGCGACATCGGATCGGCTTTGTGCGCGGACGCCAAACTGAGACGCAGCCTTTCCGCCTCGCGTGCGATCATCTTCTCACCATGCGCTTTATCCGCGTTAGGCTCATCAAGCGGCCAACCGCGTGTACCGCACAGCGAGATACCTTCTACCTGGTAGTGGTTGTTATGCAAAAAGTGCAGTGTTGTAAACCCTTGCTTTTGCAGGAAGCGATCCATTTTCGCTACGGTAGTCCACCAATAGTCATGGTTGCCCTTCAAGATAACTTTACGCCCCGGCAAACTTTGCAAAAAGGTAAAATCCGCTACCGTATCGCAAAGTCGCATCGCCCAACTGGTATCGCCTGCTAGAACAACTGTGTCAGCCTCAGCGATCAGTCGTCTCCAGTTGCTCACCAGTTTGGTCAAATACCCTTCCCAACCAGGAAAAACGTCCATCGGCTTGTTGGTACCTAGCGAGAGATGCAGATCACCAATGGCAAAAATCGACATGCTCACCTACCCTACCCGCCCGTACCGATTATGCTGCGCGCATATAGGATCTGCAGTTTGCGCAAAAATCGAATAAAGGCGAATATACGCGCCACGAAGTGCACGTAATAACATGATTTTGAAACTTTTTATACGCATCTGCGCCCGACAACTTGCTGACGCCTCAATACTGACGCGTCAAAACCGCGCGACGTCCGTGATCTGATAGGGCGCAATAACCTGCTGAAATCGTATGGCAGCACTTTGCAAATCATGCAGGGATTCCGGTGCCTTGGTTCCGGTTCTGGTTTCCAACATATCCATGGCTGCAAAATCATCCTCCGGGGCCTTTCCATCAAGCGCACTCAACACCGTACGAGGAAATTTATACGGGCTCGCCGTGGACAGTACAACCATCGGCGCCGAGGTTTTCAACGCTTGCGCAACGGAAAATGCGACAGCTGTATGTGGGTCACAAAGATAACCGTCTTCCACAAAGCGCGTATTAATTTCCGCCACTACGGCTTCTTCCTCTGCCCAACCATAGGCAAAATCCGCCGTTAATATGGAGAGATCAGGTTCACAAACCGTGAAGGTACCGCCGGACGCCAGATCAGCCATTGCCGAAGATGTCTTCTTCTCTCCCATGGAATGATAGAGAAGACGTTCCAGATTGGAAGAAATCAATATGTCCATCGAAGGGGAGGATGTTTTATAAAATATCCGGCGTGCATTATACACTCCACATCTAAAAAAGTCCGTCAACACGTTATTTTTATTCGAGGCACAGACAAGCTTGCCTATCGGAAGACCCATTTTTTTTGCATACCAACCTGCGAGAATGTCTCCGAAATTCCCGGTTGGAACGCAAAAATCCACGGTTTCACCATAGGTAACTTCTTTTCGCACCAACAAACGGTAGTAGGTATAAAAATAGTAGACGATCTGGGGTACAAGGCGTCCCCAGTTAATGGAATTGGCACTGGATAAACAGACTCCCCTACTTTTTAGCTCGGCAGTCAAGCTTGGATCCGAGAACGCACGTTTCACACCGTTTTGTGCATCATCAAAATTCCCGTCGACAGCAAAAACATGAACATTATTGCCAGATTGGGTAACCATTTGCAGGCGCTGAATCTCACTGGTTCCTATATTGGGAAAAAAGACCGCAATTTCTGTACCGGGCACGTCGGCAAAACCTGCCAGTGCGGCCTTACCCGTATCACCGGAGGTGGCAACCAGGATTCGTGTGCACACCGAACTGTGTAACGTTTTCTTTGCTGCAAGGAGCAGCCTTGGAAGCAGCTGCAGGGCATAGTCTTTAAATGCGCAAGTCGGTCCGTGCCAAAGCTCCAGACTAAACAGTCCATCATGCACTTTGATGAGCTGAGCCGTTTTACCGCGAAAAGAAGCACCGTAAGCGCAACATGCCGCGCTTTTCAAATCGTCTGTGTCAAAATCCGTCAAAAACAGGTGCAGAATTTCCGCACACAGCGCTTCATAGGAGAGAGCAGACCATTCATTGCTTTGCTCCTGCGTGACGAACGGTATACTCTGTGGAACATAAAGTCCGCCATCCGGGGCCAAACCCTTCACAATTGCTTCAGACGCGCTGGCAGTCAGCGCCGAATTGCGCGTGCTCTGATATCGCATTGTTATCTTCACTCCGCTATTTCTCAGTCGTATAACGACCAGGTAAATTACGATTCACAACTTTCTTATTCTGCGGCCGAGTACAAAAGATTTTTAAAATGCTAACTTGCTATTGCTATTTACACTGCTTTTTACCTCACAGGAATAGCAAATCATCTTTCAGTCAGTAAAGAATCTCTCTTTAACAAAATCGTAATTCTCAAGATGACTCTCTAAAGGCTGAAGGCGCTGCGAATACAGTGAACTTTCCACCTTCTGTTTTTAGCGTCCGGTGGCCAAACCTCCACAACATCGAAGCGAACCGGGCAATCTGCGTAAGAACTGTTTTGCAAAAATTTTTGTGCCGCAAGGATGATCCGCCGCTGTTTGGCGATATTCACGGCTTCGGCGGGAGTAACTTTCTGGGTGCCGGAACGCGTCTTGACCTCAGCAAAAATTACGGTACCATTGTGGTAAAGAACCAGATCCAACTCCCCCATTCGCGTCCGGTATCCGTGTGCTAACAAAAGGTACCCTTGCTGCATATAATAGCGTGCGGCAATTGCTTCTCCCTTTTGGCCTAACAGCTTGTCGGCTGGCATGATTCATATCCCAACTTTTTTAAAAAAGTTTTACGGTAAAATGGCTGGATCCCGTATTTTCGGATCAGTTCATAGTGTAGAGCGGTTCCATAACCTTTGTGTTTTGACAGTTGGTATTGTGGAAACTGCTTATCCAGATCAATCATATATCGGTCACGCGTTACCTTTGCTAGGATGGAGGCTGCCGCGATACTGGCGCTTAACGTGTCGCCCTTAACTACACTTTTGGAAGGTAAGGTTAGCGTTTGTGGTATGCGGTTTCCGTCTATTAAAACGAGATCCGGTCGAATACCTAGGCTAGAAACAGCCAGCGCCATGCCCTCCATTGTGGCTTGCAATATATTGATCTCATCGATACGCTGTGCAGGTACCAGCACAACCTTCCAAGCCAGTGCCTTTTGTACGATTTTCTCATACAAAATTTCCCGTTTTTTCTCGCTTAATTTTTTAGAGTCATTAACACCGGCTATCGGATCCTTTGGATTTAAAATCACTGCCGCACAGCTGACAGGCCCGCAAAGCGGGCCACGACCAGCCTCATCCACGCCGCATAGCACCGGGTACTTTGCATGCAAAACCTTGTCATACTCATAAAGATCGGAACTGGATTTAACCGTATCGGACATGGCACCGGAACTCCCATCTACAGGTTACCATCATCAGATTCCGTGTGAGGCGGTTGCTCTAAGCTGATACGCCCCCACCTGCGTGCACGGAACTCCCCTACAATGGTTTGGGCGGCTCGCTGTGTATCCAACATACCGCCCGGCAACAACATGCCACGTTTTCTCGCCACACCAAGAAGAAGATCGTGAGAAGGAAGGAGAATAGCATCATCTGGGAGATGATAGCGACTTAATAGCTGTTCCGGATACAGTTCCTTTACGCTGTCCAAAAGGCCGCATGCGATGTCCTCGATATCCAGGATTTCGTCTCGGATCGCACCGGTAAAAGCAAGATGAGCAGCTGTTTGCCGGTTGTTAAACTGCTTCCACAAAACGCCGGGCATATCGAGAAGGTCAAAGCCTTCTCCATGAATCCATTGCTTTCCTCTGGTTACACCAGGACGATTCTCTACTTTTGCGTGCGCGCCACCGACAAACGCGTTTATGAAGGTAGATTTTCCGACGTTCGGAATTCCAACGATCATCACGCGCACAGCGCCTTGCATGTCATGTACGGAGCGTTTTGCTATCCAAGTATTCCTTGTTTTTAAGATTTGACCGCGCACGGACGCAACATCGCCTTTTTTGTGTGCATCAATGGCAACACACCCTTCCCCATGTGTCCTGAAAAAATGAACCCATTCCTTTGTAATGCTGGGATCCGCGAGATCTGCTTTCGTTAGTGCGAAAAGGCAGGGCTTTGCTTTAACAATACGCTGTATTTCAGGGTTTTGACTGGATAAAGGGATTCTGGCATCCAATAGTTGTATAACGCAGTCCACTTCGTGCACCTCATGCTCCATGAGGCGCAACGTTTTGGCCATATGTCCTGGGAACCACTGTATAGGCTGGCTGCCATCATCGTGCCGCTCTGTCAATGCACAACTCCCATCTTAGAGATCGGTAACAGGCGAAATAAAACCTTGCCCAGTACATCGCGTGTATCGATCAAACCAATTTCCGTTGATCGACTGTCCAGAGAGTTGTTGCGGTTGTCCCCCATTAAAAACAACTGTCCCTGCGGCACTTGAATGGGGAATTCCACGCCCTCTTCCAAATACGTACGATCTGCCGTGTAAGGCTCCGCAAGTGCTTCTTCGTTGCGGTAGACAATACCGCTTTCAAAGTCAATATTGATCACGTCTCCCGGACAGCCAATTACCCTTTTAATCAGTACCTTGCTGAATTTGGTATGACTGTCGGTGACCACAATATCACCGTGTTGCGCAGAGTACGGAAAACTGGATAAGATCAGTTTTTCACCGTCCAACAAAGTTGGGTTCATCGAATCGCCGTCCACTTGAACCACACGGGCAACAAAGGTAAAAAACAACGCTAAGATGACAAGGGCCCACACAAAGGCCTCCAGCGTTTCTAAGAAATCCTTGTTTTTGTCGATTCGCTTGCCATTTTCTTCTTCCACGACGTAATCCCTCCCCGGCAGTACTTAACCTCAATTTGTGCTACTACGTACACAAAGAAAATAAGAAGGAGAACACATATAGTCCCCCTTCCTCATCTTTCTATTCGTGTTCCTACTGAACGAAGTCGGAAAAACATTCAAATTTTGTAAATAGCCACAAAAGCAAAAACTTTTACAGCCTTTGCTTAACCTTGGCAGCTTTACCTGTGCGTCCACGCAGATAGTAGAGCTTTGCACGACGTACCTTGCCGCGACGAACTACCTTGACATCCTCTACGAACGGACTGTTGATGGGGAATACTCTCTCAACACCGACACCGTAGGAAATTCTACGTACGGTAAAGGTCTCACTGATACCGCCATGTTGCTTGGCAATTACGGTACCCTCAAAAGCTTGAACTCTCTCTTTATCTCCCTCTTTGATACGTACATTCACACGTACCGTATCGCCAATCTCAAATTGTGGTTTATTCTCTTTGATCATGCCATCCGTTAGGATCTTAACGGCATTTTCAACATTCATAACCTGAACAACCTCCGTTTATTCGACGTTCATTCCCGACAATCTCGGCAGAGGAACGCCTGTATAATGTTTGCCATTATCCCGCCAAAGAGGCCTGACGGTACTCAAGCGAGTGAATTATAGCACAATCCCCCTAAAAAAAGCAAGGACTTTTTAACCCAGGATGTCCACAGTACAGTCATTTCATCCTGAGTCGATTCCAAACTAGCAGAACATCACGAACCAATCAATAATATGAAACGGCATCATTATGACTTTGCCACAAGGAAAACGGATCTACCGCGACATCGCTCACATAGGCACCTATACACAAAGTGAGCCTACTTTTTGCAATGGTCTGCCCCTGCTTGACCATATCACCCACACGGACGCTGATATCCTTAATATTGTAAAAAACAGTTTTGATACCACCACCGTGATCGATGACAATCGTATTGTTCGGCAGGAGTACACCGTGGTCGGCACTAGGCTCTCCTCCAAGATCTTCTGCTAATACAACGCGACCCTCCGCCGGTGCAAGAATGTCGGTACCATCTATGCCTTCCAGTACCAAATTGATACTGCGCCTCGTGATATCGGTATCCGAATGTTCTTCCTCTCTATGGCCGCCTGCACCCGTATCGGCGCGAACCACCTTTTCTGTATCACCGTACGTGAGCCTTGTTTTTACCTCAATCGCGAAAGGCAGCGAAAACCCTTCCTTGCCCCAATAGATCGTTTCATCGCTTGTACGCAGCGCCGCCAGAACCGCTTCGGGTGTATTATCTTGGCCGATATAGGCCCATTCCAGATCCTTCTCTTCTTGCACAGAAATCTCGCGCCAAGCGCGTTTTCGTACGGTCAACATTAGGTTCTCTACTGTGTCAGCGCCCTCGACGGTGAGCGAATAGACATTGGGTTCAGCATCCATGGGAATGGCTATATACGCACACCAACCATTGGAAGAAGGGACAAAACCAATAGAGGGAAAAGGGCAATCCAACGTCAGTTTGCTTCCTTCGGGGAAGGACGTAGCCGACAAAGCGACAACATCACCCTGCATGGCAATCTCCGTATTCAGTTGTACGGCCGGACTTCTTTTTAGATCAAATTGGAAATCATAGGTTTGCGTTCCCTCTACTTCATTGGACTCATAGTTACCGACATCGTTGGATACCATCAAGCTGGCTGTGTAAGTACCTTCCTCTTCAAACAAGAACTCACGGAAATTCATCGCGGAACCTTGAAACACTACGCTGCCACTGCTGTTCTTTAGAACCAAACTCGTCTCATATTCCTGCGGCGTAATCACAAGATCCGGATGAAAATTGCCAATCGGTTGCGCTAACGCAATCGGTTCCGTGCTCAATACCTCCTGATAATTGCGGAAAAGTAGATGGCTAACCACCGGTATCTTCCAGTCATAGGCCGTAGGTTGCACAACTTGACCATCCAGTGTGACATTCACCTGTGGAATTAAGTCTACCGTGGCCTGCCGATACAGCGCGAGAACCGGAAAAGCGGCAATTACAACCACAAAAAAAAGTACTAGTAACAGCCATCTCGTAATTCCCAACACGCCGCGCCCGGCGGCAGATCCTATGCGCCGAGCAAATGACTGCTTTTTCTTCTTTTTTTGTGGAGTTTGCTCTGTACCTCTACTCTCTTCCGATTCACCCGCCGCAGATTTCCCGATGGGCTCTGCGCTCAATACAGGATCTTCAACGTCACCGGAATCGCGATCCGGTACTGACTCGATTTTTGCGCCATTTTGTGCGTTATAATCCGCCATCGCGGATGTGATCTTTTCGAGGGACGCCTGCACTGTGCGCGTCAATTCAGCAGCGTATTTCTCATCTGAATCTGTATCGACTTGATCAACCCATTGGGAACCCGCCAGCTTCGCATCGTTTTCTTTCGGAAGAACCACATTGGATTGCGCTGCGATACGCTTACGCTTTTTGTTCTTACCAGCCATTCTACTTTTTTAATTTTTCAATCCTGCTAAACGATTCTCGAAGTCTTCATGAAGGGGTTACTCTTCCGGATTTTCCTTCTCTTCAGGCTCTTCTACGGAAGCGGCGTTTGCAGTATCTTCATAGACGGTTTCGTCTTCTTCGGGATCTTCCGAATCGTCACTGAAGAGCAGTTCCTCATATTCATCCAGTTCCTTCTCACGGCGATATAAATAGATGGCCGCCGCCGTCAGCACCCCACTGGCAGCTGCCAAAAACGCCAAAGCAGCTCCAAAAGATGATTTGCTCATCATAATTCATGTACTCCTTTCGTTATGTACAACATTTCGTTCTCCTAATCCAAACGTTATAACAATGGGATCAGGACCGATTCATGATAGCCTTATTATACCCGACTGCACCTTAGAATACAACCGTTCCTAACGTAAATTTTGACAGGATGCTATTTTCTTTGGACACTTCCATCTAACCAAGATGAGAAAGCACTCGGGATGGGCATCTCGGCAGGATTTGCCCACACAAGGCCTTCCGACAATGGTACCGCAGCCGAAACGCCGCGCCACCCGGACAACATCCAAATGCGGTGCGTAAACACATGTTTTGTAGGGGGAAGTGGCCCTGTCAGAACTGCAGGTACACCGGCAGCATGGAGCGCGGTTGTCAAATCCTGTTGATTTAGGACTTTTTCTACTGTAAAGGGTTGCCACATTCCCGCCAAAAGTCCTTTAGAAGGACGTCGCTGCAACAGAAGACCTTGCTCGCTCTCGATCAGTGCTGCCGTAACCGGAACCGTCAGTTTTTTGGGTTTGGGTGGTTTTTTGGGCAATCTTTCCGCTGTCCCAGCGATGTGCGCTTTGCAAAAGGCGCTGAGCGGACAGTTCGCACAGCGAGGCGTCCCGGGCACACAAACCAAAGCGCCCAATTCCATCAGGGATTCATTATAGGGGCCGGGTGTATCCTTCGGCATAAGTGCCATAACACGATCCGTAAAGATTCTTTTTGTTGCGGGCAACGTAATGTCAGAGGAATCATTATAAAGCCTGGCAAAAACACGCAAAACATTGCCATCTACAGCCGGAACCGCCATACCAAAGGCAATGCTCGCGATTGCACCCGCCGTGTAGATGCCGATACCGGGCAACGTGAGCAGAATTTGGTAATCACGCGGTAGGTTGCCGTCAAACCGTTCACAGACGATTTTGGCAGTCTTTTGCATGTTCATGACTCGGTTATAGTAGCCAAGCCCCTCCCAGAGCTTGCGCAAAGTATCCGGCTCGCAAGATGCCAGCGCGGCAGGAGTCGGCAAAGTACGGATAAAGCGCTCATAGTATGAGAGCACTGCTGTTACACGGGTCTGCTGCAGCATAATCTCGCTAACCCAGACATGGTAAGAGGAAGGCTCCTGACGGAATGGCAGGAACCGCTTGTTCTGAGAAAACCATGCCAAAAGAGCTTTCGCTACGGGATTTTGCTCTGTGGATGCATCTGCAAGGTTCGCCGACATTTGCATCACTTAAAATCCACCACAAGTACGGGGGAACGGGATAACATCACGGATATTAGGGATACCAGTAACATACATGAGAAGTCGCTCAAAACCAAGGCCATACCCGGCATGTTTCACACTGCCGTAGCGCCGCAGGTCCAAATACCATTCATAATCGGCGCGTTTTAATCCCAGTTCCTCTATGCGTGCCATCAGTACATCCAAGCGCTCCTCGCGCTGGCTTCCACCAATCAATTCTCCGATACCGGGTACCAACATATCTGCGGCAGCAACAGTTTTGCCGTCGTCGTTTAGGCGCATATAGAAGCTCTTTATTTCTTTTGGGTAATCCGTCACGAAGACGGGCTTATGGAAGACCTGTTCGGTTAGGTATCGCTCGTGCTCGGTTTGAATGTCCGTGCCCCATTCGACCTTGTACTGAAAGTTAGCGTTGTTTTTTTCTAAGATCTTTACCGCTTCGGTGTAACGGATCCGTTCAAATTCCACGCTTGCAACCTGTTCCAGCCGCGCAAGTAAAGTCTTATCAAAGAAGCGATTAAAGAAATCCAGTTCATCGGCACAATTTTCCAGCAAATACCGGATAACGAATTTCGTCATTGCCTCAGCGGTATCCATGTAATCTTCCAATTCCGCAAATGCCATCTCAGGTTCAATCATCCAGAATTCCGCTGCATGGCGGGGCGTAAAGCTCTGCTCGGCGCGGAAGGTCGGACCGAAGGTATAAACCTTTCCAAGCGCCAGAGCTAACGCTTCCGCCTCTAACTGCCCGGAAACCGTCAAGTTTGTCTGCCGTTTAAAAAAGTCTTTTGTATAATCGACTGTACCGTCCGCCGTCTTTGGAATATTCTCCAGATCTAGCGTGGTAACCTTAAACATCTCCCCTGCGCCCTCACAGTCGGAGCCGGTGAAAATCGGCGTATGAACATAGAAAAATCCGTTCTCGTGGAAGAACTGATGCAATGCATAGGCAGCTTGACCCCGAACACGGAACGCTGCGTTAAAAGTATTGGTGCGCGGACGCAAATGCGTAATGGTTCGCAGATATTCAACACTCATACGTTTTTTTTGCAAGGGGTATCCGGGGTCACTATGCCCCAAAATGGTAACCATCTGTGCATTAATCTCAAACGGCTGCTTGGCTTGGGGCGTCAATACAAGTTTGCCGGTTACTTCAAAACTTGTATAAAGGCCGCTGTGTATGATTTCTTCGTAATTCGGCAGTTTGGCAGCTTCCAGAACGACCTGAACTGGAAGGAAACAACTGCCGTCCGTCAGAGAGAGAAATCCGATATTTTTAGAGTCTCTGATTGTTTTTGACCAGCCGTTTACGGTGATCATTGTCCCATCGGGCAGTTCGTTTTTAAATAATTGCGCAAGTTCTGTTCGCTGCATTCTGCTCACTCCTTTGTTTCAGTTGAGCTGTTACCCCGGTAGTGGTTGATTAAGCAACCATCTGCCAATATCTGCCTTTCTACATCCGTCAGTTCGCCAATATCGACGGCGATCGATTGTGTATCTCCATGGGAATGTACGATTATAGCCTGCATCGAAACCGAACCGGCAAGCAGTGCTGCACGCAAACCGGGAAAGTAGATATAATCGCCTTTGTGCAAACTCTCTGGATCCTTTATCAGGAAAGGGAAAATACCCCAGTTAATACAATTGGATCGGTAGCGCTTGGTTGCATATTCCCGTGCGAAATTGGCAGCGCCACCCAGTACGCGCTGACAGCTGGCTGCTTGCTCACGCGCGGATCCGTCACCTGGCTTCTGGGCATAAATGGCGGAACCCAAGTTGGCGTTTTGCGCCTGCGGATAACCCAAATCGCGAAGCGAGGCATATACCTGCGCAAGCTCCGCTGTGATTTTTCCGTCGCGACGATCCACATCCATGTCCTTTACCCTCCTGGCGGCAGATACATATTCCGGATCTTTGCGGGAGAGTGTGAATTCAGCCAGACGCAAAGGGTTTGATCGGAAAGAAGATGTCTCGCCGGAAGGAATCAACTCATCCGTAGTAGTAACCGGGTCGGTGATATAACTGACCAGTTTTATCAATAGGTCCTCAGACAGAATAGGCTGTTTGGGCCAGTCTTTGATGTTCGGTCCCATTTTGAGCTGGATAGTCGGATGTGGTCGCCCCCAGCCGTTATAGACGCGAATATCGTAAACGTTCTTATTAAAGGTATAAGGTGGTGCGGCCGGCAATTTTTCAATTCCAGGCAGTTCGCTGGCAGCCGTCAGAACCCCGCCGTTAACCGCCGTAGCGGCGATAGATCGCGAATCCATCAGCGCTACAGCTGCGATCTGTCCCTCACCTGGCTTGGATCCCTCGCGGTTTGGAAAGTTTCGCGTGGTATGGCGAATACTCAATTCACCGTTGGCGGGTGTATCGCCTGCGCCAAAGCAGGGGCCACAAAAACATTCACGAAAGATCCCGCCAGCCGAGACGATAGAAGCAACTGAGCCGTTTTTTACCAATTCTAAATAGGTAGGCATGCTATCTGGGTATACGCTCAGACGGAATGCTCCGTTGGAAGTGCTTTTTCCACTGAGAATACTTGCTACGGCACAAATATTTTCATAAGTGCCGCCAGAGCAACCGGCCACAATCCCCTGCTCCACGCGGATACTTCCATCAGGCATAATCTTGCTTACCAAATCCATGGCGACTCTACCGCCAAGTTGGAGATTCGCCCGCTTTTGGGTTTCGTAAAGGATTTCCTTCGCATTTGCCTTTAGTTCCCGTATGGGATATGCATAGCTTGGATGCATCGGCAGTGCAATCATGCACTCTATCTGGGATAAATCCAGTTCTATGCACCCGTCATAGTAGGCAGCGGCAGAAGGTAGCAATTCAGCGTAATCCTCTTCCCGTTCATGTGAGGCAAGATAATCCCGCGTGACATCATCGGTCTGCCAAATACTGGACCAGCAGGTGGTCTCGGTTGTCATAACGTCAATGCCATTGCGGAAATCCGCAGAAAGCCCGGCTATGCCAGGGCCGATAAATTCTATCACTTTGTTTTTGACATAGCCGTTCGCATACGTTGCCGCGACAATCGCAAGCGCAACATCCTGCGGTCCAACACCGGGTTGCAGTGCACCGGTCAAATAGATACAAACTACACCGGGGTACGTCATATCATAAGTGCGACCGACCAACTGCTTGGCCAGTTCTCCCCCACCCTCGCCGACAGCTAAAGTTCCCAGAGCTCCGTACCGCGTATGAGAATCGGAGCCCAGAATCATTTTGCCGCATCCGGCCATCATTTCTCTGTTGTAGCTATGTATGACCGCCATGGCAGGCGGAACATAAATACCACCATATTTTTGCGCAGCAGAAAGGGCAAATTGGTGATCGTCTTCATTTATGGTTCCACCAACAGCACAAAGCGTGTTGTGACAGTTCGTCATAACATACGGCAGCGGAAATTCCTGCATACCGGCAGCGCGCGCGGTCTGGATAATTCCGACATAAGTGATGTCGTGGCTGGTGATGGAATCAAACCGGAGGCGCAAATTCTGCATATCCTCAGCGGTGTTGTGCGCTTTTAATATGTTGTACGCGATGGTTCCCGTGCGTCCCTGCGTTTTATTGACGCCTTCAGGGGCTGTTTCGCTCAGTTGACCGTTAAGAAGCCATACGCCATCTTCATGGAGTTTCATCGGACCAATCCTTTTTGATAGCCAAACACAAGCAAATCATTGATCTGCCTCGATTGTAGTTGTTTGCGATCCTTAACCTGTTAACTACCCAAAATACAGCACTGTCAGAAGGAGATGTTGCGTGTATAACTAGTTGAGCAAAGACGCAAGCGCCTGCGTAAACTGCGTGGTAGTGGCATTGCCGCCAATGTCGGCCGTGACAACTTTGCCCTCTGCAACGAGCGTCTGAATGCCCGCGTAAAGTTTTTGCGCTTTGTCCGGCATCCCAAGATCGGTAAGCATCATGCCGAATGCCATCAAGATCGCGCAGGGGTTTGCCTTATTCTGCCCCGCAATATCCGGAGCCGAGCCATGTACGGCCTCATAGATGCGCACATTTTCCCCAATATTGGCGCTAGGCGCGAATCCAAGACTTCCTACCATTCCAGCGCATAAATCGCTGATGATATCGCCATAGAGGTTTGGCGCTACCAAAACGTCAAACTGCGTGGGGTCCTGCACAAGTTTCATACACAGGGCGTCAATTATGACATCATTTGCCTCAATCTGCGGAAACTCAGCCGCCACCTTATAGAAACTGTGCAAGAAAAGCCCGTCGGTCAATTTCATGATGTTGGCCTTGTGAGCACAGGTTACCTTCTTACGGTTGTTCTTTACGGCATATCGGAAGGCAAAACGGCATATGCGTTCCGAGGCACCGCGCGTAATCAGTTTGACTGCGTTCGCCGTGTCATCATCCAGCATGTATTCTACACCTTTGTAAAGGTCTTCTGTGTTTTCCCGCACAATAACAAGATCGACGTTGTCATAGCGACATGCCACACCGCGCAGCGAATGCACAGGACGCAGGTTTGCAAAGCTCTGAAATCGTTGGCGCAACTCTACATTAATACTGCGAAACCCCTTGCCGACCGGCGTAGCGGTGGGACCTTTCAGGGCAAAGCCGCAGGATTCCATCGCATCCAACGTGCCGGGGGCAAGCAAATCGCCGTGGGTGGCGGCATATTCTGCGCCAGCTTCGAATTCCTGCCATTCTAAGCCGGTATTTAACACGTCTGAAATCACACGCACACTTTGTGCAATCTCGTGCCCGATACCATCGCCCGGGATGAGTACTACCTTCATATTATGTCCCTCTCTCGCAAGTTTTGCGCAGACTTCGCGCTTGTCTTAGTATATAGAATTTGAAGTACCTTGTCAACGCAACGCCAGAATTAGCTTGAGGCAATACTGTGGTTCTGTCTTCCAAGTAAACGCAAAGGCTTGGAAAGAGGGTGTTGCGTTTACTCTGAAAATGCCTGCAAAAGCATATACCCTGGGAATTCTTGTATTATGTGAGACATTAATCTCAAGAAATTGCGATTTTGGGAGCAGTACCCATTTGCAAGTAGATGTAGAATTTCTTTCTGATTTAGTGTAAAATTGTTCTGTTCGTTGTGTTCCCATGGCGGCGGACGCTTTGGGCAGAGCGTGTCGGGTAACAAATCGCAGGTTACTTCTGCAGCCACCATTCGTCATGCTAAACGCAACTTCATTGCGTCTTCTCTGATTTATTGTTTTACATTGATAATCGATAAAGTGAAATCTACTTTATATTATTAAGTAAAAGCCAGAAAAACATATATAATAAAAAGTTATCACCTTGACAGTGTGAGTGGGAAACGATACAATCAAAGTATGACGGGCGGGTAGCAACGTCAGCCCGAACTCTCTTTGAAAGACAGGAGAATTGCTATGCTATATCCCGATGTTCCTGCGCTGGAACCGGACGAACTGGAGCTTGTATGCCAGGAGTATTTAAAAAACAATAAGCAGCTTGATTATCATGTAGCGGACCGTTTGGGCGTTAAGCGCGGTCTGCGCAATCCTGATGGTACAGGTGTGCTTGCGGGGATCACCAACGTGTCCAATGTTATTGGATATGAGAAAGATGCCGATGGAGAGCCTCATCCTGTACCGGGTCGACTTATCTATCGGGGCATCGATATAAAAGATCTTGTCAGAGAGGCTGATGAACAGGATCGTTACCTTTTTGAAGAGGTTGTGTGGTTGCTCTTGTTTGGGAGCCTGCCGACACTGCAGCAATATACCGCTTTTTGCAAATTGCTGGAAAAGCACCGGGAGTTGCCGGAAGGCTTTGCCGATGACATGATTCTCAATTCCCCTTCTCCAGATCTGATGAACAAGATGGCACGCAGTGTTCTTGCCATGTACAGCTACGACGAGCATGCCAATGACCTCAGCCTCGCCAACATACTGCGCCAGAGTATAAACCTGATCGCAGAACTTCCGACCATGATGATCAATGCATACCAAATCAAGCGGCGCGTATACGACCGCAGCAGCATGTTCTTTCATCTGCCGACACAGGGGCAGAGCACTGCAGAACACATTCTGTCCACCTATCGTGCCGACCAGAAGTTCACCCATGACGAGGCCCGGTTGCTGGATTTGTGCTTACTTGTCCACGCTGACCATGGCGGAGGCAATTGCTCAACCTTTACCTGCCGAGTTTTATCGAGTTCCGGTACTGACACATATGCCGCCATTTCCGCTGCCATAGGCGCGCTAAAAGGGCCCAAGCACGGAGGAGCAAACCTGAAGGTCATGCACCAACTTGATTATATTTTGCACCATATTCATGATCCCGCCGACGATGATGAAGTTCGGGATCTTTTGCGCCGCATCATGCGCAAAGAAGCCGGTGACAGGACGGGGCTTATTTACGGAATTGGACACGCTGTCTATACACTCAGCGATCCGAGAGCACAAATCTTAAAGGAAAAGTCAAAAAAAATGGCCTATGAAAAGGGCTTTGATGAGGAATATGAGCTTTTATGCAGTATTGAGCGGCTTGCTCCGGAGGTATTCGAGGCCGAAAAACGCGGCCCCAAAAAGGTTTGCGCCAATGTAGATTTATTCAGCGGTTTAATCTATCGCATGCTGGGCATCAGCGAGGATTTGTATACCCCAATGTTTGCCATTGCCCGTGTGCCTGGCTGGTGCGCGCATCGTGTGGAGGAGGTTCTATATGCAAACCGAATCATCCGCCCTGCATACCGATATCTAGGAGAAGAACAGCAGTACACAACTATATCCGAGCGATAAGTAAAGGAGCTTTCGTGTTTTTCTATCCATCGTCTTTTGAAGAGCGAGAGCGCCTATTACTGGGCTCCCGTTACGAAAAGTTGTGTCAGCATAGAACTCCCTCTCCGCGGCGTGGAGCTACTTTTAATGCGCTGCGCGGTGATACCGGCACGCTCGCTGCTGCCAGTAAACTGACGCTCACAAATTCTCCCTTTGCCCCTGGCGCCTATTACCTTGGAGAGCACGACCATCCGGGTCAACACCCGTACTACCATGCGGGTGCTTTTTATGTCCAAGAGCCCAGCGCTGCCGCTCCCGCAGCTTTGCTGGATGTGCAACCTGGGCTGCGCGTGGCAGATCTCTGCGCTGCACCGGGTGGCAAGGCTTGTCAGTTGGCAGCCGCATTAAATGGCGAGGGGTTGCTCCTTGCCAATGAAATCGATCCAGAACGCGCCCTTACACTTGTCAGAAATCTGGAACGCATGGGAGTTGTAAATGCCGTTGTAACTTCCATGGACACCGCTGCTCTTGCCGATGTATTACCAGGCTATTTTGATCGCATACTTGTTGATGCGCCGTGTTCCGGTGAGGCGATGTTCCGAAAAAGTCTGCAAGCCTTCTCGCAGTACACACCTTCTTTGATCGAGCACTGCGCTGAGGTGGGTAGTAAGATCCTCGACGACGCCTCCGTCTTATTGGCGCAAGGCGGCGAGCTGCTTTATTCAACTTGCACTTTCTCGCCTCAGGAAAATGAGAAACAAATGATTTCTTTCCTGGATCGTCATCCCGAATTTGAGATTGTCGATCTCGTGAACCTTCCGTTTGGCCACCCTGGGGATCCAAACCGCGCCAACTTTGACACGCGCGCGAAGTGTTGCCGCACCGTTTGGCCGGGTGACGGTGCAGAGGGACATTTTATGGCGAAGTTGCGCAAGAACACACAAACTATGACAGACGTTTTCCCTTCCGTTTCGATTTTATCCGAACCGCCGAAAGATGACACCGCAACAGATTTGCGGGATGCCAAGTTATCCAATTTCAGTTCAAAAGCACAGTGGGACGCCTTTGCGCGGGAACTGTTTCCTGACTTACGGAATCGAGTTATCCAGGTAAAAGACCGCTTGATTTTATTGGATCCGCGATGGCCACTCCCCTGTTTTCCGACCAGCGCCGTTTTGCGTGCTGGTGTAACAGTCGGATATTTAAAAGTTGCACAGCGAAAAACTCGATTCATACCGAGTCATGCACTTTTCATGGCTTATGGGACACAGTGCCAGAACCAAGAAGAGCTGACCCTCGACGATCCGCGCACTGCAGCTTGGCTGCATGGCGAGGAAATCCGAGCGGTAAGGGCTCAGCCCGGGTGGTGTGCCGTACAGGTAGACGGATTGCCGATAGGAGGCGGAAAAGTGACCGGAGGGTACATAAAAAACCATTATCCAAAAGGCTTACGAAACAAACAGATTTAGAAAGAAGGCCATCTCTTGTCGCTGTTGTTTGCATTCCTCTCTGCCGTTTTTGCCGCGCTCACCGCAATTCTTTCCAAGATCGGTATCCGTGGTGTCGACTCTAATCTAGCTACTGCCATAAGAACTTCTGTCGTTTTGGTTATGTCCTGGTTACTTGTCTTCCTGACACAGGCGCAGCATGGCTTGTCGACGGTAACGAACAGAAGCTGGTTATATTTGGTGTTGTCTGGTCTCGCAACCGGCGCTTCTTGGCTGTGTTATTACCACGCCCTACAGATCGGGCAAGCGACGCAGGTTGTTGCAGTAGATAAATTCAGCATTGTTATCACGGTAGTGCTGGCCGCCATGTTACTGAACGAGCCTCTCACGCCGAAATCTGTGATCGGCTGTGTGCTTATCGCCACCGGCACAATCCTAATGGTTTTATAAAGGAACCGAGTCGGGCTACGATTTTGCTATCTCTTCTCCTCGCCTGTGTATCGAGATGCAAACCAAAGGAATCGATGTCAAGTGCTTTTTCGCGCATACATTCGTTACGAAATGGGAGAAGAACCTGCATGAGATAGGCATTGTTTTTAAGGTTGATTTGTGGTATGGTAACCATACTATCGTATCAATAGGGAGGCAAGAAGCTTCCATGGGCCTATGGGAAGATGCCAAGAATATCCGTGATAAAGATCCCGCTGCAAGAAATGTGGCAGAGGTGATTATCTTATACCCTGGCTTCCATGTGTTGGTGACACACCGCATCGCACATTTTTTGTACAGACATCACTTCTTTTTTCTCGCTCGCCTTGTAAGCCAAGTGTCTCGACACCTAACCGGCATCGAGATTCATCCGGGGGCAACGATCGGAAAAAAATTATTTATTGATCACGGTATGGGTATCGTCTTCGGAGAGACTACCGAAATTGGTGACAACTGTACCATCTACCACGGTGTCACCTTGGGCGGCACCGGAAAGGATACTGGGAAACGGCACCCAACGCTTGGCAACAACGTTCTCATTGGTGCTGGTGCCAAAGTATTAGGACCCGTTTTCATCGGAGATAATGTGCGTATCGGCGCGGGAAGTGTAGTGCTGCGCAACATTCCCGCCAATGCGACAGCAGTCGGTGTACCCGCTGCTGTTGTGCGCATAAACGATGTGAAAATTAATCCTGCCGATGACCTTGATCAGCAGGATTTGCCGGACGCCACGGATCAGCGCATCGCTCGACTCGAGGCACAGCTGAGCCATTTAGAGGCCGAATTACAGGGAGAATTTCCACCGGATAAAGTCCGGTAATGACTTTTTTCAAATTTTCAAAAGAAGGGTTCCGAATTGAAAAAATTGGCATTCAACGATGACTGGCTGTGTAACGGTGAGGCAGTCACACTGCCGCACGATGCCCAAATCCGGGAGGAACGCGGTCCGGAGACTTCAGACGGCGGGCATGGCTATTTTCCCGGCGGAATTTATATTTACGAAAAAACTTTTACTGTCCCGGTAGCTTGGGCAGGTAAAACCTTGATCGCAGAGTTTGAGGGAGTATATAGAAATGCCACCATATCTCTTAACGGTAGAGAGCTGTATCACCATGCCTACGGGTACACGGGTTTTTTTGTTCCTTTAACCGATCTTGTAATTGGCGGAGAAAATCATTTGAAAGTTACGGCGGATAATTCAAAGCTTCCCAATTCACGCTGGTACTGCGGTTCTGGTATCTACCGCCCTGTGTGTCTGTATGTCTGTGAACCGGAAGGCTTACGACCACAGTGTGTCAAAATCAACACAGTCAGCGTAGATCCCGCTGTGATTCGGATCAGTGCATCTTTGCCTGTATGCGTACAAGTCGGAGATGTCAGCGCGGAAGGCACACAGATGGATCTTCAAATTCCGAACGCAAAACTCTGGAGTGATGAGACACCTAACCTGTACACGGCGCGTATCCACGCGATACGAGACGACAGTGACGAAACAGAAGTTATATTTGGGATAAGGCAAATTACTTGGTCAAGCAAGGGATTATTTGTAAATGGCCAAAATACGCTGCTTCGCGGCGGCTGCATCCACCATGACAATGGCATCCTAGGCTCTGCCTGCTATGCGCAGAGTGAAGATCGCAAGGTGCGTATCCTAAAGCAAGAGGGTTTTAACGCGATACGTTGTGCTCACAACCCTGCCTCGACAGCTCTGTTGAATGCCTGTGACCGTTACGGTATGTATGTCATGGACGAAACCTTTGACATGTGGTACAACCGCAAGAACAAATTCGACTACGGTTGTGATTTTGAAAATTGTTGGGTACAGGACGTTACCTCCATGGTAGAGCGAGACTACAACCATCCTTCCGTCATCCTGTATTCTATCGGAAATGAAGTTTCAGAACCTGTAGAACAAAAGGGTTTAGAGACCGGCAAACGATTAATTGATCTTTGTCACCGCCTAGATTCTTCTCGACCAGTCACCTGCGGTGCGAATTTGATGATTATGAGTAGAGCCGCCAAGGGAAACGGCATTTACAAAGACGGAGAACAAGCCCAGGGTGCCGCTTCCGGAAAGGAGAAGAAGGAAGGGCACAATACCAGCCTGTTTTTCAATATGATGACCTCTCTGGTGGGAACCAACATGAACAGAGGAGGCAATTCCAAAAAGGTTGATGCGCTCACCACACCATTTTTGGACAGTCTTGATATCGCAGGATATAATTATGCCTCTGGTCGCTACCCGCTCGAGGGCAAAGCTCACCCGAACCGCGTCGTAGTAGGAAGTGAAACCTTCCCACAGGACATCTATAAAAATTGGCAGATGGTAAAAAGGTATCCCTGGTTGGTGGGAGATTTCATGTGGACCGCATGGGACTACCTCGGCGAGGTAGGAATCGGTGCGTGGAGTTATACCGGCGGACAGCCCTTCCATAGACCTTATCCCTGGCTACTAGCTGGCACAGGTGTTATCGATATATTGGGTGTACCGGATGGCAGTTGCAAATATGCCGCTACGGTCTGGGGATTCAATAAGAATCCCGTCATAGCGGTGCGTCCTGTAAATCATCCCGGCGTGCGAGCTAGTAAATCTGTTTGGCGCGGCACCAATGCCATCTTATCTTGGAGCTGGCAGGGCTGTGTAGGTAATGCTGCGCAGATTGAAGTATATGCCGACGCGGCAGAAGTGGAACTGCTGCTAAAGGGACATTCTTTGGGCAAAAAGAAGATCAAAAACTGTATGGCCATGTTTGAAACCCGATACATCCCCGGTACCCTAACCGCCATCGCCTTTGATGAAAATGGGAATGAAACAGGACGCAGTAAACTGCGCAGTGCCAAAAAAGCCCATACGAAAATCAGACCGGAAAAAAGCTGTGTTCAACCCGGAGAAATTGTCTACATACCCGTCACGATTGAGGACGATGCCGGTATCGTGGAATCAAACGCAGACCGCCAACTGACCGTAACCGTGCAGGGAGGTGAACTGTTAGGATTTGGCAGCGCCAACCCCTGTACTGAAGAGAGATACGGTACAGGAACTTTCACAAGTTATCAAGGCCATGCGCTGGCAGTCGTTCGGGCGGGCGACGATGGTTGTATACTTGTTACGGTCAAAGACAGCAAGACAGTAGCATCCGCTCAAATCACCATCCAAGATGCTTTTGTTCCAGCTGACAATGGTTAACGATAGCCTGTAGATCCTTTTGCCTGTATCAACCACCTGCCTTGTTATTGTACGCGGTATATCAAAAAGACGCTGTGTCTACCTAAGGATACAGCGTCATTTTTGCTAAAAAGTCAGATTCAAGGGGTGAAGACTAACATCAATGCTGTAAAGATATCTTACTTTACAATATAATTTTTGTAGATATAGACAATTTTTTGCCGCGTCTTTCTCATCTTTTGAGGTAAGAGGCGTTAAGGCGATACCGCACGAAGGAAAGTAGGTGCGGAATTACGCAACATGTGGTACAATAGGGACATGAATAAACAGATAACATTGTCTGCATTGAGCGATGAGTTAACGAATGTGCGGACTAAGAAGAAAGAGTTTTTAGAGCAAATAGACCGCATCGTACCGTGGGGAGAATGGGAGAGCCTAATACGACCGTACTATTACAAAGGAGAGCGCGGAAATAAGCCCTACGATTTGGAATTGATGCTGCGAATCTATATGCTACAGAATCTCTACGACCTGTCAGATATGGCAACGGTTGCAGAGGTTATTGACAGCCGCGCTTTTTCGGAGTTTTGCGGGGTAGATTCCAGCAATCAGGTACCGGATGGCGACACGTTGGGACGATTTCGGCATATTCTTGAAGACAACGGCGTACAGCAGCAATTGTTTGCGCAGGTTATCAATACCCTCATGGATAATGGACTATAGTCAAGTAAGTGGACACATTTTTGTGTAATTTTTACTGGAAACGGG
>CAZLMA010000028.1:0-24228 GCA_964560675.1 uncultured Subdoligranulum sp. | reverse complement strand
CAATCCCAACCGGGATGCTGCCCACCTGCGGCTCGCCCTCAATGTACTTCTCGGCAATCTCCTGTATGGTGCAGTCGCGGTATTCTTCCAGGCAGCTCTTCATGATCCAGGCCAGGATGATCTTTTCGCTGAGCAGCCGCTTGCAGGCGGCGTCATAGCGGGCGCGCACATCCGCGGCGAGCAGGCTTTGCGCTAGGGTGGATTCTGTTTCCATGGGCAACACCTTCCTAACAGGCAAAATCCTTATAGGCAAAATCAGCTTCCCCCAAACGACTCGGTACACCCAATTTGATGAAAATACCATTTTTACCGCTTAGGGCAAAAGAAATTTACTTTTTTATAGTATCATATCTGAGCTTGAAAATCCACACTGCAATTCGTAGAATCAACTAAAAGATCCATAAAATCAACAAAACGTTACCTTTGCTGGCAATCCGGTTGTCACAACATTCATCACCTGGCGCTACCTATAGGGCAAACTTACCCTAGTCCGCAAAACCTGCCGTTCCATACAGTCTGCGTCAGCGCCAGCACATCTGCTGCGTTTTAAAACAGCCTTGTCATGCCGTACCGGGACAAAAGCAGAGGAAAAATTCCGCGATAATGGGGTTGACAGCGCCACTTTTTTAACATATACTGGTAGCAAAGTAAACAAACAGTTTACATTATGAGCGTAAAAATGGGAAATCGTCATGAAATGGACAATTTGTGAAGCGCGCCGGCAGTCGGGCAAAAAGGTCGGCGTGATGGCGGGGCTGATGCGGATGTCACCGGATACTTACCGTTGGTTAGAACGCCACCCGGATCGTTTTACCGTTGCGCAGGCGCTGCGCTTTAGCCAGATTACAGGGTTTACGTTGGACGAGCTCAACTTTTTGCCGTGAAAATAGCAACAATATGTTGCTTTTGCGGGTTATTCCATACCGGTACCTGGTTGGCGCTTTTGCAGCTTTGTAAAGAGGGCCAGGGTTTGCCTCCACAGTGGAGCGCGGTATGGGATTCGGTTTGTGAGGCCTTTGGATGAAGCAACTGGTTCTTGGCATTTTGGCGCATGTGGACAGCGGCAAAACAACTTTGGCGGAGGCGCTTTTGTACCGCGCCGGTGTTTTGCGCAGGCTGGGGCGGGTGGATCACCGGGACGCTTTTTTGGATACCGATGCGCTGGAGCGTGCGCGCGGCATTACCATCTTTGCCAAGCAGGCGGTGTTTACGCTGCCGGAAGTTCCCGGTGCGGTCAACGCCCAAACCACCGCCTTTACGCTGCTGGATACACCGGGACACGTCGATTTTTCCGCGGAGGCGGAGCGCACGCTACAAGTACTGGATTATGCGGTGCTGGTCGTTTCCGGCAGCGAGGGTGTGCAGTCCCATACCGAGACGCTTTGGCACCTGCTGGAGCGCTACCGCGTGCCCACGTTTTTGTTTGTGAACAAGATGGATCTGCCCGGCGCTGATGGCGCGCTGCGGCTGCGGGAGCTGCAGGGTAAATTCGGCGAAAGTTGCCTGGATTTTTCCGGCCTGGCGCTGCGCCAGCCGACTGCCCGCGCCTGGCAGCCGGATCAAGAGGCGCTGGCGCTCTGTTCCGAGCCGCTTTTGGAGCGCGTGTTGGCAGGACAGAAGATCGACGCGCAGGATCCCGATGTGATCACGGCGATCGCGCGGCGGGAGCTTTTCCCCTGCTTTTTCGGCTCCGCGTTGCGCCTGACCGGAGTGGACGCGCTCCTCTGCGGTTTGCAAACGCTCACCCGCATGCCCGCGACCACCCGAGCGTTTGGTGCGCGGGTCTTTAAGATTTCACAGGATGCGCAGGGTGCAAGGCTTACGCATTTAAAGGTCACGGGTGGCGTTTTGCACGTCAAAGACGCGGTGCCGGTTGCTGTCGGTCTTGGGGATCCGGGCGGCGATACTGCTGACAATACGGTAGGGGTTCCGCGCGGCGAAGAGGCGATGGGCGCCGCGGCGCAAGACGCGCAGAATATCGGCCAGTTCGGTGTGGGCGATGCGGTTGCCCAGGAAAAGGCGGATCAGCTGCGCATTTATAACGGCGAGAAGTTTCAGCTTGTCAGCTCTGCGGGGCCCGGCGTAGTTTGTGCCGTTACCGGGCTGCGCCATACAAAACCCGGGCAGGGGATCGGCAGCGCTGCGGACGGCGAAAAGCCGCTGCTGTCCCCGGTTTTATCCTGCCGCGCCAAGGCGGCCAATGCGGATGCGCCCACGCTTTTGCGCGCCTTGCGGGTACTGGAACAAGAGGATCCCATGCTGCAGGCGGAATTCGACCCGCGCTTGTCCGAAGTGCGCGTTCGGCTGATGGGGGAGGTGCAGACCGAGATCCTGCTTAGTTTGCTGAAAACCAGGTTCGGATTGGATGTTACCTTCTCAGAGGCCGGCATATTGTACAAAGAGACGCTGACAGCCCCCGTGGACGGCGTGGGCCATTTTGAGCCGCTGCGACACTACGCCGAGGTGCATTTGCACATAGAGCCCGCGCCCCGCGGAAGCGGGATCACACTGCGAAGTGCGTGCCGAACCGACGATCTCGATCGGAACTGGCAGCGGCTGATCCTCTCCCATTTGGCACAGCGCAGTCATCCCGGCGTGCTGACCGGCGCGCCGCTGACCGATGTTGAGATCACCTTGACCGCGGGCAGAGCGCATCCCAAACATACCGAGGGCGGCGATTTCCGCGAGGCCACCTACCGCGCGCTGCGCCAGGCATTGCGCACCGCCGCCGAGGCGGGACATGTGGCGCTGCTGGAGCCCCGGTACGCCTTCACGATCACCTTGCCGACGAATCGGCTGGGCCGTGCGATGAGCGATCTGCAGCGCCGCGGCGCGGCGTTCGCGCTCGCGGAGGCTCCCGATGAACCTGGCGCGTCAACAGCGAACGGCCTGCACGATGCGGTGGGCGTCAAGAGCGCCGCGGGAACGGCTGCGGCGCTCCCTGGCACCGGGCTCTCGGTTTTGCGCGGGCGCGCGCCCGTGGCGTGCTTAGCCGGTTATGCCAGAGAGCTGACCGCCTACACACACGGTGCTGGGCGGCTTGTCACAGTGCCGGACGGATATATGCCCTGCCACAACGCGGATCAGGTGATCGCCTGTGTCGGCTATGACGCCGACGCCGATGTTGAAAACCCGGCAGACTCCATCTTTTGCAGCCATGGCGCGGGGGTGGTGGTGCCGTGGCGAGAGGTGCCGGCGCGGGCGCACTGCCATCCGGCGGGGCGGTCGGCGGCGCCTTCGGCGCCCGCCGACCCCGGCAGGGGCTTTGCCCCTGCCGGGCCGCCCGGCGATTCCGCCGGGCGCCGCCGCGCCGAAGCGTATCGCGGCAGCTTAGAGCAGGACAAAGAGCTCCTCGCGATTTTTGAGCGCACCTACGGACCCATCAGGCGCCGCGGGGAAATGCCGGGCGGTGCCAATCGGAGAGCCGGCGCGCCGGATTCTAAAACCGTGTACACGGCGTTTCGCTCCCCCAAATCGGACGCGTCAAGCGCCGCAAAGGCAGGTGGGGCAGGCGCAAAGCAAGGCAAAAAGGCCGCCGTGCCAACCTTGCCGGAACCGCCCGACCCGGAATATCTGCTGGTAGACGGCTACAATGTCATTTTCTCCTGGGAGGAGCTGCGCGCCATCGCGCAGGAGAATCTCGATGCCGCACGCCGCCGCCTGATGGATATTCTGTGCAACTACGCGGGCTATCGCCGCTGCGTGCCCATTTTGGTTTTTGACGCCTATCGCGTAAAAGGGGGCGTGCGGGACGTGGAGCGGATCGCCAATTTGTACGTGGTTTACACGCGTGAGGCGGAAACCGCCGATATGTTGATTGAGCGCGCCACGCATGAGCTCGCGCCTAGGCGCCGCACCCGGGTGGTCAGCTCGGACGGCGCGGAGCAGATGATCATTTTGGGCCATGGCGCCCTGCGCGTCTCCGCCAGGATGTTCGCGCAGGAGGTCAGCGCGGTGGAGGCGGAGATCCGAACCTATCTCGCGCAAGACCCGCACAAAACATAGAAACACAGCGCCGCTCTGGCGCAACAAAACCGCAAGCCCGCCTCCCCAAGGGAAGGCGGGCTTACAGCGCCGCAAACTTTTATCTTTACTGTCGGTTACAGTTCAATGCGTCCAAAGGCGAACTCGTCGCCGTCATGGATGCGTTCGGTGCGATCCGGCACAGTGGGGGTGCTGTCGGGATCATAGGAGCGGTCGGCATATTCCCGCTGCGGCGCGCCGGAAGAGCGGGCGTAGCGCCCACGGCGTTCTGTGCGCTGCGGGCGCTCACGAGTATCATACCGATAACCGCCGCGCGAGCCGCGGTAGGATGTGCCGCGGTTGTCATAGCGCGGCTCCCGATCCCAGTTGCTCTTGCCGGGGCGATAGCCGCCTCGATCGGGTAGGTTGGAAGCGGAGGGGTCGGTGGAATAAATCACCACCCTGCGATCCGTTCCCTCTCCTTTGCTCTCGCTGCGCACGCCCTCCAACTCTGAAACAGCGCTGTGGATGACGTGGCGCTCATAGGGGTTCATGGGTTCCAGTTCATAGCTGTAGCCCGTGCGCCGCACGCGCGCGCCGATGCGCTGTGCTAAGTTCTTTAGGTCCGCTTCGCGCTTGGCGCGGTAGCCACCCACATCAATGCCCAACTTGATATAGCCACCCTCGCAGCGGTTGGCGGCAAGGCTGGTCAAATAGCTCAGGCTCTCCATGGTCTCGCCGCGCCGCCCGATCAGGGCGCCAAGGTTGTCGCCCTCTACGCACAGCACGATGGTCTCGCCGCGTTTGCAGCCGGTAACGGTCACATTCTCGGCGCCCAGCAACTTCGCGATGGGGACCAAGTAGTCAACAGCCGCCTGCAAACGCGCATCACGGCTCAAATCGACGGTTTGCCCCTCGGTCTCTTCCGCGCCGGTGGCGCTGGGCTCCCGGTCGGCGGGCTTTTCGTCTGGTCTTGCGGCGGGCTCTTCCGCAGGCGCCTGCACTTCAAGGGTCTTTTGGGGCGCAGCGGCTGTGGGCGCCTGCATCGGTTCCGTCTGCGGTTCCTGGGGCTGTGCCGCCTTCTCGGTGTTCGGAACTTGCGCGGGCTGCGCAGGCTTTGCGGCCGGCTCGGTAGCCTCGGCCAAAGGCAGGCCGACCTCGTTCGGCTCTGGATCACTTACGGTAACCCGCACCTTGGCGGGGATGGTACGGAAAAACTTTCTCTCTGGGAATTCCAGCACTTCGTAGCTTACATTCACATCATCGCGGGCAACGCCCAATTCCTCACACGCGGCGCGCACCGCCTCGTCAACGGACTTCGCCGTTTTTTCTAACTGGCGCATAATACAATCAACACCTCCTCGATTCGATCCGAGATCGCAGGCCCTTTTGCAAAGGGCACCCAACAAAGTAGGGAAAGTAGCGCAATAACGGCTGCGCAATGCCATTTTCTGATTCAGTCAGGGTTAAAACGCGGTAAAAATACATGTCAAAATACGCCGCGGGTTCCCGCTGTCACCGCAAACAAAAACCGCACGCCCGAAAACAAGGTAAGCTCTCTGTTACTTAAAGATCCCCTTCTTCTGCGGCTGCGCGGCCATTTGCGCAGCGCGCTCTTCTTCTGTTAAGGGAACGGTGCGCTCGCCGGCATACTTCTCTGCCTCCAGCGCGCGGGCGCGCTCCAGACGGATGCGGTCGATCTCGCGCTTGGGCAGCTCCTTGACGACCTCCTCGCCGTTTTCCAAAACCAGTACTTTCTTTTTGGTCCTTTGCGACGCCTTCGTCGCCGCCTTCTTGGCGGCCATCTCGGCCTCAAACTCGGCTCGATACCGGTCTACGCTGTAGACTTTGCTCGTTAGAACGGTGCGTAAGATCATGCAGATGTTGGAAGTGGTGTAGTAAACCGAGAAGCCGACCGGAACCGTGAAGCAGTAATAAATAAACCAGGCGTTCATGAACCACATCATGAACTTCATGCCGCCCTGCATTTGGCCGGAGGTGCCGGCGATCTTGTTGTTGACCCACATCGAGAGCAGCATTGTGACGGCGGCCAAAACCGGGAAGATCACGAGCGGCGTTAAACGCAGGCCGGCGGCATCGCACATGTCTAACCCGAAAAACATCGTGTTGAAATCCCGGATGGATTCAAATTGCTCCGTTGTCAGCGCGGCGGGCTGGGCGGCGCCGTTGTGGATGGCCTTGATCAAAGTAGTTTGCAGCGCGTTAAAGTTGCCGGTCAATCCCAGTTGTTCGCACGCCAGTTCGATGGTGTCGTTGGGGATGCCCAGAATGTAGCGCACCGGGCGGTACACGACCTCGATGACGCCGAACAGCACCAGCATATCGATGAGCATCGGCCAGCACCCAGACATTGGGTTAAAGCCGTACTCCTGCTGCAGACGCATCAGCTCCTCTTGCTGCTTTTGCTGGTTGTTCTTGTACTTTTCCTGAATTTCCGCGATCATCGGCTGGAACAACGCCGTTTTCGCCATGGATTTCTGCTGCTTGATGTTGAGAGGCAGGCTGAGCAGGCGAATCAAAATCGTGAAAACAATCAAGGTAACGGCAAAGTTGGGAATAATGCCGTAAATCAGGCGCATCAGCGGCCCCAGGATTATGGCAAAGAAACCAAATGCCATGTCTCGATTCCTCTTCCGCCCCGCATGCGCACAGGGCTTGTATTTTTATCGAAGATCCCGGCGGCGCATCGCAGGGACATAAACAACCAATTGCGGCCCCTCGCGGTGGGGCGCAGGGCGATCGCGCGGCCGGCCGGTGCCGAACCCCGGGCAAACCACGAAGGTTTTTGTGCCCGGAAAATGGAAAACAGGCACGGTGAGGCGCAAATGTTTTTCGGCGTCTCGCCACCGGCAAAAAGAGAGAGGACTCAGCGCTGCAGTTTGCGGTCCGGGCTGACCCAATGCCCTGCCGGCGGCACCGGGTCAAAGCCCCACTTGCAGTACGGGTTGCACCGACACAGCCGCCAGAAGCCCAAAAGCAACCCCTTGACAAGGCCGTGTGTACGCAGTGCCTGCAGCATATATTCGCTGCACGTCGGCACAAAACGGCAGTTGTGCCCCATATGGGGGCTGACCTTTCGCTGATACCATAGGATCAGGCGTTCCAAGGCGCGTGTCAGCATGGCGGGGCCTTTTTTTCATATTCCGCCCCCGCGCCATCCGGCTTTAAAAGGGACGTCGCCTCTGGGCAGGACGCCGCGTCTGCTTTGCCTGGCATGGGCGGCAGTTTGGCGCTGTCCGGCAGCCCGGCTCGCTGCAGAAGCCTGGCGAGGCTTTTTGAGACCTGTGTGCTCTTTAGGCGCGGCGTAACGGTGCGGGCGACCAAAACCACATCATAACCGCCAAAATCACAGGGCAGATGCTCTGCCAGCGCGGCGCGCAGAACCCGGCGCGCACGGTTGCGCATAACGGCATTGCCCACTTTTTTGCTGGCAGTCAGGCCGATGCGGGTATGCCCGGTACGGTTGTTGGTTACATAGAGCACAAGATGCGGGTGAACATAGCTCTTTCCGCGGGCGTAGACGCGGGCAAAATCTTTATTTTTGTTGAGTTTTTTGTATCGCATAAGGGCATTGCGCGCACGATGGCGGTGGGCATAAAACGAAAAGGCCGTCCGTACCGGCGGCCCCCATCGTTGCTCAAGTTAACGACCCGCCCATCAAACCGTCAGGCTTTTCCGCCCTTTGGCGCGGCGGGCTTGCAGCACTTTGCGGCCGCTTTTGGTTGACATACGCTTTAAAAAGCCGTGTACACGGCTGCGCTGCCTCTTCTTCGGCTGATATGTCCGCTTCATGTCCGTCTTACCTCCGTTCCCCCCATACAGCGAGCCGGATCGAACCCAAAGTTTTCTGCTTCCGACCGTGGGGACAGCCTTGCAAATTGCAATTATACCGCCTTTTGCAAGACCTTGTCAAGGGCGGCAACCGGCATATCGGCGCAACTCGCCCCGTTTTTCTGATTTTTTTGCTTCTGGTGGTATCAAAAAAGCGGCGGCACGCAGATTTACTGTGTGAAGGTGGTACTGAGAGTTGTAGCCGTGTTAGCGGGCAGATGACATTTGGGCGAGTACGATGTTTACCGAGAGAAGGTGGTACTTAGAGTTGTAGTGAAATTTTCGCCGCACTGCAGGCAGGCGGCGGCGGGGCGCTGTGTCCACTCCCGCGAGGCATTTTCTTCTCCTGTGAGGCTGTGCCATGGTTCAATGCAGACGAAGCGCAGGGGTTTTGTTTTGGCGCTCCAGAGCAAAACATACGGAAACCCTTCCACCTGGCAGCGGATGTAGCGCCCGGTATCTTTTTCTACAATTGCAACGCTCCGGCTGCGCAGGTTGACCATGCAATGGCTGTCATTTTGGAACAGATCGTCGGTGAGTGGGATCACCTTTGTGTTGTGTGCCAGGTAATAGCAGTGGCCGTTGAGCAGGCCGCCTGGCTGCGCGCTCACGCACAGTGGGCTTTCGGTCTCGTCAAAGCGGAACTCATAGTCGGTGGTCTTGTGCCTTTCATCGAAAGGAATGGCGAACGCGGGGTGAAAGCCGATGCCGAAATGGAGCTCTTTTTCAACGGGGTTTTCCACGGTCAGGGAATGGTGCAGGGTATTGCCGCTGAGCGTAAAGGTGCTGCGCAGGACAAAGGCATACGGCCAGCGGCGCAGCGTCTCGGGGTTTGCCTGCAGCTCCAAAACAAGGGTGTCGGCGGTGGTGCGGATCAGTTTGTGCTCCACATCGCGGGCAAAACCGTGTTGCCCGCCTGCATATTCCATGCCCTTGGCGATCATGGTTCCGCCGGTGAGCTTGCCGGTGTAGGGGAACAGAATCGGCGCGTGCCTGGCCCACACCGCGGGATCGCCGCACCACAGCATCCGGGCCCCGGTGCGTCGGTTTTGGATATCCACCGCCTCGGCGCCGCGGGTGTCAACGGTAAGGCGCAGATAATCGTTTTGGATGGTGTACTGCATTTGCCATTCCTCCCGTTTATTTTCCGGAATCCCCGTAGTTTTGCAGCACGCGCGCGCTGGGGTCGTCGACGTCGCATCCCGGCCAGGCGCGGTTGGGCATCCAGTAGTCTGAGATCATCTCCGCCTGTCCCGGGTAGTGTTTTTCAAACAGTTCGCGGTAGAGAAGGCTCTCTTTGGTAAACGGCGGGCAGTAGGCAAAGCGGGCCGCTTTTTGTGTGAACGCTTCGTCTGAGTACAGTGTCTCGGCATACGCCTTGATGTCATCCACCAGAGAGTGGCCCACGGCGTCCGAGAAGGCGGCCTTTTCCCGCCAGAGGATGGCGTCGGGCAGCCAGTCGCCCTCAAAGGCCTTGCGCAGCAGGTACTTGCCTTTGTGGTAGGTGTTGATTTTTTTTGCGGGGTCGATCGCCATGACATAGCGCACAAAATCGAGGTCACCGAACGGTACGCGCGCCTCCAAGCTGTTGACGCTGATGCAGCGGTCGGCGCGCAGCACGTCATACATATACAGCTCGCGCACGCGCTTTTGGCTCTCTGCCTGGAAAGCGGCGGCGGTGGGGGCGTAGTCCGTATATTTGTAGCCGAACAGCTCGTCGGAGATCTCGCCGGTGAGCAGCACGCGGATATCGGTGTGTTCGTGGATATAGCGGCACACCAGGTACATCCCCACCGAGGCGCGGATGGTCGTGATATCCCAGGTGCCCAGCGCGGCTACAACGTCATCCAGCGCGCCGATCACGGTGTCGCGGTTGATGATCACCTCGGTGTGCTGCGTGTGCAGCCACTCGGCGACCTGCCGCGCGTATTTAAGGTCGATGGCGTCGGTGTCCATGCCGATGGCGAAGGTGCGGATCGGCCGATCCGACGCCTTCGCCGCGATGGCGCAGACGAGACTGGAATCGAGCCCCCCGGAGAGCAAAAACCCGACCGGCGTGTCGGAATCCAGCCGCTTGACAACGCCGGCCGTCAATTTTTCGCGGATGTTCGCATAGACGGCGGGCAGATCGTCCCGGTTATAGGCGGGCGTGTCGGCGATATCGCAGTAGCGCACGAAGGTGCCGTTGCAGTAATAGCAGCCGATGGGAAACGGAAGAATCTTTTCAACGAGCCCCACGAGGTTTTTGGCCTCGGAGGCGAACGCGATATGGCCGCTTGCGCTGTAGCCGTAAAAAAGCGGGCGGATGCCGATGGGATCGCGCGCCGCGATCAGCCGCTTGCGGCGGCTGTCATACAAAATCAGGGCGAACTCGGCGTCCAGATGTTCAAACATCGAAAGCCCGTATTGGTCGTACAGCGGCAAAAGGATCTCGCAGTCGGAGTCTGAGGCAAAGGTATACCCCTGCTCCTCCAGGGCTTTTTTGACGGGGCGAAATCCATACAGCTCCCCGTTGCAAACGCAGCAGTCGTCGCCGCGGAAAAACGGCTGCATACCGCCGTCCGTCAAGCCCATGATGGAGAGCCTGGCAAACCCCATCAGACCAAACTCCGTTTGCACAACGCGGTGATCGTCCGGCCCGCGCGAGTTTGCCCTTAAAAGATACTCTGTAAATTCCGCAACAGGCAGATCATGCCCGGCATACCCCAAAACGCAACACATGAATTTCTCTCCCCTCCGTGACCCTCCGGGATCCTCTTCCCCAATATTTTAAACCGCGCCTTTGCGTCACGGCGCCCCGCGCGTCTGCAGCCAGTACTCTCCCATGCTGGCTCCGGGCCTGCCGGTACACTCATCCGCCAGGTAGGCGCGCAGCGCGGCGGAGGGCGCGACCCACTGCTTCGCCGCCTGCAGCGTGGGAAATTCGACCTCGGCATACCAAAACGCGGTGGGCCTGCCCGGATCCACCTCGTTGACTTCCAGCGCAAGACCGTCCGGAAGGGCATAGGTGCGGCGCTCCTTATAAATCAAAGGCTTCCCGATCAGATGTTCCAGTTTTTCAAAGAGCGGCGCGTCGATTTCTACCTCAATTTCTTCGCGCGCCAGTGTCCCGCTGCCCTTAAAGCAGAGCATCAGCGCGGTGGCGCCGCCCTGCAGGGCCTCGCGGCGGATGCGCACCGTTGGCCGCACACTGAGATACCCCTGCTCCATGGTGTAGGTTTTGAGAAGCGCCAACCCCTGCGGCGGGCCGGTTACAAACCATTTGCGCTCAATCTCCATCGGCGATCCCTTCCCGGATTTGCAGTTTGGCCGTCCACAAAACAGCGCGGCGGGTTTTCAGTTCCGCGCCAGCGCAAAGGACACGATTTGCTTTTAGGAGCGGGCGGCCGCGCAAGGGTGTTTCGGCTCTGCGCCGCGCGGCACCCCGCAAAACACCTTACCACACTTAGCCAAATTTTTCAACCGTTGCGTCAAGGGTATTGGTTTGCTTTGTGGGAATGTCCGCTTGCCAAAACGCCGCCGCTGATTTACAATAGGGTCGGGGGGTGGCGAGAATATGCCGGATGGATTCCTGCAGACAACGCTGTGCTACCTTGTGTGCGGGGAACGCTATCTTATGATGCACCGCACCAAAAAAGAAAACGACGTCAACAAAGAGAAGTGGGTGGGAATTGGCGGCAAGTGTCTGCCCGGAGAGGACGCCGTGACCTGCGTAAAGCGCGAAGTGCAAGAGGAAACCGGGCTTATATTGCAAACGCCCGTACAGCGCGGCGTTGTGGACTTTTACAGTCCGCCCTGGCCGGCGGAGCGCATGCATCTGTTTACCTGCGCGCAGGGCGATTACACCGGCGAAACACAGAATTTGCCGCCCTGCCGCGAAGGGGAGCTAAGGTGGATACCGATCCGGGACGTGCCGCGCCTGCCCATCTGGGAGGGCGACAAAATCTTTTTGCGGCTGATAGAGCAAAACGAGCCGTTTTTCCACCTGGAACTGCGCTACAGGGGCGATTGCCTGCAAAGCGCGGTGTTAAACGGCAGGGAACTGGATCCTGCGCGGCTTTGCGAAAAGGCCTGACCGAAAGGGTGGGGAAGGAGGGCGGATCCCACATGAGCATCTTCAATATCTTTACGCTTTTGGGCGGGCTCGCGTTGTTTTTGTACTCCATGGACATGATGAGCAGCTCGCTGGAGCAAACCGCGGGCGGCAAGCTGCAGGGGCTGCTCACCAAAATTACATCGAGCCCGACGCGGGGCCTTTTGCTGGGCATTGTGGTTACGGCGATCATGCAGTCCTCCACACTGACGACGGTCATGGCGGTCGGCTTTGTCAACAGTGGACTCATGCAGTTCCACCAGGCCATCACCGTGATCATGGGCGCCAACATCGGCACGACCATCACGAGCTGGATTTTGTCGTTGTCCGGCCTGGGAACGCAGAGCGTGCTGTTGCGCATCCTCAACCCAGAGACGTGGAGCCCGCTTCTCGGTTTTGCGGGCCTGCTGCTCTACAAAAAAGGTAGCGGCCGCAAAAAGAGTACCGGCCGCATTTTGCTGGGCTTCTCCTTTTTGATGGCCGGTATGGACATCATGAAGACCTCTATGGCGCCGCTGGCCGACATGCCAGGGTTCTCGAGGCTGTTCCTTTACTTCCGCAACCCGATTCTCGGTGTGGCGGTGGGTGCCATCCTCACGGCGCTTTTGCATTCCAGCGCCGCCTCCATCGGCATTTTGCAGGCGCTGGCCAGTTCCGGCGCCGTCACCTACGCCTCGGCGATCCCCATCATTTTGGGGCAGAATATTGGAACCACCATCACGGCGATGTTTTCTTCCGCCGGCGCCAACAAGGACGCCAAACGCACTGCCGTGGTGCATTTTTTGTTCAATGTGATCGGAACCGTAGTCTTTTTGTGCGCGTTCTACGGCTTAAACGCCGTGTTACATTTTTCGTTCTATGACAAAAGCGTGTCCACCTTCGGCATCGCGATTGTGCATACGCTGTTCAACGTGACCACAACGCTGGTGCTGTTGCCCTTTACGAAGCAACTGGAACAGATCGCGTATCTCGCCGTTCCGGACGACAAAGAGCCGGAGCAGACCGTCCTTTTGGACGAGCGTTTGCTCTCCACGCCCTCGGTCGCCGTCGCGCGCTCGCAGCAGGTGGGCATTGAGATGGCGCAGGGCGCCCGCAACGCCGTTTTGCAGGCCATGACCGCCACCCATACCTGGAGTGCGCAACTCGAGAGCATTGTGGAAGAAGAGGAACGCGCCGGCGACCGGTACGAAGACGAGCTCGGGACCTATCTCGTCAAGCTGAGCGCAAAACGCATGGCGGACGCGGATCACCGCACCGTCAACACGCTTTTGCACTCCATCGACGACTGGGAGCGCATCAGCGATTATGCCACGCATCTGGCGGAGACGGCGCGGGAGATGAACGAGAAGAACATTCACTTCAGCGGCGAGGCGCAAGAGGATCTGGGAGTGCTGGAATCCGCTGTGCAGGACATTTTAACGCGAACGGTAGAATGCTTTCGGAGCGGCGATCTGTATGCGGCCGGCAAGGTAGAGCCGATGGATCAGGTGGTAAACGGCCTGGTTCGGGAGGTCAAGGCGCGCCATATCGCCCGTCTGCAGAGCGGCGCGTGTACGCTGGAGTACGGGTTTGTAATGGATGATCTGCTCACCAGTTACCTGCGCGTGGCGGATCACTGCTCCAACGTGGCGGTGGCGATGATCGAGGTGGCGGCCGACCGCTTTGACACCCACCAGTACCTCAATACCCTCAAAAATGGCGGGATTGACGACAAGTTTGAAAAACGGCTTGAGAAATACCGCGATCGCTATGCGTTTAGCCAGGACGAGCCGTAGAAAGAGAAGCCGAAATCGACTAAGAGAGAAAAACTGCAAAAAACACTTTGCAAAGGAGAAGGGTATCGTGCGCCGCAAAGGGCTTTTGGTCCTTGTACGCACGGCGCGGCGGGGCCTTGGGTTTCCGGGCCGGGTGATATTGCGCTCAGCGCCGCAAAATGGTAAAATAGAGTCGCAATTGGATCTTTTTTTGTGTTCCAAAGCAAAACCCGGCACGCATTTGGGCGATGCCCATCAGACAAAAACGGAAAAACAGCGCCGCGCCCTGACAGGCAAGGAGGGGGTTATTATGACCTGGCTTGACAAACTGGAGCGCCGCTTTGGGCGGTATTCCATCCATAACCTGATCACCATTGTGGTGCTGGGGCAGGCGTTGATATGGTTCCTGATCATGTTTGTGTATTCCCCGCTCATGAATCTGCTGCCGCTTGATCGCAGCGGGCTTTTGCACGGGCAGATCTGGCGGCTTGTCACGTTTATCTTTATGCCCACGCTTACCATCAGCCCGTTTTATCTTTTGCTGGAGCTGTATTTCCGCTGGTGGGTTGGGATGTCGCTCACCCGCGCCTGGGGTGACTTCCGCTTTTGCGTGTACTTCGTGGTCGGCATGCTGGGCGCCATCGCGAGCTGCCTGCTCGTCGGCAGCAGCGACACAAGCGGCCTTTTCCTGAGTCTGTTTTTTGCCTATGCCTGGATGTGGCCGGAACAGCGGGTTTTGCTGATGTTTTTTATCCCCCTCAAAATCAAATGGCTGGGCTGGGCGGCGGCCATTCTGTGGGCGCTGGAGTTTTTGTTCGGCAGCCTGGCAGACAAGGTCAGCCTGCTGTTTGGCCTGGCGGGCTTTTTGGCATTTTTTGGCCCGGAGATTTGGCACTGGGCGCGCGATACGGTGGTCAGCTACCGCCGCAGGCGCGAATGGCAAAATCGCAATCGCTAAAAAACGCTGCCTTGTCAAGCCGTGTGTTATGGATGGCGGGCTTGCGCGGGGGCGCCAATACGCCCACGGATGAAAGGAGAATTGCGGCGATGAAACTGGTTACGGCAATCGTCAACAAAGAAGATGCCCGGGCGGTGTGCAACGAACTGCTGCGCAACAAGTTTTACGTCACACGGCTTTCCACAACCGGCGGCTTTTTGATGGCGGGCAACATGACGCTGATGATCGGCACCGAGGATGACCGCGTGGACGAATGCATCGACTGCATCTCCAAATATTGCCGCCAGCGCACCGAGATTGTGCCAGGCACCTCCACGGTGGGCATCGGCCTTGAAACCGCGATCCCGATGGAAGTGACCGTGGGCGGTGCGACCGTGTTCGTGACAAACGTGGAACGGTATGAAAAATTATGATGCTGGATCGCCTTCTGGGCAACGAGGCCCTTAAAGACGATTGGCGCGCAGCCATTGCCGCCAACCGTCTGCCGCACGCCCTGCTTCTGGCGGGCGAGACGGGCAGCGGAACCGGTTTTGCCGCGCGATGCTTAGCGGCGGACGTGCTGTATCCGGCGGGAGGTCCCCACGCCGAGGCGGTTGTAAACGGCGTGGATACCGAATGTGTCACCCTGCGGGGCAGCGGCGCATCTGGTCAAATCAAGGTGGACGATGTGCGCGATGCGTGCGCGGAAATCTGCCGCAGCGCGCTGGGTACCGACGCCAGGGGTCGGGCGCTGTTTTTGTACGGCGCGCAAAACCTAAACCCAAACTCTTCCAACGCGCTGCTGAAGACACTGGAAGAACCACCCCGCGATGTGTTGGTTCTGCTCACCGCCAACAGTACGGCCGCCGTACTGCCCACCATCCGAAGCCGCTGCGCCGCCTACACGCTGGCGCCGGTGCCGCTTGAAAGTTGTGCGGCGGCGCTCCGTGAAGAGAATAACGCCCTCTCGCAAGAACAGGCGGAGGATCTCGCGTTTTTGTGCGGCGGGCTGCTGGGCACGGCGCGGCGCGCGTTGCAAAATCCGGAGCAAAAGGCGCTGTTGCAAAGGGCGGCCGAGATCTGCCGCAGCGCTGCGAGGCGGGACGCCTACCGGGTGCAGGCGCTGCTTTCCGGTGTGGAGCGCGAGCGTGAGACCGCCGGGCAGCTGCTGGACTGGCTGGATCTTTTGTGTGGGGCGGCGCTGCGAAGGCCTGGCTTCGCGTCCCTGGACCCGGAGCGCGCCGCGGCCATCCGGCAGGCCGATCAACAAGCGCGCTTCGCCATACAGCGCAACGGGAATCTGCGCCTTTTGCTGTGCGTTGCGGGCATTCAGATGACGCGTGCATAACGAAAGCTCGATTTGATTTTTTTGCCCGCAAAGACGGCGCGGGCGTAAGCGCAAACGATACGTTTGGCGCAGGGCGGACGTCCATTGCGGGGCAACCCCGCCGCGATGGTGAGAAAGAACTGAAAATCGTGGGATCGTGCGGGGAAGAGCGCCGGGATTTTGTAGGAATTTGTAGGCAGCTTTGCCGCATCGGCACGGAGATTTGTATGAAAGTTGTTTCAGTAAAATTTAAAGAGAACGGCAGGGCGTATTATTTTGACCCTGGGGAACTGACGCCGCAGGAGGGAGAGTATGTGGTGGTAGAAACCGCCCGCGGTGTGGAATGCGGTGAGGTGGTGCGTGGCGTACACGATGAACCCTCCACCGGATTTAACCGCGAACTCAAGCCGGTGTTGCGCATTGCGGACGGTGTGGATCTGCGCAGAATGCGCCAGAACCTCGCCGATGTAGAGGAAGCCACCCGCATCTGCGCGCAGCGCATTGCGGTGTTCGGTCTGGATATGAATCTGGTGGATGCGGAATATACGCTGGATCGATCCAAGTTGGTATTTTATTTCACGTCCGACAACCGGGTTGATTTTCGGGAGCTGGTCAAAGACCTCGCTTCCCGGTTCCACACGCGCATTGAGCTGCGCCAGATCGGTGTGCGCGACGAGAGCAAGATGATGGGCGGCCTGGGCATCTGCGGTCAGCCGTTTTGCTGCAGCCGCTTTTTGCGCAATTTCCAGCCGGTATCCATCAAGATGGCAAAAGAGCAGGGTCTGAGCCTCAACCCGGCCAAAATCAGCGGCGCCTGCGGGCGGTTGATGTGCTGCCTGGCCTATGAGCAAAAGAGCTATGAATACCTCAACAGCATCACGCCGCAGCCGGGGAGCGTCGTGCGCACGCCGGACGGGGAAGGCACAGTTGTAGAGACAAACGTAATCTCCGGTACGCTCAAAGTGCAATTGAGTGTGGAAAGCCTGGCGCCCCGGAGTTACCATGCCAGGGACTGTGTCTACCTGTACGGCGGGCGCAGAGCGCCCAAGGTGCCGCAGGCACAAGACAGCCCGGAGGGCGGCGCGCCTGACGCACAATCACCGGACAAACCCACCTTCTCTGATTTGCGCGCGGCGGACGAGACACTTTGGTCACAACAGGACTAAAGACCGATTCCGTTGTCTCCGGACAAGTTGCGGTATCACCGACCACGGCACAAACAGGAGGATATTATGCCGGTTACCATTGTCGCGCAAGCCGGTTTTAACCACGGCGCAAGCCTTGCGGTGGCAAAGCAGATGGCTCTTGTTGCCCAAAAGTGTGGCGCCGACGGCATCGAATACCCCATCTGCGCGCCCGACGGCGTGCTTTTTGCGCAAAAGGCAGCTATCCTGAAAGACGCGCCCGACGCCGAACCAGACGGGGCGGAAGGGATCGCCGTGCCCTGCCTGGATTTTGCACAGCACGAAGAGCTAAAAGAATACTGTGACGAAATTGGCATACGATATATACCGGCCCCCCTGGATATTGCCGGCGTCCGTTTTTTGGGAACGCTGCGGGTGCCGCTTGTCAAGATCCCGTCCTGTGAAATCACGGATTTGCCCTGTTTGGAGCAGATAGCCGCCTTGCACACGCCGGTTCTGCTCTCTACCGGCATGAGTACGCTGGACGAGATCACCAATGCCGTAGGTGTATTGGACGACGGTGGCTGCCCGGAGGTGACGGTTTTGCAGTGCAACACGCAACATCCCACCCCTTTTGCGGATGCCAACCTGACCGCGATGCTGGATCTCTACGACCAGTTTGGCCTGCCGGTCGGTCTTTCGGATCACACGCCGGGTGTGACGTGCGCCGTGGCGGCGGTGGCGCTGGGTGCCTGCGTGATTGAAAAGCATTTTACGCCGGATCGCGGCCAACCGGTACAAAACCGCGCGGACGAGGTAGACCCGGAGGGGCTGCTTGTGCTGGTGCAGGCTGTTCGCAACACCGAGCAGGCGCTGGGCGGCGATAAAAAGGTGACGCAAAGCGAGGCTCCCAACCGAACCGCACTGCGCAAAAGCATCGTCGCGGCCTGTGATATCAAGAAGGGCGCAGCGTTTACAGCGCAGAATCTTACGACAAAATGCCCCGCGGACGGCATCTGCCCCATGCGCTGGCACGAGGTTTTGGGTCAAATCGCGAAGCGGGATTTTGTGAGTGGAGAGAAAATTGAGGTATGATCCGGCGCCCTTGCTGTGATCATGCGCCGGTGCGAATGCGATAACGCGGAAACGAATGCTTTTGAGATATCCATTCCTGATTGTCCGGATCAAACGCCTCAATTGAAAAAGTAACTTCTACCCCTGTTTTGTTTGGGGATTGAAATAACGATTGCAAAAACCTGGGTAGAACTTACCCTTACAAATATTTGACAGGATATTGATTATCCTGTATTCTACAGTTACTTTCCCTGCAGGCAGGATAGGGCTACGCTGGAGAGCGACCCGAGCGGCCAGCAGGGTTAGCGGGCAGGCAGCATCTATGTGGTGCTGCTTTTTTTGCTGCCTTTCAGGAAACCAAAGCGATAAACTCCTTCCAAGGAGGGGAGAAAAAAAGGGGGGGAAAAGAAAGTCCTACTCACATTGTATTTCCGCATCTGTGAGCGGATGCTCGCGTTCCTGCGTGACCGGAATGACGCCCGAACTGTGACGGAAAAGTATAACGATCTGGATCATCTCCTTGGCCGGGAGGCCTTCCGCACTCTGTTCCCCCTGCTGCTTGGGGACAGGGGGGAGCGAGTTCACCGACCCCGTTTCCATCGAATGTGATCCGGGCGGGGAAATCCGGACGAAAGTTTTTTACTGTGACCCCCAGCGTTCCAACCAAAAAGGTGGATGTGAAGTCTGTTTCAGGGTACGCACTGGAAATAAGTTTTGCAAACGCGCTTGAATTTTGTCTTGAACTGGAAGTTATTTTTTCAATTCAGTTGCTATTTTGTAGTATTATAATACATCTATGATGAATTTTCAACATAAATCAGTGCAAACTCAAGCATTTTCAGAGAAATCCTCTTGAATTTTACACACTTCTGTTATACAATACATGATAAAGTGTGGATAGCAGTTTTTAGATTAGCGGAAGGGAGATTCCGATGGAAGTAAGTTATAAAAAACTATGGAAACTACTGATAGATAAAGATATGAAGAAAAAGGATTTGCTTGCTTCAGCTGGCATCAGCTGGGCCTCTGTTACGAAATTGTCCAAGGGAGAAACCGTTAGCATGGAAGTCTTAATGAAAATTTGCAAAGCATTAGACTGCAATATTGGAGACATTATGGATCTTATTCCAGAGGAGGGGACAAGTAGTGAACAACCGTGATGAAATAATTGGTCACGCTAACCCCCATACAATTAAGAAATTTGAACTGATAGAAAAGTAGGTTGAAGCATGGGCGCATAAGTTGCTTCAGAATCAGTTCTGCACCGGACTTGTTTTTATCGATTGTATGACCAACAGGGGAGAGTGTGTGGACGATGATGGTGAACCAGTGTATGGCACTCCTGTTCGTGTTGCGAAATATCTCCGGACTGTTGCGGATCAGTATCCCCATAAACAGACGTATTGAAGATATAATCAAAGATTTAAGGCATAGTAGCAGTCGTCCATCTTATATTGCAGCCTTTCCGTTTTTCAATGAGAAAAACGCGATAGTGTATAACCTGATTCATTGCTCTATCAGACGGGGGGTGGAGTACGGAGATTACACGATGAATCATGTTCTCGGCCGTTCACACGGCTGCAAATATCCGTGTTATGCCTTTTTGCTTAATAAACGGTTCGGCCAACTCAAGACATATGAAGATTGGTGCCGCCCGTTTCTTGTATCCAATACGCTCGAACTGTTGGATAAAGAAATCCCCAGATTGTGAATGAAAATACCGATACTTATGATGAGTGGCTAAAATGGACGATTCGCGCGTTTGAGGCGACATACGGATATGAGTACCAGGCAGACAATGTTCTGATTGCGAGGATCAATCTGCTGCTGACCTTTACGGATTATTACGGGGAATGTTGGAAGCGGCAGCCGGACGACAGACTTTTGCGGAAGATGGCGAATAAAATCGCTTGGAATATCTGGCAGATGGATGGTCTGAAAGACACCGTGCCTCTTGGCAAGCCGTATGAGGAATTTCAGCAGATGACGCTCTTTGACCTGTTCAGGGGTGCGTCTGACAGCGGCAAGGAAGAACCGACAGCCGTGCCGTGCAGGATATTTGACTGGAGAAACAAAACTTCTCTGAAGTTTATGGATATAAAGAGGTGAAATCGATGACTGATAAAGAGATGACGTCTCATGAAGACATCTATTCTGAAATAAAGGATGTTCTGCTCACATCGAGAAACGGGGCGTATGCCGCCGTAAACTTCGCGATGGTGCAGGCTTATTGGCAGATTGGCCGTATCATTGTGGAACATGAACAAAATGGTGAAATACGAGCCGAGTACGGAAAAGCCACTCTTCAGAGCCTGTCAAACAGGCTGACAGATGAGTTCGGAAAAGGATTTTCCGTCAGAACATTACAGCAAATGAAAAAATTTTATCAGCTGTTCCCAAATGCGAACGCGCTGCGTTCACAATGAACCTAGACACACTATCGGCTTTTATTGTCCGTGGAAGATGAACAGGCACGACTTTGGTATATGTACGAAGCAGTAGCGTCGGGATGGTCCAGCCGTCAGCTAGAACGGCAAATCTCCACAATGTATTATGAGCGCCTGCTTGCTAGCAAAGAGCGGACACCTGTAAAAACGGAAGCCAATGAAAAGCTGGCGTCACTGGGGGTGGAAGACTTTATTAAAGACCCGTATGTGCTGGAATTTCTGGATTTGAAAGATTATCCTGCATTGCGCGAGTCGGATTTGGAACAGGCATTGATTGATCACCTGCAGCAATTTTTGCTGGAACTCGGTCGCGGGTTTTGCTTTGTCGCAAGACAAAAGCGGATGCGCTATGAGGACGAAGATTTTTATTTGGATCTGGTATTCTACCATAGCGTCTTGAAGTGCTATGTGCTGATAGATTTGAAGATCGGGAAACTTACGCACGGCGATATCGGGCAGATGGACAGCTATATCCGAATGTTTGACGACTTGTATAAAAATGGGGACGATAATCCGACAATCGGTATTGTACTGTGTTCACAGAAAAACGAGGCGATCGCGAAATATTCCGTTTTGAACGATGCCAAGCAGATATTTGCGTTTAAATACCGTCTGGAACTGCCAACCGCAGAAGAATTGCAGCATGAGATGGAAATGGAACGCAAGAGGATTGAAGAACAAATACAGGATAAAGACAGATGAACCAACAGCAACGCCATGCGGGATATTTGACAGGCGAAACAAAACTTCTCTTAAATTTATGAGCATAAAGGAGAGATAGATTATGGGAAAGAAACTGTTTAATTTTGTGATAGGAAATGCTAGAAGTGTATATGGACAAACACGAAAAAAATCAGTATTTATGCGGGTTTCAAGGCGTTTTTGTTGCTGTGCAATTTTTTGATGTCCAGAATATCGGCGGAAATTTAACAAATAAACGATAACTGATCTGCAGATAGAAAGAATTTGATTATGGAAAAAATCCAATAATCTATTGGAGAAATTGAGAACATATTTTTGCGAAGGTGGTGTAGTATGCCATATTTTGAATATAATCGAGCCGCAAAAGATTCTGAATATTACGAAATCCTTGAAAATCTCATGGAACGATGGGAATATGAAATCGTGGAGTTTAAGCAAGCCAAGGCTGGCTATGACACAGATAAAATCGGGAGATATTTTTCCGCAATCAGCAACGAGGCAAATCTGCGTCAGCAGCAATATGGCTGGCTTGTATTTGGCGTTGGCGAGGAAGAGCAAAATAAGACGAAGAAAGTTGTAGGAACAGCATATAAAAAGGGCGATCAAAGCCTGTTGGAACACTTTAAATATGAAATATCCAAGGGCACTACCAACGGAATAACTTTTTATGACATCATTGAGATATATCCAAGAGTAAATGGAAAAGAATTCCGTGTACTTATGTTCAAAATTCCTGCCGCAACAACAGGAATACCGACAGACTGGAAAACAAATTATTATGAACGTACCGGAGAAAGCCTTGTGCCGTTGAAACAGTATAAGATTGATGCAATTCGATCGCAGGAGCGCAGAGACTGGTCGAAACAGGTGCTAGAGCAGGCAGGGATAGAGAATTTAGACAAGGATGCGGTTGCTTTAGCGAGAGAAAAGTACAAGGAAAAAATGAGTCGGGAGCATATTTCGGCAGAAGTAGATGCCATGAGTGATGCGCAGTTTTTAACAAAATTAAAGCTTATGATAAATGGCAAAGTTACCAACGCCGGAATGCTTTTATTGGGTAATTCAGATTACGACTACATGTTTCAATCTGCACCGGGAATTATGTGGAGATTATACGGTTTTGACAATATGTGCAGAGATTATGCCATCTTCAAAATTCCATTCATCAATGTAGTGGACAAGGTCTTTGCTAAAATCAGGAATCTAACTTACAGATATATGCCGAACCAGGTGACCCTGTTTCCGATGGAGACGGAGCAATATGACAGCTGGTTACTGCGTGAGTTATTGAACAATTGTATTGCCCACACCAATTATCAGTTGGGAGGCAGGATTTATGTCAATGAATTTGAGGATAAGATCATATTTACTAATCCAGGTGCTTTTATTCCCCAGAAAGTTGAGAATGTTTTAGAAGCTAGTTACAGCCCGCCATTTTACAGGAATCAACTTTTGGCAGAATCCATGGCGGCATTCCATATGATTGATACCGCGACATTGGGGATTCGCCGGGCATACAACATTCAAAAAGCGAAATATTTTCCAATGCCGGACTATAATGTTTCGTCTGGAACACAGGTTGATGTCGTGATTTACGGGAAAACGCTAAATGACAGATATATGCATATATTGTATGATCATCAGGAGTTGGACTTGCAGACGGTGTTTTTGCTTGATCGGATACAGAAGGGATTACCAATTGAGAAGGAAGATCTAGATAAATTGCGCAGTCAAAAGTTAGTAGAGGGCAGAGCAACAAGTTTGCATCTGTCTGCTTCAGTGGCAAAAAGTATTGACGAAGGTGCGAAATATATTAAAAACAAAGGTTTTGACGATAAGTATTACAAAGATTTGATCATTGAATATCTGAAACAATACGGAAGGGCAAAAAAGAAAGATATTAGGGAACTGTTGTGGGATAAGCTTCCGGATGCATTGTCAGATGCTCAAAAGGAAAATAAAGTTCGTAATTTGTTGGCAGCGTTAAGAAAAAGCAATGTTATTGTATCGGATTCCTCGAATCAGCAACATGCTTGCTGGATACTAAAATAATAGAGAGAACAGACTTAAATCATTCATTCAGGGTTTATCCAAGGTTTATCCAAGGTTTATCCAAGGTTTATCCAAGGTTATTGAAGATATTCTGTTCAGTACTTTTGCTTAAGCACGAAGAAGGAGATGCAAGCTATGAGTAAGAAACTTTTTAATTACGTGATCGGCAACGCTAGTGGATTATTAGGACTAAACCGCAAGGATGCCGTATTTATGCAGGTTTCAGAGCATAAATACGGCGAACACATTTTCGGACAGGCTGTGTAATGCCATAGAATACTTTGTCTTAGTGACATTTTTGTCACTATCCGGCATAATAATGTCACTTAGGATAAGGAGAGAATTTCATGAATTTAGGGAAAGAGACCGAAACGCTTGAATTTAAAAAGACGACCGGCGAAATGAAAGAGGCGATGGTTTCCATATCATCCATATTGAATAAGCATGGTGTTGGAACCATTTATTTTGGAGTTAAATCCAATGGGGATGTCTGTGGACAGGATGTGTCCGAATCTTCATTGCGAGATGTTTCACGTGCCGTGTTCGAAAGTATCAAGCCCCAAATTTATCCGGCAATCGAAGAGGTTGTTTTGGATGAAAAGCACTTGATAAAGGTAGAATTTAATGGGGATCATGCTCCATATTCAGCTTCGGGTCGGTATTACTTAAGAACAGCCGATGAAGATCGTGAAGTAACACCGGATGAACTGAAAGTGTTCTTTGTTTCGAGGGAAACCAGAGATAAATGGGAAAATTCAGAATCCTCTTGCGGATTAAATCAAGTGGACAAAAATGCGGTAAAAACTTTTTATCAAAATGCCGTTGCCGCAGGAAGAATCCCTAAGGGAAAATACTCTTCCACAGCTATTCTAAAAAAGTTTGGCCTGGTGAATGGGGATGTTC
>CAZLMA010000027.1:0-24736 GCA_964560675.1 uncultured Subdoligranulum sp. | reverse complement strand
TGCTCTATACGACCGGCTACCTGACTTTGCAGGGCAGGACGGACGAGGGGCTGCTTAAACTACGGATCCCCAACCTGGAAGTCCGGGATGTGTATGTCAAGCAGATCCGGGAATATTTTAAAGAGAGCGTCAAAAAAGACACGGGCACGCTGGATGCCTTCTGCGCCGCGCTTTTAAAAGGTGACACAGAGGAAGCGCGGAGATGCCTCACCAGGTACCTGCGCAGAACCATCAGCGTCCGCGACACCATGGCAAAAAATGATCAGAAAGAAAACTTCTACCAGGGTGTGCTGGTCGGGATCTTATCCGCCAAGGAAAACTGGAGCGTAAAATCCAACCGCGAGAGCGGCGACGGCTACGCGGACATCCTGGTAAAGCCGGATGACGGGGACTTAGAAACAGGGATCGTAATCGAGATCAAATACGGCCGCGATCTGGACAAGGCCTGCAAAGAAGCCCTGGAGCAGATTGAAAAGAGAAGGTACGAAGAAGAGCTTCGTGATGACGGAATGGAAACCATCCTCAGATATGGCATCGGCTGCTACAAAAAGACTTGCAGGGTCGCGCTCGGCAAGTGAGCAAATAGAAAGAAACAGAACCAGTCTCTCATTTCAACCGGCAAAGCGTTCTTTTGATTTTTCGTACTTTCGGCTCAGGATAACGGCGAGAATCTCCAGCGCGACGGCGAGCAGAAAGCCGGCTGCGGCATCCAGAACGCTGTGCTGCTTCAGCAGCAGCGTAGAGGCGATAATAGAAAGATCCAGGATCAGCGCGGCCCAGCGAACCCAGCGCCGACGCGGCGCCTGAAAGCATGCGCTGCGTTGATAGGCTAGGTCCAGCGTGACAGAATTGAAGACATGAATGCTCGGGAAGACATTGGTAGAGGTATCCACGCGGTATAACCCGCGCACCAGCACCGAGAAAATATCATCACCCGCAACGCTGGGTGGGCGCAGCTGCAGGCCGTTTGGCACAAACGCGCAAAACGTGAGCGAAAGGGTCATGCCCGCAAAAAGCGGAAGGCACAGCCGCCAAAATTCCTTGCGCGGCCCTTTGAACAGAAAGTAGCCCAGCGTGAAAAAGATCCAGGCAAACCACAAATAATACGGTATGATGGCATACTTGCAAAAAGGGATCACATCGTCAAGGGAACAGTGGACAATCCACACAGGCTCTGTGTCCCTGCCTTCCAGCAGGAAAAAATAGATCAGATAAAATGCGGCGTAACACAAACAAAACCGCAAGGGATGCCGGTAACACCAGCGAAACATAAAAGATACGCCCCCTATGGTATTTTGGCGCTGGGGAACAGGGGATCGGCAAAGGCAAAACACTCAGCTTGGAACCACGTTGCTGTGGGCACGCTGGCGCTGGCGGGTCTGATACCGCAGCGCTGCCGCAATAAAGCCGTTGAATAGCGGATGGGCGCGGTTGGGACGGCTTTTGAACTCCGGATGGAACTGCACACCGACATGAAAGTCCCGGCCAGGCAGCTCAACCGCTTCCACCAGCCGCCCGTTGGGGCTGGTACCGCATACGACCAAGCCCCGGTTTTGCATCTCGGTGCGAAAGTCGTTGTTGAACTCATAGCGGTGGCGGTGGCGCTCACTGACATTGTCGGTAGCGTAGCAGCGCCGCAAAACCGTATCGGCAGCCACGGCGCAGGGATAGGCACCCAGCCGCATGGTACCGCCTTTGGGAATGTTGCCGAGCTGATCCGGCATCAGGGCAATCACATTGTGTTCCCCATCCGGCGTGAACTCGCCGCTGTTGGCATCTGGGTAGCCCAGAACATTGCGCGCGAATTCCACAACCATAATCTGCATACCCAGGCAGATGCCAAAGTAGGGCACACCCTTCTCGCGCGCGTACTGTGCGGCTTGTATCATGCCCTCGATGCCGCGATCGCCGAATCCGCCCGGTACGATAATGCCGTCAACATCGCCCAACTGCTCTTCACAGTGCAGCTGGGTGGTGAGCAGTTCGCTGTCTACCCACTTGATGTTTACCTTGCTCTCGTTTTCAAACCCCGCGTGGTACAAACTCTCCATAACACTGAGATAGGCGTCGTGCAGTTTGACGTACTTGCCCACCAGCGCGATGCGGCAGGTTTTGGATCGCGTTGCGATGCGGCTGATCAGATCCTTCCATTCCGTCAGGTCGCTGGGCGGGGTATTCAGATGCAGTTGGCGCGCCACCACGTCGGTGAGCCCCGCCGAGTCCAGCATGAGCGGGCACTGATACAGGGTCGGCTGCGTGAGGTTTTCGATCACGCAGTCCGGCCGGACATTGCAAAACAGACTGATCTTGTGCTTGATCTCCTGGCCAACTTCCCCGTCGGCGCGCAGCACAATGACATTGGGCGCAATCCCCATGCCCTGCAGCTCCTTGCAGGAGTGCTGCGCGGGCTTTGACTTGTACTCATCAGAGCCGGAGATGTAGGGCACCAGCACAACGTGGATATAACAGCAGTTCTCAAGCCCTCGCTCCAGACCCACTTGCCGGATTGCCTCTAAAAACGGCTGACTCTCGATGTCGCCGGTTGTGCCGCCGATCTCGGTGATGACGACATCTGCTGAGGTACTTTTGGCCAGGTTATATATGGTGCTTTTAATCTCGTTGGTAATGTGGGGGATGATTTGGACGGTTTGGCCGAGGTAAGCGCCCTGCCGCTCTTTATTGAGTACATTCCAGTATACCTTGCCCGTCGTCAGGTTGGAATATTTATTCAAATTTTCATCGGTAAAGCGCTCATAATGGCCCAGATCGAGGTCGGTCTCGGTGCCGTCGTCCGTCACAAACACTTCGCCGTGCTGCAAAGGGCTCATCGTGCCGGGGTCGACGTTGATATAGGGATCCAGCTTTTGGTTGGCCACTTTCAGCCCGCGCGTTTTCAAAAGGCGGCCCAGGCTCGCCGCCGTAATGCCTTTGCCCAGGCCGGAAACCACGCCACCGGTGACGAAAACAAACTTGGTATCCATATCGATCCTTCCCCCATCGAAAACGATTCGCTCTGTATTTGCGTGCCATTGTCCCAGCCGCATTCAGGGCGTTTCTATTTCATCTAAAAATTGCTGCGCGACTTCCCCGCGCGAGCGCCTTGTGTCCATCGCCGTCTTTTCCAAAAGGCGATGCGCCTCGACCTCGGTCAGACCGCGCTTTTCAATCAGCGCACACTTGGCCCGGTCGATAAGGCGCAGCTCTGCAATGCGGTTTTGCAACCGTGCATTTTGCCGCAGCAGCGGATCGAGCCGTCTTCGGCAGCTGGCGGCCAGTAGGACGCTTTGGCGAAACTGCTCCAAACCGAACGGCTTGCTTAACACCAAAACGCCATGCTCCTGCAGATCATACACGAAAGACGCGCCTGCCTCAATCCGCGCCAAAAACAATACGCCGGCACAGGTCTTTTCCACGGCAAAAAGGGCGAGCGCCTGCCCGAGCTCATCCGGAAGCGGCTCGTTGATAATGACAAGGTCGGGATCCAAACCGTCCAGGCGGCGCCTTGCCTCGCCGCCGCTTTGCACCATGACGGGGCGCTGCCAGCCCATCTCGGAGATGTGCCGGGCGAGATACCGGTTGGATTGGCTGCCCGCAGAGGCAATCAACGCCGCGCCCATGCGCTTCACACCGCCTTTCCCCGACCGCTCATGGCAAGTTTGCGCCTGTAAATAGCAACCTTTTTGCACACCCCGTATTACAAAGTCAAAAAGCAGTTCTCCCACTCCCACGCGTCGGGGTCATGGCTGTTCTCGTATGCGTGGCAGAGCTGTGCCTGGTAGGCAAAATATCGGTTGGAAAGCGCCAACGGAAGTTCCTTTTGGATGAATTCACTCCCGGCCGCCACGGTGATCGCCTCACGCAGGGTGCGCGGCAGACTCAGAAGCCCTTCGGCAGTAGTGGGACGGAACAGGTTGCGGTTGACCGGTTCGGGCAGCGGCAGTTCCCGCTTGATTCCATCCAGTCCGGCTGCCAGAATCAACCCGATCACGAGATACGGGTTGCCCGCGGGATCGGGACTGCGCATCTCCACCCTGCGCTGCGGACCGCAGGCGGCGGGCAAGCGCACCAGTTGACTGCGGTTTTGAGCGCTCCAGCTCACATACATCGGCGCTTCACAGTTGCCAAAGCGCGTGTAAGAGTTGGGTACGGGATTGCAAAAAGCGGTCAGTTCCCGCGCATGGGCCAAAATACCGGCGATGAAATGACCGGCCTCGCTGTTCGCGTCAAGCTCGCCCTCCAACAGATTCTGCTCTTTGCGCCGCAGTGACAGGTTGATGTGCAATCCACTGCCGGCCTGGTCCGCCAGAGGCTTGGGCATAAAGCTCGCGTACAGACCGCCGCGGTCGGCGATGGCCTTGACAGTACTTTTAAAGGTGTTCAGGTTGTCGGCAGAGACGAGGGCCGGCGCATACAAAAAATCGATCTCGTTTTGCCCGGGGCCCAACTCGTGATGGCTGTGCTGTGGCCTTAGGCCCATGTCTTCCAGCGCAAAACAGATCTCCCTGCGGATGTTCTCCGCCCTGTCAAGCGGGGCAATGTCAAAATAACCGCCGCGATCCAGGGGTTCTTTGGTGGGGTTGCCGGCATCATCGGTGCGAAACAGATAAAACTCACACTCACAGCCGACGTCACAGGCAAGGCCCATTTCAAGAGCGCGGTCTTCCACGTTCTGCAGATAGCCGCGGCAATTGCCCATAAAGGGCTTGCCGTTTGGCAGCGTGATGTCACAGTACATGCGCATAACGCGCCCCTCCGCGGGGCGCCACGGCAAAAGGTGTGCGGTATCGGGGTCGGGCCAGAGGAAAAGGTCACTCTCTTCCACATTCATGAACCCCGCAACGGCACTGCCGTCAAACCCAACGCCGTGTGCAAACGCCGCAGGCAATTCACTCGAAAATACCGAGATGTTTTTCTGGTTGCCGAAAATATCGCAGAAGGCCAGGCGCACAAATTTGACATCGTTGTCTGCGACAAAGTCCAAAATATCCTGCGCGGTGCGCTTGCGCGGGTGACTTTGCGCAAATTCTGCGCCGGGGTTGGGTATCGGCATCATAAAACCTCTCCTTTTCGCAGATGCGCGCTGCGCCCGTTGTTATAAGCTTGTTAACGCAGCGCCTGAGCGATATGTCCCGCGATGATGTGGGCGATTTCGTCTTTGCTTTGCAGCGGCAGATCCTCGCTGCCGTTTGGCGTAATCAGTGTGACGACGTTGGTATCTGTTCCGAATCCTGCGCCCGGCGTGGCGAGATTGTTGGCGACGATCATGTCCAGATTTTTTTCGCGCAGCTTGACGGTGGAATTCTCGAGCAGGTTTTCCGTCTCCATGGAAAAGCCGCACACAAACAGATCCGCCGGTTTGTGCTCTCCAACCCAGGCCAGAATATCCTCGGTGCGCTCCAGCAAAAGAGGAAGCGCGGCATCCTGCTTTTTGATCTTGTTGGGCGATATGCAGGTCGGGCGATAATCGGCGACGGCGGCGGCCATGACCAGCGCGTCGGCATTGAGCGCATGTTCCTTTACTTCTTCAAACAGGCTTGTGCAGGTAGTGAAAGGTACGGTTTTAACAAACGGAACCGCCGGCAGGGTGCTGTTCTTTGCCGCCAGCAGCGTGACGTCCGCGCCGTGCAGCATACAGGCGCGGGCTACGGCAAAGCCCATTTTGCCCGTGGACCGGTTTGTCAGGATCCGTACGGGATCCAGTGGTTCCTCCGTCGCTCCGGCCGTGACCACAATTTTGCGCCCGCGCAGATCCTGGTCGCACGCGATGGCACGCAAAACCGTATCCACCAAAAGGCTCTCTTCCGGCAGTCGACCCGATCCCACGTCCCCGCACGCCAAAGCGCCGCTCGCACTGGGGATGACGGTAAAGCCGTATCCCCGCAGCGCAGCAAGGTTATCCTGCGTGACCGCGTTTTGCAGCATCCGGGTGTTCATCGCGGGCGCAACCAGCTTGGGGCAGTCTGCGGCAAGCGTGACGGTAGAGAGCATATCGTCGGCCATGCCGTGCGCGAGTTTGGCAATACAGTTGGCGGTTGCCGGTGCGATGAGAATGACATCCGCCGCCTGCGCCAGCGCAATATGGGCAACGTCGTAGCGGTAGTTGCGCTCAAAGAGATCCACCACACAGCGGTTGTTCGTCAACGTCTCAAATACCAGCGGCGTGATAAACTGGGTCGCGTTTTTTGTCAGAATGACATGTACGTCGGCACCCAATTTGCTGAGCGCGTGCGCGACATTGGGCATCTTGTACGCCGCGATGCCCCCGCACACGCCCAGAACGACGGTTTTTCCCTGCAGTGTCATACGCGGTACCCTACCGGTGCGGTTCCCGGTTCTTTAAAGGGATCCTGCGCCCGCCGATTTCACAAGATCCCGGCCTCATCCCTGTTGCCGCGGTGCCGCGGCCCAACGCGCTTATAAAGAATCAAATTAGAACAGCCCTGTAATTTTGCCGTTTTCGTCGCAATCGATCTCCATGGCCGCCGGATGCTTCGGCAAACCCGGAAGCGTCATGATATTGCCGCACACCACAACGACAAACCCCGCGCCCGCGCTGAGCCGAACTTCGCGCACGCGCATAACGAAGCCGGTGGGCGCACCCTTGCGATCCGCCTCGTCGGAAAAAGAATATTGCGTTTTGGCAATGCAGACCGGCAGGTCGCCATAGCCCATCTCGGTAAGCGCATCCAGCTCTTTTTTCGCGGCACTCGCATACACAACGCCGTCGGCGCGATAAATCTTTTTGGCGATCGCTTCGATTTTATCGGCAAGAGACGTCTTAAGGGGGTAGGCATAGCGAATGGGTCGGTCTTCCATAACCGAGAGTACCGTCCGTGCCAGATCCGTTCCGCCCGCGCTGCCTTTTGTAAAGACCTCGCTCAGGGCACAGGGCACACCGGCCCGATCGCAGACTTTGCGTATCACGGCGATCTCTTCCTGTGTGTCATCGGGGAAGGCGTTTATGGCGACGCAGACGGGCAGGCCGAAGCCGTTTTTGAGGTTATCGATGTGGCGCTCCAGATTTTCGGCGCCTGCTTCAACCGCCCCCGGATCGGGCTTGGCAAGATTCGCTTTCGCCACACCTCCGTGGCTCTTTAGCGCGCGGGCGGTCGCCACCAGTACGACGGCACTCGGCGCGATACCGGCCATGCGGCACTTGATATCTAAGAACTTCTCGGCGCCTAAGTCAGCGCCGAACCCGGCCTCGGTCACGACATAATCCGCGAGGGCCAGACCCAGTTTGGTGGCGATCACGCTGTTGCAGCCGTGTGCGATGTTGGCAAACGGCCCGCCGTGGATCAAGGCGGGGTTATGCTCCAGTGTCTGCACCAGATTGGGATCAAAGGCATCTTTGAGCAGCGCCGTCATGGCGCCGGCCGCGCCCAAATCACCAGCGGTAACGGGCTTGCCGTCATAGGTGTAGGCGCAAACGATGCGGCGCAGGCGATCCTTCAGGTCAGCCAGATCCGTCGCCAAACAGAAGACGGCCATAACTTCGCTTGCGACTGTGATGTCAAAGCCGTCCTCGCGCGGGGTTCCGTTCGCCTTCCCGCCCAGTCCGTCAACCACAAAGCGAAGCTGACGGTCGTTCATGTCCAGGCAGCGCCGCCAGACAACGCGGCGCGGGTCGATGTGCAGGGGGTTCCCCTGATGGATGGAATTATCTAGAAGTGCCGCCAGCAGATTGTTGGCCGCCCCGACGGCGTGGATGTCGCCGGTAAAGTGAAGGTTAATATCTTCCATCGGGATAACCTGCGCGTATCCGCCTCCGGCGGCGCCACCTTTGATGCCGAATACCGGCCCCAGGCTCGGTTCGCGCAGGCACAAAATGGCCTTTTTCCCCAGCGCACAGAGTGCATCCGTCAAACCCACGCTCGTCGTCGTTTTGCCCTCGCCGGCAGGTGTCGGGTTGATCGCAGTAACCAAAATGAGTCTGCCATGCCCTTTGGCTGCATGCAGCAGCCTGTGATCCACTTTCGCTTTGTATTTTCCGTAAGGGATCAGGGAATCATCGCGTATGCCCAGGCGCCGGGCGACCTCTGCAATGGGCTCCGGTTTGGCGGCCTGTGCGATTTCAATGTCAGGCAACATTTTCAGTACCGTCCTTTCAGCGGTCAGGTCACTCTTCTTCGTCGTCATCGGGCTCAAAAAGATCGTCATCCGAGATCAAAAAGTCATCCATGTCGGGATCATCGAGAACTTTGACCGCCTCAAACATCCCATGATCGTCCCCGTCATAGTAAGCATTCATAAACAAGCGCTCTAAGATCTGCCGCTGCTGCGCAAACCATCTGCACAACAATGCGGTGCAGATATAGCGAAAGATGAGATCGTCTTCCTCACTTTCAAAAAGAAACTCCGATTCCAGCCTCTCTTTCCAGGTTCTCACCAACTTCGTTTCCTTCTTTTCGACCCTCACCAGCGTCAATTCGATCGCATCCGGCTCCGTGAGTTCGGCGTAAGCGTCGATATGATCTCCCAAATGCAACTGGTATCGTTTCCGGTCTTTTTCCCTGGTTTTGCGCCACCAGTCCGAACGTGAGGCTCGGGGATGAATAAAGTCCCAGGTGGTCTCGACCATACTGTTATCGGAAAACTGGTTTAAGATGGAGCTGAAATAATTCCGGACGGAAATCTCCGCCATCATCTGCAATTCTTCGTCGTTAAATTCCCTTGCGGATTTCAGCGTGCCGCTATCCAGGCTGTCATCTATCGGATCGGTATTCTCTTTGTAGAGCACATACCACGACTCCTTGTTCCGGTTTGTGGGAACAAACACGCGCAGCAGCATGTGGTTGCGGATTTCACGCTCATAAACATGTCCGTTTTTTTCGGTTTCGTTGTTCGCGGTGAGGTACCAAGGACTTTTACGCATTTTCAATCTTCCCTTCTGTTACGTGAATTGTGGCCTGGCCGACGGCGATCGAGAGACAGCTTTCACAATTTGTTACGGCGGCATTCCTCTACCTCTGTTAGCGAAAAGCGGCGTGCCGTGCCAATCGATCCGGAAAAGCGCAACTCGGTAAGCGTGTTTTGTACCCATACGCGATCCTCGTTACGTTTTTATTTTATAACAAACGCGGATGACTTTCAATTTATTTCCCAAAAAATATCAACGCGCATCGATGTGGCTGCCGCGCACCATCATTCGCTCCCGCAAGCTGGTGCACCGGATGGGAGTTTTTTAAATCAGGAAGCCTTCCCCCTTGCTGTTTTATAAAAAGCGCTCTATAATGAAGACATGGCAAAACTTCTGGCTCTCTGTCTTCCTGCTCTGCCGCGAGCGCGCGGAAAGCAAGGCCGCTTCTCGCAAAAAAGGGGGAAACCGTCCATGATCAATCAGCGCTACCGCGATATGCTCAACGAGCGCTCCGTCATCCGGCAATTGAGCGAGTGGAGTACGGCACGCGGGGCACAGATCGGCTACGAAAACGTTTTTGATTATTCTCTGGGCAACCCCAGTGTGCCCTGCCCGCCCCAGTTCACCGAGGCGTGCCAGGAGCTGTTGCAAAGCCCTGACACGGTGGCGCTGCACAGCTACAGCCCCACGCTGACCTTGCCCGCCGTTCGTACCGCCGTGGCAGAAAGTCTGCAGGAGCGGTTCGGTGTGCCCTACACGGCAGAGCATATCTTTATGACCACCGGTGCGGCCGGCGCCCTTGCGCACGCGCTGCGCGCTGTTGGCACGCCGGGACAGCAGGTCATCAGTATCGCGCCGTATTTCCCGGAATACCGGCCCTATGTAGAAGGCGCCGGGCTGGCGCTGCGGATCGTGCCGCCGCGCACCGAGGATTTCCAGATTGATTTTGACGCGCTCGCCGACCTGCTCAACGCGCAGACGGCCGCGGTTTTGATCAACAGCCCCAACAATCCCAGCGGCGCTGTATACAGCGCCAAGACGCTGGAGCGCTTGTCTGATCTGCTAAGAGACGCCGCAGCGCGTTTCGGCCACCACATCTTTTTGATCTCCGATGAGCCGTACCGCGAGATTTCTTACGACGGCACCGTGCCCTATCCCGCCCGATATTATGACGATACACTGACTTGCTATTCCTTCTCGAAGAGCCTGAGCGTGCCCGGAGAGCGCATCGGTTATGTAGCGGTCAACCCCGCCTGCGAAGACGCGGGGGAACTCGTCGCGATTTTTGGCCAAATCAGCCGGGGCACCGGCCACAACTGCCCGGCGAGCCTTATGCAACTGGCGGTTGCGCAGTGCCTTCAGGTTACCAGCGATCTTGGCGTCTACAAAAAAAATATGGAACTCATTTGGCAGGAACTGCAAAACCTCGGTTTTCAGGTGCAGCGGCCAGGCGGCACATTTTATATTTTCCCCAAAGCGCTGGAAAAGGACGCTGTCGCCTTCTGCGAGAAGGCAAAAAAATACGACCTTGCGCTGGTTCCTGCCGACAGTTTCGGCTGCCCGGGATGGTTCCGCATGGCATACTGCATCCCCACCGAGAAGGTGCTGCGCAGCTTCGCGGCATTGGAGCGGTTCGTTTGTACCGAATACCCGAACCGATAGCGCAGCGACAGTCAGGCAAGAGGGAAAGGAGGCATTTCCATGGCAAAAAGACCACAATACGGATCCGGGCAATTTTCCTATCGCAGCCAAAAAATGGCCGAGCAGGCCAAACGCAAGCGGCTCCTGATCGCAATCGGAATCTGCATCGCGGTAGCGGTTGTGGGGGGACTTTTGTTCTTTTTGCTGCGCAAAGGCACAGCAAAAAAGCCCGCGGAATCACCCGCGCCCAGCGCTGCTGCGAACGGGGAGCAGCAAATCTCCGCATCGGCACTTCCCACGAAAGCGCCGTCCGCTCTGCCCTCTGAGGCGCCGTCGGCTGCTCCCTCTGCTGTGCCTACGGAAACGACGGCGCCCACGAATACAGCCCCGCCTGTTGAGGAGGAACTGCTGGCCTCCGCCTCGGGCGTGGGCCGCGAGACAAGCGAGGATCGCATCGCCGCCCAGGCCGCCGAGACACAGGAGCTGTGCACCGGCAAGGCCGCCGACATTTTGGATCCCGACACCTGGAATGCCTCGGGAAAGGCCCTGATGGACGCACTGGAGGCCGATGAAAGCCTGCTGCAGCAAGGGTTCAGCGCCGACGCTAAAACGATCGGCGAAAACAGCGCACAGGCGACTGCCGCCATCAGCAAATGGCAGGATGCCTCCGGGCTGGAGCTGCCGCAGAGCTACCCGTACCTGATCGCCGTCAACCGTGCCGCCGACACGGTAACAATTTTTACAACGGATGCAGGCGGCCGCTACACGATCCCCTATATGGCGATGGTGTGCAGTACGGGGCCCGATACGCCGCTGGGCTATTTCCGCACCCCGATCACCTACAACTGGCGGCAGTTGTACGGTCCGCGTTACGCGCAGTACGCCACACGAATTGTGGACAGCATCCTGTTCCAGAGCGTTTCCTACTACACGCCGCACCAAGACGATTTGGAATATCATGATTTTAACGGTTTGGGAGAATCCGTAGCGCAGGGGAGCATCCGATTGGCTGTGCGCGACGCGCGGTGGATCTACATGCATTGCCCGCTCGGCACACCCGTCGTCATTTATGAAGACAGTCAGCCCGGCCCCATGGGCAAGCCCGGCACCATCCAAACTGACCCGGAAGACGAGACATTGCGCGGTTGGGACCCCACCGATCCCAACCCGGAAAATCCCTGGCCGCAAAAGTTCCGCCGCGGTACCACAATCCTGAGCGAGGCCGCCAAGGCGGATCAAGAGGCCGAGGAGAAGGCGGGCACCTGGGGTGAAAATCTGAATGAAACGGATTTGCAGGGCTTTAGCACGGCCGGCAACGCCGCGGGGGCGGCCGGGTAGCGGACATTATAACCGTATCTTGAAAGACCCATACCATACAGAAAATAGAGTAAGTGCGGCAGAAAAAAGTTTACCCTCTCTCGCTTGCGGCAACGGGAGAGGGTACTAGGGGTATCGTTCGGTATGAGGAGGAATCATGTTCCAGGGATTCGGTTGCGGCTCCGTCCCTGTGCCTATTAGGATACAACCGCAATGAGAAAAAACTATGATATCCATATGAATTTTCTGTTAAATCGTCACGGCTTTTCTGATTCGTTTCGATTGGTTGTGGCACAAAAAGGTACAGCTTCCTTTCGAATTTTGCGAACAAAACTGGACGCAAATACCTCGTTATCAAAGCAAACACAACGCCCTTGTCCAAACCCCTGCGTTTACCTTGAAGACAAAACCCAATTGTAAAATTGCATTGCTGCGCTAAAAAGGCAACACCCTGGGCTTGACACCCCCCCAAATTCGGTATAATCAAAAAGGTGAATTCCTCTACGGCGGTACCGCAAGCCATTTAATGCTTACCGATCTACCAGGGGCGGAGATTTTATATTGCGGAAAACCATAGAGGAGAAACCAAAAAAGAAAAAAGGGGGAACGTTCCTTATGCCAAGCACAAAATTTTCTGCCTTCCGGATTTTTGCCGCCGTAACGGCCGCGGCGGTTTTCATGTCCATTTTTACAGGCTGCTCCGCATCCAGCTCCGATGAAGAATCCACCGCAGATGTCGATTACCGTTCTGTCCTGGAGAGCAATGGTGAATTTCTTTTTGTCTCAGACGGGCAAACCGAATCCAAAACAGTCGGCGACATACCCGCCCTTTTTGACCCGGATAACCTCTATGAAACCAAAATATGGCAATATTGTACCGTAGATCTGGACGGCGACGGCACGCAGGAAGCCGTGCTCTCGGTTTACGGCGTGGCGGGCGACATGGGCGGTCAGGTGATCCTTCACCAAGACGGCGATACCCTATACGGTTACAAAACGGATAACCGAACGCTGGTGGAGCTGAAAGCCGACGGAAGCGGCACATACTCCGACCCCACCGGTGTGGCGGAAGTGGGCATCTGCCGGGTTTCCGAATTCAGCGATACGGGTTATACGCTGGATAAAATCACCTATGCTACCGGAGATTACACGGGATTTGATACGTTTGTCGTCGACCACGAAGACGCAACCGAAGAGGAATACGATGCCGCTACAGAAGAGCAATCCAAAAAACAGGATGTTGCGTGGGTAGCACATGAGAGCGAAGCGGCCAGTTCCCCGGATAACGCGTAACAAACACCCCGCCGCGCAAAACAGGCATAGGTTGCGATAGGGGCGCGGGTGTGCTTTGCAAAGCCCAGGTTACAGGAGGGGTTCGTGTGGCGGATATCAAAGTTCGCGATCTTACGCTTTGTGCCGCAGCGCGCCAAAAGCCGCATATCATCGTGCCGATCATGACAAAGACATGCAGCGAGGCTGCGTGCCTGGCGGTGAGCCTCGCACGGCTGCCCGCGGCAGAAATGGTGGAGCTGCGCTTAGATCCTTTGCCGGGAAAAGACCGGGCAGAGGCGCTCCGCGCCGTGCGAGGCGCGCTGCGCGCCTCGCAGCCCCTGCTGCTTACGCTGCGAACGGCGCGCGAGGGCGGCAAAGCGGATTTGGAACCGGTCGCTTACCAGCAAGCCTTGACGGAGCTGTTGTCGTGGCCGGTCAAGCCAGACCTTGTGGATATCGAGTTTCGCGCAGGTCCTAAAGCAGCGGCGCATCTGACCAGAGCGGCACACGATGCAGGTGTGTATACGGTATTCAGCAGGCATTTTTTTGACGGTACGCCATCAAGGCGGGAGATGACAGAGATTCTTTGCGCCATGGCGGATGCCGGAGCGGACATCGTCAAGCTGGCCGTCATGCCCACCGAGGCGAGCCAGGCCGCGGATCTGTTGGCAGCCACCGCCGACGCTGCCGCCGCCAGGCCCGATACCCCGCGCCTGACCATGGCGATGGGTCCCTTGGGCGCGCCCACCCGCGTGGTGGGCGGCGCGTGGGGAAGCTGCGCGACCTTCGGCGCCTATGGGCACAAAGAGAGCGCACCTGGTCAGCCGGATGCCATTGCCCTGGCCAGTGCGCTGGAGGCATTACAGGACTGCCTCGCCTGAGATATACGGTTTTTGTACCGGCTGCCTTTGCAGGCGGCCAGTTCGGTTTTTACTCCTTATATGGCGCCGCGGCGTTTGGGTTTTGAGGGCCTCATGGAGCTGCTGCCCGTCCGCGAACCCTTTCGCCTCGTATCCGGCGGCGTTCAAGGTATAGATCATTAGATCACGGATGTCGGCGTCATCTTCTACGCAAAATATCATGGCTTTTTGTCCCCCAGGGTATAAAGGCAACACCGCACAAAGTGCGGCCAACACCTTGGCGCGTATGCGCCGACAGATTTTTCGTTAGATTCTATTCCTCCTCGCGCAGCACTTCCCCGATCGGGAGGTTGAGAACCAGATTCGCCATGTGGTCGGCGGGTGTGGGCTGCTTGTTGATGACCACCAGATGATCGCCTTTAAAATAGCGCAAAAGACCGGCCGCCGGATACACCGCCAGACTTGTGCCGCCCACAATCAGGGTATCGGCGGCCGAGATGGCGCGAATCGCGCCCTCCATCACCTCGGCGTCCAGGCCCTCTTCATAGAGTACGACATCCGGCTTGACGATTCCGCCGCACCGTGTACAGCGGGGGATCCCGTCTTTTTGCTTCACGCCTGCCTCTTCTATAAACGAGACGGGGTAAAATTTTTTGCAGCGCGTGCAGTAGTTGCGCAGCGTAGAGCCGTGCAGTTCCCATACGGTCTTGCTGCCGGCCGCCTGGTGCAGCCCATCGATGTTCTGGGTCACCACAGCGGCGCACTTGCCCTCCCGCTCCAGCTTTGCCAGCCGCAGGTGGGCAGCGTTGGGCTTTGCACCATGTACAATCAACTTTTGGCGGTAAAAATCAAAAAATTCCGCCGTGTGCGTCTCATAAAAGCTGTGGGAGAGCATGGTTTCCGGCGGATACCGGAACTTTTGATGGTACAGCCCGTCCACGCTTCGAAAATCCGGTATACCGCTCTCGGTGGACACGCCCGCGCCGCCGAAAAATACCATGCGCTTGCTCTTTTCCAAAATTTTTTCCAGCTCCGGAACCATGCCGCGTATTCCTCCTTTGTAAAGTTTGCGGTTGTATGCATTGCGCTTTTGCATCCCGAACAGGAAGGCATTGATCCAAAACAATTGGTGATCTTTTCGCCCGGCATGCTGTACAAGGCGGTCGGTCGGCGGTATACTGCTAACAGAATAACTCCCATTGGAAAGGTCGGATAGCGTTATGCAGCAGATCCATCCCATCGTTTGGCAGGATGTATCGGATCATTTGCCCCGCCGCGCCAGGCAAAGCCACAAGGGCAGCTTTGGCAGCGTGGTAGCGGTTGCGGGCAGCCTTGCCTATCGCGGCGCCGCCTGCCTGTGCGCGGAAGGCGCACTGCGGGGCGGAGCGGGTTTGGTATACCTGGCGAGCGTAGAGCCCGTTTTACAGCCGGCGCTCGTGCGCACACCAGAAGTTTGCGTACTGCCCTGCCGTACCTGCCAGGAGACCGGCGGCATCGATCCGGCCGACGTTCAAAACCTGCCGCAGCGCTTTGCGGGAAAAAACGCGGTACTGCTGACCGGCCCGGGGCTGGGGCAAAGCGCACACGATCTGTTGCCGACGCTGCTGCCAAAGCCTAGTACCTGGGCCGCCGCCGTGCTGGACGCGGACGCGCTGAACGCGCTGGCAGCCATACAGCCTCTTCCCTGTCTGCCCGAAAACACGGTTCTCACCCCGCACCCCGGCGAGGCAGCCCGCCTTTTGGCGACTTCTACCGCCGCCGTGCAGGCGAACCGCCCCGACGCCGCCTTGTCGCTCGCCCAAAAATTCAACTGCACGGCCGTACTAAAAGGCAGCGGCACGCTGGTGGCTACACCCGCGGGGGAGTTATGGCATAACACTACCGGCAACCCCGGCCTTGCCCGCGGCGGCAGCGGCGATGTGCTGGCGGGATTGGTGGCGGCCTTGCTGGCGCAGGGCCTGCCGCCGGCAGAGGCCGCCTGCTGCGCGGTATGGCTGCATGGAGCCGCTGCAGACCGCACGGCGGCGCGTCTGGGCCAGATGACCATGCTGCCGCAGGATCTGTTCGCCGATCTCGGCGCTTTATTGGCGCAATTCGCCCTCTAAAAGCGTGCCCGCTTGTAGTCTGTCACGAACTTCCAGCAAGCTCTGACAGCAGGCGTCATAAAGGCTGCGCATCTCCTGCGTAACCGGCATCAGATCCGGAACCATCACGGTCTTGCCGCCAGAGGCGTGCCCGGCGCGCACACCATTGTGGCTGTCTTCTAGAATCAGACAGTCTCGGATAGGCACACCGAGTTTTTGCGCCGCCAGCAAAAATGCCTCTGGATCCGGTTTGCTGTGATGCACATCCTCGCCGCCGATTATCACGCGGAAATAGGGTGTAGCATCGGTGTTATCCAGATTGCGCTGTACCATGGCGCGGGGGCTGGAACTCGCCACCGCACACAGAACCTTGTGCTGCCGCAACCACTCCAACAGTTCAAACAATCCTGGTTTGCAGGGTACTGGTCGGGAAAATACCCGCGCCGCAGTCTGCCAGGTTTCTTCGATGAGGCGTCTGGCATTCCAACCCGGGTAATATTCCTCAACGCGGCGCAGCAGGGCCTCACCCGTCAGCCCCCGGACGTTTGTATAAAAATCCGCAGGCGGCGCGTTGAGTCCCAGGCGCTCACATACAGGGGGCCAGAAGGTATCCCACAGGCGCTCGGTATCATACATAAGGCCATCCATATCAAAAATTGCGCCGTTTACCATGCTCTGTTTCTCCTGTACGCCCATCCCTTTTTGACTCTGTTTCTCCTGTACGCCCATCCCTTTTTGACGCCGCTCCGACTTCTAAATAGAATCAAAACCAATCGACCATTTTCCTAAACTTCACTTTATCTTCTGGCATTTTTCTAAAACCAATAAAAGAGCGGTAGAACCGGAATTCTCGCCGCTCTTTTTTGTTACATTACCCAAGAATTTCAGCAGAATGCAGAAGCCATATTCTGCTGTAAGCGCCTAGGAATTCTTTTTGTCTTTGATCCTGGTTAAGATCTCTTCCGCGGACAGACCGGACTCTCTGACAGCTTTTAAAATCGCCTGCTCATCCGCTACCGCCTTCGCTTTTGCAGCTGCGGCTTCTTCTTTTAGCTGTTCTTTATAAGCGTCTTTCAGCTCCAATTTTGCCGCTTTTAGATCCGCTTCCAGCTTAAGAACTTTCTCATTGATTTTAGCCGCCTTGCCGGTATAGACCGGAATAATGCGTTTGCCTCTCGGCATTGGTAACATCTCCTTTCATAGGTTTAGCTGCAGATACATACTATCATATCTTATCAAAAAAATCTACCCAAAAATTGCATGTTCATAATGGATTTATCATGAATGCAAAATAACGCCTAGCAAAACAAACGACTTGCCAAAAACCAAATCGTTATCAAAAAGTAGTCAAAATCGATTTTGGCAAAAAGAAAAGGCGCGGTGCGAACGATTTTTAACGTCACATCGCGCTTTTTTAGCTGCCCCGCTCGGACTCGAACCGAGGACACCCTGATTAACAGTCAGGTGCTCTAACCGACTGAGCCACGGGGCACCGAACGCCAGTTGTTTTTAAGTAACACAAACGATACAGTCACCATCAACCAGCGTTTAAAGTATAACGCCTAGGCATCCTTTTGTCAAGGCCCGATTTGCGGCGGTTTCCTGAGAATGTGTGCTAAGAACGTAACCAACAGCAAGGTACTTTTAAAAATGCACGGTGACCGGTGCGTCGGTAAAGGAATAGAACACCGCGGTTGCGTCCTGGAAATAAAGAACTTCGGTATTGTCATCTTCGGCGGAATACATCCCCTTTAGGGAGGGATGCGCATTCAGCATGTGTTGTTTTGCTTCTACGCGGTCGTCGCGGATCAGTTTGCCTGACACGCGCAGCCATTTCTCACCGTCAAAGGCGCACAGCTCCACATTGGCGTTGCGCTGAATCTGTTTGGAAACTTCTTTTACTTTGCCGGTCTGGATATACAGCCGGCCCTCAAAAAGATCAATCGTTCCGAATGGTCGCACCCGCGGCTGGTCACCGTCGACGGTGGCGAGATAATACGTGCCGCACTTCTTTAAAAATTCGTAAACGCGCTGCATAAAAAATATCTCCTTTCGGCGCATTGCAACAGGTTAAAAGCGGATAAGAAGGAACCGAAATCATTCTTATGTCAGTATACAACGAACAAATTGTTTTCGCAAGATTTTTTGTCGGGCATACCTTCGGCGTTTTTCAAGGTTTGAAAGCGGCGGATTCTTTTCTATGCGCGTTCCTTACTTTTGACCGTTTCCCTTCTGCAAAATACCGTGCGGATAAAATCCGCACGGAACAAGAATCTTTTATAAAGTTTAGGCTCATCAGTAGGACGCGGCGCTCAAGATTTCTTTCAAACCTGGAAACTCAGTCGTCCCAATCCTTTTCGTGTTTTAATACAGCGCCGGTCAACGCGTCGATTTCATAGTCGTAATCATAACCGTTATAGCGAAACTCAATCTCGTAAATCTGCCGGCCATCGTCGCGGTCCAGGTGGCATCTCACATTGGATGCGCCGCTCTGCGCCACGCCCGCGTGGGTGAAGGCGGCGTTCAGGGCGGCTGACTCGCCGATAAGCTGCGTGCCGCTCTGCTGGCCGGACGCCGGTGCGGAAGAAGACGAGCCGGAATTGGAGCCGGAAGAAGATGCGGGCTGCTGGCCGGAAGATGCGACATAATCGTCATCATAATCCTTGTCGGCCTTCCGGATGGCGCCGCTTACGGCGTCGATCTCGTAATCGTACTCATAGCCGTTATAATGGAAATCGACATCGTACACCTGCCTGCCGTCATCCCAGTCAAGCCTGCAGGTCAGAGCCGTTGCGCTGCTCTGTGCCACACCCGCATTGGTAAAGGCGATATTTTTGGCGGCCTCTTCCCCGATAAGCCCATTGCCGGAATTGGCGGGTGCCGTGGTTTGTGCCGGCGCAGCGGGGGCCGCCGGTGCAGAAGAGGGCGCGGGCTCGGCAGGCGCTGCAGGGGATGTTGAAGCGGCGGGGGCCGGGTTCGGCGCGACGTAGTCGTCGTCAAAGTCTTTGTCGGCTTTCAGGATGGTGCCGTTTACGGCGTCGATCTCGTAATCGTACTCAATGCCGGCGGCGGAGAATTCCAGCTCGTAAACCATCTGGCCGTGCTCAAAATCCATTTCCACTTTGTAACCGAAAATGTCCGCTTCCGTTACGCCGCTGTTTTGCAGGGCGATCTGCTTCGCTTTTTCCTCCCCGATATAGCTCTTATCGCTGGCGGTGCCTACGGATTCGATCTTGTCCAGGTAAGACTGGCCGATCAGATTGAGCTCGTTGATGGTCAGCGGGGCGAGATCCTCAAAGGTGTAACGCGCGTCGTGGGAGATGATCTGTTGGATAAGCTGCGCTTTGCCCTGCGTGATGCCGTACTGAGCGGCGAGGTTTTGCATATTCTCGTCTTTGGTAATGGTCTGGCTGAGTACAGCGCCGCTGAACGTGTTGGTCTGTAAGAGCGTATTGATCTCATCGGTGAGTTTGCGTTGGAGCTGCTCGCCCTTTGCCAGGTCGTTGTTCTCTACGCTGACCAGGATGGAGTTGGAGATATCGCTGATGCAGCCGTTGCGCACCATAGATCCGATCAAGGCATTGATGGAGACATCGAGATCGCTGCCTTTCAGGTCCATGTCGCCCAGGACGAGCTTTCCGTCTTCGTTTAAGGGAATTACGTCCAGAACGCGTTCCTTCTTGTTTACCTGTATCTCCAGGCTGGGATTCACATCCAGCGAAACGGTGGAGTCCACAACAAAGTTCCTGTCGTACACCAGAAGGCCGGTTGCGCCACCCAATACGACCAGCAGCGCGGCGGCGGCGAGTGCAGCGCTCTTGTACCACGGACGATTCTTTTTGTTCTCTGTAGCGACCATCATTCCTGTATTCCTTTCTCCGCAGTCGGAAAGTACGGAAGCGAAGGCGTTCGGGGATGTATTGTCAAATGCATTTTTGATTTTGATCTCAATATCGCTGTCTTTCATGGCTCTGTCCCTCCGTTACATCGATTCTCTCAATTTTTTTATGGCGCGATGGTACTTGGATAGGACCGTCGGCAGGGGACGCTCCAGCAAACCGGCGATCTCCCGATGCTTCATGCCGGCAACCACATGCAAAACCACGATTTCACGTTCCTCGGAGCTCAAGAGATTCATACATTTTTCCAGCATCATTTTATCTTCGGGAAGAACGCCCTCCCGTTTCTCTACATAGAGCTCCCACTGCTCCGGTGGAACATCCGCGTTTCGGCTGCGCTCGCGCAGCCTTTGCATGCACAGGTTGCGGGCAATCGTCATCACCCAGCCTTTCGCGTTGCCATTCCTTTTGAAAAACGGAGCAGCTTGATAGATATTGACAAAACAATCATGCAAAACATCCTCCGCGTCCTGCGTGTTTTTAAGTACGGAAAGGGAATAACCGTACACAGAAGCTTTGAGGCAAAGATAAAGGGATTCAAACGATTTTGTATCTCCCATCGCGGTCCGTTCAATGAGAGTATCCAAATCCGCGCTCTGCGCTTGCGCTTCTTTTTGGATTACCGACGTCGTATCAACCATTCTCGGATACTTCCTTTCGTACAATAAAACGCACAGAAGCCCCATTTTATTGCGTGGGAATCAAAAAATTTTTTGGAGGCCACAGAGATTCAGGGAATTTGTGCGAAGCGGGGACCCGCTCGCGCGATCGTTGTCTTCTTTTTCTTAAGGTGAGTACAAGGCTCTCCATGCAAATGCCCCCGGCCGTAACCGGGGGCACACGGATGGGAAAGGGTGTGCGGGTATGCACGTTTTGCCATAGCGGCTATCGCCTTTTTGGGGGCACACCGCCTTTTTGCAAATCCGCTTACTTGTACAGCTCGACCAGCTTGGCCAGATGCGTATAATGGGCATCTGCCGTGGCCTGGTTTTGCGCGAAGAGCTTCTCCGCGCGATCCGGGAAGGCACGGGTCAGGCGGCTGTAACGGGTTTCGCCGTTGAGGAAGTCCTGGTACTTGTCCATATTGCCGGCTTTGCTGGTCAGCGTGAAGGGGTTCTTGCCCTCGGCCTTGAGCGCCGGATTGAAGGTGAAGAGGTTCCAATAACCCGCCTCGACGGCTTTCTTCATCTCATTCTGGCAGTTGGTCATGCCGCCCTTGATGCCGTGCAACTCGCAGGGTGCGTAGCCGATGATCAGCGACGGGCCCGGATAGGCCTCCGCCTCCGAGATGGCCTTTACGGCCTGGGCCATATTGGCGCCCAGCGCGATCTGCGCGACGTAGATATAGCCATATGTCATGCTGATCTCAGAAAGGCTCTTCTTGCTGATCTCCTTGCCGGCGGCGGCAAACTGGCAAACCTCGCCGATGTTGGAGGCCTTGGAAGCCTGGCCGCCGGTGTTGGAATACATCTCTGTGTCAAAGACCATGACGTTGACGTCGCGGCCGGAAGCCAGGACGTGGTCAAGGCCGCCGTAGCCGATGTCATAGGCCCAGCCGTCGCCGCCGAAGATCCAGAAGCTCTTTTTGGCGAGGAACTGCTTTTGCTCCAGGATTTCCTTGGCCGCATCGCAGCCGCAGGCCTCCAGCGCGGCGATCAGCGCCTTGGTGGGCTCGTCGTTGGCCTTGGTGTTCGCTTTGGTGGCCAGGTACTTGTCGATCACGGCGTCCAGCTCGGCATTGTTGCCCTTCAGGGCCTCAACGCGCTTGATCAGGTTCTCACGCACCGTCTCGTAGCCGAGCTGCATACCCATGCCGTGTTCGGCGTTGTCTTCAAACAGAGAGTTGTTCCACGCCGGGCCCCAACCGCTCTCTTTGTTGGCCGTGTAGGGGCTGATGGATGCCGTGCCGCCCCAGATGGAGGAGCAACCGGTGGCGTTTGAAATAAACATCTTCTCGCCGAACAGCTGGGTGACCAGGCGCGCATAGCTCGTCTCGGCGCAGCCCGCGCAGGAGCCGGAGAATTCCAACAGCGGCTGGTTGAACTGGCTGCCCTTGACGGTGGTTTCCGGCATCATACCGGGCTTTTTGCGGATATTCTCGACGCAGTAATCGAAGACGGCCTGCTCCGCCTCCTGGCTCTCACGCGGCTTCATCTCGATCGCCTTGGTCGGGCAAACGGTCACGCACTCGCCGCAGCCCATGCAGTCCAGCGGCGAAACCGCCATCACGAACTTGTACGCGCCGGGCTTGGGCTTGAGGTCGGCCGTCTTCATGGAGGCGGGGCCCTTCGCGATCTCGTCGGCGGTCAGGCAGAACGGGCGAATCGTGGCATGGGAGCAGACAAAGGCACACTGGTTGCACTGGATGCACTTGTCGGCGTACCACTCCGGCACCATAACCGCGGTGCCGCGCTTCTCGTAAGCCGAGGCGCCAAGCGGCCACTCGCCGTTGGGGTTGCCCGCGAAAGCGGAAACCGGCAGATTGTCGCCGTCCATGCGGGTGACGGGCTCCATGACGTTGCGAACCATGGTGACCAACTCTTCGGGTCCCTTCAGCGGCGCGGGCGCCGGATCGGGCTCGGGGTTCGACCAATCGGCGGGTACCTCGACCTTATGGATCGCGTCAACGCCGGCATCGATGGCCTTGTAGTTCATCTGAACGACGTCGTCGCCCTTTTTGCCGTAGCTCTTCTTGGCGGCTTCTTTCATGTAAGTGACGGCCTGGTCAATGGGCATCACATCCGCGAGCTTAAAGAAAGCGGCCTGCAGGATGGTGTTGGTGCGCTTGCCCATGCCGATCTCGATCGCCTTGTCGATGGCGTTGATGGTGTAGAGCTGAATGTTGTTGTCGGCGATATACTTTTTGTCGGCCGCCTTGAGGTGGTGAGAGAGCTCCTCGTCACTCCACTGGCAGTTGATCATAAAGACGCCGCCGGGCTTGACATCCTGCACCATCTTCATGCCCATTTGGATGTAGGCGGGCGCGTGGCAGGCGACGAAGTCCGCCTGGTTGATGTAGTACGGGCTCTTGATCGGCTTATCACCGAAGCGCAGATGGCTGATGGTTACGCCGCCGGTCTTTTTGGAGTCATACTGGAAGTAGGACTGGATGTATTTGTCGGTGTGGTCGCCGATAATTTTGGTGGAGTTCTTGTTCGCGCCGACGGTGCCGTCGCCGCCGATGCCCCAGAACTTGCACTCCTTGGTGCCCGCCGCCGCCGTGATAGGCGCTGGCTTGACTTCCGGCAGGCTCAAATTGGTCACATCGTCCACGATGCCAATCGTGAAGCGCGGCTTCGGGGTTTCTTTGGCGAGATCCGTATAGACCGCGAACACGCTGGAGGGCGGCGTGTCTTTGCTGCCCAGGCCGTAGCGGCCGCCGGTCAGCACGACATCGTTGAGGCCCGCCTCACGCAAGGTGGCGGCGACATCCAGGTACAGCGGCTCGCCCATGGAGCCGGGTTCCTTGGTGCGATCCAGGACCGCGACCTTCTTGACCGTCTTGGGCAGAACTTTCAGCAGAGCGTCCGGGCACCACGGGCGGTACAGACGAACCAAAATCAGGCCGACTTTTTCGCCGTGTGCGTTTAGATAATCCACAACCTCCTGCGCGACATCACAGATGGAACCCATGGCCACGATGACACGGTCGGCATCCGGCGCGCCGTAGTAATTGAACAGGTCGTAGTTGGTGCCGAGCTTGGCGTTGACCTTGTCCATGTATTTTTTCACGACGGCGGGCAGGGCGTTATAAGCCGAGTTGCAGGCCTCGCGGTGCTGGAAGAAGATATCGCCGTTTTCGTGGCTGCCGCGGGATTTCGGGTGCTCCGGGTTGAGAGCGCTGTCACGGAAAGCCTTGACGGCGTCCATGTTGCACATTTCTTTCAGATCCTCGTAATCCCATTTCTCGATCTTTTGGATCTCGTGGGAGGTGCGGAACCCGTCAAAGAAGTTGACGAAAGGAACGCGCCCTTCGATCGCGGCCAGATGCGCGACGGCGGACAGATCCATGACCTCTTGGGGATCGCTCTCGGCCAGCATCGCGAAGCCCGTCTGCCGTGTGGCATAGACATCGCTGTGGTCGCCAAAGATGTTGAGCGCCTGGGTGGCCACGGTGCGCGCCGAAACATGGAACACGCTGGGCAGTTGCTCCGCCGCGATCTTGTACATGTTGGGGATCATCAGCAGCAGGCCCTGCGAAGCCGTAAAGGTCGTGGTGATGGCGCCGGTGCCCAGAGATCCGTGAACCGCGCCGGCGGCGCCGGCCTCGGACTCCATCTCCACAACCTTGACCTGGTTGCCGAAGATGTTCTTGCGGCCGTTGGCACTCTCGACATCAACCCAGTCTGCCATCGGGCTGGAAGGGGTGATGGGGTAGATGGCCGCTACATCGGTGAACGCATACGCGACATGCGCCGCCGCTGTATTGCCATCCATGGATTGTTTGGCTCTTGGCATTTTTCTTCCTCCGTTTACTATATTGCAGCACCCGCGCCGGGGCGCGTGTTCATGGCCGCTGCAGCAGCACACGGCCGCGGCACGGGAACAGTACCTTAATAAGACACAAAAAGGCGCTTGTGCTTATGCTTATTCTATCAAAAAAGTGCGCGTCTCGTAAAGACTTTTTAGGTGCAATGTTGCACAGAAAAAACATTTAAAATATAGCTACTATTGACAAATCGCGAGGCGCTGCAAAGGGCGTTGGAAAGCCGCTTGCAGGCAGCGCCTCTCCATCCTAACACCTGACCCCAAAAATACCGCACAACACCGGCGGGTAGGCCGGGGTCATGCGGTATGCGTTAT
>CAZLMA010000026.1:0-26290 GCA_964560675.1 uncultured Subdoligranulum sp. | reverse complement strand
TCGCGGACAGCTCGCTTATCTTACCACGTTATCCCCCAGTTGTCAAGAACTTTTTGACTGTTTTGCGTCGATTTTAACTCTTTTTTTACCGATTGGGCATATCCACAATATCTGTTGCTTTATTTTGTTAAAGAGCACCAGCGGTTGACTTGCTTCGGGCGCATGGCGGTCATTTTGACGGATGCGTTCGTTAGATTGCCCAAAAAAATTTTTTAAATTGGGTGCCGCAAACGGCGAAAAATCGGCTTGCGCGTAAATAAATCGCGTACTATAATGCCCGCGTGGGAATTTTTTTGCCCTGCGCAGTGTTCTTCGCTATGCCGTGGGGCGCACAAAGAGGGGGAGAGGATATTTTGGAAAAACAGCAAAAGCCGCAACGCGCGCAAGCGGATCTCTTGCACGGGACCCTTTGGGATAAGCTCCTGCTGCTCGCGCTGCCATTGGCGGCAACGGCGATTTTGCAGCAGCTTTTTAACGCGGCGGATGTCGCGGTCGTGGGCCGTTTTGTGGCCGATGAGGCCACAGCGCAGGCGGCCATGGCGGCGGTGGGCAGCAACGGTCCCATCGTCAACCTGTTGGTCAATTTTTTCACCGGTCTTTCGATGGGCACCAACGTCACCATAGCGCACAACATCGGGCTGCAAAACCACAAGGCGGTCAGGAACGCGGTTCACACCGCCATTGTCATTGCCGTACTGGGCGGTGTTGCCCTGGGCGGGGCGGCGCAGTTCTTTGTCGGCGCGATTGTGCGCCTGATGGGGGTCCCCGCCGAAGTGGCCGCCATGTCCCGCTTATATCTGCACATCTATCTGGCGGGCTTTCCGGTCATCTTCCTTTATAATGTCGAGTCCGCCATTTTCCGCAGTGTAGGGGATACGCGCACACCGCTTTTGGTCCTGACCTTCTCCGGCGTGCTCAACGTGGCGCTCAACGTCTTTTTTGTTTTGGTGCTGGGGCGTACCGTGGACGGCGTCGCCGTGGCCACGGTCGCCTCCAACGCGCTCAGCGCGTTGGTTTTGCTGCGGCTTTTGTGCCGCGCGCAGGGCGATATCCGGGTGGAGCGCCGCGCGCTGTGCCTAGATCCCAAAGCGCTCAAGCGTATTTTGCAGATCGGATTTCCGGCCGGTGTGCAGGGTATGGTGTTCTCGCTCTCCAATATGTGCGTGCAGTCCGCCGTCAACTCTCTGGGTACCGTCGTGATGGCGGCCTCCTCGGCGGCTTACACCCTTGAGGCGTTCACCTACACGCTGCTCAATTCGTTTTCGCAGGCTTGCACCACCATCGTGGGGCAGAACTGCGGCGCGGGAAAATTGGATCGCTGTCGGCGCACGCTGTGGGTCACCTTGCTGTGCGCGGCCCTCTTTTTTGCGGTGGTTGCGGGCTTCCTTTTGGGCTTTGGCGAGCGTCTTCTCGCGCTGTTTAACCAGGATCCGCAGGTCATCGCCTATGGCATGGTGCGGCTGCGCAACATTTTGCTCGCCCACTGCTTCGCGCTGTTTGTGGAAGTGCTTTCCGGCTATCTGCGCGGCTTTGGGATGAGCGCGGTTCCCGCGCTGTGCTCGCTTGTGTTTGTCTGCGGCATCCGCGTGCTGTGGGTATATCTGGTCTTTCCGCACTACCATACCTTTGCGGGGCTGATGGTTTCGTATCCGATCAGTTTGGGTACCACGGCGTGTATCTTGATTGTGGCCTGCCTTGCTATGCGAAAGCGCATCGAGGCGCGGGTACTGCATCCGGAGTCTCTATGAGCCAGCGGCCCCAAAACAGGACTTTTGGCCGCACAAGGCCGCGCACGCCCTCTTAAAACCGCCTCAGGTAACCGCGGCATGAATCGCGGTGCCGGGATTTTGGCACCATCGGTCGGGGCGGCGCGGCGCAAACCCTTGCCTAACGGAACCGTAAATGCTAAAATGACAATAAAGTTTCGGGCGCGGAGCTGCCCGCCGCGGTTTTTTGCGCGGTGAGGCCTTCCGGTTAGGGGAGAGCAATATGTATGAGATCAACCTTCGCATACACGAGGAAAAAGAGCTATATAGTCCTTATGACGAGAGTTGTTTGACGCTCAACGACGATGTCGCCGATTACCTTGCCAAACAATACGCAAAAAAGGAGATCGGCGATGAGATTGTGTTAAAGATCAAGTGCGACGGGCCGGTTGCCTTCGCGCGCGTTCGCGATGCTTTTCAGGAACGGATCCGCGAGCAGGAGATCCGCAACGCCAACCAAAACCGGCTCAACCGAATCAAACAGATCTGGCTTTTTTGCATCGGTTTCGTTTTTGTTGCCTCCGCCATTCTGTTAGAGGGCGTGTGGAGCCCGGTGACCGTGGAGATCCTCTCGATCATCGGCTCGTTCTCGGTGTGGGAGGCGACCAACATCTGGATCGTGGAGAATCCCCGCGCCCGCATGGCCAAGCGAACGATGCAGAAATTGAACGCCACCAAAATCGTGATCGAACAGGCAGAAGCGGCGGGGTCTGACGTGTAACCCTGCGCGGGGCCCAAAGCACCCGCTCGCGCAATACCGGGGATTCTGATTGAAAGGACAGCGAGGCGCAGACGCACACTCAAACTCGCCTTGGCGCCAAGGGAAAAGGCTTGCAATTTGCCGCTTTCTACAGTAAAATTGTTTTTGTGCAGAGAAGTTCTGTATGGTTGTACGCACAGTCACCCCAAAACCGGCACAAACCGCCAAAAAGAACGATGGAGGATAACGCTATGGTTGATTTGAAGGCAAAACCGTATTACCTTTCGGAGGAAGACATCGCGTGGGTACAAAAGACCATCGCCGGCATGACCGCCGAAGAAAAGGTCGGGCAGCTCTTTTTTGATAACCAGGGTCAGGCGACGGACGAGCAGCTCCAGGAGATGATCGCCAAATATCATCTGGGCGGGTTCCGCTATAACGGCATCCCCTGCAAGCGCGTGCAGGAAGTCGTGCGCGTATTGCAAACCACCTCGCCGATCCCGCTGTTTATCGCCTGCAACACCGAGAGCGGCGGCAACGGAACCGGTACGGACGGCACCTATATCGCCGACGGCATCAAGATCGGTGCGACCGGCAACGAGCAGTATGCCTATGATATGGCCTATATGGGCAACGAGGAAGGCGCCGTTACGGGCAATAACATGGCTTTTGCCCCGGTGTGCGACATCCATTACAACTGGGAAAACACCGAGATCGTCAAGCGCGCGTTCGGCAACGATGTGGATCGTGTGCGCAAAATGAGCGTGGCCTATATGCAGGGCGTGCACGCGCTGCCGCACTACGCCAGCGTAGCCAAGCACTTCCCCGGCAACGGCCAGGATTTCCGCGACGCCCATCTCTCTTCCAACATCAACGAGTTCACGAAGGACGAGTGGATGGCCACCTACGGCAGCGTCTACAAGGCGCTTATCGACGGCGGCTTGGACGGCGTGATGGCGGGCCACATCATGCTGCCCAAGTATATGCGGGAGGTTAGGCCCGGCATTACCGACGACGAGATGATGCCCGCCACCCTTTGCCCGGAGCTGATCGACGGTCTTTTGCGCAAAGAGCTGGGTTTCAACGGCGTAGTGATCACCGACGCCACGCATATGGTGGGCATGACCAACCGCATGTCCCATGCCGACATGGTGCCGGCCACCATCAACGCCGGCTGCGATATGTTCCTGTTCTTTAACGACCCCGACGAGGATTTCGGCATTATGCTGAATGCCTACAAGACGGGCGTCATCTCAGAAGAGCGCATGCAGGAAGCTCTGATGCGCATTTTGGGGCTGAAGGTTCATATGGGCCTGACCAAGATCCCCAAAGAGGATCTTGTGCCGCCGCCGCAGGCGCTGAGCAATATCGGCAAGCAGGAGTACAAAGACAAGGCGGCCCAAATCGCCAAAGACGCGCTGACGCTCGTCAAGTACAAGGACGCCGATGTGCTGCCCCTTACCCCGGAAAAATACAAAAAGATCATGATCGTGTATGTGAAGGGCAACGACGGTGCGATGGCGCAGCTGATGAAGTTCGCCTTCGGCGGCAACGGCCCCAAGAAGAACCCCGCCGAGGTTTTGCGCGATCTCTTGATTGCCAGGGGCTTTGACGCCTTTGTGTACGAGAGCCCGATTGACAAGGCAAAGCGCCTGGCCGCCGAGGGCAAGAGCGCCAGTATGGACGCCTACCATATGGGCAAGTCCTCCATTGCCGAGTTCAAGGCGGCGCAGGACCTGGTGATCACGGTGTTTGATGTCGCCAACGGCCGACCGGCATTCGGCATGACCAAGGGCGGCGGCGAGATCCCGTGGTATGTGCACGATGTACCCACCATCGGCATCAGTGTCAACAGCCCGACGATGCTGGCCGATGCGCCCACCCTGCGCACGTATATCAACGCCTACGATTCAAGGCCGTGCACGATGGACGCCCTTGTGGATGCGCTGCTTAGCGGCCCGCAGGCATTCCGCGGCAAGGATCCCATTGACAGCTTCTGTGGGCTGTGGGATACGCACATCTGATGGTTCCAAAGGGAAAGCGGCCCCCGCCGCCTGTATCCGGGCGGCGGGGCGCATGAGAGTTTGTGCAGCGGGCGCTTCGCGGGGCGCATGGCGGTAAACGTTTTGACAAACAGGGAGGGGCGTCACGGCGCACCGGACGCTTGGGCTGCAAGGAGAGATCAAAATGGAAGATTTGAAACTTGACTACAAACGAACGATTCTTGTGGGGCTGGCGTTTTTATCCATCTCGGCCTTCTGGCAGATGTATGACAATGTGGTGCCTGTCATCCTCACGAACACGTTCCACATGAACGAGACACTCACCGGCGCGATTATGGCGGCGGACAATGTCCTGGCGCTGTTTTTGCTGCCCTTTTTCGGCGGGCTGTCCGATCGCACCAACACCAAAATCGGCAAGCGCATGCCTTACATCCTGTTTGGCACCGGCTGCGCCGTAATCCTGCTCAACATTTTGCCGCTCTTAGACAACAGTTACGCGGCCTCTCCCTCGCCTTTCAAGTTGGCGTCTTTCGTGATTGTCCTCGGGCTGCTGCTCATCGCCATGGGCACCTACCGCTCCCCCGCCGTAGCGCTGATGCCGGATGTCACGCCAAAACCGCTGCGCTCCAAGGGCAACGCCGTCATCAACCTGATGGGCGCGCTGGGCGGCCTTATGTACCTGGCGGTTGCGGCCGTCATGTACCCGAATTCCAAGGTGCAGGGGCTCGACCATGTAAACTACCAGCCGCTCTTCATCGTGGTGGCTTCCGTGATGTTTATCGCGGTGGCGATCCTGTTTTTAACGATCAAAGAGCCCAAACTCGCGGCCGAGAACCGCGCGCTGGAGGCAAAGCATCCGGAGTGGGATCTGGCGGTGAGCGACGGTTCCGGCAACGAGGTGCTGCCGGCGCCGGTCAAAAAATCACTGGCCTTTCTGCTGGCTTCCATCGCGCTGTGGTTTATGGGCTATAACGGTGTTACGACCTGGTTTACCAAGTATGTGGATCAGGTGATGGGCCAGGGCCTGGGCGGCGCCTCCACCTGCCTGATGATCGCCACGGCGGGTGCCATCCTCTCTTACATACCGGTCGGCGCGGTCGCCTCGAAGATTGGCCGCAAAAAGACCATTCTCTTCGGCACCGTTTTGCTGTCAGCCTGCTTTTTGCTGGGCTACTTCCTGACGACCACTTTCCACAGCATCAATTTGGTCATGTTCATCGTCTTCGCGCTGGTCGGCATGGCCTGGGCCTCCATCAACGTCAACTCTCTGCCAATGGTGGTGGAGATGTGCCGCGGGTCGGACGTGGGCAAATTTACCGGCTACTACTACACCGCCTCCATGGCAGCCCAGGTGATCACACCCATCTGCGCGGGCACGCTGATGCGGCTGATTGACTACCGCATACTCTTCCCCTACGCGGCGCTGTTCGTGGCGGCGAGCTTCGTCACGATGCTCTTCGTAAAGCACGGCGACACGCGTGTACAGCGCAAGAAGGGCTTAGACGCCTTTGAAGATATGGGCGACTGAGTTTGATGCAAACAGACGAGGTTCAAACATTGCAAAACGCTGGCGCAAAACCCAAAAGCGTCTAAAAACAAAGCGCACAGGGTAAAAAGCCGCCTTGCACAGCTGTAAAACGGTAAAATAAAATAGGGATCGGGATCTCCGCCTTTGCGCGGGATCTCTTATAAATCCCATCCCAAAACACACGGCACAGCGCCCATCAAAACGCTGTGCCGTGAACTTTTTTGCGTCGTATTTTTGCCAAAAGCGCCGCCTATAAACCCTTTTTTGGCGGTACGTTTTGGCGGGGGACTTCGGGTAGGGGGGGGAGGTTTGGTCATTTTCCCTTTTTGCGGCGCAGGATGCCAAACAGCACCCACAGCCCCATGCCCAGCCAGGCAAGGGCCAACACGCCCAAAAGCACTTTGGATTCAAGCGGCATTGGCCCCAAAGCCGCCTTGCCGGCCGCGCGGTTGGAGCCTCCCACTTGATCCAGATGGTACAATGCGGCAGTGTCGGTAAAAAGCTTGTCAAAGTAGGCGTCGTCCACCGTCTGCTTGCGGCGGATGGATTTGGTCACGTCCTCCAGCATCTGTCCGGCGGCGTCGCGCAGGCTCGCGGAACCGCTGAATACCGGCGTGACGAAGGTGTCTAGGGTGTGATCCAGCAACAGTTGGGCAGCCGCCAGCTTGACCGCGTAGTGATCGAGGTTATCCTCGCCGGCGCGCGCTAAGTACTCCTGGTATTCCGCGCTCTGCTGCGCCCGCGTCGTCACCGGCACATACCCCTCGGTGCTGGAATAGGCGATCTGCACATCGTTTGTGAGCAGATATTGTGCGAACAGCCACGATGCCAGTACCTCCTGCGGGTCCTGTTTGTTAAACAGGCAGATGGAAGGCCCCTGCGAAATCATCTGGGGATGGTCGGGGTCCACCTGCGGAACCGGGTAAACGACGGTCTCAAAGCGGACAATCTCCTCTGGGCTGATGTCCAAAAGCGGCGCGTCGCTGCCCATCCAGGTGGCGCCGGCCGTGGAATCGACCGCGAACAGGCACTGCCCCGCATTCAGGAAGTTGGCGGGGTAGCCAGAGATCTTGAAGGTGGAAAACACGCCCTTGCCGACTTCTTCGGCCACGGTGCGCAGAATCTCTCTCGTGGTATCGTTAAAAATCAGAATCTCGCCGTTCTCGGTTGAGTATCCGCCGCCGCGCTGGCGCAGCAGCTGGATCATCATGTTGTCGGTGGATTTGTATAGAAACGGGATCATGACCTTCTGACCGTTGAGCACATAGGTGCCGTCGGGATTTTTGGCCGCGGCGGCCTCCGAGACTTCCCACACAAAGTCCCATGTCAGCGTTTCGGGCAGGGTATAGCCCAGCGCCTCTACGTAGTCTTTGTTGACGTAGCAGGCCTCGGTAGAGCGCATGTACGGGATGGCGTAGTGCTGGCCGTTTAGAAGGCATTCCTCCAAAAACTGCGGCACGATCTCGGAAAGGGTCGGGCTCTCAAAGAGCAGCGCGCTGCCGCCCAACCCGTATTTCGGGTCGGCGAACAGGGCGTCCAGCGCCACCACGCTGTTTTGCCCTGTCAGATACGTCGCGATATGATCGGGGTAGGTGATGCAGACATTGGGCGTTGTACCGGTTGCAATGTTGGTGATCACATCGTTGTAGATGCGGCCATAATCGGTGTAGAGCCGCATGTTGACCTTTATGTTGGGGTAAAGCGCCTCAAAATCCGCGATGGCGCGGTTATAGATGTCGATCTGCGTCTTGTTGGTGTCGTTTTTGGCCCAAAATGTGATGGAAAATTGCCGGTTCTCGTCGAATGTCTCCGGGATCGAGAACTGCGTGCGCTCTATGGCGCCGTGGCAGGCGCACAGCAAAAACACCAGGAGGAAGGCGGAGAGGCACAGCGCCGCTCTGCCCGCGCGCAGCCAGTTTGGCCGCGGCACTGCGCAAAAGGCGTTTTCTTCTTGCCCGGGTGCGGCTGCACGGCTCCGTTTCATCCCTTGGTGCCCCCTCTCGCAACGCCCGCCATGATCATTTTGCGGAAACACAAAAACAAGACGATCAGCGGTGCCGAGATCACGACGACGGCGGCCATCATGGCGGGGATATTCTCGCGCCCGAAGCCGTTTTCGCGGATGGACTGGATGCCGTTGGAGACCAAAAAGTACTCCTCTTTGTCCGTGATCAGCCGTGGCCACACATAGGCGTTCCAGCACTCGATCGCCTTTAGGATCGTCACGGTGACAACTGTCGGCCGGCAGATCGGCAGCATGACCTTGAACAGATATTTTAAGTCGGAAGTGCCGTCGACTTTCGCGGCATAGTAGAGCTGTAAGGGCACCTGTTCAAAATTTTCCTTGAGCAGATAAATGTAAAATACCGACGTCACCGATGGCAATATCAACCCCAAAAACGTGTTGCGCAGGTTTAGGTTGGTGATGGTGACGAAGTTGGTGATGATGACCAGTTCGTTGGGGATCATCATCAGCGAGAGCAACAGCACAAAGAGGAAATTTTTGCCGGGGAAATCCAGGATCGCGAAGGCATACGCCGCCAAAACCGTTACGATGAGCATGATCAGCGTGGTGGCAACCGTAAAAATCAGGGTGTTGAGAAAGTATCTCGCCAGCGGCACCTGCGTAAACGCGTCCCGATAATTTTGCAGCGTCGGCTCCGTTGTGTACAGTTTGGGGATATACTCGGCGTTGTAGGCGCTGTAACTTTTAAAAGAGGTGAGAACCATCCAGTAAAAAGGGAACAGCACTGCTACGGCCCACAGCGCCAGCAGCGTATAGGTCACGGCCCGGCCGGCGCCGGCGCGCAGCGCGGCGGCGCCCCCTTCATTCCTTTTATTATATCGCCGGTTCTCCATAGCGGACACCTCGTGTAAAATGCGTCAGGAAGGGATTCGGGCAGCCGGAACAGACCTTAAGAGAGATACTGCACGTGCTTTTTTGTGATAAGCAGATTGAGGCAGGTGATCGTCAGCACGATGGCAAACAGCAAAATCGCCGCCGCCGAGGCATAAGACGGATAGCCGCCGCTTGTACCGTACAGCATATCGTACACATAGCCCACGATGGTATTCATGCCGGCGGCGTTCAAATTGGTGCCGAACAGAGCGACCGCGTCGCTGTAGGCCTTAAAAGCGCCGATAAAGCCGGTGATGATCAGGTATACCAGGGTGGGGGAGATCATCGGCAGGGTGATGCGCCAGAAGATCCGCCAGCGCGGCGTACCGTCCACGCGCGCGGCGTTATAGTACTGCTCGTTGACACTGGCGAGCGCGCTGGTCAAAATCAGGATTTTGAACGGCATGACCACCCAGATCGTATAAAGGCACATCACAAACATCTTGGCCCAATAGGGCCCGTCAATAAAATCCACAGGCCCCGCGCCGAATACGCGCAGCAGCAGGTTGACAAAGCCGTCGCTGTACGGGGTCGGCTTGAACAGAATCATAAACACCAGCCCGACCGCCAGCGTATTGGTCACATAGGGCAGAAAATAGATGGTCTGGAACAGCTCGCGCAGCTTGTGGATGGAGCTCAGCGCCAGCGAGATCAAAAGCGACAGGCCGGTGGACACCGGCACCGTGATGATGACGAGCAAAAAGGTGTTTTTGACCGCCTGCAAAAAATAGGGGTCGCGCAACACATAGGCGTAGTTGTACCCGCCTATGCCGAACGAGGTTTGGGACGCGAAATTATAGCCCTCTTCGAAGGAATAAATCAACACGTCGATCAGCGGATACATCAAAAAAACCGCCAAAAACGCAAAGGCAGGCGCAAGATACAGCCAACCTTTCAGGCTCTTTCTCTCCATCGCATTTCCCTCCTGGGCAAAAACGGCAGCAAGGCGCCTTTGGTAGCGGTCACGGGGTCGACTGGGTTCCCCGCAGCCGCGCTCCGCCCTGATCAAAGAGGAAAACCTTGTCCGCCCGCAGCGCGAAACAAACCGTTTGGGCTCGGCTGTCCACGGCGCTCTCGGCGCTTACGATCGCACGCATGGAATCCTGCTGCGCCGCCGGATGGCGCAGCACCACGCTGATGTCGCGGCCCATGACCTCGACGCCGCGCAGCGCGCAGCTCAGCACGCCGTTTGGATCCGGCAGGAACCCCTCTGGGCGGATGCCGACGCTGACCGGTTGGTCCGCGATCCCCGACGCTTCCATAACGGCCTGCCGCCCGATATACACCCTGCCGCTCTCGATCCGGCCGGAAAACACGTTGATGGGCGGCGTGCCCAAAAACTTCGCGACAAACAGGTTGGCGGGGTCGTCGTACACGGCCTGCGGGCGGCCGATCTGCTGCACAACGCCCTCTTTCATCACCACAATGCGGTCAGAAATGCTCATCGCTTCTTCCTGGTCGTGTGTGACAAAGACCGTTGTGATACGGGTTTCCCTCTGGATCCGGCGAATTTCCTCCCGCGTTTGCAGGCGCAGGCGCGCGTCCAGGTTCGAGAGCGGCTCGTCCATGAGCAGCAGTTGAGGCCTTTTGATCAGCGCGCGCGCGATCGCCACGCGCTGCTGTTGCCCGCCGGAGAGTTCCCCCGGCTTGCGGTCCATCAAATCCTCGATCTGCACAAGCCGCGCCGCCTCCTGCGCTTTTTCGCGCATTTGGGCGCGCGTAGGTCTTGCATCTCCCTTCAGGTTCTCCAGAGGAAACAGGATGTTCTGCAAAACCGTCAGGTGCGGATACAGCGCGTAATTTTGAAACACCATGCCGACGCCGCGGCTCTCCGGTGGCAGCTGCGTAACGTCCGTATCGCCAAAGCGGATAGAGCCCTCCGTAGGCTTTAAAAGGCCGCACAGCAGGTTGAGCGCGGTACTTTTGCCGCACCCGGAAGGCCCCAAAAGCCCCAGCAGTTCGCCATCCCCGACACAAAAGTTCAGGTCCTGTACCGCCGTCACCGGCGCGTCTTTGCGCCCGCGGCCGGGAAAGACTTTGGTCAGGTGTTCCAGGGTCACAATCATCGCAAAGCGCCTCGCCTTTCTGCCTTTTTCACGCCCGGTGCGCCATGCCCGGCGCCACCCAGGCGGGAGAATCCGGATCCTCTTTGCAAAATCGGGAACAACGCCCTACGTTTAAGTATAGCACAAGGGCAACAAAAAACAAGCGGTATTGCGGTTTGGCGCTTTTCGGCGCAAAAGGAGGAGGTTTTATCCTGTCGGCAGGCCTTCCCTCGCCCAGGCAACGCGGCCTTTTGGCAGCGGTGCCTCATAAAAGCGGGCGGTTTTGTCGCGGCGGGTGTCGTTCCACTTGTCAAAGCCCTCCGGCGCGATGTGCGGCCCGTATTGGCAGTGGTCAAATACGCACATCCCGTAATCCCGCCACGGCCGCGCCAGATAGATGCTGCCGTCCCGCACGCCGGGTTCGGCCGTGAACCGGCAGTTCTTAAAGGTAAAGCCCTCCGGCTGCGCCAGCGCGTGCGCGGGCGCAGCCGTGTATCCGATCCCGCGCGCGTCACATAAGGACCGGATCTCGCATTGCTCCAGCACAGCCTGCCCGCAGCCGAAGATAAAGTCCACGGTGCCCTCGATCAGGCAGTCGCGAAAGCGCTGCCGGCAGACCGTGTCCTTTCGCAGCGCGTCGGGCAAAAACCCCTCGTGGCGCTTGATCAGATCGCCGGGCAGCGGGCCCAAAAACAGCGTGTCCTGGGTGGAAGTCAGGCGGCAGCGCTCCATCAAAAAGGCATCGCCGTACACCGTCAGCGCGACTTCCTGCCCCTTGCTTTCCGGGTGCAGGGCGTCGTTTTCAATGCACAGATCCCGTATCGTCACGCCGTTTGCGCAAACCGCCATCGTCCAGGTGCGAAACGTCACATATTCCCGCCCCTGCGCGTCTAACTTTTTCGCGTAGTCATCCCACACAATGCGGGTGGCGTCGGCGCCGGCGCCGCGCAGCGTAACACCTTCCTTCCCGATCATCGCCTTGGCGCGCCATGTCCCGGCCCCCAGCACAATTTCCTCGCCGGGCTCCGCGGCATCCAGACAACTTTGCAGGTCATCCTGCGGCGTTATGAAAATCATCGGTTTATCCTCCTGTTTTTGTGCCGGTTTCGGTGGCGGCTCCGAATGGGTCACTTTTTGGGGGCGGTACCCCCGCCAATCGTTTTGCAGCGGTGCAAGACCGCGCGGCGCAACGACAGGGCGCCTCTCTGCACCCCCACTATTATATCCTCCCGCGCGTTGCGCGCCTATGCGCAACCTCCTGAAAATCCGTTTTGTCTATATATAGTGCGGGATTGTCCATACACAGGAAATCCGACGGCCTGTATAATATTTTACCGTAGAAGGGGGGAGATACAGTCAAAATGCACAAAATCAGGGTTCTGATTTTGTCCATTTGGCCCTGAAAATGCACGATTGTGCGTTTTCTGTTCCCCGCACAGGAGGTTCACCAGACCTGCACAGGGGCCTTTTTCGGCAGGGTTTCCGCTCCGCGCCGGCGCGGCCTATGGGGGCGATGGCACTTTGGAAAAGCAGCGCACATTCGGGCAATACCGGGCCATTGACTTAGCCATATGGGCTTTGCTTTTGGCGGTGTGTGAGTATTTGGTAGTGCACGCGGCGCGCGTTTGGTATGCCGACCAGCTGTATACTGTATCGCTCGCCGGCCTTGTCACGTCCATTCTGTATATGCGCTGGGGCGCCTGGGGCGCCCTCTACGCGGTGGAAGCGGCGCTTGTGTACTGTTTCTTTTCCGGCGCCAACGCGCAGCAGTACCTTATTTACTGTATCGGGAATCTGTTTTCTCTTGGGGCGCTTTTGCTGCTAAAGTATTTTGGCAAGGAGCGTGTGCGCTCCTCGGGCGTTTTGACGGTGGCGTTCGGCCTGCTGGTTTTGCTGCTTATGCAGGCGGGCAGGGCGATCGTGGCGCTGCTTTTGGGGGCGAGTGTCGGCGCGGCGGTTCGCTTTTTTACCACGGACAGTCTGTCTCTTTTATTTACCGGTGTGATCATCTGGATAGCGCGAAAGCTGGACGGTGTCTTTGAGGATCAAAAACATTATCTTCTGCGCACACAGGCACAGGAGGAGCACAAAGGAGGCAATCTATGAAAGAAAGGGCGGCGGATTTCCTTACCTTTGATGAGGAAAAGGGAGTCTATCAACTCAGCCCGGAACAGGAGGTACGCGACGACGTTGAAAAGCATTACTGGCTTCACGTCGGCCGCACGATACTCAAGGATTGGCGCTTGTACGTCATGCTGGTGCCGATGCTGTTGATCTTCCTGTTCTGGCGGTATCTACCCATGTATGAACTGCTTGGGTGTTTCAAGGTGTCTGACAACGTTCTGCCTGTGTCTCAGCAGCTGTTTTCCGGCTTCTCGTATTTCAAACGGCTGCTGTTTGCCGGCGACGGCTTGTCCACCGATTTCTGGCGCGCGCTGCGCAACACATTCATCATAAGCTTCTACGGGCTGTGCTTCGGCTTCCCCATCCCCATCATCCTGGCGCTGTTCTTTAACGAAGTGCGCAGCGACGCGGTTCGCAGCGTCTTCCAGGTGATGACGTACCTGCCCAAGTTCATGTCCACCGTCGTTATGACCTCGCTGATCACCATGTTGGTCAAGCAGGGCTCCCTGATCAGCGGCGCAGGCATCGTCAGCCAGGCGCTTGCCAGTCTGGGGCTCATCAGCGAAGAGACGGCGTTCGGAGGCCTGCTCAACGAGCCCTCCTTCTTCCGATCGATCTACCAGATCAGCGGCATCTGGGAAAGTGCGGGCTATGACAGCATTGTGTTCTTCTCCGCGATCATCGCCATATCGCCCACAAGCTACGAGGCGGCGCAGATCGACGGAGCGAACAAATGGGCGCAGATGCGGTATGTGGTTTTGCCGAGTATCCTCTCCACCATCGTCATCATGCTCATCACCCGTATCGGCTCGCTGTTGAGCATCGGCTACGAAAAAGTCATGTTGCTTTACAACGCCAACACCTATGTCACGGCGGACGTCGTTTCGACATTTGCGTACCGCAACAGTATCGGCGCGGTGGGCGCATCGGCCGGATCTGGACTTGCCTCGGCGGCGGAGATGATGAACAACGTCATCGGCATGTTGCTGGTGATCGGAGCCAACACCATCTCCAAGAAGGCGTCCAACACGTCTCTGTACTAGCAGGAGGCCGCCATGAAACGAAAACTTGAGATCTCCGAGCTGATTTTCAAGATTATCAGCTACACGCTGCTGGCTGTGTTCTCGTTGGCCTGCCTGTATCCTTTCGTGTACGCGATCTCCGCCTCTATCTCCGGCATTGACGCGGTGGAATACGGCGAAGTGGTGCTGTTCCCCAAGGATATCCAGTTTGAGGCATTCGGGCGCATGTTCAACAACAACATGTTCTGGAACTCTTACGCCAACACGCTCTTTATCACGCTGTACGGCACGATTTTCAGCATGGTCACCTCCATCTTGGGCGCGTACGCGCTCAGCAAGCGCCGCCTTTTGTTCCGCACGCCGTTCAACTTCTTTCTGGTGTTCACCATGTGGTTCTCGGCCGGCATCGTACCGCAGTACCTAAACTACTTGGATACCCGCAAGGTCTTTAACGCCATCGGCATCTGGGACGACAAGTGGCTGGTTGTTATCGCGATGGGCATGGCGGCCATGAACATCATCCTGCTGCGCAACGCCTTTGAGAGCGTTCCCAGTGAGGTAGAGGAAGCCGCCATCGTGGACGGCGCCTCCGAGTTCCAGGTTTTGACCAACGTCTTTATCCCGATGAGCCAGTCCACCATCGCGACGGTCGCCTTGTTCTTTGCGATCTCCCGCTGGAACGGCTACTTCTGGGCGCGCCAGATGATTTCCAACGCCAACGAGCATCCTCTGCAGGTCTTTATCCGCCTGCAGCTGGAAAACTTCACGAACCCGGAGGTCATGGCCGGCTGGAACGAGGCCTATGCCTCTGACTCTGTCATCTACGCGCTGATCGTGTGTTCCATCGTGCCGATTTTGATCATCTACCCCTTTATCCAAAAATACTTCGCCAAGGGCACCAATGTCGGCGGCGTGAAGGAGTAAAGGGCAGTCCAACGTTCGGTCGTTTCCGGGCAAAGTGCCCGGTGAAGGCAGATATTTTAACACCTGAATGTAAGGAGTAACAACATGAGAAAGCTCAAATCTTTGGCCGCGATCGCGCTTGCGGCCGCTATGATGGTCGCGTGCCTGACCGCGTGCGGCCCGAGCGTTGAGGTGCAGGACGGCGGTGGCGACAGCGGTTCCACCGACAATACGGGCGAACCCGCCGATTCCGGCGACGAGGGTGAGGCCGAGGCCCCTGGCGGCGAAGGCGAGTCCGGCGGAGACAGCGAGGCTGCCGCGGGCGAGCTCAGTTACGCGTCCGGCACCGTGATCCGTTTGGCCTGCGGCTACAACAACCCCAACACAGGCATTTCCTTTGATGCCGAAACCGCGGGCGAGGGCGTCACGCTGGCCGACGGCGTCACCTACAACACCGGCGACCTCAAGCCCACCTGGGCGGAGCTCGAAAAGGTTCTCGACGTCAAGTTCGAGGATAAGTTCACGGGCGCCGGCAGCTCGTCGAAGGAGTTCAACTACTGGAAAGAGCAGCTGGATCAGGTCGATATGGTGTCCGGCACCGCGACCCTGTTGAACGACAACGGCGTCGCGGGTTCCATTGTGAACATCGCGGAGTATCTGGATCAGATGCCCAACTTCAAAGCTTACCTAGACGAGAACCCCATCGTTCGCCTGTCCATCACCGGCGATACCTCGACCGGTGCCATCTACTTCAGCCCCTACTTTGACGGCGTCGCCGACATCGAGCGCATGCCCCTGATGCGCACCGACTGGGTACAAAAACTCTTAAACGGCGAAGGGGAGTTCACCGCCGACGCCTCCAACAATACGGCTTCGCCTGTGTATGAGCCCTATATGCCCACCTCTGGCACAATTGATGTGGAAGTCGTCAAAAAAGACGGCTCCGGCGTCGAGACCATCACCAAGGATTATGACACCGCCGGCAACATCGTCGACAAGATGAACGCGGCCGGCTCCATCAGCGGTGTTGACGCCGTCAACATGCTGCGCACCTACATCGACGAAGCCTACGGCGGCTACTACGGCACCGACCGCGCCGACCTGTTTATTGGTCAGAACGCCGCCTGGGATGCGGACGAGCTGGTCGCGCTGCTGCGCTGCGTCGTCGCGAACCCCCAGACCCTCAACGGCACCGATGCCGTCCAGGGTGTGTTCACGCGTGAAGATGCCAACAACCAGCGCCGCGTCGATATGTTCCGCTTCGCCGGCATGCTGTTCGGTGTCCGCGGATTAGAGTCCCGCCAGGATTACCTCTATGTGGGCGCCGACAACAAGTTGCATGACGCCCGCCAGGAGCCGGAAACCTATGAGGCGCTCGAGCGCATGAATGACCTTGTGAGCGAGGGCCTGATCTCGGAGGCGTTTGTCCAGAAGCAGGACGTCAAGACCAAGGATTACCTCGAGCAGGATCTCGGCTTTATGCACTACGACTACAACCAGACCCAGACCATCTACAACGAGCAGGAAGGCATTTTTGACGAGGGCGAGCAATATATGGCCGCCATGGTTCCCGTGGCCCGCTGGTATGACGGCACCAACGAGGACGGCGTTTATATGCGCTTTACTGAGAGCTGGCGCTCCGTGAAGACCGACGGCTGGGGCATCTCGGTAGCCGGCATCAACGGCGATCAGGACAAGCTCAACGCCTGCCTGAAGCTCATTGACTATGCCTACTCAGAAGAAGGCCAGATCCTGATGAGCTACGGCCCCGAGGCTTTCCGCAATGACGACGTCACCTTCATGTTTAACGGCAAGGAAATGCCCACCATCTCAGACGCCTGCCGCGAGGAGCTGTGGGACAAGGCTTCCGGCAACTACACGAACTACGCCCGCTTCTATCTGGGCTCCACCCTGAGCTTCTTAAAGAGCCAGGCCTTTGAGTATCAGTGCACCACCGAAGTCGGACGCCTGGGCGCAGGCTACATCTCCAACGCCATCGCTCTTGGCACCATCCACCATCCGGAGCTGGCGGTTGCGGATGACAGCTGGTACACGAGTGTTCCCACCGTGCTGCCTACGACCCCCGTTGATACAACCGATCTGGCTTCTCTGACAGAGTTGACCACGCAGTTCTCCTCCTCCAGCGGCGACGACCAGATCAACATCCTCTGCGACATCATCGCGGGCGGTTATGCCGGTGCCGGCATTGCCGAGATCACCGATGCGCAGAGCGCTGCCGATTATGTCGCCAACACCTGGCAGGGTACCAAGTACCTCGACATCAAAGAGACCGAGTGGGAGGAAGACCTCGCCTATTACGCTAAACTTTAATCCGAATTGTTACTAAACCCATCAACCGATCGGAACGGTACGACCGCGGGCCGGCGCTGCTTGGCGCCGCGCCGGCCCGCTACAGGATCTACAAGCCGAGCGCCCGAAACAGAGATCGTGACAAGCGAACGGCAGGGCGCCACGGGGATACGCTTCCCCTGTGAGGAGGTCCGTCATGTATAAAAAACAAATGGTTGCGCAGAAGATCCTCTGTTTGGCGGCTGTCATTATGGGCGCGGTGGTGTTTCTCTACTCGCTCGGGATCATGACCGATCTGTACGACAGCCTGTATACCACAATTCGCAACCCCAACGATATTTCCAAGACCACGGTACCGGGCTCCCAGGTCTATTACAACATGCAGGAGTTTAACCGCTGGTTTGTGATTCAGGCCATCATCCTGATCCTACTGGGATGCCTGCTCTTTGTGACCAACACCAACATTCGCCGCCGCTATTACATCGGCAATTACTGTGCCACCGGGGCGTATTTCCTGTACAGCGTCTATCTTTCGATCATGTGCCACAACTACATCGAGACCTTTAAGGCGCAGTGGCTCAAGGTTGATTTCGCCGCCCTGGCGGAGCACGCGGCCTCGCGCAACACGCTGTACACAGAATCCACCTTCTGGTTTGATATCCACTACGCCGTGTTCGGGCTTTTGCTTCTTGTGGCCGTACTGCTCGTGCTCAACGCGGTGTGGAAGGCGCGCCTCATGAAAGAAGAGGCAAGCCTCATCGGCAAGGGAAAGGGGGATGTCGCATGACCGACGAAGAACGCCTGATCCAGCGGGATCGCATGCGCTACGTCAAGAACTCACTCGCTTCCAGACTTGCCATCGCGGGTATTTTGTTCGACGTGTTTTACTTTGTCAACATCTACCAATCGGATGTGGGCAACTATTACTACAACTACATGATCGGTATTTCCATCGTATACAATCTGATCTTTATGCTCGCCACCTTCCTGGCCTCCGAGGGCGTAAAGAACTATGTTCCCAGTTACAGTTATCTTTTGCTGGCGCTTGGGGTGGGCCAGTTTGTCCGGATCTTTATCATCCCCGCCCGCGCCCATTCCTCCACGACGCTGGTTGACAATGTGGAAGTCAACGTCATGGACAACAGCCAGTTTATGTGGGTGGTCGCGTGTTTGGTTCTCTCCGGCGTCTGCCTGCTCGGATCCGCCGTCGTCAATTTTGTAAGGTGCCGTGAGCTTTCGGAGCATCTGAAATCCATCGGCGAACAGTCGGCATAAGGGGGCGAAGACATGGCTACGCTGAGTATCCAGCATATCGACAAGATATACGATAACAACGTGCAGGCGGTCTTTGACTTCAATTTGGATGTAAAAGACGGCGAGTTGATCGTATTGGTAGGGCCGTCCGGCTGCGGCAAGTCCACCACGCTGCGCATGGTTGCGGGGCTGGAGGACATCAGTGCCGGCAAGCTGTTGCTGGACGGAAAGGATATCACCGCAACACCCGCCAAGGACCGCGATATGGCGATGGTCTTCCAGAACTATGCGCTGTACGGCCATATGACAGTTTACGAGAACATGGCGTTCTCGCTCACGTTGCGCAAAGAGAATCCCAACGTGATCCACAAAAAGGTGCTGGCGGCGGCGGAAATTCTGGGCCTGACCAGCCAGCTCAACAAAAAGCCCTCGCAGCTCTCCGGCGGCCAGAGGCAGCGCGTGGCGATGGGGCGCTCCATCGTGCGCAACCCCAAGGTTTTCCTGTTTGATGAGCCGCTCTCCAACCTCGACGCCAAACTGCGCGGCGCCACGCGCCGTGAGATCCTGCTTTTGCATAAGCGGCTGCAGGCGACGATGCTGTATGTCACCCATGACCAGACCGAGGCCCTGACGCTGGCGGACCGCATCGTATGTATGTCGATGGGCCATGTGCAGCAGGTCGGCACGCCGCTGGAGCTGTACGATTCCCCCGACAACATCTTTGTGGCGAGCTTCATCGGTCTGCCGCCGATGAACTTCTACGATGTCAAGGTACAAGGTGCCAAACTCCTCGCGAAAGACTTCAGCTGCACCCTGGACGAAGCGGAGCAGGCCATGCTCCAACCGTACGAGGGCAAAGAGATCGTGCTGGGTGTGCGCCCAGAGAACATCGTCGAAGGGCCGGACATTCCCGCGCAGGTTTTCTCAAACGAGAACCTGGGCATGAACACGCTGGTGCACGGCTACATCAAGGGTGACCGCAAAGCGAAGATCACCGCCAAGATCAAGGGCTGGTGCGATTACAAGCCCGGCGATACCGCGACGTTCTCCTTCAAGCGCAAGCATTTCTTTGACAAGCAGACGACGAACGCCATAGGAAAGGGTGAGTGAGCATGGAGAACAAAAAGCCCGGTCTTTTCGGCAAAATCTGGCATTCCATCCGCGAGATGTGCCGCAAGTGCATGGTGTCGCTCAAGCGCCGCCCGCAGATGATTCCGCTGATTGCGCTGGCGGTAACCTTTATCTATTACTCATTCAACCTGACCCATATTTCGGATACGACGGCTCGTATCCAGGGGCCCAACATGGGGCTCGCGTGCTTCGCGACGATGCTCTTTTCCATGCTGAGCTTCCTGTGCTGCCTCAACGCGTTCCCCTATCGCAAAAAGCCCGTGGTCGTCATTGAGGTGTTATTGTATGTGATGCTGGTCATCATCGGCTTTGCGGACTACACCTATATGAATGCCATCCTGGCCTCGATAAACCGTGCGGACAATCCCGTTGTGATCACCCAGCAGACGATTTATATCAAGCAGGCGTATGACTGCCTGCGCAATCATATGGTGATGCTGATCATCTCGGCAGTACTCGTCGCGACGCTGCCGCTCTACACGAAGCTGCTGCGCAAGGTGAAGACTTCCATTGACGTGGAGGATAACGGCGAGATGGGTGAGATCGATATCGCCGACGAGGACTGAGGTTTTGCAAAGTCGGCCCCGTCAAGCGATCCAAACCCTTTCGCGCGATCCGCGCCGGGGGTATGAATTTTCCCAAAGAGCCCTGTGAACAGGAGTAACCAGCCGACCATGAGTGACCGCAAGCGAAAACAGCAGCCCAAGCCGGATGTCGAAAAAGAGACCGACTATTATGACCTCAAAACGCAGGCCATCCGGGATCTGGCGGAGGCGGACGAGAGCAACTCCCCGCCGGTCTCAGAAGAAGAGCTGCGGGGGTATTTGTCCGGGCCCCGTTTTAAAGTGGCGGACTGGGCCAAGGTGCTCTTTATCAAGTGGTGGTTCCCGGCGGCGGTTTGTTTCTTCTTCTTTTGGGGCCTGAGCGGTTATATGGCGGACGCGCTGGATCTGTACTTTATCACCGCTCTGGGACTGGGTATGGTGACGGATCTTCTCACCAACAATGTCCTGCGCTTTTTGGAGCGCACGCCCGGCGCGTACAGCCGCTGGATGATGGTCACAAAAAGAGGGTTTATCAGTTTTCCGCTCAACATCCTGTATTCCACCGTGCTGCTGATTCTGGTTGGCCTGACGTACACGTTTATCAACGTCACCGTCAACGCGATTACGGGTCAAACCGATGCGATTGCCTTGGGTGTAGAGCCTATTCTGTTCGGTATTTTCTATCTCGCTTATGATATGCTGCTCATCGGGGTCAAGCACCTTGTGCAGCGCATTCTGCGGGATGCCATGCACAGAGCAGCGTCGTAAAGTCCTGCGCTCCGCCCGGTGTACTCGCGGCGAGGCAGCAGCCCCAAATCCATGCGTAAGGAGACAGGAACCATGGCATACTTGACCCTGAACAATATCAATAAAATTTATCCGAATGGTTTCCACGCGGTACACAACTTCAACCTGGAAATTGAAAAGAACGAGTTTATCGTATTTGTCGGTCCTTCCGGCTGCGGCAAGTCGACCACGCTGCGCATGATTGCGGGCCTGGAAGAGATCTCGGACGGCGAGTTCCTGATAAACGGCAAGCGCGCCAACGAGATGGGCCCCCGCGAGCGCGAGATCGCGATGGTTTTCCAGAGCTACGCGCTGTACCCGCAGATGACGGTCTATGACAACATCGCCTTCGGCCTGACCTTACAGGGCGTAGACGAGGAAGTGATTGAGCAAAAGGTCAAAAAAACCGCTGCCATTCTGGGCCTGACGGACTATCTCGATCGTCTGCCGCGCGCGCTCTCCGGCGGGCAGCGCCAGCGCGTCGCGATTGGCCGCGCCATCATCCGCAAGGTGGGCGTTTTCCTGATGGACGAACCGCTCTCCAACCTGGATGCCAAGCAGCGCGTGACCATGCGCAGCGAGATCGCGCAGATCCACCGCGAGACCGGCGCCACGACGATTTATGTCACGCACGACCAGACCGAGGCGATGACGCTGGCCGACCGCATTGTGGTGATGAAAGAGGGGTATGTGCAGCAGACCGGCACGCCGTATGAGCTGTACTACAAGCCCGCCAATGTCTTTGTCGCCGGCTTTATCGGTGAGCCGCCGATGAATTTTGTGCGCGGCACTGTAAGGAACCGTGCGGTATTCCTTGGCAAGAACGCCCTGGATATATCGAAAAAGCTGGGCGGCAAGGCGGCCGACTACGAGGGGAAGAACCTTGTGTTCGGCTTCCGCCCCGAGGCGATTTTGTTGGGCGAGCAGCCAGACGCCTATGTCGTGAAGGCGGATGTGGAGCTGACGGAAATGCTGGGCGACAACACGAACATCTACATTACGGCGGGCGACGATAAGGCCATCCTCAAGGTTGACCCGCATGATACGCCAGAGATTGATTCCACCATCACCTTCTCGATCCCGTACAAAGAAGTATACCTGTTTGACGGCGACACCGAGATGGTTATCGCGTGATCGTTTTGCGCCTTGCGGGCAAGGCAGGCGCAAACCCATACTTGGAAGTCTAAGGCCCCCGCCATGAAAAAGGCGGGGGCCTTGCGGCAATAGGGGTGCGCACCGAAAAACCGTGCCCGTTAGAGCATTACGATCAGCGCGCCCAGCTGGCTTTTGTCGGCGTGGAGCGCAAAACCCACGCCGATCATGAGCATCGCCATGAAGGCGTTCGCGTTTGAGATGATGCCCGCGAATTCCACAACGGGACCCGGAGTCCCTCATGTGTTCAAAAAGTTCGTCCTGTAAAACGCTGTAGGATTTTCGGAACACCGGCTTGCCCGGATACCCTCAAGACGGCGGGGTTGTTGTTGGTCTGTTTTGCGTTTCCATTTTCTTTTCCTTTGTGGTTTTGTAGTTTTCCGGCCTCGAACACTTACCCTAAGAGCATAGGCATCACTTCCTTTCGCGACTGCTGGGGCATAGAAAAGCCCTTGCTTTTCTGTACCTTATCGGTACGTTTCCGGTGCGGGGGGGGGCTTTGTCCCCTTGAAATCGACCTTAAAAGCAAGGGCTATGTATTCGTATTCAGTTGTAGGAATCCGCTCAAATGCTCGGCTCTGGAGCAGTAAAAAGCGCCCAGGCATTACGCTTGGACGCTATTGCTCAATCCCCTATGTAGTTGGTAACACTCTTACAAATTGAAATTTATTGTTTAAGAGATACGTATAACCACTTATAAATACGATAGTTCATTTTGATAGATGCCTCCGTGAAAAATATTCCAGTTTGTCGAATTACCTAAATGCCAAACGGCCTACTGTACCAGCTACGCTTCTTTTTCAGTCCCGGCCTACTGCCAATGAAAATACTAAAACAGATCGCAGTGCGTTCCGGTTCGGAAAAGAGTAAGAACAAGGACGCTCTCGGTTATCTTATAGACCAATAACCAGTCCGGCTCAATATGACATTCCCTCATGCCCTTATATTTCCTCGAATTAACAAGAGCGTGATCTCTGTATTCTCTCGGCAATGTTTCACCACTCGCCAATAACTCCACGACCGTGCGCAGCATTCCAATACCGAAACCACGCTTAACTGCCAGCTTATAATCCTTTACAAAACTCGTGGTTCTTTGTATTACATACATCATTGTGCATCCAAATCCGCAAACAGCGCATCAGTGCTGGAAAAGCGTGGCGCTGCCGGATCGTGAAGCATACGCTCTCCTTCTTCAAATGCGGCAAGTGTTTCCGCATTCGGCTCCTTCAATCGAACATCAAAAGGAAATCCTCTGAAATAGATTGCCTGTCTCAAAAATACATTGATTGCGGTTGTCATATCCATACCGAGAGACGAAAATATTTCCTGTGCCTCTTTCTTTATCTCCCTATTCATGCGGATCGTCATGCTAGTATCTGTTCTTGCAGCCATGGTATCACTCCTCCTGATCTGGTTGTCGGTTGTCACGCCTATATTATATGCTTTTTATGTCCGTTGTAAATACCATGTTTAAAAATTATCTGTTAACTCTACGTTTGAACACTTGGTTAAGTGGTAAACTAAAGTTGGACACAGAGGTGTGAAAACTGGACTCGCTGATGTAAAATGGGTACAGAAGGGAATTAGCGTTTTGATAGTGAGCGCCAACAAATGGACAGGAGGTTTACCTATGAAGTACAGGAAGGAAGAGCGGCTGGACATCGCGAGGCGTGTCTATGACCGGGAGATGACGGTGAGCGAGGCGGCGATCAAATACGATATAAGCCCGGACACCGTGAAGGGGTTGAGGTTATACAGAACGCAGACGGGGCTACCGCCCATGAACAGGGGAGGGGGCGCGTCCCTGCTGCGGAATGCCGCGACCCTCGGCGACTCCAGCCTCAAGAAGTACGAGGGGATGACGAGGGAGGAGCTCATCGATGAGCTCGTCATGGCCAGGATCAACGAGGCCCGCCTAAAAATCGGTGAGCTGCCTATGAATTCTTTGCGCGGCGCTGTAAAGAACCGTGCGGTATTCTTAGGCAGGAAGGCCTTGGATATATCGAAAAAGTTGGGCGGCAAGGCAGGCGCAAACCCATACTTGGAAGTGTAAGGCCCCCGCCTTAAAAAAGGCGGGGGCCTTGCGGCAATAGGGGTGCGCACCGAAAAACCGTGCCCGTTAGAGCATTACGATCAGCGCGCCGGTGATAAGGACAATGCTTATCAGAATCGAGAGAGAGTTGATCGCGCTGGACAGCCCGAAATCGCCGCCCATGCGCGCGGTAAAGGCGGGCGCGGCGCTCGCGATGGGGCTGAAGGCCAATAGAACCAGAGCCTGCCGGTAGGCGATCGGATAGGGAAGAACGAACCAGCACAGGGCGGCAAACGCGAAGGCGAGCAAATAGCGCTGGCCCAAAATGCGCACCAGCGCGCCCAGCTGGCTTTTGTCGGCGTGGAGCTCAAAGCCCACGCCGATCATGAGCATCGCCATGAAGGCGTTCGCGTTTGAGATGATGCCCGCGAATTCCACAACGGGACCCGGCAGCGAGAGATGCGCAAGGGACAGCGCGGTCATCACGACGTAGGCAATAAACGGCGGCGAGGTGAGCAGTGCCTTGAGGATGGGCTTTACGGAAAAGTGCCCGCCCCGCCTGCGCACCATGTCGGCCACGCCGTAGGCGCCGCCCAGGCAGATAAAGCCGTTGCCGGCGTCAAACAAACTGACAGCCAGGACGCCCGCGGGGCCCAAAAATCCCTGTGCAAAGGGCAGCGCGAAGTTGCCGATGTTGCAGCCCGCCGTGTTGAGCATCGCGAACGCCCTCTGGTCGGCGGAGCGCCGCGCGTTGATGACGGCCGCGGCGAGCATCTGCAGCGCGCCGTACCCGATGGCCAGAACGCACAGAGAGAGCAGCGAGACCTCAATGCGCTGCCCCGCGAAATTGGTCACGATGGCGGCGGTCAGCGTCACTTTGATCACAATTTTGCTCAGCAGGTGAAAGTCCTCTTTTTTAAAAAAACCGACCCGCCGCAGCGTATAGCCCAGCACAATGATGGCGACAAAACAACCGGCCCGGGCCAAAATTTCGAACATACGCAACTACCCTTCCTTTGCTTGCCCAGCGTTCCAACTGGCAAACGCGCAGCAGAGCCAAAGATCACCGGGGATGACCCGATCGCACGCAGAGACCTCTGTAAAAGAAGGGGAAAAGTGCCTGCGCAACGGTGTAACCTGCCCGCTAGCGGGAACGCTTAACAGAATGTCGCGCCCGAGTAATGCACGGTGCCCTCCAGGATATACTCGCTCTCCGGCGCGCCGGCCATGTATTTTTCATAATCCACTCTCAACAGGATCTGATCCCCAAACATCTTCTGATCCGAGTCGAACAGCATGTGCCCGATAAGCCCCACAAAGTTGATCGTCTGGTCCGGATTGAGTGCCATGACGTCGGAGCATTTTCGCTCCGAGATGGCCACGCCATCCTGGTAATGAAAGCCTTCTTTCTCCGCCTGCTCTGTGAAGGCCCGGACGATGTCGTCATTTTCGAGCAAAACATACACCCTGGCTTCGCGCTTGCTGAGTTCTTCAATCGTTCTGGTCGTTTCCATTTTAACCCTCCTGAATCGTTTTTGGCAATCCCGATACGCCGCCTGCTGACGGCACAATGCGGTTACCAAGTGTGGTTGGTTGTACGATTCCTAAAAAGAGGGCACAAGAAAAACACCCATCGACCGATGGGTGCCATATACAAACCGGGCAAACCCATCGTTCAGCCATTACCACCTTACCATTGGCAGGTTGGTGTGCGGTCAAAAGGGCTGTCCCTCGCGCACTCTAAATAGGTTGCTTGGATTATAGCACAAAATGCGAAATTTGTCAATCGTTTTTGGAGGGGGAGGTTTGGCTCCCAAAATCGTAATCCCTTGAGGAAGGAGCCATTAGTTAATTTGTTGTTAGCTATAGCTAATTGGCCCAACATGCGCAAAAGCATGTCAAAAAACTTCGATCGATTGTAAAATCAGGTTGGGCATACGGCTTGGGCAGCAGTAACAGAACCGGAGAGGAAGTCAAGAATAATAGATTGGGATGTGCGCGCTCTCTTTACCGTCGGCACGGGCTGTTCGATTCCCGCACGCCAGTGAGGCCCCCTGCAAAAGCAGGAGGCCTCACTGATGACCCGTGCG
>CAZLMA010000025.1:0-29781 GCA_964560675.1 uncultured Subdoligranulum sp. | reverse complement strand
TTTATTGTATCAGACCTTCCATGTTGGTGTCCACTTTTTTAATATAGATCCAATCATTCCGTGTTACGATGTGTTGCATACGCAGGGGAAAGAATATATCGTGAATGATCTGATTGACAGGTTAAAGGAGAAAGGGGTCGCCCTGTGAAAGTATTTCACGGATCGGACAGGGAAATCAGAAAACCGGATATCTTCCATTCACGGAAAGAAGTGCAAATTTGCCTGCGCAGCCAGGAAGTTTTGGACAAATATAGTAAGTTTGAGAGGAGCTGGCAGATATGACAGCGAACAGGACCTTGCTGCGTATGAAATACGGGAGGATTATTATGCGCTTCGCCGAGCTTTCCGGATTGACAGTCCGGGACGCGATGGATTTTTTCTACCATTCCACAGAACGAGAACTGGTCAGAGACGGTGTCTCTGACCTTCATTGCATGAGCGACATGTACCTGGCAAGGGATTTGCTGGAAGAGTACAAAAACAGAACCGTTTCTCATTCCTTCGCTTTCGGCGCAACGCTCACGCACTGCGACGGAACAAAATTCCCCACCGCATGATCTCGGTTTTCCTGTGTGACAGCTTCGTTGTCGTTAAAGTGCCACCACTCTGAGGCCAGAGGCGTAAGTCCCGCGTCGGCACAAAAGGTCTGCAATAGCAGGCTCGCCTCCGTCATGGTCTGTGCCGCTGGCACGTTTCGCCAGTCTGCGCTTTCCGGGTTGATCGGATACTGCATACTGGCGGCCGCGCTGCTCATCTCATGGATTGCGGTGGGCATCGGAAGCTCTTCAAACGCCAACAGGCGGGTATACTCGTAGCCGCTGCAGGATGCGGTATCCTGCTCTAAGATGCGAACCATGCTGATATCGCCGGCGTATCCCATTTGATGGTTGCTGCGCCAGGTGGCGATAAACCAGTCGGAATTCCACGGCGGCGTTGAAATACCGGCCTGTACCTCCGGATCCTCGGCTGCAAGGGCTTCCAGCTGCCTTGCAATCGCGAGTTGCGTTTCCATCGGTCGGAAAAATTCGTAAACGCGCAGACAGTACCCGGCGGCGAGAGCCGCCTTTTGTGCCAAACAAAACTTTTTGGCCGCGTGGTACAGCACCGGCATGATGAACATTTCCTGATCAAACCGGGGGTTGTAAGCCTTGGCATTGTAGAGCGCCAACCCCGTAATGCCGGGTATTTCACGGCCCTGCGCCCGGAAGGCAGAGGCATAGGCATCCGTATCGTCATACAGAATGCTGGGTACCACGTCCTGTAGATTGATGGCGATCAACGCGGTTTGCGCCCAGCCCTCTGTCGCATCGTACGCCACGCGCATCCAACGTTCCTCTTCGCTAACCTCCAGCACGCGCAACACCGCACCCGCCGGCAGTTGCACCAGCACAAACGCATTGGTGTCAGAGCTCGCGTAGAGCGGCTGCGGGCAGATGGCATACGCCGTGGAACCCTCGGGGGGCAGCTCAAACTCCCCAATAAATTCGCCCGGGGTTTGAGGCAAAATCGCCTCGGTCGGCGGCGACGGCGTAGCGGCCGGCTCTGTTCTGCTCGGCTGCCCATCCGGCTTGAAAGCATCCACGGGACCGGGTGTGGGATTTAATTCGAGCAATTCTTCACAGCCTGCAAGCAGAGAACCGACCAAACCGGTTGCAACAGCGCCGGCGAGTCCTTTTAAAAACGCACGCCTTGTGATACAGGGCTCATCCATCCACCTTGTACCTCCCGATTACCAGCTGTACCCCTTCGCCCGCATCTCATCTTGTGTGATCATGTAGTAATTGTTGCAGGAATCTACAATCAAACCGTTCGCCAATTGATTCCACACATGGGTGCCGCCTTCCGGATTGGTGCCCCAGATAATTGTGTTCGCAATGCCGGCCTGCGTCAAAACATAATGCAGCAGGGACGCGTAATGATAGCAGGCCCCCCGGTGGTATTTCAGCGCATAGTTGACCATATTTTCGTAGGTGTCGGGATCAATGCGGACATAGTGCATATTGCTGCGCACATAATTAAAGCAGCTTTGCACCGTCGTGCCGCCCAGCGCCCATTTGGTGGCAACGCCGCTCGCGTCAATCTTGTAGGCGCCGATGGTTGTGTTGCGGGCCATGATGCCGTTTTCGTCAAAGTAATAGAGCTTTTTGTCAATGGTTTGCCAACCGGTAAGGGGATAGCCGGTGGAACCATAATAGCGGTCGCCGCTCCAGCCATGGTGCAAAATTCCATCTGAGCCGAAGTTATACATAGCGCCGTCGATTGCGATCTCGCCGGTCTGTTTAACCCCCATCACATAGTAATAGGTGGTGCCGGCCAGGGTCTGCCAGCCTTCCAGCGCGTGGCCATGATCGTCAAACAGATGGTCGGTGCCTTCGTATTCCATGCTCACCGGGCGAATCACACCGTCTTCCCCGAAATAGCAGAGCGCGCCGTCCAGCGTCTTAAACCCTGTCTGCAGTATGCCTTCCTCGTCAAAGAAATACAGCTTATCGTCAAGGGAACGGTAGCCGGTTGCCATGATACCGCTCTCATCGAAATAGTATTGATTTTCTTCCAACTCCTGCCAACCCGCAAGGCAGGCGCCGTCAGCGCCGGCGTAATACGTGCCGCTTTCCAATTTGACAAAGCCGTCCGTCAGCAGGGCGCCGGTCTCTTCATCAAAGCAGTAATTTTTTCCATCAATGGCCGCCGCGCCGCGCCGCATTTCGTACGAGGTGGGATCAAAGTAGTACTTTTCCTCCGCCACGGTTTGCCAGCCCGCCTGGAGCGCGCCGTCTTGCGCCGCGTAGTACCTTGCCTTCTGATCGTCAGTGTCAAACAGCCCGGTCTGTAATATTCCGTCCGCGTTAAAGTAATAGGCGGCATCCTGGTAGGTGCACAGGCCGTACAGGGGATACCCCGTCTCGCTGTAGCAAACGCGCCCGGCCTCCGTGTCATAAAAGCCGGTAAGGAACTCGCCGGTATCGGGATCGAAATAGTAGTCCACACCGTCGATGTTTTGTATGCCGGTCAAAAGATGCCCTTCGCCGTCCGCATAATAGGTGTGCCTGTCATAAGTGCCCCAGCCGTGCACCAATACGCCCTTCTCATCGAACACATAGCGGCTGTCCTCAAACGTATACACGCCTTTCGCGCGCTTGCGTGTGCCGGGCATGATCAAATAACTTTGTCCGCTGCGCTCGTTCGCATGCCAGCCGGGCGTCGTACCCGACAGCCAATAGCCGCCGCCGATCGCGATGACAAAGGCGAGCGCAATCGCCGCGACCACCGCGGCCCGCGTATTTCTTTGCCTCTTGCGCTGCCTCTCAAGCCGGGACGTTTTAGGATCGGACGGGGCGGCCGTATTGGGCGCAGCGACCGATTCATGCACGGTGACCTTTTCGGTTACCGCGGCGTCCTTTTCGGCCGATATGTCGCGAACCGCGCTCAGCGCCGGGGCATCCGGGGCCTCCTGCACGGCTTTTGCGTCGCTGTGGTTCGGGGCGGTCTGCTGGCCGTCGCCTGTCACGGGCACAGCCGCGTCGGCAGGTTCAGGGTGAGGCTCTTCCGGGGCTTTGCTGGAACCAGCAATTTGATTTGCCTTCCCGGCGCGGATCTTTTCAAAATGCGCTGTCACAGCCTTTTGTGCCGACAGCGAGTGGTGTACATTTCTGGCCGCGCGGGAGAGATCTACCTGGCGCGCACCGGCCAGATGTTCGGATTCGTCCGAGCGCTCGCTTTGTACCGGTCGCAGACGACCAGCGGGTAGAGCGGCCGTATTTGAAACTGACATGCGACGAAGCCCCCCAAAATTGGTATAGCAAAAGTCTTGCTCAGATGGCCGGTGTTTCGCTCAATTCATAGCTGATGGAATCCACCGCGCCGTCGGTTGCCGTGATGGTCAGCAAAACGCCGTTGATGTCGGCCGTATAACGTGTGTCGCTTCCATCCGACTGCAGCAGATCGTTATAGATAAGCAGCACGCCGTCCAGGCTGTCGCCCAACTTGACATCGCGCGCCGTGACAACCTTGTCTGTGGTAAAATTGATCATCAGGATGTTGTCTTGATCCTCGCTCACGGGATAGGTATAGATTTCCAAATCCGGATAGATGTAAGTTTTATCCATACCGCTCTCAAAATAGCAGCTGATATTCTCGCTGTATTCATATCCGTCGCCCAGACCCTCCAGCACGGGTGCTGCGTCCATGCCGGGCGCCAGGACAACGCCGTTATAGAGAACCTGGTCGTCGCTGACCGCGGTCTCTTCTCCCTCGCCCTTTTCCTTTGGCGCTTCAGACGCTGTGGCCTGCGCGTCATCTGGACCCTCTGCCGCGGTGGCATCGGGGACGTCGTCGCCCTCGTTGGCGTCAGTGGCCGCGCTGCTCTGCGGCTGCGCGGCGGTAGATCCTCCGGAGGAACTGTCAGCGGAATCGCTTCCGGACGCGGATCCACAAGCGCAGAGCAAAAGGCTGATGGAAAGAACTAGGGCGGTTAGAAGTAAAGCTTTGTGTTTCATGGTGATCACCCTCGCAATCCGATAGATCAATTAGTCGCGAACAATTTCTATCCTTTCTCCCCCCTGTAACAGGGCGAGGGAAAACGTTGTATTCTCCGTAAGGTCGTCCGCCTTGATCCTGGCGGAATACCCGTAGCCGCTGTCGGGTACGCTGCCGTCTGGCAACGTCTCGCTGCAGGGGAAAGCCTCATAAGCGGATTTGCCCGCCAGGATGAAAACCCTTGCGTCATCCTCGACGATGCCGGGATCGAGTGCGCCATATACCTGCAGCCAGTCCCCGCTTTGGACGGTGTACAAGCTGCACCCGGCGCTGAAAAGTTGCCTGTCAATCGTCATCGTTGGATCACACGGCGCGGGCATGATGGGAGCGGCGCCTAACAGCGCGCGCAGGTTGCGCTGCACGATCTCGACTATCACGACCTGCCCCGCTTCCATGCGCGTCAAATCGTAAGGATTGGCGCGCAAAAACGTTGCGTCCTGGAACGCGGTGGCGACAAAGGGCAGCAGCGCGTTGCCGAAAGAGTCGCGATACATGAGAAGACTTCCGCTTCCTGTTCCACTTGTTTGGATGCGCGCCATCTCCACATTGTCGCTGCCACGGTATCGAAACAGCTGCGAAAACGGGATATCAAAATACATTTGCTCATCCGGAATGCCGTCTATGGGCAACAGCATCGCATCCAAATCGCCGTCCCAGTCGGATTCCACCGTGTACACAGTGTCTTCAAAAGCGTTGTGTGGCTGCGCCGCACCGTCCATCAGCGCGTTATAGGCAAGGCGCGCACCGTAGTTGTTCCAGTGGGTGTCGCGCTTGTGGTACAACAGCGTCTCGCCCTTTTCTTCTCGCAAAAGGTCGTACAGGTCTACATACGCAACCCCCTGCTCGTATAAGATGTCCGCAAGTGCGGCCAGGCTGCTCTCGCTTCTGGCGCTTACGGTATATGCGGGCATGTACTCGCCGTAGATGCTGTTTTTGTTGGGTGCTACGGTGGCGGCAAAGCGACCGCCGTTTTCAAGCACATACTGCTGCATAAGGCGCAGCGTGGCGGCAAGGGCGTTTTGTTCGCGCGGGGAATAGGGCTGTGTGCCGAGATAATCTTCCAGTGTGGGTTCATAAAAAAGCCAGCCGTCTTTGCCCAAAATCACCTGCGGTTCCGTGGAAGTGGCAAACAGCGCCTGTGTGATTTTGGCGTGCAGCGCAACAAGATGGTTGCGCCCCGCAAAGTGTTCCGAAAACCACGTTTCTGTATCGGCGCCGAAGTCACGATTGACCGTTCCGTTTTCAAACAATTTTGGCGGTTCGGAAAGGGTCCGATTCTCTTTGGTTTCCGAAGAATACGCGAACGGCATGAAAACGGCGGGCAGAGCGCACAGCAAAAGAAAAACCGTGATAAATACAAGATAAAGATTTTTTCTCATGCACTTTTCATCCTTCTGGCTGTCTTACAAGACCGCGTTGATGGTAAACCATCACGCCGGATTCTTTTCAAAATTGGAAATAGATAAACGGATTGTACCCTGTGCCGGACAGATCCAGCATACACAGAAAAAGCAACCCCAGCGTGCCCAAAAAGCTCAAAAAGTCCACCGCTTTTGCCGCCCGACCGCTCTGCCATTTGCGCCATACTGTGCGCACAATCCCCGTGCACAAGACAAAGGCTGCCAACAGGGTAGCACAGAACAATGGGGTAAAAAAGCGGTAAAATTCTGCCATGGCAACGGCGGAGAACTGCCAGCCAAACAGTTGCTTTGCGATCATTGTCAAACCGCTGTTGACAGTATCCGCTCTAAACATCGTAAACAGGATCACCGCAAGCACAAATGTATACAGGTGGCCGATTGCGCGAGGGCAAAGAGCCTCCCCTCGCTTTTTATGGGTACATTTGGCCCAGAGATCCTCCGCAAGCAGGCACAGGCCGTTGAGAATTCCCCATAGGACGAAAGTGAAATTGGCACCGTGCCAAAGGCCGGTCAGCGTGAAGACGATCATGGTGTTCAGCGCTTTGCGAGCCTCTCCTTTGCGGTTACCGCCCAGAGGGATATAAAGGTATTCCCGAAACCAGGTGGTCAGCGAGATGTGCCATTTGCGCCAAAATTCCCGCATGGAAGATGCAAAGAGCGGATAATCGAAATTTTCGGGGAACCGAAACCCGAAAACTTCCCCGAGCCCGATGGCCATATCACTGTAGCCGCTAAAATCGAAATAGATCTGAAAAGTATAGGCAATGCCGCCCAGCCACGCGACAGGCGCATTGACCAGCGCAGGGTCCAGCGAGAAGATGGCATCCGCCGCGACCGCCATAGCGTTGGCGATCAGCAACTTTTTGGCCATGCCGCAGGTAAAGCGGCGCAGCCCTTCTGCGCACCCCTGCGGGGTGACGGTTCGATCGTCGAGCTGCGCCGCGATGTCGTGATACTTGACAATCGGCCCTGCGATCAACTGGGGGAAAAAGGAGATGTAAAGCAAAACCTTGCCAAAATTCCGTTGCGCACTGCAGGCACCGCGATATACGTCGATCACATAAGACAGAGCCTGAAAACTGAAAAAGCTGATGCCAATCGGAAGGCGAATGGAAGGTACCGGGATTGGCAGACCTGTTATACTCACCACGGTCTTTACAAAAAAACCGAGATATTTAAAGACAAAAAGCACGCCGATGTTGAGAGCGACCGCCGATACCAGTACACCGCGGCGATGGGCTGTGCGCTGCATGGCCAGCGCCAGCGCATAGTTTGCGAAGGCGGACAAAAGCATCAGAAAAACCATAACCGGCTCGCCGTAAGCGTAAAACACAAGGCTCGCCGCCGTCAGCAACAGGTTCTTTGCCGTTTTGTTCGGCATCACCAGGTGTAAGACAAAAACCGCCGGGAAAAACAGGAACAAAAAGACCGTGGAACTGAAAACCAAACCGCCGCACCCCTCAAGGCAGAAATCGAAATCATTTTTGCGCCACGATTATAGCACAGTGACGATTCGGTGTCAATTTTTAGTCGATAAATGGTCATAAAACGAACCCTTTGCGCCGCGATTCTCAGCAAAAGGACAGCCGCGCTGCCTCCCGCAGCGGTAAAAGGTCGCGCATTCGACTTTTTCAAACACATTGCGCCAGCAGGGGGCAGTGAAGTGATAAACGAAAAATGGACACAGAGGGTGCAGAAACTGGACGCACTGAAGTATAATGGGTACAGGTGGAAATCAGTTTTTGGCAGTGAGCGCCGACAAATGGACAGGAGGTTTACCACTCAAGTACAGGGTGGGGGAAAAAAGCGCGGCTGGACATTGTGAGGCTTGTCTATAGCCGCGAGATGACGGTGAGCGTGGCGGCGATCAAATTCGACATGAGCTCGAACATCGTGAAGGGGTATCTGAGTCTAAGCAGGACAAAGACGGAACGCACAAACCCACAGATCCGGGTCGCGGATGCTTCCGGTTTTGTGACACATCGCAAAGGAAGGCATTGATTCGTGCCATTCAAAACAAAAAGCAGGAGGGAACATTCTATGTTAAAACAAATTCGTTATTTTCAAGCTGTCGTGCGCCACGGCAGTTTCAGCAAGGCGGCGGAAGAATGTTACATCTCGCAGTCCGCGATCTCCCAGCAGATACAGGCATTGGAACGCGGGCTTGGGGTAGAGCTCTTAAAACGGGAAAATCGGCGTTTTTCTCTTACGCCTGCCGGCAAACACTTCTATGAGAAAAGTCTGCAAGTCATGGCGGACTTTGACCAACTGTGCAAGGAAACAAAACAGATTGCCACCGGTGATGATTTTGCCCTGCGGATTGGCTATCTCAGGGGCTACGGAGGGGCAGAGCTGCAGAGAGCCGTGGCGGAATTTGCTGTTAAGTATCCCGACATCCCCATGAATGTTCGTTACGGGAACCATGAAGATCTGTATGAATGGCTTCGCACCGGGCAGGTCGATCTGGTTTTAAACGATCAGCGCAGGGCTTTTTCCGATGCGTATGTGAATTCGGTTTTGACGGTCATCGAATGCCATATTGAAATTTCCGCAAGGAATCCGATTGCAAATCTTCCGTGTGCCGAAGCCTGCGATTTGCGGCATACGCCGTGCATTCTGGTCGCGTCAAAGGAACAGAGGGAAAACGAACAGCAATACTACAATGAGATTTATGGCATCGAGGGAGAATTTTTATTCGCCGAAACACTGGACGAAGCGCGGCTCATGGTAGTTAGCGGTAAGGGATATCTTCCCCTTGAAGGCGGCGCTCCTCCCGCCCAATTTGCAGATGCTGTCGCATGCCTTCCCTTATGCCATAATGGAAAGCCGATACGCCGCAGCTACTGCGCGTTTTGGAAAGCCGATAATGGCGGATATTACATCGAGGAATTCGCGGAAATTCTAAAAGCGCAATTCTAAGCGGAATATGGATTGAATCAAGGAGTCCGTATGATAGGGAATCCTATATTCATATAAGCAAATACTTATAATTAATCTCTTAAATGCAAATTGTTCTTTTCCTTATTGATTTGTATAATAGAATAGGCGAAAGCAATTGAGGCTTTTGGAAAGGGAGGAAGGGCTGTGAATAGATTTTTCCTGAAAATTTTAAGGAGGTAATGAAAGCTATGGGTATCACAGATTCCGCGAAAGAATATCACGAGAGGATGTTTCCGGGTTACCAATCGGATTTTCACTACACAGATCCGGAGTTCATCGAGCGGTTTGACAATTTCGCTTTTGACGAGGTTGTAAACCACGACGATTTGGATGACAAAACCCGTTTCATGGCGATCCTTGCCGCGCTGCTGGGCTGCCAGGGCATCGATGAGTTCCGCGCCATGCTTCCCGCCGCGCTGAACTTCGGCGTGACGCCGGTGGAGGTAAAAGAACTCGTCTATCAGGCGGTGGCATATCTCGGAATCGGGCGTGTCTTCCCGTTCCTGAAAATCACAAACGAGGTATTGGAGGCAAATGGCATCTCTCTGCCGCTTCCCGGACAGGCGACTACTACCACAGAAACCCGACGCGAAGCGGGAACGCAGGCACAGGTAGACATTTTCGGAGAGGGGATGCGCGATTTCTGGAAGTCGGGGCCTGAAGAGAGCCGGCACATCAACACATGGCTTGCCGATAACTGTTTCGGGGATTACTACACCCGCACGGGGCTTGATTACAGACAGCGCGAGATGATCACTTTCTGTTTCCTTGCCGCGCAGGGCGGCTGCGAGCCACAGCTCACATCTCATGCGGCGGCGAACATGCGGATCGGAAATGATAAGGAGTTTCTGATCAAGATCATTTCCCAGTGCCTGCCCTATATCGGATATCCGAGAAGTCTGAATGCACTGCGCTGCGTCAATGACGCCGCGAAACAGGAATCGTAAAAATGGACCGCGATCAACAAATGCAAAAATATAAGGAGGAAAATTTTATGTCCGATTAAAAGAACGTATTGCGGACTATGAGACACAGACGGAACTGGCGGCGTCGACCGACATTTATGAATAGGAGAAATTTGTCATGGCTAATAATTTAATCCTGTACTACTCCCGCAAGGGTGAAAACTATGTGAACGGCTCCGTGAAAAATCTTGTAAAAGGCAACACGGAAATCGTGGCGGAGTTTATCAGGAAAGCCGTTGGCGGCGATTTGTTTGAGATCGAGACGGTGAAGGAGTATTCCGCAGATTATCACAAATGCACAGAGGAAGCGAAGAAGGAACTGCGGGAAGGCGCCAGGCCGGAACTGAAACGGTACCTTGACAGCATCGCGGATTACGACAACATCTTTGTCTGCGGACCGTGCTGGTGGGGAACCTATCCATGCGCGGTGTTCACCCAGCTTGAAAAATTGGATTTTACCGGTAAAAAAGTGCTGGCTGTTATGACTCACGAGGGAAGCGGCCTCGGCTCCTGCGAGCGGGATTTGAAGAAAATCTGCGAAGGCGCATCCTTTGGCAAAGGACTTGCGGTGCACGGGGCGGACGCGGCGAAATCGGAATCTGCCGTGGCATCATGGGCTAAAGGAGAGGTGTGCTGATGGAATACAGAACTCTTCCGCACGGCGGGGAACGCATCGGTGTTCTTGGAATCGGAACGGGCGGAATTCAGAAAAACAGCGACGGAGAAATTGAGCAAATCATCCGCGCTGCAATCGGGAGCGGGATTAATTTTTTCGATCTGTGCGCAGGCGCAAAGAATGTATACGCTCCGTTTGGCCGCGCCATCGCGGGGCAGCGTGAAAAAATCATGTTCCAGCTTCATTTCGGCGCGGTTTATAATGAGAAAGGCGAGTACGGTTGGAGTCGGGACCTTGAAAAAGTCAAGGATACTTTTTTTGGAGAATTGAAAACGCTCGGCACGGATTACGCGGACTTCGGCTTCCTGCATTGCGTTGACGAAGATCAGGACATTGATAAAATCGTGTCCTCGGGTATTCTCGATTTCGTTTCGGAACAGAAAAAGGCGGGAAGAGTTCGTCATATCGGGTTTTCTTCCCACACACCCTCTGTTGCTAACCGTATTTTGGACGAGGTGCCCGGTATCGACTTGATGATGTTTTCCATCAATCCCGCATACGATTTGGAACAGGGCGACGAGTACGGCATCGGCACCAACGGGGAGCGTATGGAGCTTTTTCGCAAATGCGAGGCCATGGGTGTCGGCATTTCCGTGATGAAGCCTTTTCACGGTGGGAAACTGCTCAGCGCCGAGACGTCGCCTTTCGGAATCGGCCTGACACACGCGCAGTGCATTCGCTACGCCCTTGACCGGCCCGGCGTGCTGACTGTTTTGCCGGGAGTACGGAATCTTGAAGATTTAAAGACGCTCATCCGGTGCATGAACGCGCCCGGAAGCGAACAGGATTATTCCGTTATCGGCAGATTCACCCCTGCCGCGGCGATCGGAAGCTGCGTCTACTGCAACCACTGCCAGCCCTGTCCGGCGGGTATCGACGTGGGTCTGATAAATAAGTATTATGATTTGGCGCTGACCGGAGACAGGATGGCGGCAAACCACTACGACAAACTCTCCGTGAAGGCGGACGCCTGTATCGGCTGCGCCCATTGCGATACAAGGTGCCCGTTTAAAGTCAGACAAAGCATGCGAATGAAAGAAATCGCGGAATATTTTCAAAAATAGGGGGCCCGTCATGCCAGCGGGGTATGGTATTCAAAGACTAGGAATATGGCAGGATAAGGAAGGTAGTGAGCATCTGGATCTGTGAAGTCGCGGCGGAGGCAAGGTAGGACACGGTCAATCGGTACGCGTTCGCCGAGGAGTGCCTAGGGGGCGAATACCGCGAAGAGAAGCAGAATTACGACCTGATGTCGGTCGTAATGCTGCGGCTTGGCCGGAAAGGGGAGAACAGCGGGGACGATGCCATCCGGCTTTTGAGCAAGCTGTTCCCCACGGAGCTGGGCTATGAGAGGAAATTGGGCGCGCTGCGGGGCGAGTTCCATATTAGCGTGACAATAGAAATCAGCGGGGATATGCTTGACGTGTGCAACCTGAGTACAGGCGTTTTGAAGAAGGGCGTTTCAAAAGGTAGAATGGGTCAGGCGAAAGAGATGGCAATCAGTCTTAGTTCATTGGGAGTATCGGTCGATAAGATTCCACCGCGGCCAAGGTCAGTGTGGCAACTGTGAAGGAATGGCTTGCAGAGCCGCAGGTGTCGCCCGCGAAAGAATCTGAGCAGGATGAAAGACCGGAGTGTTGTGTTCTTGTAACTCTTCGGTACTTTGTTCGCCGCCAGGGCAAGAAAAAAACCGTTGCATTGCCATGTTGGCATAACTCCGGGTACAACATGAAAACGGATAGTATTTCGCGGGAATTTTAAAATCGCTTGATACGGCAGCTCGTTATGGGGTATAATGTTAACGGTAATTTGTGCGAAACACGATTCATAACTAATGAAGGGGGGGCGGCAGTATGGATAAGAAGATGCTCCCGATTGGGATTGAAGATTTTGAAAAGCTTAGAGTGAAGAATTGTTACTATGTCGATAAGACCGGGCTGATCCGTGAGCTCTTGAATAACTGGTCAGATGTCACGCTGTTCACCCGCCCGCGGCGCTTTGGCAAGTCCTTAAACATGAGTATGCTCTCCCACTTCTTCTCGCTGGACGGGGACAAATCCATTTTTGAGGGGCTTGCGATTTCCAAAGAAAAAGAGCTCTGCGAGAGGTACATGGGCAACTACCCTGTGATTTTTCTAACGCTCAAGGGAATTGACGCGCAAGATTATGATACAGCTCTTAGGCAGGCCGCGCGGCTCATCCGGCGCGCCGCGCTCCAGGTGGAATATCTTGAAAACAGCGACAAGTTGTCTGTTGCAAACAAAGCGGATTATCAGGAGCTTTTGAAGCTGGACATGTCAGAAGAAACACTGGGCAACAGCCTTCGTGCGCTGTCGGAACTGCTGGAAAAGCACTTTGGCAAAAAAGTCGTATTGCTCATCGACGAGTATGACGTGCCGCTTGCGAGAGCCCACGCGAATGGGTATTACGACAAGATGGTCTCGCTGATGCGTAGCATGCTGGGCGCCGCGCTCAAAACCAATGCAAGCCTCGAGTTCGCTGTGTTGACCGGGTGCCTGCGCATCTCCAAGGAGAGCATTTTTACGGGGCTGAATAATCTGAAGGTTTTTTCGATTACGAACACGACCTTTCAGGAGTTTTTCGGATTTACGAACCAGGAAGTACGGGAACTCTTACACTACTATGGATTGGATCCTCACTACGCCGCGGTACAGAAATGGTATGATGGATATCATTTTGGCAATGAGGACATCTACTGCCCATGGGATGTGATCAATTATTGTTTTGATGTTAGGCATGATCCGGGGCTGTCACCGCAGAACTACTGGATCAACACAAGCGGCAACGACGTGATCAAGCGTTTCGTCGCCATGGCGGACGACAAGACAAGAGAGGAAATCGAAACGCTGGTCGCGGGCGGCACCATCGAGAAGGACATCCGCGAAGACCTGACCTACTCCGAGATCTACGATACCATCGACAACCTGTGGAGCCTGCTCTATACGACCGGCTACCTGACTTTGCAGGGCAGGACGGACGAGGGGCTATTGCGACTGCGGATCCCCAACCTGGAAGTCCGGGACGTGTATGTCAAGCAGATCCGGGAATATTTTAAAGAGAGCGTCAAAAAAGACACGGGCACGCTGGAGGCCTTCTGCGCCGCCTTGCAAAGCGGGGACGCGGACGCGGTGGAAGGGCTCTTTGCGCAGTATCTCGAAAGATCCATCAGCATCCGCGACAGTGCCGTGCCAAACGAGAGGAAGGAGAGTTTTTACCACGGTGTCATGCTGGGCGTCCTGATGGCGAACAGCCGCATGAGCGTTGTTTCGAACCGCGAGGCGGGTAATGGATACGCGGACATTTTGGCAAAATCGGAAGACGGGCAGACGGGCATCGTCATCGAGATGAAATACGCGGGCGATGGGGACCTGGACGCGGCGTGCCAGGATGCCATCGGGCAGATCGACGAGCGGCGGTATACGGATGCCTTCCGATACACGAGGGTCAGAAAGATTTGGAAATATGGGGTTGGGTGTTACAAAAAAAGCTGCCGGGTGATGACCGGCAGGTGAGAAAATAAAAAGCGGGAATCGGAGAGCTGTTGGTAAGCAATACTCAGGTTCGCCCTTGTTATGCCAGACCATCTTTAGCCGCAAAGGCTGCCGCCCCCGGCATCAGATGGCGCATGCCTTGTTCCGCATCGGGTCGAGGAACCGCAGGACCGGATCCAGGAGACGGTGCGCCTAGAGGAGCGCGAACAGCCTCATAAACGGATAAAGCGGGCCGTGAGACCTGGCGGGAATGTCGCTTGTTAAATTCCACAGCAGCCAAAGTCAGTGTTGCCACCGTGCCGGAATCCAAATACGCTGGAATCAAGATCTGTCCATAAGTACCACCCTGTGGCTGTGTCAAGACTGCATCAAAAACTCGTTCGGCTATCAGGAAAGCGTCATATACATGGTCAAGCAGAGTCTAGTGACTCGGAAACGATTTCAGCGAATTTTTTATGGTTTTGAGTCCTGAATAGAATTGGAACCGTACAAAAATTGTGGTAAAATTTGTACGGATTTTTTTACATTCATGATGATTCCCATGTGAAGTAGCCGCAAGAGGATTCCTCTGGCACCCCTATTGTAGCCACGGAATCGGTAGGCATCCAAGATCAGACCAAAATCCTTTTTATTGGAATCAATACCCATAAAATAACAATAGATGATGAAGTATATTATTTAAAAGAGAGTTGTGGGGTAATTCAAAAAGGAGAAGAACAGGCTATACTTTCAAAAGAAGATTTAGATGCAATATTGAAAATAATAAAGGATAGTTTTATGCAGAAAAGGATACAATTTAATGAAAGGTCGGCGGCCCCGGTTTTGGAAGGTAGTTGGCGGTAGGGGGTAAGTTTTACGTACAAACAATAAAATCGGCATTTACGGGAGGGTAACGGTTCATGCGTGAAAGAGAGAAAAAAATACATTTATGGTTTGATATGTGGCTACAGCAAAAGGACCTAGGGATGGATGAAATTTTTACACAAGACGTTACTTACGTTGAAAGCTGGGGTCCCAAATATGTAAACCGTTCGGCCGTGAAACACTGGTTTAATGAATGGAATACCCGTGGAAAGGTCGTCGTTTGGGACATAAAACAGTTCTTTCACAAAGAAAATCAAACCGTTGTGGAATGGTACTTTAAGGATGCAATGAATAATGGACAAGCCGATGAATTCGACGGAATATCACTTATTGAGTGGACGACTGATAACAAAATACGTCAGCTAAAAGAATTTGGTTGCAATCTGAATCATTATAACCCTTATCAAAATGGCGATACCCCGCAATTCAGAGAAGAAAAGGCCAGATGGTTCTGATACAACTTCCAGTTTTACGAGCGAACATAAAAAACGCCTCCCAGCCTTCGTAGCCGAGAGGTCATTTTTCTTTTTTGTAAATTGCAACAACAGAGAGAAAATCCATAGCGTCACTACCCGCACGAATGGGAATACAGCAGGATGGTGACGATCAACATCCCTTTTTATTCTTGTTTAACGTCCCCGTACCACCCTCTACTACGCCACGGCGACAGAATACATAAGCGATGGATGCAAAAAAAATACGCACATCGCCCCAAAATGTGATGTCTGCAGCATACTGTCCGTCATAGTTTGCCTTGGCGTCGATGGAGAGTTCATCCCGCCCGTTGACCTGTGCCAGACCGGTCAAGCCGGGGCGGATATCATTTGCGCGCACGGCGTCGCGCGCCTCGATCAGATCGTACTGGTTGTACAGCGCCGGCCGCGGCCCAATGATGCTCATCTGCCCGGCAACAATGTTAAAAAGCTGCGGCAGTTCGTCCAGACTCGTTTTGCGCAAAAAGGCCCCACTGCGCGTGATGTAGCTGTCCGGATTTTCAAGCAGATGCGTAGGTACGTCATGCGGGGTGTCGCCCCGCATGGTGCGAAACTTGAGGATGTTGAAATAACTCTTATGGATGCCGACCCTTCGCTGCCGAAAAAAGACCGGCCCAGGTGAGTCCAGCTTGATCCAGACCGCGATCATCGCCATCGGAATCGCGAGAACGATGCAGGCTGCCAGCGCCAGTACGAAATCCAGAAAACGCTTGATGTACTTCGCGTACACGCAGCATCACGCTCCTAAGCAGGATTTTCGAAAACTCTCTAAATGCCCAAAATGGCCAGTAGAAGGCAAGCAGATTTTATCCATCGGACAATCGTTTATCCGGCAAACAGTAAGTAAGTACTGTCTCTTTGTTTTATGTCTCGTTGGTGGTTTGTTTTTCCAGGGCGCTGTTAATGTCCGCTTTGTTAAAAATTTCCGTATTTCCGGTAGCGGCGACCACAGTGTGGTCGGCTTGCAGCTGACGGTTGGGGTGGTAACTTTCCACCATTTTCTGAAGCTGGTTTATAACGGCTGTGTCGCTTTGCTCGGTACAGCGGTCGAGCTCCTGCAGTTGTGTGTAGAACTGCGCAAGGTCGATATCCATGGGTGGTGCAATAAAGATTTTGTCGTGCTCCGTGCGCTGCATATCCACCTGCTCCGTGTCCATCATCAGCTCCTCATACAGCTTTTCACCCGGGCGCAGGCCTGTAATTTTGACTTCCATATTCACACCCGGTTCATAGCCGTAAAATCGAATCAGGCGGTTGGCCAAATCCATGATCCGAACGGGTCTGCCCATGTCCAGTACATAGATGCTTCCGCTTTCGGCGAGGCCACCGGCTTGCAGTACCAGCTGCGCGGCTTCCGGTATCGTCATAAAATAGCGGACGATGTCGGGGTGCGTGATGGTAACCGGTCCACCGCGCTTGATTTGCTCTTCAAACAGCGGAATCACACTGCCATGACTCCCCAGTACGTTGCCAAAGCGAACGGCAACGCACTTCATGGTGGTATGTTGGGCGTAGGTTTGGATCAGCATCTCGCAGATGCGCTTGGTACAGCCCATCACGTTTGTGGGGTTTACGGCTTTGTCAGTTGAGAGCTGCACAAAACGCTCCACATCGTGCTCCGCCGCGCTGGTCAAAAGATTTTTGGTTCCGAAGATATTGTTTTTAACGGCCTCTGAAGGGCTGATCTCCATAAGCGGAACGTGTTTGTGCGCAGCTGCATGGAACACCACCGCGGGATGGTAGGTGTCCATCACTTCATCCAAGCGCTTTTTGTCCCGAATGGAACCGATCAGTGTCAGGATCGGAGCATCCTGGCCGTATTTGGAGCGCAGTTCCGTCTCCAGCTCGTAGGCACAGTTTTCGTAGATGTCGAAAATCAAAAGCCTGCGCGGTTGAAACCGCATAATCTGGCGGCACAGTTCGCTGCCGATGGACCCACCGCCGCCCGTTACCAAAACCACTTTGCCGCTCAGGTACTCGCTGACCTGGGCGTTGTTCAACCGGATCTCCTCACGGGACAAAAAGTCCGCCGTATTCAATTCTCGCAGACCTGGCGATAGAGGGTAGCCGCTCTCGTCCACAGCCTGCGGATCACTGAGCATGCGGACCTTGCAGTGCGTGGAATTGCAAAGGTGAATCACTTCCCGCAACCGCTCCCCCTTGAGCGAGGGGATCGCGATGACAATTTCTACAATGTGATATTTCCGCACCAGATCTGGTACATCGGATATGGTTCCCAATACCGGCACGCCCTGGACGCGCAGACCTTTTTTTGTCAGATCGTCATCTACGATACAGACCGGATTGCCGAAGGTTTCGCTGCGTCCTTTGCACAGATTTACGGCCCAGGCGCCGGCGTTACCGCCCCCTACAATTAACAGCGGCAGCGCATTCGAACCCCGGCGATACGCCCCGGCCCCGGATCGGCTCGCCGCAGCGGGGCGGTACAGCGGGCACAACAAGCGCACAACGCTCAAAACTACGGTGTTCAGAACGGCGCCAAAAATCAGTACGGTACCGCTGAATAAAGGCCCAAACCGGACAGGACCGATCAAAAAAAGAGGACCGTAGCCTTGGACGCCGCGGTACAGCATTTCCAATACCATGCCGATACCTGTTGCCAGACCGGACAAAAAAGCAAGCCTGGCCAGATCCATCAGCCCGGCGTATTCCCAAAGGATCGCATATAGCCCACCCAGTGTGAAAACCACCATGTAAAGGAACAGTAAGTATGGCAAATACCCCGCCATGGCGGCAAAGGCATCCGGACGTTTAAAAGCGTCCGCGCCGTCAAATCGGAGCAAAATGGCAAAAAAATAACAAAATGTGATCACAACACAGTCCAGCAGCATCTGCCAGATGCGTCGAGATACATTTTGAATGCGGAAATTTTCCGTTTGCTTCATATTGGATTCCTGTTTATGCCGGACATAGGGCAAACTGTTGCAGCGGCTCCACAAGGCGATCTGTCTGCTGCCATTGCTTTACAGGCGGTGGCGCGCTGCGCGCCCCTTACTCAACCGTTACGCTTTTGGCCAGATTGCGCGGCTTATCGACGTCCAGGCCCTTGGCGCAGCTTACATAATACGCCAGGAGCTGTAAAGGAACTACCGAGAGACTGGCAGCGAAACATGGCTCCGTTTTGGGCACATAGACGGTAAATCCGGCGGTGTCCTCGATGGAATAGTTGCCGTTTGCCGTAATGCACATCAAGAAAGCACCCCGGCTCTTGGCTTCCACCAGATTGGAAATGGTTTTTTCGTACAGATTGGGCTGGGTCAGTACGCCAACGACCAGCGTGCCGTCCTCAATAAGAGAAATCGGACCGTGTTTCATCTCACCGGCAGCGAATGCCTCCGAGTGGATGTAGCTGATTTCCTTAAATTTCAAACTGCCTTCTAATACAAGCGCGTAATCTAGGCCGCGGCCGATAAAATACACATCGTGCGCGCTTGCGTATTTGCTGGCGAACCACTGGATGCGCTCTTTATCCTGCAGCACTTTCTCAATTTTATCCGGAAGCGCCTGCAATTCCTCTACCAGCGCACGGTAGCGCGAATCCTCGATTGTGCCGCGCGCGCGACCGAATTCGATCGCCAACAGGTAGCATGCCGCCAGTTGGGTACTGTACGCCTTGGTGGTCGCAACGGCAATCTCCGGCCCGGCCCAGGTGTACAAGGTGGCATCTGCCTCGCGGGCAATGGAACTGCCTACCACATTGACTATGCTAATCGTGTGGATGCCGTTTGCTTTGCAGCATCGCAGGGCTTCCAGACTGTCCGCGGTTTCGCCACTTTGGCTGATCACAATGGCGACGCCGCCCGTTTCCATCACGGGGTTGCGGTATCGAAACTCGCTGGCGACGTCTACCTCAACAGGCAGGCGCGCCAGATTTTCAAACACATAGCGCGCCGCGACGCCGACGTGGTAGGCGGAGCCACAGCCGATGATGTATAAACGCGGCACAGCCCGCAGCGCTTCATCGCTCAGCGCAAGTTCCGACAGATCAATGCGCCCCTCTTTGATGCGGGGGTTCAGCGTATCGCGCACGGCGGCGGGCTGCTCGTGAATTTCCTTGATCATGAAATGTTCATAGCCGCCCTTTTCCGCCGCGGCGGCGTCCCATTCAATGGTCACTTCGTCGTGGCACACCGGCTCCTTGTCGATTGAGTAAAATTCGATGGAATCCGGCGTCAGCCGCGCGATCTCCAAATTGTCGATATAGTATACCTGCCTTGTGTATTTCAAAAGCGCGGGCACATCGCTCGCAAGCAGGTTCCCCTCTTCGGCCCTGCCTGCGATCAGCGGCGCGTCTTTGCGGGCGGCATAGATCACACCAGGCTGATCCTGAAAAAGAATGCACAGCGCGTAGGCGCCACGAACACGCAGCATCATGCGCGAAATTGCATCCAGTGCGTCACCGCCGGATACGCCTGTATAATAGTAATAGAGCAATTGCGCGACGACCTCGGTGTCTGTCTCGGAGCGAAAGGTGTATCCCTTTCGGACGAGTCGGTCGCGGAGCTCCCGGAAATTCTCAATGATGCCGTTGTGTACAACCGCGATCTTTTGATCCCGGGAATAATGCGGATGTGCATTGCGGGTGCTGGGTTCCCCATGGGTCGCCCAACGCGTGTGCCCGATGCCGCACACTCCGTTTACCGCCTTCCCCTCATCGGTCATATCATACAATGCGTTGAGCCGGCCCTTCGTTTTGACGACCTCAATGGTGCCAGAAGGGTTTTGTACAGCGATACCGGCTGAGTCATACCCGCGGTACTCAAGCCTGCTCAGCCCCTCTAGCAAAATGGGAGCTGCCTGTACCTTACCGGTAAAGCCAACGATTCCACACATCGCAGCGCCTCCTGTTTTTTAGCTATCATCGCGCAAGTCTGGACCCGAACCGCTTGCCTTCCCTTACCGTCAATCCTCTAGACCCGTCCTTTGTAAGGTGAGGTCTTTTCCTGGTCAAAATACATCTGACAACACGTCAGGTATTTGCGTCCGTGTCCTCATCGATTTTGTGCGCGCAAACCACCAAACGGCCGTTATCCGTCGTATATTCACAAGTGGACAGGGTGATCAGTTCTTCGCCGTAAGCGGGGACAATGCCGGTCTTTACCGGGCTTCGCGTAATGACTTCGTTCACAAACCAGTCAAAGGTCTCCGCATCCATATCATAATACTCATTGTAGACAAAATTGGGATCTTCCACGACATCGATTTCAAAGGCAGCGAACACCTCATACTCGGCATCGTCATAGAGCGTTTCCAGCCGGATGGTAGGATGCTCGATATAAAAATCTCCCTCCAGATAGCCAGTGAGCGGTTCAAAGATGATGCCGGTCTTCATGTTATGCCCATAAATGATCAAATTGTTGGAGCGGCTGTCTTCGGTCAGTGTACAGTCTTCGTCCAGGTAAGGCACGCCGTAATCGCTGTAATTGCCGTCGAAATCGTGCTTTAGGTAGAAGTTTGGTCGGGTGGGGGAATACATAACCGGGTAGCTCAGATCGGTGTAATCAATGGAAATCCAGCCTACGCACTCCTCATTGCGCTCCTGCAGTGCCGTAAAGCGGCTGGTGTCTTCCAGATTTAATGTTGCGCTGTGTTGCTCTGGTTCTTCCTCCACCATCAGATCCTGTAAGGCGGAAAAATTGTTCTGGGTTTTGCGGTCGTCGACATACCGCTTGATCAGAACCCCGCCGCTGATGAGCAGCGTTATGCCGAACACCACAATCAGCACAAGTATCAAGATGTCCTGCCACTCAAAACGTCGTGCAGCTGACCCGTTGGCGTCCGGCTTTGCCGGCGACGCGTTGCCGTGCTGCGGAAAATCCGGGTCATTGAACTGATCATAAAACATCGGCTGCTCAGCAAACAGCGGCGCTGCTTTCGGGATCTCAGATGCAGGGGGCCCGGCCTTGGAGGACTGTGCGCCAAGCTCAGAAGCGGTTTGCGCGGCTCCTGCCTCTTTAGAATCCGGCGGCGCGTCAATGGAATGTGCGGCTACCAGATCTTGTGCCGCACGGCGAACGCGATCGGCATCCATGGGGGCTGTATTGCCCGTATGTCCTGTTTTGGCGGATTGCGTAGAAATTTTGCGTGGCGCGTTTTTATCCGGCATGAATATCCCTTCCCTCAACAAAAACATGCAACAAAAACCGGGTGAACCATGCACGATCTCGACATGGTTATACCATGTGGCGATGATAAAATCAACGTTCCTGACAGCCGCAGAACTGCTCTTTGCAGCCGTTCGTTTGTGCGGCGCTCTCTTGGCGGAATGGAAATGTTACGTTATTGCAGGCAGAATCGATCGCCTTCATCGCTGCACGGCGTTCAGGCGGTATTTCAAGTTGCCCAAGATTTTTCTCAGATAACGATCTGCATCAGCGGGTGTGATCGGCTTATCCTGCGGCAGAAGCTGCAGGCGAAACGCCATGCTCTTTCGTCCTGCTCCGATTGTTTCGCCGCGGTAAACATCAAAAAGTTCAACATCGCCCAATACAGGGCAGGCACGGCGCATCTCTTCGATCAACTCGCCGCAGCTTACGCTCTCCTCTACCTCCAGCGCCAGGTCGCGCCTTACATCCGGCCAGGCGGACGGGGCCTTATAGTGGATTGTGTCTTTTTTGTGGCGCATCAGCGTCGGGTAATCGAGTTCCGCTAAGTAGATCACCAAATTCGCAAGGGTTTCCCTGGGTAGTTTGAGTTCCTCGGTTACGTCGTTGGCCAGCTTGCCGAACCAGCCGACGCGTTCACCTTCGCACAAAAGCCACGCGCTTACGCCGGGGTGCAGCCAGGGCACGTCTTGTGCGCGCTGTACCGCAAAGGTTAAACCGAAACCCGCACCCATTTCTTCCAGCGCGCCCTTCATCAAAAAGAAGTCTTCTGTTTCCCCAAAGCTTACAAGGCCCAAATGCAGGCGCTCTTCTGGCAGTTGTGTGATCGGTTCTTGCTTCGGGATGTAGATATTGGAAAGTTCAAACAGGCGCCCTTCCATGTTGCCGCGCTTAATATTTTCCACGGTAGCGTTCAGCAGGCTGGGGGCCAGTAGCGGGCGCATGATGGTCGTATTGGAAGAGATCGGGTTTAGGATCCGCACAACATGTCGATGCGGGTCATCCGCAGCCATGTGCAGCATATCCAGATCCGCATCGGCATAGAACGCCAGTGTCGATGCCTCACAGAACCCCTGTGCGCAGGCGGCGCGCTTGAGAGCGGCACGCGCTTTCTGATCCGGATTTAAACCGCCGCCCGTGACCTGTGCGGTGGGCAAAAAGCTCGGCTGGATGTGGTCGTATCCATACTCCCGTATGATCTCTTCCGCCAGATCCGGCTCCCCAATCTCGATATCCTCCCGCCATCGCGGAGCCGCTACCGTTAGCGTATCTCCATCGGGCGCGACCGTTACGGCAAATTGCAGCCTGCGCAACAAGGATACCATGGTTTCAAGAGGAATCTCGATGCCCAGGATCGCGTTGATGCCTTTCACATGCGCGGTGTAAACCATGGGCGCGGGTTGCCCTGTATACGGCACGCCCTTTCGCACGTCAAAGTGGCTGGATGTTACCTCACCGCATCCCAGTTCCTGGATCAAGTGCAGCGCCCGCGCCATGCCAAGCTCTGTGGTATACTCTGCGATGCCTTTTTCGTAGTGAGCGGAAGCCTCGGTGTTCTGGCCTAACTTCCGGGCGGTTCGGCGGATGTTGTCGCGTGCGAACTTGGCACTTTCAAATAAGAGCTGCGTTGTACTCTCTTTGATCTCGCTGTTCTCGCCGCCCATGACGCCGGCCAGCGCAACCGGCTTTGCCCCGTCGCAGATGACGAGATTTTCTTCCGAAAGGGCAAACTGCCTTCCATCCAGAGTTTTAATGCTCTCGCCGGGCTCAGCCCGCCGCACAATGATGGCGCGGCTCTCCAGCGTGTCAAGGTCAAAGGCGTGCATCGGCTGGCCGATCTCCAGCATCACGTAATTTGTGATATCGACGACGTTTGAGATACTGCGCACCCCGCACAAGGCCAGCCGGCGCCGCATCCACCGCGGCGAGACGCCTGGCCTGATATCGTGTACATAGTGCCCAATGTACCTGGGGCACAGATCTGGTGCCATCACGGTTACAGAAAGCCGTGGATCGATCCGGTCACTGGTCTTGTAGTCAGTTGGTGGCATTTTTAACGGCTCGTCTAAGACCGCGGCGACCTCGCGCGCAATGCCCAGTATGCTCTGGCAATCCGGCCGATTTGCGGTTATCGAGATGTCAAAGATCCAGTCGTCCAGCCCCACGATGGGCGCTGCGTCCGCACCGGGTGCGGTGTCCTCGGGCAGTTCCAACAGACCGTAGACCTCGGCGCCCGGATACAGATCTTCGTCCAAACCCAGTTCCTCTCCGGAGCACAGCATCCCGTTTGACATAACGCCGTGCATTTTTCGCGCGTTTATTTTAACGCCGCCGGGCAGCGTAGAACCGTCCAAGGCGGTCGGGCAGTGCATCCCGACGTGAACATTGGGCGCGCCTGTCGAGATCGCGATATCCTTACCGTATGCCCCGCAGTCCACTTTGCACAAATACAGGTGGGTTCCCGGCTGCAAAACGCATTCTGTCACTACGCCGACGACAACTCTGTCCATGCCGTCGGATAAGCTCTTTAGCTCTTCTACCTCAAAGCCGCATCCGAACAACTTTTCCGATAGCTGCTGCGGGGTGATTTTGATGTCAACATATTCTTTTAACCAGCTGAAAGGTACTTTCATGGCGCACACACCCCTTAACCCTTAAACTGCCTTAAAAAGCGCAGATCGTTTTCAAACATCAGGCCGATGTTGTTAATCCCATACTTGAGCATGGCGATGCGCTCTAGTCCAATGCCAAACGCGAAGCCCGAATAGACAGACGAATCAATCTGGCAGTTTTCCAATACCTTGCGGTTGACGATTCCGCTGCCCAAAATCTCAATCCAGCCGGTTCCCTTGCACAGGCTGCACCCCCTGCCCCCGCACGCAAAGCAGCTCACGTCAACCTCTACGCTGGGCTCTGTAAAAGGAAAGTAACTCGGACGCAGGCGGGTGCGCACGTCCGCGCCGAACAGTGCCTGTACAAACTTGTCTAACATCCCTCGCAGATCGCAAAGCGTAATGCCCTTGTCGACGACAAGCCCTTCCATCTGATGAAACATTGGCGAATGTGTCGCATCGGAGTCCGATCGGAACACGCGCCCCGGAACCAAAACCTTGATGGGCAGTTGCCCGCGGTCCATCACCCGGATCTGTCCGGGGCTAGTTTGTGTGCGCAGCACAATGTCCTTCGCCACATAAAATGTGTCCTGCATATCGCGGGCGGGATGATCCTTGGGTGTATTCAGGCGGGTAAAATTGTGATCGTCGTCCTCAATCTCGGGCCCCTCATACACCTCGAATCCCATTCCCACAAACACATCGACGATTTGGTCTTTGACAAGTGTCAGCGGATGCAGCGTGCCGACGGTGTGGCGTTTGCCTGGCATTGTGACGTCCACCGCCTCGGCGCGGTTGCGCGCGGCCAGCTCTGCCTCCTCGACTTGGGCCTCCAGGCTTTGATATTTTTCCTCCGCCCACACCTTGCACTCGTTGATGATTTTCCCTGCGGCGGGGCGATCCTCTTTGGCGATATCGCGAAGGCTCCTGGTCAGCTCCGTCACGGCGCCGCTCTTGCTCAGGTATTTTACCCAGAACGCGTGCAGCCCCTCTTTATCGGCAACGTGTGCCGCGTCGGCTTCTAACGCCGCCCGCACAGCGGCAATTTTTTCTTCCATATTCATTGCACCTCTTTGGTATTTTCGGCCTTGCCCATAGGTGGTGATGCAGAGCCGCGCGTTTGGTCTCAGTCTTTTACATACAGCCCGCACAGGCAGCTGCCGTGGAACGCGGGGTCTTCAAGCTGTGCCCGGAATTCCGCGCATATACAGATATTTTGTGGTATATGCTGGATGCGGCACGGGCAGTAACCGCCTGTTCGCTCAAGACCCTCGCGCACGTGTGCGACCACAGCAGGATCTTCGTTTAGGTGAAATTTTCCCATCCCGATCTCCGTTCCGCCGCCTATAGAAGGCGGCACAAATCATACAATATTTTTATCCTTACCCATGCGCTGTCAGCGAAATTCGCCCGCATCGCTACGCCTTTTATTGTACCAGCCCATTGTAGCCCGGTTGCGTCATACCGCCGCGAGAGATTTTAGGCAGGCGGATCAAGGGCGATCGCCACATCGTTTTGGGAGCAGATTCCCATTAGGCAACATTCTTTGCAGTGCGGCGCGCGTGCTGTGCAGATGGCGCGCCCATGCAAGACAAGCCGGTGGCAAAAATCGTTGCTTTCATCGCCGGGTAGGATCTTCCAAAGTTCTTTTTCTACCTTCGCCGGATCCTTCACGCCTTCCACCAGGCCAATGCGGTTGCTAAGCCGGATGCAGTGTGTGTCCACAACGATCGCAGGCTTGCCGAATACATCGCCCAAAATCAGATTGGCGCTTTTTCGCCCTACGCCGGGCAACGCTAACAGGGTTTCCATAGTGTCGGGAACGGCGCCGCCATATTGCTCGCACAGCATCCGCATGCACGCGCTGATGTCTCGTGCCTTGCTGTGGCCCAGCCCGCAGGGGCGTACGATTTCTTCGATGTCCTGCGGTGACGCCGCCGCCAAAGCCGCTGCCGACGGGTATTTCGCAAAAAGCGTCTTGACGACTTCGTTTACGCGCGCATCGGTGCACTGCGCGGCGAGGCGCACTTCCACCAGCAGCTGCCAGGCATCCTCATACGCCAACGTGCATGCGGCAAGCGGGTATGCTTCTTTCAGCCGCGCAATGCAACCAAGCGCCAATTCCTTTTTGTCCACGGTTTCCTTCGCCTTACATCCGATTCTCAATTTCCTGCAGCTTGATTCTACCATGTGTAAAGGGTATAATGCAAGTAGCAAAGCCGAAGGAGGGAAAAAACGAGGTGGAACCTTTGGCGCAGCGGCTGCGGCCGCGCACTCTGGATGAAGTATTCGGTCAGCGGCATTTGTTAGGCCCCGATCAAGTTTTTCGCCGTACGATTGAGAGCGGATACATTCCGAACATGATCTTTTACGGGCCTTCCGGTGTCGGGAAAACGACGGTAGCAGGTATTATTGCTGACCAAAGCCATATGCACCTGCACAAATTAAACGGCACCACGGCCACCACATCCGATATCAAAAATGTTTTAGCGGATATCGGAACGTTGGCCGGCGAGGGCGGCATTCTTTTGTACCTGGACGAAATACAGTATTTTAACAAGCGCCAGCAGCAGAGTCTTCTGGAGTGTGTGGAGCAGGGCGATGTCACGTTGATTGCTTCCACTACCGAAAATCCGTATTTTTACGTTTATAACGCTTTGCTTTCCCGCTGTACAGTTTTTGAGTTTAAAGCTTTAACAGAGACCGACATCTCCGATGGGCTGTGCAGTGCCGTCAAACGCCTCAGTCAAGAGGGTGCCGAGGTGGAAATTGACCCGGACGCGCTGCGCTATATGGCGCAGAGTTCCGGCGGGGATATGCGCAAGGCATTGAGTGCCCTTGAATTTACCGTTACGGCGGCGCCCCTCTGTGATGGCAAGCGTACGGTTCATCTCGATATGGTTCAGCAGGTGGCGCAGCACACCGCCATGCGCTATGACAAATTGGGCGACGACCATTACGACATCGTCTCCGCCTACCAAAAATCCATGCGGGGTTCCGATCCCGACGCCGCCTTACACTATCTCGCAAGGCTTTTGGAGGCCGGCGATTTGCCGAGCGCCTGCCGCCGGCTCATGGTATGTGCGTGCGAGGACGTCGGCCTTGCCTGGCCGCAGATTATCCCCATCGTCAAGGCAGCGGTGGATATCGCGAACGCGGTCGGTTTGCCCGAGGCGCAGCTTCCACTGGCGGACGCTGTGATTTTGGTATCTACCGCCCCCAAATCCAACAGCGGCACCGAGGCCATCTATGCCGCCGCCGACGATGTAAAAGCCGGGCGCAGCGGGCCTATCCCGCGTGCGCTGCAAAATAAGCACTATGATGGCGCGGACGCCCTTGTCAAGGGTCAAAATTATCTGTATCCCCACAGCTTTAAAAACCATTGGGTCGAGCAGCAATACCTGCCCGACGCGATCAAAGAGGCCCACTATTACGTCGCCGGTGACAACAAAAACGAGCAGACTTTTGCACGCTATTGGGAAAAAATCAAAGCGGAGCAAAAAGAGCCGTGATGAAAGTTCAACAAGAAACCCATGTTTTTTCCGTGAAATATGTTGCAATCGTCAGGAAAGTTGTGTAAAATAGACAGTATCGATCGTTGCATTTATGTCAAAATCACAATAAACACAGTTACCTTCATCTTGGATAGGCGTTTGACAGGAGTGACAAAATAGTATGGCGAATCGAGTTTTTCAGAACGTGATTTACCAAATGAAAGACGGTGTCAATCGGGAACTGGGCGTAGTGGACGAGACAGGTACCGTCATCAGCTGTACGGATCTCGACCAAATCGGTCAGGTTCGCGAAGGATACCTCGCCTCCAAAACCGTGGGCACAGAGGCGTTTGTCCGTGACAACTTTGCCTACCACCTGTTCACCAACACGCGCCACAACGATTTCGCGGCCTTTGTAGAGGGCAGCGACATAACGGCAGAGCAGTTCGCCGCCATGCTCTCGGTCAGTTTGCAGAGCATCAAGCAATACCATGACGAAAAATTTGATAAGACCAACTTTATTAAGAACGTAGTACTTGACAACATTCTGCCCGGCGACATCTACGCCAAGGCAAGGGAGCTCCATTTCGTCAGCGATGTGCAGCGCGTGGTCTTGCTAATCCGGGTCCTGAGCGGCAACGACATATCCGCCTATGACATTGTAAGCGGTTTGTTCCCAGACAAACAAAAGGACTTTATCTTTAATATCAGCGAAAACGATACCGTGCTGGTCAAGGAGATCAAGCCGGAAAACACAACGCGCGATATGGAAAAGCTTGCCGCCTCTATCGTTGACACGCTTCAGGGTGAGCACTATATTAAGGCGGTTGTGGGCATCGGCACCCCGATTGCGAACCTCAAGGATCTCGCCTCCAGTTTTAAAGAGGCTCAAATTGCCATGGAAGTGGGCAAGGTCTTTGATACCGAGCGCCAGGTGATCAGTTACGATCACTTGGGTATTGCCCGCCTGATTTACCAATTACCCACGACCTTATGTGAGGCTTTCCTGCGTGAGGTTTTCCGGCAAGACAGTATTGACAGTTTGGATTACGAAACGCTTTTTACAATCCAGCGCTTTTTTGAAAACAACCTCAATGTGTCTGAGACAAGCCGCGGCTTGTTCGTACACCGCAACACCCTTGTCTATCGCCTGGAAAAAATCAAGAAGCTTACGGGGCTGGATCTGCGCAAATTTGACGATGCGATAGTGTTCAAGGTCGCGTTGATGGTCAAAAAATATCTTTCCTCCAACCCCGCCAAATACTGACGTTCCGACGTATGCCGGCGTCGTCAGCCCACCGCTCTTTAGACGGCCGCAGGTACCCTCTGCCGCCGTTTTTTTGCTGCCAGGAGCAAAAAAAGGAAGGATCGGACACCGCGGCGGTAGTGCACCGCTGTAGGCTATCTGTGGCTCTAAATTGCTTCGGCGGCATCGAAACCACTTTTTACCGCCGCATTGTAAAAATAGAAAGGACTAAGTGTTACAATGAGGAAGCGAGACAGAACTTTTCGAATGGCCGCAAAAGACAAGCAGGCCTACAAAAAGTATTTAGAAGAGAGAGAAAGCGCGCCGGCGACGGTAGAAAAATATATGGGCGCTCTGGATTCGTTTTTTGAATGGCTGGAAGACCGCCGTATTACCAAAGAGACCGAGATCGGCTAGAAGTTGAACCTGACGCAACGTAAACTTTCGCCCTACACCGTCAACACCAAGATCGCGGCGATCAATGGCTTTTTGATCTTTATGGGCTTAGCGGACTGCAGGCTCAAGATGCTTAAGAACCCGTGCCCGCAACCGTCTTGGGATAGGGCAGCAAAACGCAGCGAAAGGCATCTCACATCATCCGATATGGGTGTTGAGGCAAGCCTTCCGCTGCGCTTTTTTGTTTTAAGGGCAATTTGGTTGTATATTTTTGCGAAAACTGCTAAAAAAAGAACATAAAAACCTAACGTTTAAACGTTCTTTTTTGTTGTAGTTGCGGAGGCAGGACATGATGCGGATTTCATATTCTCCATACCTTTGGCATATACAGAAGTCATTACAGCATTTCGGCGTACTTCGCCCGCTCGCTTTCCGGCACTTTTAAGGCGTTCATGGCCTGCTCTTTCGTAAGGTTCATCGTATCCATCAGGTTCCTGATG
>CAZLMA010000024.1:0-30472 GCA_964560675.1 uncultured Subdoligranulum sp. | reverse complement strand
GTCTGTCTGTCTGTCTGTCTGTCTGTCTGTCTGTCTGTCTGTCTGTCTGTCAGAGATTATCGTCCAGCTCATCGTCCGTGTCAAGTCCTCTTTTTAATTTTTGAAAATATTCCAAGAGCAGTATACTCTTTTATCTCAAATTTTGCAAGTTGCTGCGCTGATTTTGCGGTGAGGTACCCCTGTCCATTTTTGTGCCCTGCGCAAAAGTATCCAGGCCGGTTGCGTTATTGCGCTTGCTTATGCATTCATGCTTTATTTTTACAATATCAATTGTTACTCTACATAAATTATCTTCACTTAGCATACCATATTTTTACAATCCAACCAAACCCATGCCAAAAATAAAGCCTGTATGGAGCGGTTGGTTTTGCGTGGTCCCTTCCCGTCCGGCTGCGACGCTAGCGTGAAATTGTTTCATCTTTCACATGAAATAATGGAACTTTACATCCTGATGCTTTTACGGTATGCTCTAGCTAGGCAAAACGAGCGGGTTTCAGGCCCGCAGAACATTCTTCCTCTCTCCCCTAAGGATGCGGTGTGTAGACCGCGCCCGAACCCGCCGGATCCGCACACCCGGCGGGTTTTTGCTTTGCCTTTTACGGTAACGTGCATGGTCTTTGGAATTGTAAAATACTTTTTGCCGTACGTCGCGGCTACGGTGCAATGTGCTGCTTTATAAGAAGGAGCCTGCAGTCACAGTGCCGACGTTATCGTCTTTTTGGCAAGGGACAACATGGCCCCCGGCGACTGCGCTTTGCCGCTGGGATGGCGGCGCGAGGAACGCATCTCCACCCGCCTTGCTCTTGACAAATGCGGGCGGAGCCTGTACACTGTTTTTAGATGCTGGGAACAGGAGTGTGCGCGCTAACGGACCTTTTTCAGCGAGCCGGGGAGAGTGACGAAGGCGTTCTGCGGTTCCTTTTGGCAAAAGCAGACGCTTTCAGCCCGGCAAAGGTTACGCCGCACTGTCGCCTGGGAGCAGACCGGAGGAACCAGGAGTACCCCGGCCCGGGTTTGCCACCGTTATCAAGGCAGGCGGGCAGCTTTAAGCCCGCCGCAGAGCGGTTCGTGTGCGGCGTATCAGCGTTATTGCGCACGCGGGCAATGTGGGTGGTACCGCGACCTTTTGCAAGGCCGTCCCATGGGTTATGTGTTCATGGGAGGGCTGTTTTTGTTGTCGTTATTGAGGATGGCGGACGGCAACCATTTGCGGCTTGCACGCATTGCAATGCCCATTGCCGCACGATTTTGAAAAAAACGGTCCGCCGTTCTATCTTCCGTTTTATGGAAATTCCCCTCTCGTGGAAGGCACCCTACAAGGGAGCGCCTGCACACAAAAATTACAATAGTTTGCTTAGCACATCGCAAAGAAACGCACAACACACTGTAGAAAAAGCACATAAAGCTCGCAACGCAAAGCAAGGAGTATGCAAAATGCCAAAGGAACTCTCAAAATTGTATGACCCGCGTTCCACAGAAGAGCGACTTTACAACAGCTGGAACAATGCGGGGCGATTCCATACCAGGATCGACCGCAGCAAGAAACCGTTTACCATCGTCATGCCACCGCCCAATGTGACGGGTCAGTTGCATATGGGCCATGCCATGGACGAGACGTGGCAGGATGTACTGATCCGCTATAAGCGCATGCAGGGGTACGCGGCGCTCTGGGTTCCGGGAACGGACCATGCATCGATCGCGACTGAGGCGAAGGTGGTAGAAGCCCTGCGCGAAGAGGGCCTTACGAAGGAACAGCTGGGGCGCGAGGGCTTTTTAAAGCGCGCCTGGGACTGGAAAAATACCTACGGATCCCGCATAGAAGAGCAGCTCAAAAAGCTGGGATCTTCCTGTGACTGGCAGCGTGAACGCTTCACTTTAGATGAGGGCTGTTCCAATGCCGTTCTGACGGTTTTCAAGCAGCTTTACGACCAGGGGCTTATTTACCGTGGCAACCGCATGATCAACTGGTGCCCACACTGCAAGACGTCCATCTCGGATGCGGAGGTAGAGTACGAGGAGCAGGAAGGGCACTTTTGGCACCTGCTCTACACGGTCAAAGAGACGGGGGAAAAGCTGGAGCTCGCCACAACTAGGCCCGAAACCATGCTGGGCGATACCGCCGTCGCGGTCAACCCGGCGGATGAGCGGTATCAGCATTTAAAAGGATGCCATGCCGTTTTGCCTCTTCTTAACAAAGAGATCCCTATCGTCTTTGATGAGCATGCCGACATGGAAAAGGGTACCGGCGTTGTAAAGATAACACCCGCACATGACCCCAACGACTTCGAGGTCGGCAACCGGCACAACCTGCCGCGCGTTCGTGTGTTCACCTATGACGGCCACATGACAGGCGCCGTTGACAAAGCCGAAGCCGATGCGCAGCGCGCCTCCGGCCGCGCCGCGGAAGGGGAGCCAGATGTGCTGGACTGCGGCCCTTATGCCGGCATGACGACGTTGCAAGCACGCGCAGCGATCTTAAAAGACCTAGAAAGTATCGGCGCCCTAAAAGAGACCGAGAACATTCGCCATGACGTTGGAACGTGCTACCGCTGCCACAGCGTGATCGAACCAATGATCTCCAAACAATGGTTTGTTAAGATGGCGCCACTGGCGCAGCCCGCCATCCGTGCTGTGGAAGAGGGCAGAATCCGGTTTGTTCCAGAAAGATTTACAAGAACTTACATGAACTGGATGAAGAATACGCGCGACTGGTGCATCAGCCGCCAGTTGTGGTGGGGCCATCAGATACCCGCCTGGTATTGCGATGACTGCGGCGCGGTGATCGTGGAGAAATCCACGCCGGAGAAATGCCCCCGGTGCGCAAGTGTGCATTTGACGCGCGATCCCGATACGCTGGATACCTGGTTTTCCAGTGCGCTCTGGCCGTTTTCCACGCTGGGATGGCCGGAGAAGACGGAGGATTATGACTATTTTTACCCCACGGATGTTTTGGTTACGGGGTATGATATCATCGGTTTTTGGGTATCGCGCATGATTTTCTCCGCTCTTGCTTATACCGGGGACATTCCCTTCCACACCGTACTCATCCACGGCCTTGTGCGCGACAGCCAGGGGCGCAAGATGTCAAAATCACTGGGCAACGGTGTCAACCCACTGGAGGTAATAGAGAAATACGGTGCCGACGCGCTGCGCATGATGCTGCTGATCGGCTCTACCGCCGGCAACGATATTCGCTACAGTGAGGAACGGCTGATCGCCTGCCGCAACTTTGCCAACAAACTTTGGAATGCGAGCCGCTTTGTGCAGATGAATCTGCCGGAGGATTTTGTACCGGGTATGCCGGGCGATGAAGATCTCGATGTGAGCGACAAATGGGTTTTGTCGGAGTTATCAAAGGTCGCGGAGCTGGCAACGGCAAACCTTGAAAAATACGAGCTGGGCTTGGCGGCGGAAAAAGTTGAAACGTTCATCTGGGAGACCTATTGCGACTGGTATATCGAAATTTGCAAAGCGCGCCTCGCATCGCAGGATGCAAAGCAGGCGGACACGGCGCGCAAGGTGCTGGTCTGGGTTTTGGATAAAGCGCTCAAACTGCTGCACCCGTTTATGCCCTTCATCACGGAAGAAATCTACCTCTCCTTGCCGGGCAGCGGCGAGAGCATCATGGAAACAGCTTGGCCGGGCCCCGGCGAGGGACGTGAGACGCTGCCCGTTTGGGAACAGGACTGTGCCGATTTTGAAAAGTTGATGGATTACATCAAAGCTGTGCGCGCTATGCGCAGCGAGATGAACGTCCACCCTGCCAAACGCACACATATGGTGATCGAGACTGCCCATACACAGGCCTTTCGCAGCGGCGGCGCGTATTTGGCACGCTTCGCATTTGCCACAGACATCGAACTGACAGAGAAGTATACCGGCACCACACAGGGTATGGTCATTGTCAACACGCCGGACGCACGCGGTTTTATCCCGCTCAAGGAACTCATCGATCGGGATAAGGAGCTCGCACGGCTGCACAAAGAATTGGACAAGACAGAAAAAGAGCTGGCTATGTTCACCGATCAGTTGGCAAACGCCCGGTTCATCGAGAAAGCTCCCGCCGCACTTGTGGAGCAGACACGCGCGAAACGCACCGCCGCCGAGGAGAAAAAGCACAACCTAGAAACTTCCTTGGCCGCTTTGGCTGATGCGGGTGCATAATTCGAGATTTTGGTTTCGTATGTAGGGGCAACAAGAGGCGCGCATAGCGGTTGTATGCGGAGCCTGCGCACAGCGTATTTCGATGAGAAGCCGATTGACAAACTGTTAAAGTCGATTCCGGGAGTTGAAAAAAGTAATATGCCAAAACAGAAGCCGTTATCCCCCTGGCCGATCGCGTACCGTGTCCTTCTTACGGCGGCCATGATTGCCTGGATTGTATTTATTTTTTTCAATTCCCTTCAGAACGGCAGCGAATCGACAGAACGCAGTTTTGCCGCGATGGAACTGATCAATCGCATATTGGGCTTCTTGCACTTTCCGCCCGTGACACAGCATTTTGTGCGAAAGTTGGCCCATTTTACAGAGTTTGCGATACTGGGTGGCCTGCTCCTTTTTTGCCTGCGCTCCTACACACCGCACGCGATACGCTATCTAAGCCTGCCGATGCTGGGCGGGATGACGACAGCCCTTTGTGACGAGACACTGCAGTACCTAAGCGACGGTCGCGCGCCGTCGGTAATCGATGTGTGGATCGATACCGCTGGCGTTGTAACAGGCGCACTTTCGGTACTTTGCCTTTTGCTACTTGTGGGCAGTGTTTCCCCTGTGTATTGGAAAAAGCGAGGAAGCGAAAGCCTTCGCACATAAAGCAGCGAGACCTTCGCAATACCGAAAAAGTGAGCAACGTGGGCCGCAGACCACCGGCAAAAAAGAGCCGCAGCCAGAAGGAATTCATCGGGATGCGGCAGGCGACATTTTGAAGGATTCGCCGGTACCAACCGGCTAAGATCTGAACTGAGGATGACCGTTATGACGCAACAGCAAGCCATCGACGCATTGCAGGCGCTGCCGCGCGGTGGTCCCGGACAGGCGACGCGGGAAAGAATGTACACCCTGTTAACCCGTCTCGGTGATCCGCAAAAGCAACTTAAAGGAATACACATCGCCGGAACCAACGGAAAAGGGAGTCTGGCGGCAATGACAGCCGCCATCCTAACCGCAGCGGGCTACAAGACGGGGCTGACCATCAGCCCATATGTGCTGCATTTCCGCGAGCGCATGCAGATCAACGGCGCGTGGATCCCTGCGCGCACCTTCGCGGCGCTGACTTTGCAGGTTCTTGACGCCATCGAGGCGATCCGCCGCTCGGGCGGCACGCCGCCTGTGCAGTTTGAAGCGGTAACAGCGGTTGCCTTCTTGTGGTTTGCAAGGGAAAAATGCGATTTTGTAGTATTAGAAACCGGTTTGGGCGGCCGAACCGACGCGACAAACACCCTCCCGCCCGAAAACAAACTGGTGGCAGCCATTACGAAGATCGGTTTTGATCATACTGAGCTCCTGGGCGATACCTTGCAAGAGATCGCGGCCGAGAAGGCGGGTATCATCACGGAGGGGTGTTCCGTCGTCTGCTACCCGGAGCAGCCACAGCAGGCTATGGGCCCGCTGTTCACGGCGGCCGCCGAGGCGCACACCAGCCTGAACATACCGGAAACGGAAGATATCAAAATACGCAGCGTAGGTTCGCACGGCGGATTTCAAAACCGCATCGATTACGGCGGATACGAGGCACAGCTGCGTTTGCCTGGCGCGCATCAGGCAAACCACATGGCGATGGCTATCGAGATCGCCTTGACCCTGTGTCACCGATACGGTTACCAGATCCCCGACGAAGCGATCCTTCAGGGACTGGAATCGGCCTTTCAGCCCGCGCGCATCGAAATCCTGCGCCGTCACCCGCTTCTGCTGCTGGACGGCTGCCACAATCCGGACGGCGCCGCCGCTTTGGCAAAGACGTTGACAGACGCTGGGTACGCTGGCCGCGTTGTGGGTGTAATGGGGGTTCTGGCCGATAAAAACATTCGGGAGATGCTCGACAGCCTGGCTCCCTGCTTTGTAAAACTTTATACAGTCACGCCGAACAGCCCGCGCGCCATGCAGGCGGAGGCACTGCAAAAAATCGCGCGGACGGAAATCGAGGAGGGGGCAGAGAGTTGCCCCCATCTCGGGGCCGCGATCCGCAAAGCTGTGCGCAAAGCCGACCGGGAGAACCTTGCCGGGGTATGCGTGTGCGGCAGTTTGTATCTCGCGGCAGAAGCGAGACCGATCCTGAAGCGCGAAGCGGAAAAATGAAACGATAAACCACGAAAGAGGGATGCGACCGCCATGAAGGAGACTAACAAAAAACCGTTTATCACGCTTGATCAGGCAAAGGCACTGCGAGAGCGGTTCCCAACACCGTTTCATCTTTACAACGAGGCTGGAATCCGCGAAAAGGCGCGACTCGTCAACCGCGCTTTTGCCTGGAACCGCGGATTCAAAGAGTATTTTGCCGTCAAGGCGACGCCCAACCCGTATATCCTGAAAATTTTGCAGGAAGAGGGGTGCGGCGTAGACTGCTCGAGTTACACAGAACTGCTGTTGAGCGAGGCATGCGGCTTTACCGGAACCGAAATCATGTTCTCTTCCAACGATACGCCTGTGAAGGATATGCAAAAAGCAGGGGAACTGGGTGCCTATATCAATCTGGACGACCTGACCCACGTCGATTTCTTAAAAGACACGGCAGGGATCCCACAAACCGTTTTTTGCCGCTACAATCCGGGCGGCGTCTTCGACCTGGGCAACGGCATCATGGACAACCCCGGCGAAGCGAAGTACGGCATGAGCGAGGATCAAATGGCGCAGGCTTTTACCAAGCTAATGGCATATGGTGTAAAGCAGTTCGGTATCCACGCTTTTTTGGCAAGCAACACCGTGACGGACGCCTATTATCCCACGCTCGCCGCGATGTTATTTGAGCTGGCGGTCCGTCTGCATCTGCGAACCGGTGCCGAAATAAAATTTATTAATTTGTCCGGAGGCGTCGGCATCGCCTACCGCCCGGAGGAGCAAACAAACGATATCCTGGCGATCGGCGAAGGCGTGCAGAAGGCATTTGAAGAGATCCTGGTACCCGCCGGGATGCAGGATGTCTCAATTTTTACGGAGCTGGGCCGTTTTATGCTGGCCGAACACGGATGCCTGGTCACTACGGCCATTCACGAAAAGCATATTTACAAAGAATATATCGGGCTGGATGCATGCGCTGCCAATTTGATGCGGCCGGCGATGTACGGCGCCTACCACCACATCACCGTACTGGGCAAGGAAAACGAGCCTTGCCTGTACAAATACGATATCACGGGCGGATTGTGCGAGAATAACGACAAGTTTGCCATCGACCGCATGTTGCCCAAAGTCGACCGGGGGGATATTCTGGTCATTCACGATACCGGCGCGCATGGATTTTCGATGGGATACAACTATAACGGGAAACTGCGCAGTGCGGAAATTCTCTTAAAGACGGACGGCACCGCAGTATGCATACGCCGCGCAGAAACACCGGCCGATTATTTCGCGACCTTTGATTTTACCCCGTTTTACAAAGGCCACCTGGACGAAAAATAAGGGAATCGGGCGGGTATTACTGTCTGCCGCCGTGGGCTATGCTCTGTGCCACCGCCATGCGGTCACACCGCTCGTTTAATGGATGGCCCGCATGACCTCTGATCCAGTGACAGCGCATTTTGTGCCGGTCACATTCCTTTAGGAGCGCTTCCCACAGATCCGGATTCAAAACGGGGGATTTATCGGCCTTTTTCCAGCCGTTTTGGCTCCAGCGGCGCGCCCAACCCTTCTCAAGGCCGTTGACAAGATATTGGCTGTCGCAGAAAAGATCGACTTCGCAAGGCTCCTTGAGCTTGTGCAAAGCCTGCACAACAGCTGTGAGCTCCATGCGGTTGTTGGTGGTCAAAGCTGCTCCACCGCTGAGCTCCTTTTCCAGAATGCTTCCATCCGGCTTTACATAGCGCAAAATCGCGCCCCAGCCGCCGGGCCCGGGATTTCCGCTGCAGGCACCGTCTGTGTAAATTTGCACAACCTTCATCTCAAGTAACGTTTTGCCCCCCGATCCGCGTGACCCCCGCGATAAAGACCCATGAAATTGCGATCTATCTCATGACGGTTGACCGTAAAAATGTGTGCACATACGGCTTTTTTTGCCCGGCATGCCTACCATCCCGAATAAGGATTGATGATACCACGCAGTCGCGGACCAATCGTTGCGCATCAAAAATTTCTTCATAAGAAGGCGCTGTTTTGCGCCTCTCTTGTGTACCGGCCCTTATATCCCCGCATGAAAAAGCAGTTGACAAAGCGGCTTTGCCGGGCGTATAATAAAGCACAATCCTTGCGCAGCCTGATGAGCGGATATGGCGGAATTGGCAGACGCGCTAGATTCAGGTTCTAGTGGTAGCAATACCATGGAGGTTCAAGTCCTCTTATCCGCATAGAAAGCACGGTTTTTCGTAAAATGCGATGCCGTGCTTTTTTATTTTATCAAATTTTTGCACGATTTTGCGGTGCGGGTTTTGTTAGTTTGTGGTTTGCGACACGGATGCAAATCGGCTACGCCGTTAGGCCACGTCAGCGTCTTTTAAAGACTTGTGTGAGTACGCTGCACGCGCAGCCGACTGCGCACACAAACAAAAGCACCAGCAGCTGTGCCGAGGTGTACCGATCTGGGCCGGTTTGAGAAGTGCCCGGTTCGGAGCGGGTCTTTTGCGCAACGCCATCGGGGGTCGGTGTACTGTCGCTTTTCGTCGCCTGCTGCACCGCGGTTGGCTTCGGCGTTGGCTTTTTTGTCGGGGTAGGAGTTGGGGAACGGGTGGGCTTCGGGGAAGGCGACGCGGACGGCTCTGGCGTAGCGCCGCTTTGCGCTCCTGGGTCCAAGGAATCAGGCGCCGCTTGTTTACTGGAATCTGGTACGTCCGCGGGATCAGCCGCGGGCACGTCTGCTGCCGCGGCGGGCTCCTCGACTGTTTCGTCACTTTGCACGTCCGCGCCTTTGGCGGGGTCGCTCCCAACCTGCGCCTGCGGTTGAGGTTGCTCGGGGGTGGGCTCCGGTTGTGCCTGCGTGAAAGAAGAAGCCGATCCGGCGGGATAGCGCGTAATCATGTAGTTCGCACTGGCAACCTGCGAACTGGAGAGGATCCTGCCCCAGTGTACCTGACCCGCGCCGCCGTTGATGCTCATATTGCCCTCGGCAATCTGTACGCCGTCCGCCGTTTTTTGCAAAACGATGACAGAGTGTGTATCCCCGTCAATGCGCAAAATATCGCCGGCGCGCACCGAGGCGTAGGACACAGGGGAAACGGTTCGCGCGTGCAGCGAAGAACCGAAGGCGGCGTCGCTCATCGCCAAGGCAAACGCCATGCAGCCATACGCCGTGTAGGTAGAGTAATTGTCCAAAACATTGTACCAGTTGTACGAATGGTTGGAATTATCCCAAAGTGTGCCCTCTTTGTAGCCATCCACATACTGCATTGAGAGCAGACGCTGCGTGACTGTCGCCTCATCCGGTGCACTCGCCTGCGCAGGCATGGCAGGTAGCGCGCACACAAGTAGACATAGGGCTGCCGCAACAGCCACCAGTCGGTTTCGCACTTGACCTCTTCCCTTCTCTGATTGACTTGTTTTGCTTGATTTGCTCAAAAGCCGCACGGTATCACACCAAAAAATCAGTGTTGTTTGGGGCAATCCCTAATTGCTCGCGCCGGGCAAAGAAAACAGATGCTCCACCGCCGCCGTTAACGCTTTATTCTGGTCGTCTTTTAGATCTGGATCCTGCTTTAGCAGCGCTTTTGCCTCCCGCTGCGCAGTTTGGAGCGCAGCGGTATCTTTGACAAGATCGGCCAGTCTGAGCCTGGGCAGTCCATGCTGCGCCTCACCGAAAAAATCCCCCGGGCCGCGCGTTTCCAGATCATACTGGGCTACGGCAAAGCCGTCTGGTGTGCGGCTCAAAAAGTGCAAGCGGCTGCGCACCGCAGCACTTTTGTTGTCAGAAATCAGGATGCAGCAACTGTCTTGTGCTCCTCTGCCAACGCGGCCACGCAGCTGATGCAGGGCGGAAAGACCGAATCGCTCGGCGTTTTCTACCACCATCACGGTGGCGTTGGGCACATCTACGCCTACTTCGATCACGGTCGTTGTAACCAGGGCATCCACCTGCCCCGCCTGAAACTGCGCCATCACCGCGTCTTTTTCCCGCGCCTTGAGCTTGCCGTGCAAAAGTGCTACCCTGCAGCCCGGCAACAATCTGCAGGCGGTATCTCGATAATATGTTTTCACCGCTTGCAAACCATATGTCGGGTCGCTATCCTCAATGGCAGGGCAGACGATATACACTTGACGGCCCGCTTTGATTTGCTTGTACAGATAGCCGTACATATCCTCGCGCTTGGCGCCAGTGATAAACCACGTTCTGATCGGTTTGCGGCCGGGAGGCAGCTCGTCCAGGACAGAGATGTCCAGATCCCCGTAGAGCAAAAGGCCCAGCGTGCGCGGGATGGGCGTTGCACTCATGACTAGCAGATGCGGGCTGGTCGCCTTGCCCGCCAGTATTCCGCGCTGCCGAACACCGAAGCGGTGCTGCTCGTCCACGATGGCAAGCCCCAAATTCCGAAACGTCACGCTCGCCGTCAAAACGGCGTGCGTGCCAACAACCAACCCCGCCCTTCCTTCCGCGATGGCGGCCCGTGCAGCAGTTTTTTCCTTGGCAGTCATACTGCCCACCAGCAATGCAACGCTGACGCCAAACGGCTCCAAAAGGTTCGCCAATACCCTGGCCTGCTGGCGCGCCAAAATCTCGGTCGGCACGAGCATGGCGCTCTGCCAACCGTTGCGCGCACACAACCAAACGGCGGCGGCCGCCACCAGCGTTTTGCCGCTGCCTACATCGCCCTGCAGCAACCGGTTCATCGGCGCAGCGGCACACATGTCCTGCGCGATTTGCTCCGCACAGCGAAGCTGCGCGGCAGTCGGGCGGTAAGGCAGGCTGCGCCAGAACACATCCAGATCGTACGGCCGCATCGGCGCGCTCGTCAAGCCGCGGTCACGTCTGCGCAACAGCAAAAGGCCCAGCTGAAAGATAAACAGCTCCTCAAAGATCAGTCGTCGGCGCGCAGCAGCGGCATTCTGTGCATTTTGCGGCAAGTGAATGTCGCGTACTGCCGTTCCCTTATCGGGTAAACCGTACGTTTGAAGCAGCCTGGGCGGCAGTGGATCCGGCAGTTCCCTCGTACAGTCAAGAACACTCGCCACACACCGCGCTATGCGCGAAGAGGTAAGGCCCTCGGTGCTGGGATAGATGGCTATCAGCGGTGTTTTTGTAACCTGCGCCTCGGTTTGCACCGTGGGGTGTATCATCTCGCGTCGTGTCAGGCTGCCTCCGACGCGGCCCGCAAAATAGTAAATCTGCCCCACCCGCAGGGCGTCCGCTGCGTAGCGCGTATTAAACCAGGAGAGCTGCACCACGCCCGTGTCGTCCGCAGCTTCGGCCTGCACCAGCTCCCGGCCTCCCGAAATCCGTCGCGCCGGCATTTTGCGCACAAGCCTCGCTTTTACACAGCAGTCCTCATCAAAAGGAGCGGCAAGGAGCGCAACAGGGTGCGTATAATCAATATAGCGGCGCGGATAATGCTGCAAAAGATCCTGCACCGTAAAAATGCCCAGTTTTGAAAATTTCTGGGCGTAAGCAGGTCCCACGCCCTTGACATAGCGAATGGGGTCGGTTAATGCCGGCATTCCGTTCCTCTTCCTTATTGGGTGGGGCGCGCTAAGTAACATTCTTTATAAACAGCATGGTGCAAAACGAGGAAAAACTCACACACCAAAACCGGCAAGTGGAATGAGCGGTGAACACGCTTACTCCACGCTGATCATGTAATAATAGACCGGCTGCCCACCCCGGATGTGGCTGACCTCAATCCCGCTGCCGCACTTGTTTTGCACCAGCTGCGCGGTGCGCTCTGCCTCTTCTTCCGTGACGTCACAGCCAGAAATCACCGTGATAAACTGGGTGTCCTTCTTTTTCATGCTGCGCGCTAAGCGGTAGGTAAGCTTGGTGATGTCCGATCCGATCGCCGCAATCCTGCCGTTTTCCAGCGCCATGATCTCGCCCTGCTTGATACATTTTCCGTCAAATTCGCTGTCGCGCGCGGCATAGGTGACAAGGCCGGTTCCTACCTTTTCGGCGGCGGCCATCATAGTAACGATATTCTCTTCCTGTTTGGATTCCGGATTAAAATTGAGCATGGCCGTCATGCCCTGGGGTACCGAGGTGGTGGGCAGTACAACCACCGTGCGATCCGCCAACTTTTGCGCCTGTTCCGCCGCCATGATGATGTTTTTGTTGTTGGGCAGCACCATCACCGTCTTGGCGGGAACGCTCTGCACCGCGGCGAGAATATCCTGTGTGGAGGGATTCATCGTCTGTCCGCCGGACACCACCGCATCGACGCCCAGATCCAAAAACACATTCTTTACGCCGTCGCCGACCGCCACCGCCACAAATCCATAGTCCCGCTCCGGGTCGACAGCGGCGTAGGTAAATGCCTCGGAACCAGCCTGCTGTTCCGCACGAGCCTGCTTTTCAAGGCCCTTGGCCTGCTTCTGCCGCGTTAAGAACTGCTCGTGCATATTCTCGATATCAAAGTCCGTCAGGTAGCCGTACCGGATAGCCTCTGAGAGAATCTTACCTGGATCCTCGGTATGAACATGGCAGTTGGCGACTTCGTCATCCTCAATTACCACAACGGAATCACCGTTGGATTCAAGGAAGGCGCGGAGTTTCGCAATGCTCTGCACACCCTCTTTGTGCACCAAAAACTGCGTGTGATAGCCATACTTTATGTCCTCGACCTTCATCAAATCTTCGGTGAAAACGCCCTTGCCTGCGGCATCGCTCGGGATCTTTTGCGAGCCGACCGCTTCGTTCGCGGCGGGCAGGATTCCCTTGCCCTCAAACACGCTGCGCATGCCCGCAAAAACGTATAAGATCCCCTGTCCACCGGCGTCCACGACGCCGGCCTTTTTGAGAACGGGCAAAAGATTCGGGGTGTTCTGCAGCGCGGCGGCGCCGGCCTGCATCATTTCGGCCCACATGACACAAACGTCATCGGAGCCGCTTTTGACCGCCGCCTCCGCGGCAAGGCGTGTGACGGTTAAAATTGTGCCCTCGGTCGGTTTCATAACGGCCTTGTAGGCAGCGTCAACCCCTACTTTGAGCGCTTTTGCCAGGTCCGCCGCTTCAGCGGTCTGCTTGCCTGCCAGTTCCCGGGAAAAGCCGCGAAACAATAGACTCGTGATTACGCCGCTGTTGCCGCGCGCACCGCGCAGCATGGCGCCGGCGGCTACCTTGCTGGCTTGCTCCACCGTACAGCTGTCGGGCAGATTTTTGAGTTCCGCCGCCGCGGCGTTCAGCGTCATACTCATGTTGGTCCCGGTATCGCCGTCCGGCACCGGAAAGACATTCAGCTCGTCCACCTGTACGCGATGATTGGCGATGTTGTTGGAGCCGGAGAGAATGGCGTCGCGCAGAACTTGGCCTGTGATCATAATATCTGTTTACCTCATTGTCAGTAGAATTTACGCGTTACAGCGATAGAATACCGTCTACATAGACGTCGACGCGATCCACCTTTAAGCCGGTAACCTGTTCCATCTCGTCGCGCATACGGTGCGTGATGCTCTGGGTAATGCTTTTGATGTTGAGCCCGTATCCCACTAGGATGTGCAGAGTGATGTGCAGCTTGCCGTCCTCTTCTTGCACCGTTACCCCTTTTTCCGGCAGGCGACCGTGGCGCAGCGCCGTCTGCACTGTGCGAACCGGGGGATTCTGGCCCATGGCGGCTATGCCGTAGCAATGCTCCGCCGCGCGTGCAGCCAACTGTGTGAGGTAATCGTTCGTCAATGAAATGTGACCGTAGGGATTCACTTTGGTAATCATATGTCTTCACCCCGCTGTCCGGTTATTGGATACTGTCGCGCCATGCCGATTTTTCGATGTTTTCTGCGCATAGTATACAACATTTTCCGGGATTTGACCAGAGTCTTTTTCGGGTAAATTGTAATTACAAGTTGAGCATTTTTAAAGGAACTTTTTCCGCTCTTTGCAACAGGTTACACAACCTCTGTGTGCGCCGTAACTCGCTTTTTTGGGGAACACAAAGCCAAAGGGCAAAACGCGATGCATAGACAAAGCGGACGCGCAGCCATTGGCGATTTCGGTGCTGCTTTCGAGATTCCTTTTGGTGTCAGAGGTAAAATTCACAAACCATTCACACACTCGCAGGAAGGTTGCGCTATACTGTTTTTAGGCAATCTGTACAATTCAACGCGAGGTTTTGGACATGAACTTGTTATTTTTCCTAACGCCAAAGCAAGATGTCTTGTTCATCTACGAGGATTATACGCTGCGACAAGCGCTGGAGCGCTGGGCCAACCGGCGCTACGCGACCATCCCCATTCTGCGCCGCAATGGCACCTATGTCGGCACCATCAGCGAGGGCGACCTTTTGTGGGGCATCAAGAACTTGTACGCAAAAGGCATTACGAGTTTTGAGGATGTACCCATCTCCATCCTGGCGCGCCGCAAGGATTACAAGGCGGTTGCTGTGACGACCGGCATGGACGCACTGATGCGCGGCGTGCTGGACCAAAACTTTGTGCCTGTGGTGGACGACCGGAACGTCTTTATCGGCATCGTGCGCCGTACCTCGGTGCTGGATTATGTGTACGAAAACTTTGACCATGAGGATCTTGTGCAAAAGACAGGCAGACCCGCTGTCGCAACCCAGAAGTACAGCACCGAGGATTGAGCCTTGTCCCAGTCAAAAAAGGTAATGGAATTCACAACCACCATTTCAGCAGTCCAGGAGGCGGCCCCCGGTGGGGCCGCCTCCTGGACTGTTAGGCACAACGCGATAGAAGCGCAGAAACCCAAAAGGGAGTCTGAGACTACACCGCACAAAGTACAGCCAACGCCCTGCGGCGCCTATGCACACCTACCCTTTTGCGGCGCAATTCGAAAATTTCTGCTTACTTGAGCTCGATCTTGGCGCCGACGTCTTCTAACTTCTTCTGGATCTCCTCGGCCTCCGCCTTGGAAACGCCCTCTTTGATCTTGGCGTCAGGAGTCTCAACCAGTTTCTTCGCATCCATCAAAGAGACACCGGTGATCTCTTTGACCAGCTTGATGACCTGCATCTTCTGGGCGCCGAATTCCTTCATGATGACGTCAAATTCCGTCTTTTCCTCTTCGGCGGGCGCTGCCTCTACCGCAACGGCGGGACCGGCAGCGGCGGCAACGGCGGAAACACCGAATTCCTCGCAGATGGTATCAACGAGCTCTTTCAACTCCAAAACGGTCATCGACTTTACGCTCTCGATGATAGCGTTGATTTTTTCAGAAGCCATAATAAAGGTTCCTTCCTTTCCTTGGTTTTTCTATCGAAATGCATGATTTTGTTCGGATCCGCTGTGTGGCGCAGTTCGGCTCGCCAGTGATACCGCGAAGGCAACGCGGCACAATGTTCCATGCAAGTATACCAACATGAGCGCTTTATGTTGCGCAAGTAAGCGGCATGTTGCATGGCTGTAATGATAAGCCTTTGGCCACACGGACTTTGTCAAGCAGCCTCCTGCTCGCGTTTCTCTACAAGCTCGTTGAGGCTGACAGCCAGCCCGCCAATGATGCCGTTGAGAGAACCGGCCAGCATGGATAGCAGACCCGCACGGTTGGGCATGGTAGACAGGCTCTTGACGCCGTCGGCGTCCAGCAGCTCCCCGTCGCAGAAACCGCCCTTCACGGCAAACCGCTTGGTGCGGTCCGCGTTCGCATATTTGCATAGGATTCTGGCTGCCGCAGAGGGATCGTCTACCGAATAGGCAATGGCAGTATCGCCTTTAAAGAGATCCGACAGGCCTTCCAGCGCGGTTCCTTTTACGGCCAGGCGCAACATCGTGTTTTTGACGACCAAATACTCAACACCGGCGTCGCGCAATTCTCTCCGGAGCTTGGTGTCATTCTCGACGTTGATCCCGCTGTAAGAGACAACAACACCGGCCAGAGCGCCCTGCAGTTTTGCGGAAAGATCCGCCACGAAAGCTTTTTTGGTTTCCAGGATTTTTTCACTTGGCATTTATCATTCACCTCGTTTCGGTTGAGAATGGAGCCCCCTTTGTACAGAAGGCAGGCAAAGGGGCAAATAAAAGGCCGCTGCCCGAAGATTTACCGGGAAAGCGACCTGCAAATGGCCATAAAGCCTGACAGTGCGTTTCTCGGCAGGCGGGCGGGCAGCCCTTTGCGCAAATTTCATGCACCTGCTGTCTTAAAAACAGATCCGTAACGATACCGCACAAAGGCGGGTTTGTCAAGGGCGGTCCGTGGCGCGACACCTGTGCCAGGGCGCCAAACGCCCCACTATCCTGCACTCATACGCCGTATTTGGCGGTTGAGATGCGAACGCCGGGGCCCATCGTGGTCGCAACGGTCGCGCTGCGGAAATATGTGCCTTTGGCTGCGGCCGGCTTTGCCTTGGCGATGGCATCCAGTACAGTATCCACATTGGCCATCAGCTTTTCTGCCCCGAAGGACGCCTTCCCGACAGGAACGTGGATGATATTCTGCTTATCCAAGCGATACTCGATCTTGCCGGCCTTGGCCTCGGTTACGGCTCTGCCGACATCGGGCGTGACGGTACCGGCCTTGGGGTTGGGCATCAGGCCGCGCGGGCCCAAAAGCCGACCCAGACGCCCGACCTTGCCCATCATATCCGGGCTGGTGACGAGCACGTCAAAGTCCAAAAAGCCGCCTTGAATCTTGGCGATCAGATCGTCGTCGCCGACCTCCATGGCTCCCGCCGCCCTTGCGGCCTCCGCTGCGGGACCCTTCGCGATGGCGATAACACGCACCGTCTTGCCGGTTCCGTTGGGCAGCACAACAGCGCCGCGCACTTGCTGGTCGGCATGGCGACTGTCAACGCCCAGGCGGACGTGCAGCTCCACGGTCGCATCAAACTTGGTAATGGAGGTCCGGCAGCAAAGATCAAGCCCCTCCGTCGGATCGTATACCTTGCCGCGCTCAATCAGTTTGGCGGCTTCTACATATTTCTTGCCGTGTTTCATGACACAACGCCCTCCTTACCCTTCTACAGTGACACCCATGCTGCGGGCGGTGCCTTTGATCATGCGGATCGCACTTTCGAGATCCGCAGCATTTAAGTCGGGCATTTTGGTCTTGGCGATCTCCTCCGCCTGCGCCAGCGTGATAGTACCCACCTTCTGCTTATTGGGCACGCCGGAAGCCTTATCAAGACCGGCGGCTTTTTTGATCAGAACGGCGGCAGGCGGCGTTTTGGTGATAAAGCTGAAAGAGCGGTCGGCGTACACTGTGATCACAACCGGGATGATCATGCCGATCTGATTTTTGGTGCGCTCGTTAAACTCTTTGGTGAAGGCGACGATGTTCACACCCTTTTGGCCCAACGCGGGACCTACAGGCGGCGCCGGCGTCGCCTTGCCGGCAGGAATTTGCAGTTTAATATAACCGGTAATCTTTTGTGCCATGGCGTAATCCTCCTATATTTGTGGTTCGTTGCGGTTCGCTTTAAGGCGAACCTCCCACGGGCAGCCTTCTGGCCACCCCGTTAAACCGCATAGCGGTTTATACCTCTAACAGGTGTGCTCCGTGTGCCGCTGCGCGCTCGCGAGTGCGGGCCAAAGCAGCACCGCGCTTAAAAAGCGCGCACCTCGTGCAAAGCCAGTTCGGCGGGCATCTCCCGGCCGAACATCGTGATTTTGATGACCACCTTGCGATGCGCCAGATCGATGGAATCCACCGTACCGGCGGATCCTTCCATCGGCCCACTCACGATCTCAACCATATCGCCCACTTTATAATCCACACGGGGCAGAGCACTTCCCGTCTCGGCGCTTTCGTTCTCAAGGCCCATCTTGGCGACTTCTTCATCGCTCAGCGCTTCCGGCTTCAGGGCGGCACCGACAAATCCCGTGCAGCCGCGGGTGTTGCGCACGATATACCAGGAATTGTCATTCATCACCATTTTGACAAAGACATACCCGGGGTACAGCTTGTGCTGCGTCTCCTTTTCGCCGATGTGGTTGCCGCGCCTGTCCAGCTGCTCTTCCATCACGGTCTCGGCGGGCACCTTACAGTCCAGGATCTGCTCCTCTAGATGCTGGTTTTCTACCTTGGTCATCAGATCCTGCGCGACTTTGTTCTCATAGCCGGAATAGGTATGCACCACATACCAGCTTGCCTGTCCTTCCATGTATGTGCCTCCGCTCAGGGCTAAGCGCCGATCAGCAGGTTGATGATACCGCCGAAGCCCAGGTCCAGAATCAGCATAAACACAGCAGAAATCGCCACAACTACCAGCACCACGGCGGTATTGTTGATGGTCTCTTTGCGAGTCGGCCACACAACCTTTTTCAGCTCGGCGCGGGTGTCCCTAAGGTACTTTACAATGCGGTCAAAAAATCTCTTGATCGCGGCGAAAAAACCGCCTTTTTTCTTGGGGGCGGGTTTCGCTTTCGCGTCAGCCTTCGCCTTCTCGGCAGGCTTCGCACTTTCAGTGGGTTTGCTTTCCTCGGCTGGTCTAGCAACCTCGGCGGGCTTTGCCTTTTTTTTGTCAGCCATCGTCTTCCACCTCACTCACTTCGTCTCGCGGTGGATCGTGTGCTTTTTGCAAAACGGACAGTACTTGCGTACTTCCAACCGGTCGGGGTTGTTCTTCTTGTTCTTTTCTTTGTTGTAATTGCGCTGCTTGCACTCGGTGCAGGCAAGAGTTATCTTCACGGTCATGGTCAGGCACCTCCATCGAAAACGGTTTTCCTTCAAAACCTCCCTCTTGCTACGGCCGCGCAAAGGCGGCCCTCCGCCCAGCCGCGGCCTTTAAAAAAGGCCACAAAAAAATAAGCCTGCGGAAGAGGTAACGCTATCTTACCACAATTGCGGCGGGTTCGTCAAGGAAAAAATATGCGGGTGCGCGGTTTACCGATCACACCCGGCGCATCGCAAAGAGCGGCGATGAGACTTTCCGGGCGGCGGAACCACGCACCTGCCCCCCACACACCGGAGCGCTTTTTTCATTTAAAGCAAAAAAGTACTTGCAAAGCCAGGCAACGGGTGCTACTATTAAATCTCGGACAAAAGTCCCGGGAAGGAGCGCAGCGTTTGTGTCCCCGGCCGATGCGTTAGATCTTCTGCTTAGGTCCTATCGACGATATTATGACGTCAAGATCCTGGGTGTGGAGCCGCCGTTTGCAGCGGAAGCGGCATTTCACTCACACGATGAACAATATTTTCTTGTCAGGAGTGCGCGACTAGGCGAGGCCGAAAGTCACGAGTACGTCTTTTTTGCACTGACGGACACGCTGACGGAAGAGCTTGCCCGGAGGCTGGACGAATGTGCTTGGTCGCGCGGTACCGCGCGAGCGCGCCCGCACGCAAACCACCGCAATACGGACGTTGCGCTCGTAATTTTGGCGGAGCACATTGAGCCGGGAGCCCGCACTTTTATCCAAAACAGCAAACATTACCAAAGCTACCGCCACACCTTCCAGGGGTGGAGCCACTATCAGGTGATTGCACAAGAGACCTCAACAGGCGCTTTGACCAGCAACCGACGGGGCAAAGACTTGCGCAGGCTCTTTCGCAATAAATAATCTTAAGGCGCACGGTACAAAAAGCGGTGTGCAAATCTTTAAGAACAAGCAATTTGTTTTTAAAGGAAAGCGGCGAAGGTTTCGGTTTGCGCACATTTAAGAACACTGATAAAAACCGCAATCCGTTGTCGCGTTCGCTTGCGCGGTGTTGCCTATCTGAAGGGAGAGGAAGTATTTTTGACAGCAGTTCTTATTATTGTTGCGGCGATCGTTTTGTTGCTCATCGGCTATGTATGGTACGGTTCCTGGCTTGCCAAACAGTGGGGCATTGATCCCACGCGCAAGACCCCGGCCGTAGAGCTAGAAGACGGTGTTGACTACGTTCCCGCCAAACCCGCCGTACTGATGGGGCACCATTTCTCCTCGATCGCCGGTGCGGGGCCGATCAACGGACCTATCCAGGCATCGGTATTCGGGTGGCTGCCGGTGTTCTTGTGGTGTATCGTGGGCGGCATCTTCTTCGGTGGCCTGCAGGATTTCGGTTCCCTGTTCGCCTCGATTCGCCACCAAGGCAAGAGCGTGGGGGAAATCATCAAAGATTCGATGGGTTCCCGCGCCAAAAAGCTGTTCATCATTTTCGCATTGCTGGTTCTGATCCTGGTCATTGCCTCGTTTGTGAATGTGGTAGCCGGCACCTTTGCTTCGGAAAACTTTGGGATCACAACGCAGCCCACCGGCAACGAGACCACCGCGATCATATCGCTCGGCTTTATTGTTTTGGCCGTAATTTACGGTGTCCTCACCAACCGTTTCGGCGTCAAAACCATGCCTGCCACGATTCTGGGTATCGCTGGCATTGTGCTGCTCTTGGTTTTGGGCCTCAACTTCGGGTTTGCCCTTTCACGTAACACCTGGATCATTCTTATCGGACTGTACATCACCGTCGCTTCGCTGGTTCCGGTTTGGATTTTGCTCCAGCCGCGCGACTATTTGTCCAGCTTTTTACTCTATGCCATGATGGGTTTGGCCCTTGTCGGTATTTTCTTCTCGGCCTTCGCCGGTACTGCCAAGTTTGAGATGCCGGTTTTTACAGGCTGGAAGAGCAGCATCGGCACGCTGTTCCCGGCATTGTTCATCACCGTCGCCTGCGGCGCGTGCTCTGGCTTCCACAGCCTGATCGCCACGGGGACCACGTCAAAACAGCTCGACAGCGAGAAGAACGCCAAGGCGATCGGTTACGGTTCGATGCTAATTGAGTCGGCGCTGGGCGTCATCTCGCTGATTGCCGTTGGCATGGTATACGGCACTTACACGAGCGGCGGGTTCGGTTCTCCGTCCGCGGCGTTTGCGGCCGGTATCGCCACGATGTTCGGCGCCGATTCCCCTGCCTACAACACCATCTATGCCCTGCTCACGCTGGCAGTCTCGGTATTTGCGCTGACCAGCCTGGACACGGGCACGCGCTTGAGCCGCTTTATGTTCAGCGAACTGTTCTTAAAAGAAGGCGAATCCAGCTATAAAGATGCCACTGGTATCCGCAAAGTACTGGCCTACCCGCTCACCGGTACGCTGCTGATGGTTACTATCGGCTGTATCTTGGGAGGCTTGAGTTTAAGCCAAATCTGGAGCCTGTTCGGCGCTGCCAACCAGCTTCTCGCCGGTCTGGCGCTGATGGCCGTTGCCGCTTGGCTGGGCAATGCCGGCAAGAACAACAAGATGTTCTTCATCCCCATGGTGTTCATGCTGGCGGCCACGATCACCAGCCTCTGCATGACCGTATGGAGCAAGATCGGCTTGATCGGCGCCGGCGGCGCGCAATGGGGTGACTGGTTCCAGCTCGCGTTTGCTGCCGCAATGGTCGTGCTGGCTCTCTTCCTGGTCTGGGAAGGCATCCAGAACTTTATCAACAGCGCCAAGAAAAAACCTAAGGCGGCATGAGGGCCCAAAGCCCATGAACCGCTTTCCTGCAAACAGAGAAAGCTGCAAGAGCGGAGCGCGGCCAACAGGCCGACGCTCCGCTCTTTGCCGTATACCTGGCTGCGCTGCGCTTATATGGCGCAGTACCCGATCCGGCGCTTTAGCCGATCGTAATGCCCCAGCAAAAAGATTTTTGGCCGCCCGGCTCCAGTTCTTCGTGCTTGCCGGCCTCGTTGACACTGTTGGCCCAACCGTTCCACGGTTCCATGCAAACAAAGTGCTCAGCGTCCTGCTGCCAGAGAACACCGTTTGAGAAGTTCTCGTCAAAATCCACCGTGACGGTGCGACCATCGGCAGTATCCGTCAGTTTCATGGGGCTTTCCACGCCGGTGAGCAGACGAATGGAATCGGCGCTGCCGGGTTTTTTGGTCAGCGTGATCGCGGCGGGCGCATTGGGCTGTTGGCCTTTGGCGTCTTCCGAGCAGGTGGCGGCCTTAATGGCAAACACGACATTTTCCAGTGCTGACACCGCAAAATAGGGGTGGAAGCCGACGCTGAAAGGCAGCGTCTTCGCGCCTGTGTTGGCGACCGTCAGGGTAAGACCGGCGTGGGCACCGGCAAGCGTGTAGCGCATTGTCAGCTTAAAATCGAAGGGATAGACAAACTTCGTTAAGCCATTGGCCGTGAGCTCCAGTTCGATCGCGTCATCCCCTGCGTGGGATACCCTCCAGGGCAACAGATCGGCAAAGCCATGAATCTCTATCGGGTAAGCAACACCGTCAAAAATGTGCACACCGCCGTCCGGTTTGGAACAGTTCGGGAACAAAATGGGAATTCCGCAGCGCGGACGATCCGTCGATTCATAATTGCCGTCGCGCAGCCATAGATACTCAACACGATTTTTGGTAAACGACGTGGCCATGCCGCCCTTTTCCGGTGTGACGGTAAGAGCGTATTCCCCGTCTGTCAGGGTGAGCGTCTCATATGCCGCCCCATTTTTTGTATATACGCCTTTGCTGAGTGTAGACATACCGATTACCTCCTTTTGGCTGGATGTTCGGGATCGATTCGGCGTTGACAGCCGCTGTGTTGCCTCTATTTTAGTTGCCCGCATGCACCGCGTCAAGTCGATGTTCGCTCTGAGGACTGTACAAAACGGACAAATACAAAGTTGTTTTTTTGTGGGATATTTCGTTCCCCTCGCCCAAAAATATGCCTTGTTGAAGGCGGTCGCTTTTTGTATAATGATAATCGGCAAGCAGTATTTCCGATGCGGGCGGGCGGCGCCCGCGGGATGTTTCTCTGCCGCCGACCATCTTGATCTGTAAAGGAGATCCGAAATGAAAGCGTTCATGGACAAAGATTTTTTGCTCAACTCGCCGACCGCCGTACACCTTTATCACGACTACGCGGAAAAAATGCCCATTGTGGATTATCACTGCCATATCCCGCCGCAGGAGATCTATGAGGACCGCCGGTTTGACAACATCGCCCAGGTCTGGCTGGGCGGGCACCAGGTTCTAGAAGACGGCAGTGACTACTATTTCGGCGACCACTACAAGTGGCGCGTGATGCGCTCAAACGGTGTGCCGGAAGAATACATCACAGGCGACAAGCCGGACCGCGAGCGCTTCCAGAAATTTGCGGAGGCGCTGGAGATGGCCATCGGCAACCCGATGTATACCTGGTGCCACCTGGAACTTAAAAAGTATTTCGGCTATGATGGGGTTCTCAACGGCGACACCGCCGAAGAAGTGTGGAACCTGTGCAACGAAAAGCTGCAAAACGATCCCCATATGACGGTGCGCGGCCTGATCGCGCAGTCCAATGTCGCTTTTATCGGTACCACCGACGATCCCGTTGACACGCTGGAATGGCACAAAAAGATCAAGGAAGATCCGGACATTTCCTTTACCGTAGCGCCCAGCTTCCGCCCGGACAAGGCCTTGAACATCTTAAAGCCCGGCTTTAAAGCGTACATCGAGAAGCTGCAAAGTGTCGTCGGTCGGGAATTCCAGTGTGCAGACTGCGTTATCAAGGCCCTGGACGAGCGGCTCCAATTCTTTGTCTCGATGGGCTGCAAAGCTTCCGACCACGGTCTCGATTATGTGCCCTACCGCAAACCAGATGCCGACATCGCGACAAGGGCGTTTAAAAAAGCCATGGCGGGCGAGACCGTCAGCACCGAAGAGGGTGAGACTTATACGACCTATGTTCTGCTGGCACTGGGCAGGCTGTACAAAAAATACGACGTCGCAATGCAGATTCATTACAGCTGCCTGCGCAACGTCAACGAAAAGATGTACAGCAAACTCGGCCCCGACACCGGTTTTGACATGATCGCCGTAACCGACTGCAGCTCCAGCCTGAGCCACCTGCTCTCGGATCTCGCGCTGACGGACGAGTGCCCCAAAGTGATCCTGTACAGCCTGAACAACTCTGACTTTGACATGCTGGGCACGCTGCTGGGCGCCTTCCAAGACGATGAGGTTCCCGGCAAGATCCAACTGGGAAGTGCCTGGTGGTTCTTGGATACCAACGATGGCATGTATACCCAGATGCGCACCTTGGCGCGCCTTGGCCTGTTGGGCAATTTTATCGGCATGCTGACGGACAGCCGCAGCTTTTTGAGCTATACCCGCCACGAGCTGTTCCGCAGGCTGATGTGCAACCTGATCGGCGAATGGGTAGAAAATGGGCAGTATCCCAATGACGAAAAGGCTCTCAAGAAGATCGTGGAGGGCATCAGCTACAACAACGCCGCACGGTATTTCGGACTGTAACCGCGGACGTTTATCGGGTTTATCGGCGCTTGCCCAACAGTTCGGTGCGGATATAGGCAAAACAGGCGTCCTCGCCCCGATCGCGCAGGATCTGTAAACAGGTTTCCATTGCGGCGCGCGTTTCGGGGTGGAGGACGTAGTGGTCTTTGCCTTGTATGTAATATTCCCAGGGCGAGGCGTCGGTGTACCGGTCGCCCAGATAATTTTTGCTGGCGGCGATCCTGTCGCACAACATCTCCGCCACATAGCGGTTGGGCATTTTCATGCCGGCGACGGTACCGCCCTGTTTGGGGTCATAATCAATCCAATATTCAAAGTGGTGCTTATTACGCCCCTTATGGTGCAGCCAGGCAGGGCTACAGCCCTCGGCCTCGCGCTGCGCATTGTTAGGACTTCGTCGGCCGCCCTGCCAATAGCGGGCGCCGGCGATAAACTCTACGGGGGAAAGTTTGCTCAGATCATGCACAAGTCCTTGCCAATACAGCCCGCATCGAAAGCAGGACTGGCGCACCAGTGCATAATGGTGATAAATCGTTTTAAAATGCCGGATGGGGTGCCACATGGCAGCCAATACCTCCTAGAGCGATTTTCCTCTGAGGGCTGCACCGCACAAAGGTAGGTGCGCGCAGCCGCCAGATTTTTCGTAGGATGAGGCAAAAAGCGCCTTAGAGATTTTCCGGTTAGCGCTCCCATTTATCGCACAGCGCTAAAATTTGATCGGCAAACCGGGCGAGGTCCTTGTTGGCACCGCCACGGCAACGCTCGATAACCGAGAGCAACCGTTTTCCGGCATTGAGCAGGCGCTCATACGCGGGATCGGTTTTCTTTGTCTGCGCCCTGACGCCCTTTGCGATGCGCTGTGTGTTGCCCTTTTCCAGACATTGCACAACGCCATTTTCCAGCCTGTACACCGCGCCATTGTAGGGCGCCTCGGCGCGCTGGCCCAGTTGATGAAGATGCTGCGCCCAGCCGGCGGCTACGCCGTCTTCGCCGTGGTTTACAAAGACAAAGGCGGGGTGCGGGGAGATGTGGTCAATCCAAGTCTGCAAGCCTTCCCGATCCGCGTGGCCGGAAAGACCGGTCATCTGCGCAATCTGCGCTTTGACAGCGACCTTTTCGCCGAACAGTTTCACTTCCTGAGCGCCGTCGACCAAGAGTCTACCCAAGGTTCCCACCGCCTGGTACCCTACAAAGAGAATCGTGGATTCCTCTCTCCAGAGATTGTATTTGAGATGGTGGCGAACGCGCCCGCCTTCACACATGCCTGAGGCCGCCAGGATCACTTTCGGCGTCGGATCTGTGTTGAGCGCCATGGAATCCCGGCTTGTCTCACAGACGCGCAGGCCGGGAAAGTGCAAGGGATTTTCTCCCTGGTGGATGATAGCAAGCGCCTCTTCATCATAGCACTCGGCATAGTTCTCGCGGAAAATGGTGGTGGACTTGTTGGCGAGCGGACTGTCAACGTAGACCGGGAAATCCGGGCACCCCGTCACCATGCCGTTTTCTTTGATTTGACGCAGAAAATAAAGAAGCTCTTGCGTGCGGCCGACGGCGAAACTCGGCACGATCACATTTCCGCCTCGGGCGAGCGTGCGCTGGATGACATCCGCCAATACCGGCAGCGGGTCAGGCCTTGGCGCGTGCGTGCGGTCGGCGTAGGTGGATTCCATCACCACATAGTCAGCGTGATGTAAATAAACGGGATCGCGCAACAGCGGAATCCCGGTGTTGCCGATATCGCCGGAGAAAACAATCGTCTCAGTTCGGCCGTTCTCTTTTATGCGCAGCGAGATGGAAGCACTGCCCAGAAGATGCCCTACATCGGTAAACCGAACCTCGATGCCAGGGAACATCTCCTGCCATATATCGTACGGACAGGCAACAAACTGCCTCATCACCTCGAGCGCATCCTCGACTGTATACGAGGGTTGCACCAACGGCGCGCCGCTGCGCTGGTTTTTCCGATTGAGATAGGCAGCGTCCTGCTCCTGGATATGGGCGGAATCCTCCAGCATGATCGCGCACAGATCCCGCGTGGCGGCTGTTGTGTAGATTGGGCCGCGAAACCCGCTTTTGTAAAGGAAGGGCACCCGCCCGGTGTGGTCAATATGGGCATGCGTGAGCAAAAGCGCATCCACATGTGCCGGTGCGAGGGGCAATGGCACATTCTCATAGATATCTTTGCCCTGCTCCATGCCAAAGTCGATGAGAAGGCTGCGACCGGCCGCCTCTAGAAGCGTGCAGCTGCCGGTAACCTCCCGCGCAGCACCCAAGAAGGTCAATTTCATAGGGTGGATCCCTCCGGTTTGTCTCAATTTCTAAAACTCGCCTTCTGTACGGCAACGGTCCACAACTTTCATGAAGCGTTGCCGTACTTTGTACCGCTTTACTTCCGCTATGCGCCTTTTTGGTCCGCGCCTTGTTGCCTGATGCGCAAAACCATGTGCGTCGTTGCTGGGCGCTTCTTTTTTTAACTTGTGCGACCGGCACCCAATTCTGGCTGAAGAGGCAGATGAAATTCTTCTTCAAAAGCGGCGGTTGCGTCAGAGATGGCCATCCGCACGCGCCAGTACACATCGCCGTAATCCCGAACAACCGTGTATTTGTCTTCCCCGATGGCCCGCAGCGTGGAAGTGTCGGTCACGAGAAGCGCTGGCTGCGATGCTTCAACTGTTTGCTGCGAGACGGTATCCAGCCAGGGCTGGGCAACGCCACCGTTCTCTAACCGCTCCTGGCAAACGCCCGCGGTTGTCAAGACCAACTGTAGCCGCTCCCCACCCGGCAGCGCTCCGAGAAGATCGCCTACGGTGATATCCCCATTTTCAAGTGAGCCGACGCCGCCGGCCAAAGCCCAAAGCGGTGCGTCGCCGCCCGTCTGCGCCCAGGCGGCGCGGTCTGCCTCGGCGATATCGCGCCATATGCCGGCCACATACGCGTCAAACGGAACCGGAGCAGCAGAAGCCGCGGGATCCTGCGACAACGTAAAGAGTACCGTGGAAAGCGATGCGGAATCGTTTTGCGCGAGCTTTGCCAGAGACGCTAACACCTTGTAGTAGACTTCACGGGCTTGTCCACTCCACTGCTCGCGGCGGGAAATCACACCGGCCGCAGGCAGCGCGGTAACCGTGGCCTCGACCTTACCACTGGCCGTAAACGTGACGTCCAGCCGGCCCAATTGTTCCATGCCGCCTCCTGCAGCCAGCGTAGGAAGCGCGGGATTTCCGTTTTGCGCCGTAGCAAGAGATCCATCAATGAGAGCCGTCACGCCGAGCTGTGCCAGCGTCTCTTGCAAAGCCGTGCGATCGGCATCGCTTATGGGCGGCGCCAGCAGGCAGATGATCGCTTCGGAACCCTGGGTTTTCAGAGCAGATACCTGCTCGTTCGCGATGCGGGCGAGATCTTCTGCCGTGACGGCAGATTCATTCGGTGTGGCATACGGCGCAAATGCCGTATCGCCGCCGCAGAGCGCAAAGAAACCGATCTTACGCCCACAGCGCGTAAGCACGGTATTCATGCCGTTGCCGACACGCGCGTTCCCCCATGCCGTCGCGCGGTAGAGAAGCGGAGCGCCGGCATCTGTGCGCAGATTGGCGGCAAGGGTCGGGCCTTTCGCGGACGCGGCATCTGTGAGAAGTCTCGCCACACCATAGGCAAGATCCGCCCCGCCGATCGCCTGAACGTCATAGTCCGCTGCGGCAAAGGCATCTGTCATGACGCGTCCGCCGGTCACACTTGTCTCGGCAGTGCCGTGCAGACTGCCGCCGGCGTCTACAAGAACGGCATCTTCCAGTTCCGTTTTAAGGGCAGCCGCATCAGCTAGCGTCAAACCCGCCTGGGTATCCGCGTTGTGGATGCCGGAGAGGTTGCCCGTGGCAATTACCGGCACCGTCACATCGCCGACGCGCACCGTGCAGTCGGCCTTCAGGCGGCCGTCGGCCAGCGTGGCGGTGACAATGCAGCTTCCAGGGCCCCTGGCCCTGATTTCACCGCGGCGGTTCACGGTGGCGATGGTCTCATCGCTGCTCTGCCAAAACACGCGCTGACCGCCCTCCTGTTCCGGCGTTTGATCCGTGAGCAGCGTTGCGCGGTCGTTTTTAGAGGCGAGCCACAGTTCATCGGTGCGCGTATCGTTTAAAAACGCTGGTGCTACGTCGCCCTTGCTCTGTTCGATCCCTGTGAAAGACAAATCTTCCATTACGAAGTCAATATCGACGGTATCGCTCTCAACGCCGTAACGGCTGCCGGGTTCCTCGTTGCTGGACTGCCACATGGAGTAGGGACCTGTATAACCGATTTCCGACGCATAGCGCGCGATCCAAAGATTGTCTCGCCAGGGATCAAAACCGGGATCCTGCATCCGGCAGCGCACCCAGTTGAGAGAGGCGTAAACGCCCTGCTCACCCTGATAGCCGTAGCTCTCCAGCTGGTCAAAAAAGGCGGCTGTAAGCTTCGCCATCTCCTGCGGCAGCAAGGACGCGAGGGACGGATCTTCCAGGTCGTAATAAAACGGCAGCGAGAGCTGATAGGGCGTATTGGTATAACTTTCCAGCCCCTCACGCGGGGGGTCACAAAGGCCCAGCAGACGTGCCGCGTGATCCGCCTCGGAGCGCGCGTCTTCCTCGGTTGTGGCGTAAGAGTAAAGATATACGCCAAAGGGTATACCCAATTCGGTACAGGCGTCCGCATTGCGGCGCCACTGTGTATCGTCCTGCTTGTACTCCGGATCCGAATTTGTCCACTCACCGCCGTAGCCGCAGCGAAGAATTGCAAAATCAATGCCGGCTGCTTTTGCCTTGTTCCAATCGACCGTGCCCTGGTGGTGCGAGACATCAATCCCCTTTTTCACCGCCTCCAGAATCGGTTCGCCTGCATCGTTAAAATAGTATCCCTTCTCGTTTTTTGCCCAGGCAGCGGCCGGCGTACCGATATCCGGTTGGGCCGGCGCTTCAGGGCCCGCATTGCGAGAGAAAAGCCATACAAACAGGCAGATGAGCAGCGCCAAAACAGCAAGCGCGATCAAGAGAATTAATCTGCGGCGCTGCAAAACCTGCTCACGGGAAGGCGCGCTGCCCTGCTCCATAGGACTTTTTGCTTTCGGCTGCCGGGATGTAGCCTTTTTTTGAGAGGATTTTGGAAGGGACTGCTGCGCCGCGCGGTTTGCGTTTGATGACCCCGTCTGCTTATCCGGCTCACGCATGCCGGGTGGCAGAAGGTCGGTTTTGGGCGGCTGCGCGTTGCGCGCCGCCTGACGATGCGCGACATCCTTTTTATCGACCTTTTCGGCCTTCTCGGTCTTTTTGTCAGTGCCGTCCGCCTGGACGCGGCGGTAGACCTGTTTTTGCTGCTTCGGTTTTTGGGGATCTTCCGGTAGCATATAACTCTCCTCTGCCGATGATCTTAACGAACGGATTACTGCCAACCTATACGGACAGCCTTTGAAGATAGGCCTGGAGGCGACAGGTTTGTGCTTTAAGAATATACTACCATCCAGAGCGGGAAAAAACAAGCGGGAAGTATAGAAGGGGTCCATTATCGAAGCAAATGCTATACAATCACAGTATACGGGTTCTTTTCTTTTTTCCTTGCTATTATACACTGTCGCAGGCCAGGGTATTAACTCCTTGATACAAGCCGCTAAACGCAAGGCAAGAGAATACCGCACTTTTGATGGCATTTCTGCTATGATTTATCTGGTCGTTGGCAAGTTAAAACTTGATTGCCCTCCCTTGTTCGCTGAATCTCCTCACGGTAGCAAGAAAAGAAACTGTTCTTCCAAAAAGATTGCATATGTAACGCCTTCCGGGTATAATACTTTTCAGTTTTTGATCGTGGGCGTCCCTGTGTTCCACAGAGAAAAAGCTCCCGAACTCCGGCAGAAGTTCGGGATGTAAAGACAATATCGGAGCACTTTGGCTACAGGACAGCAAATTTTGCACGGAATGGAAAGGAATGGGTTATCAGATGAAGATTACTTTTTGTACTCGCCTATTCGCACTGCTGCTCTGCGCGGCGATGCTTTGTTCCTGTGCCCAGGGGCATGAGAGTGATTCCGCAGCAAGCAGCCAGGAGACCTCTGCAGTTCCGACACAAATACCTGAGGT
>CAZLMA010000023.1:0-30728 GCA_964560675.1 uncultured Subdoligranulum sp. | reverse complement strand
TGAAGGTTGCCCTTTTGGCTTTTTCAATTTACACCATTATACATCCTTAATCCAAGACGTGTCTCTGGCATCTATATCATCTGCTATCATGGTTTTCCTCTTAGGCATCAAAAAAGCACGGTGCCGAAACATCGTGCCGAAATATGCGGTTGTTGGTTAATCCTTGTTAATTACCGTATAAATACCTTGCATCTATGTCAAAATCAAGACCAATGTCAGCTGAAATATCTTCGCCAACCGTGTCTCGAATAATACTCAACGCTTCAGCATAAGCTAAAAGTTGACCATATTCTTGTGGATCTCGGTTTTTTTTTGAATAAATTTCATCCGCAGATTCTACTATAGATGCAACAATATCAGCAAGTAATTCTCTACTTATCATTTTTTTCGAACCTTTCTTTCCAAACCTCTTGTTCAATTACTGCCTGTTCTTGGTTCCGTTGCAAATCTTTTTGCCACTTCTTCAAGAGTCCCATTTTTGAACGATCGTCTTTCTTACGCCAGCCAACATCATATTTTTCAGGATGTGCCAACTTATCTTTATGGATTTCTACTTGCTCTAAATGAGAATCTATTGATTTTCTCAGAGAAGATTTTTTCTTCTTAGTAGCATCGATGTAAACGCCCTTATGTTTGCCACCATTTTTGGCGTTCTCATAGACTTGATTTTGCCCTATCTGTTTCCTTTCCTCGATCTTACCACTTTCTTCTTTCCGTGTCCACTTCTTTGTCCAAACATCCTGTACGCGCTTGCCGGAACCGGGGTCGTATTCCACTGTGCAATTGCAGTTGGCGTGGCGGCGGTACACCTCGCGGGGAACGCCAGGGTAGTCATATGTTCCCGCAAGCTTCGCGCACCAGTCGCAACAACCGCCGCTGTCTCTGCGGATAATGCGCGGCCTTAACCCCGCTTTGCTCTGAAATTCGGCATTTGTTCGGATTGTATCGTCTACAATGCTTTGGCTGAATGTTTTAACCGGCGCATCCAAAAGCCACATCGCGTCCTCGGTGAGGTAAGGTACAACTGCAGCATCATCGACCTCCATGACCGGTGCGTCATTGCAAGCATAACGAACCAGGACATCACCAGCGACCTTGCGATACGGACGCGGCAAAATTGACAAATGTACACTCGAAATGCCAAAACAAAAGCACTCACACCACAGGTGAGTGCATCAAATTACACAGAAAGGGGTTCATCGCCAGAGGTTGCAGACTACACCGTTGTGGACGCATCATCGGATGCGCCGCTTCTCAGCGCTGTCGGTTTTTCTGGTAGCGCCTGCACGCTGCCGTCCTGCGCCATAACCCGGATATCCTGTCCGCTGTATCCACCCCAGATGGCGATATAGCTGCGACCGGGGTTCACCGGAAGGTAACCACCGCTTTCATCGAATAACAACAATGGCGCTGTGGCATCCGACTTGCTAAACCGGATCCGCGACCAGGCGCCGCTGGTCAAATAGAGGCCCTCGCCTTGTGTCAGATCATATTGGCGCGTGTAGCCATCATCCTTGACGCCGCTGGAAGCATATAAAATAAACACATTTGTGAAGGAAGGTTCGTTCCCGTTCCCCTCTTCCGCCAAAGCAGTATGGTCCGGCCCGGAAAGCTTGTATCGACCAGCTTGTTGATCATAGTCTAGGTAAAAATGCGCTGTTTCGGAAAAGCCGATGTCCAGCGAATGCGCATTTTGCGTGGATTGTGTTGCAGGGTCAAGAGGAATAAAGTTAAACAAGTTCTGGCTTTCCCCTTCAAAATGACCGCCGTAGAAGTCCATCCCGGCGCGCAGAAGATCGGGCGATGTGTAAAAGCAGTTTTCCTCGCGATACCCCGCCGCATAACGCTGGGCGTCAAACGCAAAAGCAGTTTTTCCGATATGACAACCATCCAGATCCTGATAGCATAGCGCGTTGAGCAGATTGGCGGCATAGATATTTTTGGCGATGTGAACTGGAACCGCGTTCAAAGGTAGAGCAAACTGCAGCGTCAAATCGCGCCCGGAGCCCACAGGGCCAACCTTTTGAGATATAGCCTCTATACAAGGATACAGAGCCATCAGTGCTGGATCTTGCCCTTCTGTTACACCCATAACCAGTACATCGGCATCGGCGATACCCCATAACGGCAGCGCGCTGTCCATCATTCGCAGTGAAATGGCTACGGGCCGCTTGCCAAAAAAAGCAGAGTTGTCGACACCAGTCAGTACGTTGCCACTTTGCGCCGGCGCGGTGGTGGCTGGCACGGTCGGATCCGGCACAGGGGTGGGTGTGGTAGAAGCTACGTCGCCATGGGAGCTGCCGCACGCTGCCAGCAGTGTGCACAACCCCAAAAGCAGCGCCAGACTTTTACGTCGCATATCGTTTGTCTTCCTCCTTCTTCTCACGATTTCTTATTTGAGATGTACCGTATGGTTCATCCAGTAAAGCCATTTCTACCCAAAGAATATTTAAACAAAGCCGTAGCATGCGAACCTGAGAACACAGGATTTGCACGCTATAACGCGTATCTACAGATCATTGTACCTGTTCTGGTCGTATTTGTAAAGGTAAACCGGGTTTTTCTCCTGCGCATGGCCGCGACAGTTGACATTTCAGGGCGCATGGGGTACCATGAATGTGAACGGACTACAAGTTTAAAAGACGGGTTTGCGCGTCAATCCTAAGATGAACGCAACCCACAAACGCGGGTCAAAGGGAAAGAGAGGCACTGTATGGATTTTGGTTTTATCGGATGCGGAAATATGGGGGGAGCACTGGCGCAGGCGGTGTGCAAGAGTGTAAGCCCGGATCAGGTACTGCTGGCCAACCGCACTGCTGACAAAGCGCATGCTCTCGCTTCAGAATTGGGCTGCCACTCGGCGGGTTCGGACAATCGCCAAGCGGCCCGCTCCCGTTTTATTTTTTTGTGCGTCAAGCCCCAGATGATGCCTCCTGTGCTCGCCAACATCGCGCCGATACTTGCGCAAAACCCGGAGGGTGTGCTGATCACCGTTGCGGCTGGGATCCGCATCGACCAAATCCGACATTGGGCAGGCGTCCTTGCGTCACACCCAGTCATCCGCATGATGCCGAATACGCCTGTCAGTGTGGGGGCCGGTATGATCCCCTATTGCGCGGATGGGGTCGGCCCTGCCCAAACGGAGGAATTCTTGGCTGCCTTGCGCCCTGCAGGCTGTCTGGATCCCATCCCCGAAACTTGGATCGATGCCGCGAGTGCCGTTTCCGGCTGTGGTCCGGCCTTTGCCTATCTTTTTATCGAGGCCTTGGCGGATGGCGGCGTGGCGTCGGGCCTACCGCGAAAAAAGGCGCAGTTGTACGCTGCGCAGATGTTGTACGGCGCCGCTAAGCTCGCGTTAGACGGCGCGCAGCACCCGGGCGTACAAAAGGACGCCGTCTGCAGCCCCGGCGGCTCCACGATTCAGGGCGTCCGCGTGCTGGAACAGAGAGCTTTTCGAGGTGCCGTGATGGATGCTGTGATCGCCGCATACGAAAAGACGATCGAATTAGGAAAAAACGGAGCAAAGACGCCGGACAAAACCAAATGTTAGGAGCAAGAGCAAAAGCGAATGCGTATCGTGATCAAAATCGGATCCAGTTCCCTGACACACCCGGGTGGAAGACTGGATATACGCCATACAGAACATATGGTTAAAGTTCTCAGCGATCTGAAGAACGCAGGCCATCAGGTTGTGCTGGTCTCGTCCGGAGCCATCACCATGGGGATTGCAAAACTGGGGATTGATCGACCGCCCGATATGCCTACTAAGCAGGCAGCTGCCGCCGTGGGACAATGCGAGCTGATGTATACCTATGACAGACTTTTTGAGACTTATAACCACACAGTGGCCCAAATGCTGGTCACGCAGGAGGATTTTACCAGCCCACAGCGGCTTTTGAATCTCGGCAACACGCTCTACCGCCTGCTGGAGCTGGGGGTGCTGCCCATCCTCAATGAAAACGATTCCATCGCAACCGAGGAAATTTCTGTCGGGGAAAATGATACGTTGAGTGCTTTGGTAGCAAAGTATTTGCAAGCAGATTTGTTGGTACTGCTCAGCGATATCGACGGGCTGTACACGGCGGATCCCCACACCGATCCAGAGGCTCGGCTGATCCCCCGCGTAGAGGAAATTACCCCCGAAATCGACGCGCTCGCCGGCGGCGCCGGCAGCGAGCGCGGAACCGGCGGTATGGCGACGAAATTGATCGCAGCCCGACTGGCAGCGGGCGCAGGAGTAGAAATGGTAATCGCGAACGGCTCAAACGCTGACGTGCTGTATGATATCGTGGATGGCAAAGATGTCGGCACACGGTTCATAGCGCCGCAACCAAAACCTACTGCCCGGAAATGAAGGTTAGCCGAGTCCCACCATCCATTACAAAAAGAATCAGCGCCATGGCAAGAATGCACAAAGGGGAAACGGAAGATGACTACACAGGAAATTTTACAGGCTGCGCAGCCGGCGAAAGCCGCCTTGGCCCTGAGCGATACCGCGGCACGCAATGCCGCGCTGCAGGCGATGGCAGTCACCTTAAACGCACATCAGGAGATGATCCTGGAGGCCAACCGGCAAGATGTGAAAGCGGCGCGTGGCAAAATCAGTGACGTGATGCTGGATCGCCTCACGCTGACGCCGCACCGTCTTGCGGATATGGCATCGGGTCTGCGCGCTGTGGCTGGACTGCCGGATCCGGTGGGCGTACGTCTGCGCCGCGCGCTGCGTCCAAACGGTCTGGTGATCGAAAAAATCAGCGTTCCGATGGGCGTCATCGCGATTATCTATGAGAGCCGCCCGAACGTGACTTCCGACGCCGCCGCCTTGGCCGTGAAGTCGGGGAGCGCCTGCGTGCTGCGCTGCGGCAAAGAAGCCTGGAACAGCTGTCACGCGATTACTGTGGCCTTGCGGGAGGGCATTGCATCAACCGGCCTACCGAAAGATGCGGTCTGCCTGGTGGAAGACACAAGCCGAGAGAGCGCCAATGTCCTGATGACGGCGGAAGGACTGGTCGATTTGCTGATCCCGCGCGGCGGGGCGGGGCTAATTAAGGCCTGCCTGGAGAATGCCAAGGTGCCTTGTATTCAGACAGGCACGGGTATCTGCCACGTCTATGTAGACGCAGCAGCGAACCTGAAAAAGGCTCTCGCCATTGTGGACAACGCAAAAACCAGCCGCCCCAGCGTTTGCAATGCGGAGGAAGTTCTTCTGGTTCACCGAGCCGTGGCAGAAAAGTTTCTTCCAATGTTGCATAAGAGGCTGGTTGACAAGCGAAAGAAGGCGGGCCAGACCCCGGTAGAACTGCGCTTGGATGCGCGTGCCTCCGCCATTATCCCCGGTACCCAGGCAACGGAGCAGGATTTTGATACGGAATTTCTTGACTATATCCTAGCCGTTGCCATTGTAGACAGTGTTGACGACGCGATCGCCCATATCGCGGCACACGCAACCCACCATAGCGACGCCATCGTAACCGAGGATCGCGCTGCTGCCGCCCGTTTTACTGCAGCGGTGGACAGCGCTGCCGTATATGTAAACGCAAGTACGCGCTTTACCGACGGGGGGGAGTTCGGTCTTGGATGCGAGATGGGAATCAGCACACAAAAACTGCACGCCCGCGGCCCTATGGGACTCAACGAGCTGTGCAGCTATAAATATGTAATTTACGGCAGCGGTCAGACGCGGTAGGCCCACAGCCAACGCAGAGCGCGTATTACACCTTGGCTTTGCCGTATAACGCGCGAAAGACAAAAGGCTCTACCCGATATTCATATCAACATTTGTGGAGATGCCGTTTACGCGGCCGCTGCTGGAATACTGCCAGATATTATAACTGTACTTGAAGTCCAGTTTGTCACGGTACTGCGCGATCCAGATCGGATACTTGCTTAAGTTTGCAAAGTTCAAACTGTTGTAGAACCATCCCGCATAACTGTATACGCCGGCGGAGTACCCGCTGTTTTGAATCGTCTCGCAGAAGGCAACGGCGCAGGCTGTGCGTTCCGCCGCGCTGATGGAATCGGCACGGCCGTCCCCGGCGGATTTTTCCGTATCAAACCAGACGCCCATGGGCAGGCTGTAACCGTTGACGAGGCTTAGCACCATACTTGCCTCTTGCACAGCTTCTTCCTCGTTGACGGCCTGACTGTAGAAGTAAACCCCCACGCGCAGCCCTGCCGCAATCGCGCCTTCTATGTTGCGGCGGTAAGAACTGTCTTCTACCAAGGCGCCGCTGCCGTACCCGCGATATCCGACGCGTATGATTGCCCAGTCGATGCCATCCGCCTTGACGGCATTCCAGTCAATGTCCTTCTGGTACTTGGACACGTCAATGCCGCGGTTCGTCTGCTTGAGGGCGCCGTTCTCGTCAAATTCATACATCTTACCGTCTATGACTTGGGAACCGGTAACCGGCTGATGCGTCTCGGGATCGTAGTAATAGGTTACACCGTCGATATCCTGCCAACCGCTGTACTCAATCTGCGTCTGTTCCTCGGTGCTGACATCAAAACCGTATGAGAGCAACTCATCCGCCGGGATGGTCAGCGGCCAGCCATAGGTGGGATCCGGCGTAGCCGACGGCTGGTCGGAGGGCACTTGCCCCTCCGGGGTAGGCTCTGGGGTAGGAACCAGCGTTGGTTCTGCAGAGGGCTCTTGCCCCTCCGGGGTAGGCTCCGGGGTAGGTGCCAGCGTGGGTTCCACGGATGGCTCTTGCCCTTCTGGGGTAGACGTCGGCGTGGGTTCGGAGGAAGGTTCCGCTGTTGTTTCCGGAGCAGGTGTCTCTGCGCCCGGCGTTTCTTCTCCGCCGTCCGGAATATCCTGCGTCGGCTGTGCGCTGGTATCGGGCAACGGCACGCCATCCGGCCATGTAGAGGGATCAAAAGTATAATCCGGGGGCAGTTGATCGGGGTCGACCGGCCCTTCTTGCACCGTTGTTATAGGGGCTGCTTTGTCGGGCATATCTACCGCGATACTCTCTTCTGCGCCACCACTGGCATCTTCAGGCGAAGGCGCAGAGCCCTCGCCGCCATCGGCACTTTCCGTTGCAGGGGCAGGCGTTGAGGCGTCTTCGCCTTCCGCGGTTTGTTCACCGCCTTGTTGTTCGCTAGCAGATTGCGCCTTTGCATCGCTGCGCGTGGCGCTAACCATGATACCGTTCTCGTCATAATCCGGACGGTAGCAAGTGACCGTGCCATCCTGCAGCAACATATATCCGTCTTGCGTCAGCTTGGGATAGTATACCGTCTCCGATCCGGTTTCTTCCGCACTGCTCTCGGTATAAGTTACTGTGTCCTGCACTTCATCTTCAATCGGAGCGCTGGCACCGTTGCTGTAGCCGGTATCCTCCGCGCTCTCAGCAACATCCGTGGACTGCTTGATTTCCTCTTTGACGGACTCAAGATCCGCCTTGTACTCAACCTTTTCTTTGACGGTGATTGCCTGCGGCTGCGGCATTATGTAGTTTCCCTCTATCGGGGCAAGACTCACAGTATAGTCGCCCGGCGCAACATCAGACGCCAAAACTGTTCCGTTGGCAGTATCGACCGCGTACTGTGTTGTGTTGCCGGAAGAATCCGTCAGCAAAACGGTGCCTTCTACCCCAGTGAGAATCAGGCGAAGCGGCTCTTCCGCATCGGTTTCAACCGCAGCGTTATCGGCAACGGGATCTTGATTGGGGTCAATATAGTAAAGCTGTATACCGACATCCTGCTGAATGACCATGGTCTCTAGTAGGATCTCAATCGGGGCCGCGGTTGGCGTCGGTTTGGGGGTAGGCTTGCGCGTCGGTTTTGGGGTCGGCTTTCGTGTCGGCCTGGGGGTGAAGGTGGGTGCCGCGTGCGCGACAGTATGCGTTTGTGGCTGCGCTACAGGCAAGACGCCCGCCACGCCGACAGCCATCGCTCCTACACCAAGACTCGCCGCCATCACGACAGCCAGTCCACCGGCCAGCACTTTGTAAAGCGGCAACCGCGTCAGCCTGCTGCCGGAAAAGTACCGCATGGGATCCACTTTTTTGCGCATGCCTGTTCTCCCGTTTACAAAGAATCTGATCGCAAAATGCAACGTTTCTTACCGACATAGACAAAATACCTCAGCATTTTACCATATCTTCGAAAAAAAGGCAACTATTTTTTTAATAGAGATTCTATATTAAGTAGAGTAAGGCTGGACTCTTTGCAACCCTTTCCGGAAACGAAAAGATTTTCTCTGCGTCTCATCTGGGGCGCTAATATCAATAGAAAAGAAAGGCAGCGGGTTCCTTTTTAAGAATCTCGGCCTTTCTTTGTGCAACAGGTAACTTTCTTTGTAAAACGATCCGGTGCGCGGATTTCCTTGACCACAGTTACGCGAGAGTGAGGCTTTCCTTGTGCGGCGCAACAAAGGTATCAGATAAAAATCACGGGCAGATAGTTATATATGTATTGATACACACACTCATAAGAATGTACGTAACCATCGGCGATGAAGTAATGGAAATTGCCTTGCCTGCAGTCGGTGCTGTAGCGGAAGAACGCGGGATATTTTTTCATCTCTTCAAATTGCGGCATAAGATTCTTGTAAGCTGGATCTTCTGTACCGGTAGCAGATAGAATCCGGTAATCTTCTGCCGTCAGTCCCTCGTTTTTTAACGCCTCCACCATGGCCGACACAGTTTGCTCGGGGCACAAGGCGCCGCCCCTGGCTCTGCATACCCAGCAGTCGCCGCTCAACGGTAGGAACGTGGCAAAATACTTTGCATTTTCAAGCAGAGCAAACCATGTCGTCGCTCCACCCATAGAAAAACCGCCGAAGGCGCGGTGTGCGCGGCTCTGTTGCAGACTTTGCGGTGTGACGTCTTGTGCGTAGGTAGTAAAGCGGCTCTCCACAGCCGGCAATAGTTGCTCACCCAGCTCGTCTTGAAAGAACTGCACGCTCTCGCGTTCAAATTTCTCGTCGGGTGGACCGATACGGTTCACCTGCTCTTTATAATATGTGGGGAACACGACGAGAAAGGGCAAAGCCACTTTTTCGGCAAAACAGTAATCCAGCATATTTTTGATCTTGCAGCAGTCTAACCAGGCGTCCGGATTGCCACCGCCGCCATGCATAAGATAAAGAACATTATATTGCTTGGATTTGTCTTGGGGGTTGTAGCCGTAAGGCAGATAGACATTCGCATACTTTTCGCGCTCTTCTCCTGCTTTATTAAGAGCCCTATAGGTAACTTGCGTGATCGTACCTCGAAAGTTGACATCGTGGTATGTGTATTCCTTCATGGTAAATGCCTCCTCCATCGGATTTTTCGTTGAGAGATGATAGGTCAGCTCTGGACTTCTTTCGTATGCATGATAGGAACAACTTAAAGAGGGAAAGCTCAGCCGATTCTGGCTGCCATTTGTGCCCGCCGTTTTCTGCACGGGGACAAGATAAAAACAGGTTTTTGTTAACAGTGGGCAGTTTTTTGACTTTCTTCCCCTCGCCTTTTGCGGTACAATGTAAGTCAAAAGGAAGTGTAAAATGTGAAGTTGACGGAAAAGTACCTTGAAACAGATCCCGCCTTCTACAGACGGCTTGTACGGATTGCGGTACCGGTGATTCTGCAGAATCTGATTACAAACGGCGTAAATCTGGTAGACAACCTGATGGTCGGGCAACTCAACGAGGCGTCATTGAGCGGCGCCACGCAGGCCAACCAGTTCATCATGCTGTTTACCTTTGGTATCATGGGCATCAGTATGGGCGCCAGCGTTCTAGCTTCCCGATTTTACGGCGCGAGGGATTTAAAATCCCTGAAGAAGACTATCACGATTGCCTTGTGGTTCGGGCTATTATTGGGTCTCGTCTTTACGTGCTTGGATGTGCTGCTGCCGCGCCAAATTATGGGGCTATATTTTCGGGCGGACGAAGCAGATGGCATCGCGGCCGGTACGTCTTACCTTCGCTGGTCTACTGTGACCTTTTTGCTGATGGCCGTCTCGTACGTGCTTACCAACGTGATGCGCAGTATGGATCAGGGTAACGTACCGCTTTGGGCATCTTTGGCGGCGTTCGGTGTCAACGTAGGCGCCAATTACATTTTTATTTTCGGCAAGTTGGGTGCCCCCGCCATGGGCGTTGCGGGCGCAGCGTTGGGCACGGTCATTGCCCGTATCGTGGAAACCTCCATAATTATGGTGGGCTTTCTTCGGATCAAGGTGCTGAAGTACCGATTTCGCGACCTTTTTATGCCCTGCGGGGATCTCGTTGGTGAATTTTTGCGCATCAGTGTACCTGTGATGCTATCGGACAGTTTGTTAGGGCTGGGCGACAATGTTCTCTCCATTATCATGGGCCAAATCGGGAAAAATTTTGTTTCCGCCAATTCCATTACGGTCCTGGTTCAGCGTATCAGCACAATCTTCATCTCCGGACTGAGCTTCTCCGGCTGCTTCTTGACGGGCCAGATCCTGGGCGAGGGCAGAACGGAAGACGCGAAGCGGCAGGGCTGGACTTACCTCTTGATCGGATTTCTTGTCGGCATCTTTGCGGCCGCCTTCATTCAGATTTTTAGTGGCGCTATCATCAATATGTACAACATAACAGATGATACAAAAGAAATCGCAAGGCAGCTGATGAACGGAGTAAGCGTCATCGTCATATTCCGGGGTACCAACTCCATTTTGACAAAGGGCGTGCTGCGAGGCGGCGGTGACACCAAGTTCCTTCTGTTGGCGGATATGACCACCATGTGGCTCTTGGCGATACCCTTGGGCGCACTGGCCGCACTCGTTCTTCATTTACCGGCATTCTGGATCTATTTGTGCCTTTACTCTGACCAGGTGGTAAAAGCTATTTGGTGCGTTTTCCGCTTAAACAGCGGCAAATGGATCAAACCGATCCAAGGCGTTTAAGAAATGCTCCTGAGTATATACCGATATCTCAGCAAAGCGAGCGAGCCGATGATAGAAAAAGCCGCTGCTTTTGTCGATGCGCGATGATGAGATTCCCTTTGGCTCCTCTTTGGTATCGTATTCTTTTCGCAACCCGAAAGGGCGCAAAACAGCTGCCGTACCTCTAAGATATGGCAGCTGCTTTTATTTTGTTTGCCTTTCGTCCGGATCCCCTTCTTCGGGCAAAGCCGAAGCGGGGCGCTGCCGACCCAAGGCGCCCAGCAAAATGCGGCTGTTGACGAAAGAGGCCAAAGAGGCTTCACAAAAGAGCACAGCAAACGCGTAAATATTGAATAGCTGTGGGCTCACCTTTAAAAAAGCCGGAATCCACCAAAAATTCATCAAGACCATGACAAGTGTCAAGGGCAGTTTCCCGACCGCCAAAACGTAGGCGTTATAAAGCTGGCGGATCCCCTTTTGGCGGTATCGAGCACAAAGTGGAAAAAACCAACTCACGGTTCCCAGATAGACTGCCAACACAATCGCCGCCAGCAGCATGCCCAGGAACGTCCTTAGGAGGTTTTGTACCAGCGCAGCCCACAATGCAGCCAATATGACCAGACCCAGCGCGACCAGGATCAAAAACACCACTGTGCTTTGTTTTAAGTTTTCCCGAAATCCTTTAAAAAAATCTTGCCAGGCGCCGTTTGAGCGGTCTTCCGCTATGGCATATTGCGCCGTATACAGCCCCGACCAGGCGGCGCCGATGGTGACAACCGGTATACAAAAAATCATAAAGAGAAAATTCAGAACCAGCTGATCCAGCAGGCCGGACATGAAACGACCGATCAGGCTGTTTGGTTTAAACATCTCGTTGTCCCCCTCTGCACTGAGCAGTAGCGAAGGATTCATTTTAAGAAGCGAGCGCTTCGCCTGGCTTTGCCACGTTTCGCTGATAACATCCGGTGAGCAGCGTATGCGGCCGCCTGGCCGATAACCCCTTACCTGCCTTGCCTTACTTTAAAAGATCCCTTAACAGCCGCGTCATGTGGATCGAAAGTTCCGCATAGTGATCCGTCGCATAAAGGCCGTCTGCACAGCGGGATGCGTTCATGCCCAAAGCGTACCGGAAGAACCATTCTCCGGATACATACAGCCTGCCTTCTCTCTCTACGGCCTCACAGAGCATGGAACGAACAAGATTGCGGTCGCAAACCGCGATACAGCCCCGCGCAAACTGCATGGTTCTTCCGTCTGGGAACTCAATGACGGCAACGCCCTCTTCCGGCGCCTCATAGACAGCTCCCGCGAACTTCGCTAAAAATTCTACCGGGAGCATCAAATACTCTCCGCGCACCAGCGGATCGCCGGGAATTCCGTGATACTTGAGCTTTTTCCAAAGGAAGGGCGTACCGCCAACGGGCACGATCTTTCCGTTGACCCAGGCATTGGGGCATCCCGCCACTGCACCCAGCGCATAGGCGTCGCTACACCATTCGGCCTTTGTGCCGGTGTGGACCATCTCACCGTTTTCTCCACGCCTTGCGCCGGAGAACAGAAAATCCCAAACAAACTCTGCATCGTCAAAAGTCTGCCCATGATCCCGGTTTTTCACATCGCGGAAGACATAATCGGCCTTTTCGCCCTTGTAAAAAGCCAAATTGTCTTCGCCGTGTATGGCAATTTGCGGCACATCCACGCATCCGTTGATCTCTAACCAGTAATCTCGATTCAACGCCACAATATCCAAAGGGTCATCAGAGCAGGCCGGCGGCACACCGTCTAACTCCATTCTTGTCTGCCAGACGTCTACCGGAACGCTGGCGTGGGTGGGTTTTCCCTCTTTGTCAAACAGCAGCGTCCGCCGCGCCGGGCCGGCGGATCCAGCCATCGCCGCGAACCTGTCCGCATAAAAACGAGACATCATCTGCGTCATGGCATTGCCCGCTGACATGCCCTGCATGTAAATACGTCCCTCGTCAATGTTATAACGCGCCTTCATGCGTTCGATCAGGCCAAGGACCAGGTTGGCGTCATGATTTTCCCGGATATCGTCGGGAAAATCGTTGATGAATATGCCACCCTCGTTGGGAGCCGTCAGCTCCTGCTTCAGCTCTGCCTCACACATGATTTGCCAAAATCCCCTGGTATGCGCGGTCGGGTACACCACAAGAAACCCTTCGCGATCCGCAATATGCGTCCAGCTTGTGTATACGCACTGCCCCCACCCGGTCATCAGACCGCCATGCATCGAAAAGACAAGAGGCGCGGGTTTGGCTGGATCATAAGAATCGGGAACATACTCATACCATACATCTTCCAGCCCGTCACCCACAACATCACCGCGAAATTCCTGGAGCTTTTTCGGATAGGGCTGGGAATTGTTTCCGTTTTCATTGACAACGATCTCACTGTCTTTGAGCTCTAAAGGCAGATAATCCCGGTTATCGTCATCCGGGATACCGGGCTTTAGATAGATCGAATATGCCATTTTGCTTTCCACCTTTCTTGACTTTCTTTGCCGCGCGTCGTAAAACCATTTCAAGGAGACCCAGGACCTCACGCAGAGTTTGTAGCGTTACGGAGCTTGTGCCTGTAACGCCGTCACAGCCAATATGACATTGACAAAAAGCGAGCACCGAAACAAGGACTGCTTCTCGCTTTATCCCTTTACATGGGAGAACATCCAGTCCAGTATTCCATATTCGTTGTGCATCGTCAGGATCCAGCTGTTATGATTCTCTTCACACAGGTGCTGCATATCAAGGTTCGGTGTAATACCGATGCCGTATGCGGCCAGTTCCTCAGGCGTGTACATAACAAACTTTACGTCGCGGCGTCCTTTTTCCCATAATTCTTGAACCGCCCGCAGAATATAAGCATGCCGACCCATCTGGTGGTCAATATAAGAAGTGGAGATATAAACCGGGACGTCCGGGAAATTGGCCAGTATGGGCCAGCTCTCTCCGTTCATGCTGGGGCAGATCGGTGCGCATGCTGCAAACAGATCCGGAGCGCAGGATACCATCTTGATGGTTCCGAAACCGCCCATACTCCCCCCTATACAATAGACGCGCTTTGCGTCCACCTTGCCATCCGCGATCATCTTGCGGATGACATCGGCAACACGTCCCAGATACGAACGGTTCCAACCGCGATCGTCTTTGTCATTGAGGGTATCCGATCCCAAAATAACGCGGAAAGGATCACCATTCTCCCGCATTTTCGCAAATGCCTCTTCCATTGACAGTTTGCCGGATGGCGCCTGCGGCGCCATGATATACATATCCGGAACGCGCTCTGCCAACTTGATGGGGCCGATCGTATCTGTCAGTTGCAGGATATTATCTTCGCCGCTGCCGCCGCCGCCGTGCAGATACAACACCAGCGGCCGAGGGCTGGATGCATCGGGAGAATACAGGCGGTAACGCACGCCATATTCTACAATCGGCTCAAATAAATCCGCATGGTAAATTTCTACCTCAGAGAAATCCCGCTTTGTGATGGTAAGCCCTAAGGCCTTGCAGGAAATGACAAAATCCGTTCGATAGAGAAAGGGTTGGAATTCCGCTTTTGCCAAGTTGCCTTCTACCGTTACCGCCTTACAGCCCTGGGTAGGCACGGTTGTACCGAGATCTACATAGGCATTCTCGCAGGCAAAATCCGACGCACTTAACGCCGGCAGAGCATCTTGCTCTATGGTAATCCAGTCGACCATCTGTCCAAAATCGCCTACATAGGTGTGCGCTTTGATCATATCAATTCGTCTCCTTCTATGTATTGACATCGATTGCGGTAAAATCATTCGGCATTGCTTCGTCGGCCAATAAGTCTTTGATCAGATCTGCCATAAATTGGGAAAGTTCCGCAAAATGATCCGTCACGTAAACAACGCCGTTGCAGACACTGACCGTGAGATTGAGCAGCGCGCGGCAGAACCACTCCACACTGACGAGAAGTTCGCCATTTCGGTGCAACGCTTCGCAGTACATGGAGCGCAGATCATCGTCGATTACACAACCGATGCTGCCGCGCGCGAACTGCACCGATCGACCATCGGGGAAAACGACTTCGCATGTCAGCGTGTCTTTGCTCGGTTTATATTGTGCGCCAAAAACTTGGGCCAAAAAGCGAACCGGCACGCACAGGTAATCCCCTCTTACGATCTGATCGCCGTTGAGACCGTGGTACTTAAGCTTTTGCCACTGCACGGGTGGCGTAGAAAGCTCTACGACTTTGTTACCGCACCAGGCTTTTTTGTACCCGGCGCTGAAAGCGAGCCCCAGCTTATCGCCTACGCGGGGAATTCGGCTCTGCTCACAGACGACCGTGCCGTCCGGTTCTTTATGAACACCGGAGAAAAGATAATCCCAATACAAAAAAGCCTCGTCTAACGTTTGCCCATGGTCTCGGTTCTTAATGTCCAAATAGACCATGTCCGCCTTTTTCCCCTTGTAAAAGGCAAAATTGTTCTCACCTACAATGCTGATCTGCGGTGTGGGGTCGCATTCGTTTATGCGCATCCAGAAAAAACGCGCATATTTATTCACGGTAAATTCGTTATATCGTCCTCCCGGCGGCAACCCGTTGTTTTCAGGCCTCGACTGCCAAATGGCCATCGGGCCGCCGCGGTGATCGGGGGTTCCCTCCGGGGTAAAAAGCATTTCCGGTCTGGTAGGCCCACCGGAACCCGCCGCACCGGCGAGAACATGGCCGTAATAGCGCGCAAATTGGCAGGTCATCAGGTTTCCCATAGACATACCTTGCATGAATACTCTGCCCGCGTCGATATTGTACTTCTCTTTGATGTGGGCAATTAATGCGTAGAGGAAGTTCATATCGTGGTTCTTTTTGATATCCGAAGGCGCCATCTGGATAGGAAGCTCCGGCGCATCGGCGGGATCAAAATTCTCAAAGACGCCGTTTACTGTCCACATTCTCTTCTCGTGCGCATCCGGAAAGACACAGATAAAGCCTTCCCGATCCGCTACCATTGTCCAAGAGGTGTAGATGGCATGACCCCAGCCGGTCATAAGACCGCCGTGATTGCCCACCACGAGCGGGACACTCTTTGTTCCGTCATAACTTTCTGGCACATACTCATACCATCGATCCACAAGTCCGTCCGCCAGTACACCCGTCACTTCTTGAAGGCCGGCAGGATACGGCTGCGAGTTGTTCCCGTTTTCGTTTACTACGATGTCGCTGCCCTTAATTTTTTCCGGCAGATAATCCCGATTATCGTCATCCGGCGTACCGGCGCGCAAATGGATATGCATATCGTCCTCCTTTTATCGTAAAACCTTGCCGATTCGCGCAGCTTCTGTTTTTGCCCTTAGGCGCCGTTGTCTGCGGTCAACCAGGCGAGTGCGCCGCGCAGCGTTTGCTGGTTGCTATCCAGGTCAGAGCCCACTGGGAGCTGTGATGTCTGCGCTCCCAACTTTTGGGCCAGCCGCTCGTTTTCCGCGGCATAAGGAAATCCTTCCTCCCATGTAAATAAAAAGGAGGATTGCGAACCCTTTTGAGCCAGGGCGTACAAATCGTTCTCGCTGCCTCGGAATTTTGAGAGATCTCCGAAAACGGCCTCCAACGAAGCAAGGTTGTGGGGAAATCCAGGGTCTCGATCCGCTTGTACTTCCCGAATTGCACGTTCCATATCTAAAATGCCGTTCATAGCCACTGCCTTGGAAAATACATCAGGGTATTTCAGCGCCATTTTTACGGCTCCATATCCACCGGTTCCCGTTCCGGCGATCCAGTTTTGGGACGGGTCATCGCTTATGGGCAAAATGTTTTGGCAGATCCCAGGCAATTCCTTGCGCAAGAATTCTTCATATCGGGGTCCAAATTCCATATTGGTAGTTAAGGCGTGGTGTTGATCTGGTGCAATGATAACGATGCCGTATTCTGCGGAAAGGTATTCTGCGGGCGAGCGCATCCAATCGACAGCGGCTTGTCCGTCGGAGTGGAGAAGCCACAAAACCGGATATTTTACAACATGTTTCTCATCATCCAAGTGCAGTTTCTCCATTTCCGGGAGAAAAATTCGCGCCGAGAAGGAGCCACAAGTGATAACAGAAAGCGCATTGAGTTCTACATTTGCCATCTCGTATCCTCCTCACTCACTGGCACGAACGAACGTCTCGCGAATTTTACCTTCCGACACAAGCCAATCTAAGAATTTTTTTACATGTTTGTCGCAGTACTCCCAGTTGTGGTAGCCGTGATCCACGACCCTGTACACGTCAATACCCTGCGCGGCATACTTGTCCATAAAAAATACATTATCCTGGTAGTGGTGATCCTCTACACCTGTCGCCATGTAGGCACGCGGAAACTTTTTGCCTGCCTTTATCTGTTTGTCAATCATATAGCAAATATCGCTCTCGGTGTTGACGATGTATTCCTGTTTTCCAAAAGCCGCGTCAAACATATAAAATTCGTCGTTACCGTCGCGCATACCATCGTCAATCGGCAGATCCGCTACATTTTTGATCCCCGAAAAAAGTCCGATAGCAGCAAATTGTTCCGGATCCCGGACCAGCCACTTGAGAGAACCGTATCCGCCCATGGAAAATCCAGCCAGAAAATTGTCTTCTGGCTTTTCCGACAGTGGAAACAAATGTCTTACGACCTTGGGCGTCTCAACGGACAACTGGCTGAAATAACGAAAGTCGCCATGCACCGTGTCCATATATCCGGAGCAATACGTCCCCGAACAAACTACGGCAACACCTGCTTGTGAAGCATACAACTCAAGAGCTGTGTAACGTGCCCAGTCTGTGTAATCAAACCCGCCTCCGGACTGAAGCCACAACGTAGGGTATCGATATCCCCTGGGCCTATCCGCCAAAGAATGGCCCCAGGTATTTTCCGGGATAATGACATTGACGCCCACCTTCATTTTCAATACGTCAGAGTTGTAGTAGAGCCTTATATTCGCCATATTCGCCCTCCCTTGGTGCGAACTTCATAAAAATGAGCCCAAAATGAATCATTTCCATGCCGCGGTCGTTAGACAACCCGATTCATTTGGATACAAAACATGCCTTTTCAGCGGCAGATAGTGGTCTAAGCCGAGACGTATATAGCGATCCCACATCCGGAAGTCGTGGTCATAGCCCTCTGCGCACAGATAGGTGACATCCAGGTCCAACTGCCGCAATCGTAAAACATCGCGTTCCACGCGCGCCCGAATGAACTCCTCGCTGCCACAGGCAAGGATAAACGACGGCATTTTTCTGCCCGCCGCTTTGTGTGCGCGCGCGGCAGCGTTGAGATCAAACGCGGAACCCGCAATAGTGTTGCCCACCCCAAAGGTGGCATTATAGAGATAGAAATTGCTTCTAAAGAAGTCGCCGTTCAGCTCGCCTGCCAGTGTTTCGGGATCCATCGTCATGCCGATGCCCCCGGAAATATCCATGCACACAGCGTAGCGTTGCGGGCATAGTACCGCTGCCGCCAAGGCCACATTGCCGCCCATGGCGTAGCCCATAATAAAGTTGTCTTCTCGGTTGGGTGAGGAGGGAAAAAGTGACTGGATGACCGTGGGCAATTCCTGTGTTAGGAACGTCATATACGGCACGCCGTAGCAGGTATCCGCGCCAAAACTATTGGCAATATTGGGCGTTACCAACATGACTTTATTTCGCTGCGCGTCCTCCTCGGCATTGGAATACCGGTAGGTCAGGGTGTCATCGTCGCCACCGCCGTGACAGAGGTATACGGTTTGGAACTTCATGCCAGGAGAGTATCGCTCTTTTGCAGGATCCAGGGAGGATGCACTGGTTCGCCTTAAGGGTGTCTGCGTGACGGGGCAACGAAGTTCATCCGTCGGCAAGATAACGGTACAATCCACGTACTTGCCCAGGATCTCGCTGCGGAAATTAAAGCGCATTTTCCCCATTTAATACCTCCAACCGATTAGCCTGCGGCCCTGCTCCTTTCCGATACCGGAAGTTTTTGTTTACACTTTTGCGCAAAGCTCTTACTTTGCCGCACAAGAATGCGAATGCCCCGCTGTTATATTCCGTTACACCTTGAAGGCTACGGGTCAAAATCCCATCGCCTCATAGGCCAAATCACGAATCGCAGGGTGAATCTCGGAATACGCCGTCAGCATGCCCAAAATCTCATGCACATAGAAAATGCTGATATGGTTGACGGGATCCACCAATGCGTAACAGCCTGCGGCGCCGTCCCATCCAAACTCCCCTGCCGGACTGCGCGATCGGGAGGCATCCAGCAAAGTGCGAACACCGAGACCGTACCCGTAACCGTCTTTGCCGGTTTTTTGGAAATCCTGGAGTTGGACGTCGTTGAGCCAGTTTTTCGACAAGGTTTCAATGGAGGAAGGCCTCAATATGCGGGTGCCATTTGCCCCCACACCGCCGCAGGCGAGCGCATCGATAACTTTGCTGTATGCGTCAACGGTGACGGTAAGGCCGGCACCGCCACTCTCATAGCGGTCGGTAAAGCGGTAGATCATGGAGCTGTCCGGTTTGATGGCCCCGGTTGTAAAATCACAGGCATATTGGGCCGAGAGGCGGTGCTCCTCTGATTTGGGAACTTGGTAGAACACATCTTCCATGCCCAAGGGTTCAAAGACGGCTTTGCGCATAAATTCCCCGAAAGAAGTTCCGGTCACTTCCTCTGCCACGGCCGCTAGAATGTCATGGCTAAGGGCATAAGACCAGCGCGTACCCGGCTCAAAGAGCAGCGGCATTTTGGCCATGGCCGCCACAATTTCCCGCGTGGTGCCGTGGCCGCCGGTTCGCTGCACCGCCGCCCGGATCGGCTCAGCGTCGGTGTCATAAGAAAACCCCGCCGTCATGGACATCATGTCGTGGATAAGGATCGGATTCTGCACGCTTACTGTGGGGGAAGACTGCGTCGGCCAGACAATCGGCCATTTACCGGGTTCAAAATCCGTCGCGACCCGCATTGACGCGAACTGTGGAAAGTACCGCGAGAGCTCGTCGTAAAGACCGATCTTTCCGTCCTCGATGAGCTTCATGATGCCCACCATCGTGATCACTTTGCTGCCGGAATAGATATTATACAGATCTTTGTCCGACACGGGAGAATGCGCCGCATAGTCGCTGTGACCCGCCATATGCCGGTAAACCGTCTCATGATCCCTTGTAATTTTGATGTCCAGCCCTTTGACGCCATACCTTTCATCCAGGGAATCCAGGTAAGCGGTCAGTTTTGTGAAATCCATTCATTGCTCCTTTCCTGCGCGTCCAGTTCCTTATACTCCATATAACGGAAATTCTCAGGGAACAGCTTATCGAACAACAACTCGCGCAAGAGATCCGCCATATTGGCAGACAGCGCTGCAAAGTGATCCGTCACGTAGACAACGCCACCGCATGCCGACACATGCAGATCAAACAGGTACTGGCAGAACCACTCAATACTGACGAGAAGTTCTCCACCGCGGTGCAGCGCCTCACAGAACATACTGCGAACATCCCCATCCATCGCGCAGCCAATGCTGCCGCGCGCAAATTGCAGTGTTCTGCCGTCGCGCAGTTTCAAAACCGCTGTCAGTGTGTCGGCGCCCGGGATGTACTGGGCGCCAAACACGCGCGCCAAAAAAGCCAACGGCACGCATAGGTACTCGCCGCGCACTTTTTGACCGCCGTTCAATCCATGGTATTTGAGCTTTTGCCAGCGCACGGCCGGGGTAGAGAGCGTTACCAATTCCCCGTTTAGCCAGGCTTGCTGCGCGCCGTCCGTCACAGCGATGGCAAAAGGATCCCCTTCGCGCTTGAGGACACTCTCGGTCACGGCAATGGATCCGTCGGGAAGTCGGCGAAGGCCGGAAAAGAGGTAATCCCAGTACAAAAAGGCCTCATCCAACGTCTGCCCATGATCGCGGTTTTTGATGTCATGATACACGACCGGGCCTTTTTTGCCCTCAAAAAAGGCGTAGTTGTGCTCGCCCTCCAGCTTGATCTTGGGGATCTTTTCGGTTTCATTTAGGTACATCCAGTAAAACCGATTGAAGCGGTTGAGCAGCGGCTCTCCGTAGGGCCGCCCCGGCGGCGTACCGTTGAGCTCGGGTCTCGCCATCCACACAGGCACGGGACCTGCCTGATTGAGAACATTGCCGTCGTCATCGAACAGCTTATTGAGCTGGGTGGGGCCGCCGGATCCCGCCGCCCCGGCCAGGATGTTGCCATAGTACCGGGCAAACTGCGCCGTCATCAGGTTGCCGTTGGACATGCCCTGCATGAAAATGCGCCCCTCGTCAATTTGGTACTTGCGCTCCATTTCCGCAATCAGCGCTTTGAGGAAGTTCATATCATGGTTTTCGCGGTAATCTTCCGGCGCCAATACCACGGGAAGATCCGGTGTCTTTTGGGGATCAAATCCCTCAAACATACCCTCGACAGGCCATATGCGCTGTGCATGCGCGTCAGGGAAAACACAGATGAATCCTTCCCGATCCGCAACCATCGTCCAGGATGTATAGATGGCATGGCCCCAGCCTGTCATCAGACCGCCGTGTATGCCCAATACCAGCGGAACCTTTTTGGACCCGTCGTAACTGGCGGGCACATACTCATACCACCGATCTTCCAACCCGTCCGCGAGAACGCCGGTAACCTCTTTTAAGCCGATGGGATACGGCTGGGAATTATTCCCGTTTTCGTTGACGACCATATCGGATCCCTTGATGGCCTGTGGCAGATAATCCCGGTTATCATCGTTGGGCGTGCCGGGCCGGATGACTACATTATACGCCATCTCTTTCTCCTTCCTCGTAATGAATCCTGTTGTAGTTTTCTTCCTCTTTTCCGCTTAGGATGTCCCTGAGCAGATCGGCCATGTACGCGGAGAGGGTGCTGAAGTGATCCGTCGCGTAGGCGACGCCGTCGCAGTCAGATACATGCAAATTAAACAGATAACGGCAAAACCAAGAAAAGCTGACCAGCAACTCTCCGTCGCGGTGCAGCGCCTCACAGTACATGCTCCGCACACGTTCATCGATCACACAGCCGATGCTGCCCCGTGCAAACTGAAGGCGCCTGCCGTCGGGGAGTTGTACCACCGCGGTCAGATTGCCGTCCGGGGAGCTATAGGTACCGCCAAATACCTGCGCCAAAAAGGTAACCGGCACGCAGAGATACTCCCCCCGAACCTTTTGGGCGCCGTTCAGACCGTGGTATTTGCATTTTTGCCAGATCCGGGCGCTTGCGCGCAAGGGGATCGGGTGATTCTGGAACCACGCAGTTTTACATCCGCTCGCAACGGCGATGGCGAACGCGTCCCCCGTGCGCGGGCATACCGTTTGGTTGTGAACCAAGGTCCCATCCGCTTTGCGGCGCGTTGCGGAAAACTGATAATCCCAAATCAGGCAGGCATCGTCAAACGTTTGCCCATGATCCCGATTTTTGACATCGAGATAGGTCAGATTGGCCTTCTTCCCCGAGTAAAACGCGAAGTTATCCTCACCGCGAATGGATATCTGCGGCAAAAGGTCACATTCGTTGATCTTCATCCAGTAGTATTTATTCAATTTGCACACATCTAAGGGGAGTTCTTTTCCCGGCGGTACGTCGTTATTTTCCGGTCTCGACTGCCAGATATCGACCGGGCCTGCCGAATTCTTGATGTTGCCGGATTGATCAAAGAGCAGCGAAGGGAAAGTGGCGCAGCCGGACCCGGCCGCTCCGGCGAGAAGATCCCCGTGTTCGCGCGCAAAGAGCGCTGTCATCATATTTCCCATACTCATGCCCTGCATGAAAATCCTCTGTGGATCAATCGCGTATTTTTGCTGCATCTTTTGGATCAGGGCCAGCGTCATTTTTACATCGTGATTTTGCTCAAGCGGCACCGGATTGGCGCCCGGTGGGGGCGCTTCCTCCCCGCGCGAGCCATCGTAAGCCCAGCTGCCCCACTGCACGCTCCAGACGCGCTGCGAGCTCGCGTCCGGAAAAGCCACGATAAAACCGTATTTCTCCGCCGCGATCGACCAGGAAGTGTAAATACATTGCCCCCAGCCCGTCATAAGGCCGCCGTGCATGGAAAGAACCAGCGGCACCGGTTTTGCCGGGTCATAGCTCTCCGGCACATATTCATACCAAATATCGATCGTTCCTTCCTTTGTCAAATCTTCCTGAAATTCCCGCAGCCTGGGCGGATAGGGTTGGGAATTGTTGCCGTTTTCGTTGACAACGATATCCCTTCCCTTAATTTTTTCCGGCAGATAATCCCGGTTATCATCATCCGGGGTGCCGGGCTGAATCCAAATTTTTTCCATCATCCTGCCACCTTTCCGTTAAAACGGGTTGCCCCCGCGATCTTCGATCCCGAAAAAGTCCAGCGCTTCCAGAATTGCCAGATCCCAGAACCGCCATTCATGCCGGTAGCCGGGCTTTGTAAAGAAATAGGCGTCTAAGCCGATTTCCTGCGCATGATCCCGGAATTTGCAAAAAAGTCCGTAAAGAATTTGATCGTTTTCGCCGCAGGCAAACATCAGTTTGGGAAGTTTTCCCGTATGTGCCTTTTGATCCAGGATGGCCCAGACGTTCTCGTTTGAGTTCTTGAAAGCCTCGAGGCCCCCGGCGTTTAAAAGGGACGTTCGGGTTCTGGGATCCTGGGTATTCAGCATGGGGCAGGGATGGCCGGGGCGCATCTCGTCTAGATTCATCGGTGTGGCGGACAGGACGGCCGCGCCGGCGAACAGCTCCGGTCGATTGACGGCGTACTTGATGGTACCCCTTCCGCCCATGCTGAGGCCCGCGATAAAATTGTCCTCCCGCTTATCGGAAACCGGCAGCCAGCCATAAACAAGCGGCATTAGCTCTTCGGTCAGGAAATCGTACATGCCGTATCCCAACATGAAATCATCCCAATTGGAATAATTGGAATTGAGTGCCGTGGGCATCACCACGACGAGGTTGCGCTCTGCCGCGTACAGCTCGATGTTGGTTTTGCGAATCCAGTCGGTACTGTCGCCGTAGGTGCCGTGCAAAAGCCACAGTACCTTATACTTGTGTTTGCTGCCGTAAAATGCCGGCGCTTTGATGGATCGGGGTTTATCGGGAAGAATGGCGGTGATCTGCGTGTTTTGATTGAGATACTCGCTCTCAAAGATGTAGCTTAAAACAGACATATTGCGTTCCTCCTAACGTTTGCGATTCAGTCTAGGAGCGCATAACCAACCGTCCGGATACGGGGGTGGTAATAGCGCTCATAGTTGGGTACCAGATTGTGCATGTAGGTAAACGAGACGCGCTCTGCGGGGTCGGCCTCGCACCAGCTGCCATAACCGCCCGTCCAGCCGAAGGCGCCGATGCTGCCGTTTAAATTTCCGGCGGCCTTGTCCGTCAGGGTACGCACACCGTAGCCGTAGCCGTAACCGGCGCTGTACGGATCCAGGTAATCCTGCCTCTGCGCGGCGTTCAGGGTATCGGTACGCATCAAATCGATGGTCTTGCGGCCCATTATGTGTCTGCCTTTGTAGACGCCTCCTTCCGCCAACATCTGCATCAAGTGGCTGTAATCTTCTACCGTGGAGAAAAGTCTCGCCCAACCTGCCTCGTTTTCTTCTCCGGGCAGGAACGTCCTTTCAAAATCCAGTTTTACGGGGCTGCATTTGCCCTGCTCGTCGCGCGCGTAGAGGGACACCATGCGCTGTTCGATATCGCCAAAGAAATGGGATCGCGTATCCGACATCTCCAGGGGATCAAACAGAATTTCTCTCAGGGCATCGTCGATGCTCTTGCCGGTGATGGCCTCAACAAGCCCCGCCGCCAATTCACTCGCGAAGCCGTACATCCAGTGGGTACCGGGTTCAAAAGCCAGCGGCACGCAGGACATCGCCCTGAGCTGCTCGGATAAGGTAAAATGCCCTTTCTCCCAGAGCGGCTGCATATTTTCGCACATCGTCCGCAGTGTCACATCATCGGTTTTGACCGGAGCATTGCAATAGGGCAGGCCGCAGCTCATTGTTAAAACATCGTGAAAATTGATGGGCCGCTGTGTAGGAAGGATCTCCACGCTGCCGTCGGGACGATGCACCACCTTTCGGCTCTGCTTCCAGTCTGGCAGATATTCGCCGATGGGATCCGTCATCAAAAAGTGACCCCGCTCATATAAGATCATCAGCGTTGTGTACAAGGGCAGCTTGGAGGTAGACGCCTGGCGGAACACCGAATCTTTCGTCAGCGGCTTTTTGGTTTGTAAATCCGTTACGCCGAAATATCCCTCATACAGGGTCTGCCCACTTCTCGTGATTTTGAGCCCACAGCCAGGCAGGCCATCGTTCACGAAGCGCGTAAGCAGAGCATCCATATCTTTTGCGCAAGCCATATCATTCTCCTTTTTTGTGTCGCGCGATGATCGCGTGGGTTTTTGCGGCCAAGGCTGTATTGTTGAAAAAGTTCCGAATGGCCACATATCTTAGTTCTGTGTAAACACGATGCGCGTTGTGTCCGCGTTGCGGCAGGTGATTTGAAAACACTTTTGAGCAAACGATGCATCCAGGCACGCGGTACAAGATCCGTTTGTCCAGCGCATGGTAAGGCGATCCGTCTGCCCGGTTTGCACGACTACCAAATTTCCGTTAAAGGCGGGGCAGGTATTGCGAAAGCGGAGCAGGGTGCACAAGTCTTTCACAACCTGCCGCCTTGCAGCCTCGCGGATTTCTCTTTCCGTGTAGGGGTGGCGGTTGATGCTTCTGGGCTCCCCGCCGCGTTTTAGCGCCTCGATATCATTAGAACCCGCCAGCAGACCGACATAGTAGATCTGCGGGATGCCAGGCGCAAAAAGCTGTACCGCCCTCGCCAGCAGATACGCTCGGTCAGAACTGCCGCAGGCGTCATAGTAGGTACAACCCAGCTGATAGCGGCGCCTCTCCCCGCCTGCGCTAAGCGATGGCGGGATCTTTAAAAAGGGCCTGGCGGGCTGTGTGATTGTGTCCACCTTGTCTTGCACAAGGCGGATTTCCTCCTCGGTCAGCAGCCCTGCCACGTCCACCACGCCGATGCCGTCGTGCGTGTCCAGTGTGGTGAACTGTTTGCGCGGACAAATCTGCAGCCAATGGATCAGCCGATCCGTTGTGCCGCTGTAAAGCGCGTGCAACAAAAGCATCGGCAATGCAAAATCATAGACCCAATACCCCTTCTCTGCCATTTTAAACTGATAGTGGTAGTTTTCGTGGATCTCCGGCAGGATCTCGGTGCCGGTTTTTCGCAACGGCTCTAAGGCGGATTGCAGCACTTGCCAGATCTCCGGCTCCACAAAAAAGCAGGAGGTCCCGGGGCGTTTGCTGGCATAAGCGAAGGCATCAAGGCGAACAAGGGGAACGTGCGCGGCCAAAATCCCGAGATTTTTTGCATAGTACGTTTTGGTCGCGTCCGCGCGGGCATCCAAATCAATCTGCTCTTCAAAAAAAGTGTTCCAGAGCTTTACCTCTATCCCGTCGCGGCGGGTAAATTGTTGCCAGCAGCGGGCATTGCGCCGGTACAAAGCGTCAAATTCCTCTTGCGTGGGTTCCCCGTTTGGCCAGAACCGGTTCCAATCCAGGAACATCGAGCGGTAAGGCGAGGCGTCGCCGTACGTCATGTAATTTTGAAACTCGTCACTGCGGATGGATGCATGGTTGATCATGAAATCCGCCATCAGGTAATACTTTTCGGCAAGCCTGTCGATATCCGCCCAAGAGCCGAAAGCGGGATCGACGGTATCGTAACGGATGACGGCAAAACCGTGATCGCCGGAAGACGGGTAAAAAGGCAAAATGTGAATCCCACCGAAGACATCCGGAAAATAGGTATCCAAAACCCTTTCAAGGCTGGGCAAATCTGGACCCAACGCATCGGCATAGGTAATCAGCATTGCCTTATTTTCCACTCTTTTCATCCTGCGCAGGCTCCCCCAAAACGTGTCAAAACGGGTGTCAACGGCGTTACAAAGACAGATTTTTGACATTGACGGTCTAACCAGATCCATGCTAAGATAGGCGAAAATGCAAGATAGGAACGGGAGGTAAACTCTTTGGCACTGTGTAAAATCGATTATCAATCGCAGGCTATGGACCAAAAAATGGGTGTCTGTGTGATCATCCCGGAAAACAAGTGGGGCCACTCTTTGGCCGACCGACCGGTGGGTTACCGGTACCCAACGCTGTGGCTACTTTGCGGCGGCGGTTACGACCACACCGATTGGCTTCGCTTTTCCCCCATTGAATACCTGGCCGCCAAAAAAGGGGTGGCCGTGGTGCTGCCGGGCATCTCTTACGCCGGGTATATGGATACGGCGGAGGGCGACTATCGGTACTGGACGCAGATTTCAAGGGAACTGCCTCAATACCTTCGCAAAGTGTTCCCCTTATCGGAGCGCCGGGAGGACAACTTTGTCGCCGGATTCTCGATGGGCGGATATGGCGCTTTCAAATTCGCCATGCAGCGCCCGGAGATGTTCGCCGCCTGCGGGAATTTTTCCGGGCCAATCGGCATCATTCCCAGAACGCCGATTGCTCCGGACGAAAAGCTGGGTCAGCCCTGCCTTCGGGATGATTTTTGTGAAAAGCAGTTCGGCACCCTGTGGGCCGCCTTCGGCTCCGCCGCAAAGCTGCGCAATACCGAAAGCGACAACCTGTACATGTTAGAGCAGCATGTAAAGGTCGGCACTGTGCTGCCTAAATTTTACATGGCGATCGGCGCGCAGGATCCGGGCGCGCAGGACGGTTACGCCGTGATGGACTACATGACCTCGCTGGGGCTGGAGTTTACCCAGGTTAGAGACCAGGGCATGCATGACTGGCAGTACTGCAACCGGCATGTGGAAGCATTCCTTGACTGGATTACGCTCCCAGACACCTTCACGATGGAGGATCAGTAAATGGCGATTTTAGAATTAAACGCGCTCTCGGTAGATTTGAGCGGTAGCTTTTCCGCAACGGTTCTATTCCCGGAAAACGCCTCGCTGACAGAGTGCAAGAAATATCCCGCGCTCTTTTTTGTACACGATATCGGTGGTGATGACACCGATATCCGCGCAGTCAAGGGGCTCGACAGACTTGCAAATCAGTATGGGATTTTTATCGTAGCGCCCTCTGTCATGCATTCTTTCGGGCTGGATCTACCCTGGGGCGCCAAATACGGCCACTTTTTGTGGAGTGAACTGCCAAAGATCTGCGCTCATCTGTTCCCGCTGGACACAGCGCGCCTTTCTGTCGGCGGCGTCGGCTGGGGAGCGTACGGCGCCGCTTACCAGTGCGCGCACCACCCGGACATTTTTGCGCGCTGCGCCGCCATTGACGGAAGGTTCGACGTCGCGGGGTTATGCCGTGACTGCCTTGCGGGAAAAGAGATTCCGTACTTACGGCGCCCCAACCTGGAGGCGCTGTTTGCGCCGCTTGAAGCCGTAACCGGTTCCGACTTTGACCTTTTGAGCGGTACGCAGCCCTTGCCGCGGGAGATCTATCTGGGCTGCACCGATACCGACGCAGACGCATCCATCCGGATGGCGAAGGTCGCCCGCTGTGATGTACACACGGCTTTTGCGGAATACGATCTATACAAAGGCGCGCTGAGATGGCTTTGCCGGTAAGAGACGCGCGCAATCGCCCCCAGGTCTTTTGAAACCTCCGCTATTTGACGGCAAAACCGAGGTGCTATTTTCGGGTTTACCCGAGGCCCTGACTTTTCGGAAAAAGCTGCTGTTCCAGCGTGGAACAGCAGCTTTTCCGTTCCTGGATCTGCGTAAAGATGCGCGAATCAGCCCTTGACGGAACCCAGGGTGATGCCCTTGACGAAATACTTCTGGAAGAAGGGGTAGGCAATGAGCAGCGGAATGACCGCGATGACGGCGATCGCCATACGGACGCCGATGTTCGGTATATCGTTTACACTCATCATACCGGTCATGTGGGACTGCAGGAACGCTGCTTTGTTCATCACGTCGTTTAGGTAGTTCTGGATACCGTACAAATCGGTGCGCGTGGTGAGGAAATAGATGCCGTTTGTCCAGTTGTTCCAGTACGCGATGAGCGTCATCAGGCTGACGGTGGCGATGATGGGTTTGCTCATGGGGATTACAACGCGCACAAGCGCCTGCACTTCATTGGCGCCGTCGATCTTGGCCGCCTCGATCACCTCGCCGGGAATGCTGGAGGTGAAATAGGTGCGCATCATGATCACCAAGAAGGGATTCAACAGCAGGTACGGAACAATCATACCAGCCAATGTATCCTTAACATTAAGCAAGTTTGTATAAACCAGGTAAGTGGGAACCAGGCCGCCGTTAAAAAGCATGGTGAAGAACAGCGCCAACGAGAAAAACCGCTTGCCGGGCAGATTGGGTCTTGAGAGCGGGTAGGCCAACAGAATGGTCAGCAGCAGGTTGCCGGACACGCCGATGGCAGAGATGAGGATACTCATCAGATAGGCACGACCGATGGAGTCCTTGGCGCCTAAAAGATATTCATATGAAGCCAGGCTGAATTCTCTAGGGATTAAAGAGTACCCTTCCAACACCAACGAGGACTCTGCCGTAAAAGAGCTGGCGATCAACAGCCAGAACGGAATGATGCAGACAAGGATCAACAGCACAAGAAACACGTTGACAATAACGGAGAAAACCCTGCTTTTATTAATCATGTACGGCGCCCCCTATCAGAACAAAGCGCTGTCGCTCTCGACTTTCCGTACAGCGGCATTGGCGGCGAAGACCAAGACAAAGCCGACAACGGACTGCAGGAAACCGGCGGCGGAAGAGCGGCCGACATCGTTGAGCTCTAGCAGCGCACGATACACGAAAGTATCGACCGTTTGCGTTGTGGAATACAAAAGACCGCTGTGCTGCGGGATTTGATAGAAAAGCCCGAAATCGGAATAGCAGATACGCCCAACGGACATCAAAACCAGCGTGATGATGGTGGACTTCAAACCCGGAAGCGTTACATGGATGATCTGATCCCAGATGGAAGCGCCGTCCACGACGGCTGCCTCATAAAGGGACTTATCTATGGAAAGAATGTTGGAGTAGTACAAAATCGAACTGTACCCCATGTTCATCCAAAGGTAAACGATGGTTAAAATGGGCGGCCAGTACTTCGCCTCGTTATACCATTTGATGGGATCTGTGATGCCGATCAGGGGAAGAATCGTGTTGTTAACAAAGCCGTTCGTTGGGCTTAGGAAAGCAAATACGATATAACTTACAATAACTGTCGACAGTAGGTAGGGAATCAAGATGATAATCTGGCAGGAATTTTTCAGGAACTTGCTGCGAGCCGCATCGAGCGCGATGGCAATTGCAATGGCAAGCAGATTACCCAAAACGATGAACACCAAATTGTACAGGATGGTGTTGCGCAGCGCGTTGAGCGCATCGCCGTTGCTGAACAGATAAGTAAAGTTCTTAAGCCCCACCCATGGGCTGCGGAAAATGCCGAGACTGTAATCGATTTTCTTGAAGGCGATCACAATGCCCGCCATCGGGATATAATTGTTGATAATGAGATAAACAATGCCGGGAATCATCATGATGTACAGGGGAAGGAACTGCTTGAACTTCGCCATTTGCTTGCGGCGCCTGGCTATCTTGACCAGGTCGTCCCCGCTGCCGACCTGCGCCTTACTGCTTTCACTCATCCAAAACGTCCTCCGTTTCTTTGTAATTGGGTTTTTCCCGATTGCCATACTACCAAAAATGCAGCTTCACTTGCTATCACTTTTCTGCTCAGTTTTGTCGCATTTCCGGAATTAACCGATTTCTAAGGAATTATTTTAGGGACATTACCGACAAAAAAGCAGAAAACAAACATTTTCCGACAGAAAAATGATGGAAAAGCGGAAACCCGCTCTGTTATAGTAAGGTCAGTTGTGATTCGCGGCCCGGCGAATCCAAAAAAACGG
>CAZLMA010000022.1:0-31828 GCA_964560675.1 uncultured Subdoligranulum sp. | reverse complement strand
TGCAGGGCAGGACGGACGAGGGGTTATTGCGACTTCGGATCCCCAACCTGGAAGTCCGGGATGTGTATGTCAAGCAGATCCGGGAATATTTTAAAGAGAGCGTCAAAAAAGACACGGAGACGCTGGAGGCCTTCTGCGCCGCGCTTTTAAAAGGTGACACAGAGGAAGCGAGGAAATGCCTCACCAGGTACCTGCGCAGAACCATCAGCATCCGAGACACCATGGCGAAAAATGATCAGAAAGAGAACTTCTACCAGGGCGTTCTGGTTGGGATCTTATCCGCCAAGGAGAACTGGAGTGTAAAATCCAACCGTGAGAGTGGCGACGGCTACGCGGACATTCTGGTAAAACCGGATGACGGGGACCTGGGAATTGGCATCGTGATCGAGCTCAAGTATGACCGCGACCTTGACAAGGCCTGCAAAGACGCCCTAGAGCAAATCGAAAAGAGAAGGTACGAAGAAGAGCTCCGGGAGGACGGGATGGAAACCATCCTCAAATATGGCATTGGCTGCTACAAAAAGAGCTGCAGGGTCGTGCTCGGCAAGTAGACGAAAAAGCAATAGGACCGAATCAAAACGGACGGTATTTCGCGGGAACTTTGGAGAATCGCCTGATACCCCGGCCCGTTACGGGATATAATGAGAATGGTGATTTTGTGGGACACGATTCCTAATCGTTATAGCTTAAAGAGAGGAGGGCGCCAACATGGAAGCGAAAAAGATGCTCCCGATCGGGTATGACAGTTTTGAGGAAATACGCGGTGACGATTTTTACTACGTAGATAAATCCGGGCTTATCAAAGATCTGCTTGAAACCAAGGCGAAAGTTACCCTTTTCACCCGCCCTCGGCGCTTTGGTAAGTCCTTAAACATGAGTATGCTCTCCCACTTCTTCTCGCTGGATGGGGACAAGTCGATTTTTGACGGGCTTGCGATCTCCAAAGAAAAAGAGCTCTGCGAGAGATACATGGGAAAGTACCCTGTGATTTTTCTCACCTTGAAAGGGATCGAGGCCCTTGAGTTTGATCTGGCGTACCAGATGGCAGTCCAGCTGATCGAGAGAACAGCCAATCAATTTTATTATCTTTTGGAAAGTGAAAAGCTTACAAAACAGGATAAGATCCGATACGAAAAACTTCTTGATGATACCATGACAGAAGCGACGCTGTGCAACAGCCTTCATACACTGTCGGAACTGCTGGAAAAGCACTTTGGCAAAAAGGTCGTATTGCTCATCGACGAGTATTATGTGCCGCTTGCGAGAGCGCACGCGAATGGGTATTACGACAAGATGGTCTCGCTGATACGTTCCCTGCTTGGCGCCGCGCTCAAAACCAATACAAGCCTCGAATTCGCCGTGCTGACCGGGTGCCTGCGCATCTCCAAGGAGAGCATCTTCACAGGGCTTAACAACTTAAGGGTATTGTCGATCACGGATGACCGCTGCGATGGATATTTCGGTTTTTCAGACGCTGAAGTGAAAGAACTACTGGCGTATTATGGTTTGTCGGAGCATTATGGCGAAATCAAGCGGTGGTATGACGGCTACCGGTTCGGCAGCGTAGAAGTATACTGCCCCTGGGATGTGTTAAACTACTGCGACCTGCTCCGCGCCAACCCTGAGAGAAAGCCGGAAAACTACTGGATCAACACAAGCGGCAACGATGTGATCAAGCGTTTTGTCGCCATGGCGGACGACAAGACAAGAGAGGAAATCGAAACGCTGGTCGCGGGCGGCACCATCGAGAAGGACATCCGCGAAGACCTGACCTATTCCGAGATCTACGATACCATTGACAACCTGTGGAGCCTGCTCTATACGACCGGTTACCTGACTTTGCAGGGCAGGACGGACGAGGGGTTACTGCAACTGCGGATCCCCAACCTGGAAGTCCGGGACGTGTATGTCAAGCAGATCCGGGAATATTTTAAAGAGAGCGTCAAAAAAGACACGGAGACGCTGGAGGCCTTCTGCGCCGCGCTTTTAAAAGGTGACACAGAGGAAGCGAGGAAATGCCTCACCAGGTACCTGCGCAGAACCATCAGCATCCGAGACACCATGGCGAAAAATGATCAGAAAGAGAACTTCTACCAGGGCGTTCTGGTTGGGATCTTATCCGCCAAGGAGAACTGGAGTGTAAAATCCAACCGTGAGAGTGGCGACGGCTACGCGGACATTCTGGTAAAACCGGATGACGGGGACCTGGGAATTGGCATCGTGATCGAGCTCAAGTATGACCGCGACCTTGACAAGGCCTGCAAAGACGCCCTAGAGCAAATCGAAAAGAGAAGGTACGAAGAAGAGCTCCGGGAGGACGGGATGGAAACCATCCTCAAATACGGCATTGGGTGCTACAAAAAGACGTGCAGGGTCGTGCTTGACAAGTGAGAAAATAAAAGAAAAAAGAACCGGTGCTCCGCTTGACGGGAAGCATATCACACCCGCGGCGCTTTCCGGTTCTTGCTTTTACTCTACGGCAAGTTAAAGAGAGCCGTCAACTTTGACCTGCTAAAGCAGATGCTATCCGATGAAATCGTTGAAGGCAACGTGGCGTATGAATTTACCTGGGTCGGCAAAAAAGCCGCAATTTCGTCACGCGTGACAGTTCTATGGCAAATGACAGTGAAGCGACAAACTTTGAGCAGATTTTCGAGACATACAGTCCGGACACGGTAAGGAAGTTGTTGTGATGGAAACAAAAAATACAGTGCCTCAAGGTGAAATTATCCTCTATCAATCAGAAAACGGCGAAACAAAAATTGACGTCCGCCTGGAAAACGAAACTGTCTGGCTGACACTTGATCAGATGGCGGAGCTTTTTGGGAGAGACAAGTCCACTATATCGAGGCATATAAAGAATGTATTCTCCGAAGGCGAGCTTGAAAGAAATTCAGTTGTTGCAAATTTTGCAACAACTGCCTCGGATGGGAAAACATATCGGGTCGATTATTACAACCTCGACGTGATCATCTCCGTCGGTTACAGGGTAAAATCCCTTGCCGGCACTCATTTCCGCATCTGGCCGACGCAAAAATCGCCAAAAATTATCTCGATGAGGATGAGCTGAAAGTACTTGGAAACCTTGTTTCAGGGTATTTTGACTTTGCTGAACTTCAGGCAATTCGCAAGCATCCGATGTACATGAAAGATTATATAGACCAACTGGACGCCATTCTTTCGGCGACGGGCGGAGAACTTTTGACCAACGCAGGTAAGGTCAGCCACAGTCAGGCAATCGACAAAGCCACGCAGGAATACCGCAAGTATCAGGTACAGGAACTCTCCCCTGTTGAAGAAGAGTATCTTAAGGCAATCAAAAACACGGAAAATACGGCCAAAGCCCTGCTAAAAAAGAATAGCGAGGAAAAGGAGTCATGAAATTCGGCTGCCTGTCGGAATTATTTTATGTACAGGCAAAGAGAACAGGAGAAATTCAGCATGGATAAAATGAAAATGGAAACTTCTAATATAACTAAAAAAAATATTGAAGTCATTGAGAAATTTTTCCCCAATTGCGTCACCGAGACGCTGGATACTGAACACAGCACGGAGTCGAATAAGGTCTATAAAAAGGCGGTCAACTTTGACCTGCTAAAGCAGATGCTCTCCGATGATGTGGTGGACGGCGATGAGGCGTATGAATTTACCTGGGTCGGCAAAAAAGCCGCAATTGTCGAGGCGAACAGGCCGATCCGCAAGACGCTGCGCCCCTGCCCGGCGGAGAGCGTGAACTGGGATACCACCGAGAACCTGTATATCGAGGGCGACAATCTGGAAGTGCTGAAACTTTTGCAGGAGAGCTATCTGGGCAAGGTGAAAATGATCTATATCGATCCGCCCTACAACACGGGCAGTGACTTTGTGTACCGAGATCGTTTCGCGATAGATTCCGACGAGTACGCCGAGGAGAGCGGGCAAATTGACGACGAGGGCAACCGGCTTTTTAAGAATACCGACTCCAACGGCAGATTCCACTCCGACTGGTGCAGCATGATCTATTCCCGCTTAATGTTGGCAAGAAATCTATTAAGTGATGATGGTGCTATTTTTATTAGTTTGGATGATGGAGAGTTTGACAATCTAAAGAAGCTATGCAACGAGGTCTTTGGTGCAGAGAATTACAGAAATACTATACTTGTAAGGCGGCGAATCAAAAGCTTAAATTCCCAATTTGCAGACAATGGACTTTACAGTATGAATGTTGGATTTGAGTATGTTCTTGTGTATTCAAAAACTTCCGATTTCTTAATGAAAGCATTGAGAATGAAGAAGGAGAATGTGCCCACCACTGGGAGGTGGGATGTGTTTTGGAGCAATGCTGATAGACCAACAATGCGATATGATATTTTGGGCTTCACTCCATTAACTGGGCAATGGAGGAACTCCAAAGAAAAGGCAGACATAGCAGTTGCAAATTACCAAAAGTATCTTGCTGAGTTTGAAGAAAAAATGTCGCTTGAAGAGTACTCAAAGAAGACTGGGATTACTGACTTTATTCGTAGAATCCCTAATGGAACAGGGAAAAATGGTGGTGTACAACATTGGATAGCTCCTTCAGATACCATATTAAGAACTAGTAACTGGACAGATATAGAGGTATCTCAGATAGGAAAAGAAATTGATGTGCCGTTTGATAACCCTAAGAGCAAAGCACTTTTAATGGAACTAGTTAAGCTTGCGGATGTGAAAACAGGGGAAATTGTATTGGACTTTTTCTCCGGCTCCGCCACCACCGCCCATGCCGTCATGCAGTTAAACGCCGAGGACGGCGGCCACCGCAAGTTTATCATGGTGCAGCTCCCCGAGCCTTGCGATGAAAAGAGTGAGGCGTACAAGGCCGGTTACAAAAACATCTGCGAGATCGGCAAGGAGCGCATCCGCCGCGCTGGCGCAAAAATCAAAGAGGACAGCCCCCCTCACAACCGCCGACCTCGACACCGGATTCCGTGTATTCAAGCTGGATGAGAGCAATATGAACGATGTCTACTACGCCGCCGGGGAGTACACGCAGGATATGCTCTCTATGCTGGAATCGAATATCAAGCCCGACCGCACCGACCTCGATTTGCTCTTTGGCTGCCTGCTGGAGTGGGGGCTGCCGCTCTCCATGCCGTACACGTCGGAGCAGATCGACGGCTGCACGGTGCATACCTATAACGACGGCGACCTGATCGCCTGCTTTGACGAGAATATCCCGGATTCTGTCATCAAGACGATCGCGAGGCGTCAGCCTCTGCGTGCTGTCTTCCGTGACAGCAGTTTTGCAAACAGCCCGGCGAAGATCAATGTCAGTGAGATTTTCAAGATGCTGGCGCCGGACACAAGCGTGAAGGTGATCTAAACGATACACGAAAGGGTCTGGATCCCTCAAAACCTATGCGCAACTTGATTTTACAATCGATCCTTATTTTGCGGGCGTTCTTTGCGGTTCCGCAAGCCAATCCTGCACGGTGGCCATACTCACGTTCACCATAGCGGCGATATCGTTTGGTGACATGCCTCTTTTCTGTAGACGGTATGCCGTCTCTTTGGCCTGTTGCTCTTTGCCTTCCTGTCTGCCTTCCAATCTGCCTCTGGTTTCCCCGCGCAGTTCTGCCTCTCTCTGCCTTACCTGGTAAATCATGTAGGAATCCCTCCATTCCGGGTTCAATTTTGCCGTATTGACCGCCTGCTCGATTCTGTGTATCAAATCATTGTCACTCTGCTCCACAGGGTATTCCTTCGTGTTATTCATGTACGCCAGCAGTTCTTTCAGCCTGGGCGGTATATCGCCCAAATGCCCCGCTGTATTAAAGAACAACTTGTATGCGCCATCGCACAGCGCAAGATCCTGCTCCTCTTCGCATGTGTTGCGAAAGCTGTAACGGTAGAAGCCCTTGCCGAATGGGTCGTACTTGCAAATGAATATCACATAGCAGGGCCGCAGCTGGTCGTAATTTTCTCCGCGCCTTAGCTGGGAGATGTCAATGTGGGACTGGTACAGCCGACTGCGCTGGGGCAGAGCCTTGTCCTCCGTTGCCTGGAGTTCGATGTTGTAGATGGTTTTGCCGTCGTCTACATAGGCATCTAAGCGCACGCCCCGGAACCCGAAGTAACCGGGTATCGCTTTCTGGATCTCTGTTTTGGTATCGTCTGGCACAATCTCGGAACCATCCTCGCTGAATCGGATGTATTTTAGCTGCCGGATCCGGCTGTCCGGGAGAAGGTATCCCAACAGCTCCATGCAGAGTTGCGGATCCTGCATGACGGTGGTAAACATATAATCGTTCGTAATGTCGATCTCATGAAAGTTCGTATCCAGTATATCGTCTGACATAGAGCATTACCCCCTCCTGCTTGTAATCTTACCATAAAGAAAGAAAAAAGCAAAGGGCAGTACCGCACAAAGAGGAAAATCGCTTAACACTGTATAAAATGCCGGGAACCGTCTGGTCGATGCCGGGAGATTGCGGCGAATCCGAGATAGGGCCTCAAACCGCGTATTTGCCTATACGGCCTGTCAGGTCATCCCGCGCAAGGGTACATGATAAGGGAATCACTTCATACGGAGGGAGGCAAAGATCCATGAAACTTCAATACAAACACCAAAAATTCCAGGCGGACGCCGCCAAGGCGGTTGTGGATGTGTTCGCGGGACAGCCGTATTTAACGCCCACCTACATAATGGACCGCGGATCCGGTTTTATCCAGCAGTCTCTGACGGAGGAAAGGGATTACACCGGCTGGAGCAACCAGAAAATCGTGCCGGAGCTCTCTGACCAGATCGTTTTGGAACACATTCAAAAAATCCAGCGCGCCAATCAGATCAAACCGTCCACAAAGCTGGAAGGCCGCGCCGACGGCTACAACCTCACCATCGAGATGGAGACGGGCGTCGGCAAAACCTATACCTACATCAAGACGATGTACGAGCTGAACCGCGCCTACGGCTGGAGCAAGTTCATCATCGTGGTGCCGAGCATCGCCATCCGCGAGGGCGTATATAAATCTTTCCAAATGACGCAGGAGCATTTCGCGGAAGAGTATGGCAAAAAGATTCGGTTCTTTATCTACAACTCCGCACAGCTGACGGAGATTGACCGCTTCGCCTCCGACAGCTCCATCAACGCCATGATCATCAACTCGCAGGCGTTTAACGCCAGGGGCAAGGACGCGAGGCGCATTTACATGAAACTGGACGAGTTTCGCTCCCGCCGCCCCATTGACATCATCGCGAAGACGAATCCGATCCTGATCATTGACGAGCCGCAGTCTGTGGAGGGCAGGCAGACAAAGGAAAGGCTCAAAGAGTTTCATCCGCTGCTGACGCTGCGCTATTCCGCTACGCACCGCGCGGACAGCATCTATAACATGGTTTACCGGCTGGACGCTATGGAGGCCTACAACAGGCGCCTGGTCAAAAAGATTGCCGTCAAGGGCATCACCGAGACCGGCAGCACGGCTACGGACAGCTTTCTGTACCTAGAGGGGCTCAACCTTTCAAAAAGCGACCCGACCGCGACGCTGCAGTTTGAGGTGAAGACGGCGAGCGGGACAACCAGAAAAAAGAGCCGCATCGTAAAAATCGGAGACAACCTCTACGATTCTTCCGGCGGCCTGGAGGAGTACAGGGACGGCTATGTGGTAAAACAGATTGACGGGCGGGATAATTCGGTCAAGTTTTTAAATGGCATCAAGCTCTGTGCCGGGGATGTCGTCGGCGCGGTCGATGAGGACCAGCTGCGGCGCATCCAGATCCGGGAGACCATATTGTCGCATATCCAACGGGAACGCCAGCTGTTTTACAAGGGCATCAAGGTTTTGTCGCTGTTCTTTATCGATGAGGTGTCCCATTACCGGGAGTATGATGCGGCGGGTCAGCCCGCGAACGGCAAGTACGCAAAGATGTTCGAAGAAGAATACGAGGACATCGTCGGCAATCTGCAGTTGGGCTTAGGGGAAGAGGAGTATCTGCGCTATCTGAGCAGCATCCCGGCGAATAAGACCCACGCGGGGTATTTCTCTGTAGACGGCAAGGGCAGAATGATAAACTCCAGGCTGGGCCGCAAAGAAACCACCTCGGATGACGTGAGCGCCTATGACCTGATCATGAAGAACAAAGAGTTGCTCCTTGACCGCGATCCGAAGAAATCTCCGGTGCGCTTTCTCTTTTCCCACTCCGCGCTGCGCGAAGGCTGGGACAATCCAAACGTGTTCCAGATCTGCACGCTCAAACAATCCAGCAGCGAGATCCGCAAACGCCAGGAAGTGGGGCGAGGGCTGCGCCTGTGCGTCAATCAAGAGGGAGAGCGCATGGACGCGGGCGTGCTGGGCAATGAGGTTCAGAGCATCAATGTCCTGACCGTCATTGCGAGCCAAAGCTACAAAACCTTTGCCGAAGGGCTGCAAGAGGAACTGGCAGACGCTGTTGCTGACAGACCGCGCGCCGTTACACCCGGCCTCTTTGAAGGCAAAGTGATCCGCGATGATCAGGGAAACGAGCAGGTGATCGACCGGGATACCGCATCCGCCATCCAGTACGATTTGATCGTAAACGGCTACATCGACCGCATAGGCGCCCTGACGGATAAATATTATGAGGACAAAGCGAATGGAGAGATCCAGGTTGCGCAGGAGGTAGCGGACTGCGCAGCCTCGGTCATCGAGATCCTCGATACCATCTACGATCCGCGCAGCCTGCAGCCGGAGGACGCCCGAAGCAATAATGTGGAATTGCAGGTCGATAACGAGAAGCTGTGCAGCCGAGAGTTTAAGGCCCTGTGGAACAAAATCAACGCGAAGTCCGTCTATGTGGTGGATTTTGATACCGACGAGCTGATCCGGAAATCCATCGCTTCCCTTGACGCAAAATTGCGTGTATCGAAGATTTACTTCCGCGTAGAAACCGGTGTGATGGAAAATATCCAATCCAGGGACGAGCTACTTGCCGGTACTTCTTTTGTCAAAGAGGAGTCCGGCAGCTATAACACGACCATCAGAGCAAACGCGAATGTGAAGTATGACCTGATCGGGAAGCTGGTGGACGAGACGGGTCTTACCCGCAAAGCGGTCGTTTGTATCCTAAAAGGGATCCAGCCTTCCGTGTTTGCACAGTTTAAGGCCAATCCAGAAGAGTTTATTGCCAAGGCCGCCGCCCTGATCAACGACGAGAAGGCTACGGCGATTATCGAGCACATCACCTACCATGTGCTGGACGAGCATTACGGCACGGATGTTTTCACAGATCCCACCATCAAGGGCAAGCTGGGCGTAAACGCGATGAAGGCCAGGAAACACCTGTACGATCACATCGTCTACGATTCATCGAACGAGCGCAATTTTGCCGCCGATCTCGATACCAACACCGATGTCGCGGTCTATGTGAAGCTTCCGGATGGCTTTTACATTTCCACACCGGTCGGCCATTACAATCCGGACTGGGCCATTGCCTTCTATGAGGGAAAGGTGAAGCACATCTATTTTGTGGCGGAAACAAAGGGTTCCATGCGCTCGATGCAGCTGCGGCTGGTCGAGGAATCAAAAATTCATTGTGCGAGGGAGCATTTTAAGGCCATCTCGAACGGCAATGTCGTTTATGATGTGGTCGACAGTTACAAGGCGCTTTTGGAAAAAGTCATGAAATAATAAGGGACAAAGAAGGTGTTAAAACACCCCCCGCCGCCTGCTTTTGAATCGACACCCCCCTGTTAATCGCGGCTGTCTTGTGGTATACTGTTTTTTATAGAGGGGTCATACCGAACCATCGGCAACCTGTGGAGCCTGCTCTATACGACCGGCTACCTGACTTTGCAGGGCAGATCGACGAGCGGCGGTATACGGACGCCTTCCGATACACGAGGGTCAGGAAAATCAAAAAATACGGCATCGGATACTACAAAAAGAGCTGCCGGGTCGCGCTTGACAAGTAGACAAAAGAAGCAAAAGGACCGAATCAAAACGGATGGTATTTCGCTGGAACTTTGGAGAATCGCCTGATACCCCGGCCCGTTGCGGGATAGAAAATGAGAATGGTGGTTTGTGCGAAGCACGATACCTGTCATCATAACTTAAGAGAGGAGGGCGCCGACATGGAAGCGAAAAAGATGCTCCCGATCGGGTATGACAGCTTTGAGGAAATACGCGGTGACGATTTTTACTACGTAGATAAAACCGGGCTTATCAAGGAGCTGCTTGCCAGCAAAGCGCAGGTCACGCTTTTCACCCGTCCGCGGCGCTTTGGCAAGTCCTTAAACATGAGCATGTTGGCGAGCTTTTTCTCTCTGGATGGGGATAAGTCGATTTTTGACGGGCTCGCGATCGCAAAAGAAAAAGAGCTCTGCGAGAGGTACATGGGCAAGTACCCGGTGATTTTTCTCACCTTAAAGGAGATTGACAGGCTGACATACGAAGAAGCTTACCAAAAGGCAGAAGATGTGATTATTGATGTTGCGGAAAATTTTCAGTTTCTTCTTGACAGTGAGACTCTTAGCGAACACGAAAAGGCAAGGTATCAAAAACTTCTTGATGAAGATATGTCCGAGCGCACCCTAACCGGAAGCTTGAAGCTGCTTTCCAAATTGCTGGAAAAGCACTATGGCCGAAAAGTCGTTCTGCTCATCGACGAGTATGACGTGCCGCTTGCGAGAGCCCACGCGAATGGGTATTACGACAAGATGGTCTCGCTGATACGTTCCCTGCTTGGCGCCGCGCTCAAAACCAATACAAGCCTCGAATTCGCCGTGCTGACCGGGTGCCTGCGCATCTCCAAGGAGAGCATCTTCACAGGGCTTAACAACTTAAGGGTATTGTCGATCACGGATGACCGCTGCGATGGATATTTCGGTTTTTCAGACGCTGAAGTGAAAGAACTACTGGCGTATTATGGTTTGTCGGAGCATTATGGCGAAATCAAGCGGTGGTATGACGGCTACCGGTTCGGCAGCGTAGAAGTATACTGCCCCTGGGATGTGTTAAACTACTGCGACCTGCTCCGCGCCAATCCTGAGAGAAAGCCGGAGAACTACTGGATCAACACAAGCGGCAACGACGTGATCAAGCGTTTTGTCGCCATGGCGGATGGCAGGACAAGAGAGGAAATCGAAACGCTGGTCGCGGGCGGCACCATCGAGAAATACATCCGCGAGGATCTCACCTACTCCGAGATCTACGATACCATCGACAACCTGTGGAGCCTGCTCTATACGACCGGCTACCTGACTTTGCAGGGCAGGACGGACGAGGGGCTGCTCAAACTGCGGATCCCCAACCTGGAAGTTCGGGACGTGTATGTCAAGCAGATCCGGGAATATTTCAAAGAGAGCGTCAAAAAAGACACAGAGACGCTGGACGCCTTCTGCACCGCCCTTTTGCAGGGTGACACCGATGAAGTAAAAAGATACCTCACCAGGTACCTGCGCAGGACCATCAGCGTCCGCGACACCATGGCAAAAAATGATCAGAAAGAAAACTTCTACCAGGGTGTGCTGGTCGGGATCTTATCCGCCAAGGAGGGCTGGAGTGTAAAATCCAACCGAGAGAGCGGCGACGGTTACGCGGACATTCTGGTAAAACCGGATGACGGGGACCCCGGTGTCGGGATCGTAATCGAGCTCAAATACGGCCGCGATCTGGACAAGGCCTGCAAAGACGCCCTGGAGCAGATTGAAAAGAGAAGGTACGAAGAAGAGCTCCGGGAGGACGGGATGGAAACCATCCTCAAATACGGCATTGGGTGCTACAAAAAGACGTGCAGGGTCGTGCTTGACAAGTGAGAAAATAAAAGGAAAAAGAACCGGTGAGGTTCCTGTTTATGGAGCGGCTTCGCCCCGCTTTGCCTGCTGCGGCCGCATAAATCCCAATGTATCGTATTCGCCAATACACCCGGCGCATAATCTCTAAAAACGAATCGATGTTTACCAAAATTTTCCGCATCGGACGGCGCATACACACACCCGCCTTTTTGCGGCGCGACCTTAAGGCAAACAAACAGGTGCAGACAAACCGGAAAGGCAGAATGTCGGCGCCTGTTTTTTGAATCGACACCCCCCTGTTAATCGCGGCTGTCTTGTGGTATACTGTTTTTTATAGAGGGGTCAACCCGAATGCACAACGGGTTCGGCGCTTTAAAGGGCAGCCGGCGATTTTGTGCGACTGCATGTGGAAGGGGGGCGGTGCCATGGCGGGCAACAACACGCAGCGGCGGAATGTATACCGTTCGGCGGCGCCCCGTTCGGCAACCCCCCGTTCGGCGGGCCGAACGACCCCTTTGCAAAAAAGAACGACACAAAACGCCAGCGCGGAGGATCGGATCCCGTCGCGGCGCGCCACAGACGCGGGGGGCGGCTGGTACGATGTGCCGCCGCAGCCCGTTTTGACGCAGCAGCGCAGAGAGCGCTCCAGCGCGCGCCGTCTGCGCGAAAAGCGCCGCCGGGAAAAGCGCACGCGGTTTTTCTTGGCCGTGGGCAGTTTGCTGCTGCTCTCTGGGATCATCACGCTGCTGTTGCCGGACGAACTGGCCCAGCCCGAGCAGCAAGTGACCGAGACGGGGCAGGAAGAGCGCGAGGATTTGCACGAGGCGCTGCTGGCTCCGCTGCCCTACGGCGGCGAGATGCCCGATGACACACCGCCCGCCGTGGATTGGGGCGCCGTCGGCCCGCAAAGGCAGAGCGAGACCTACACCTTTACGGCCGCGCCGCAGGATCCGCCGGCGCTGCCCGCCTTCGGAACCGTGACAGAGCAATGGTTCGCCGATGCCGCTTTTTTGGGGGATTCTCTCACCGTCGGTTTTATCGACTACGATATCCCTGTATCCGGCGCCCTGATCTGTGCGTATACGGGCGCCAGCCCGAATCAGATCGTCAACCGCGCCGTCCTGAGCCACAGCGAGCGCGGCGACGAGGTCCCGCTGGATGTGCTCGCGGCCGCGCAACCGAAAAAGCTCTATGTGCTGCTGGGCGCCAACGCCCTGCGCTTTGGCGACAACAACGAGGGGTTTTTGGCCTATTACGACCGTATGTTGGACGAACTGCGCACGGCGCTGCCGAACACGATGCTGTTTGTCCAGTCTATCTTGCCGGTGCGCCCGGAGGCGCTGGAGGAATCTCCGGGGCTTAGCGACGCGGCACTGCAGAGCATCAACGCCGCGCTCGCGGCGCAGTGCCGGGAAAAAGGCTGTTATTTTCTGGATTTGAACGCTGCCTTTCGCGATGAGACTGGCGCGCTGCAGTCGGAATATGCACAGCCGGACGGGATTCACTTAACGCCGGACGGCTACCGGAAATGGGTGGAGTATCTCACCCAGCATACGCCTTACAATCGCCACAACCCCTATCAGCCGGGAAGCGAGTGGTATTTAAGCGGCGATTTGTTGAGTGTTCTGAGCGATCTGCCCTGAGGAAGAGATCCGCGCTGCGATCCGCCGCCGGCTTCGCTGACGCGCGCAGGACTCCCCCGCGCGACATGGCGCCAACGGTTCCCCTTTTTGTCATTTCCGGCGTAAAATCCGACAGCGCAAAAAGCGCGCCCACCTTTTGCGCGGCGCAGCCCAGAGTTCAAAAATCCGAACGGAAAGGAAGAAGCCCGATGGCACAGCGATATTCCGACTACTCTTCCGGAGAATATCACAAAGGCGACGCCCCCTTTCAGTTCCCCTGGTGGGCGATCGTCATCGCCTTTATTGCCTGGTGGCCCATTGGCTTTGTGTTATTGCTCTGCAACCGACTTCTCCGCTCCTCGTCAAGCAGAAGGGCCCGGGAAGCCGCGGCACAGCAGCGGCGGTATGCGCAGCAGCCCGCCGATGGTGTCACGCCGATTTACGCGCGCGGCGAACCGGTGCAGACCGCGGGCAAAGCCGGCAATTCCGACCTGAAAAATACGGTGCAGAAGCTCACGAGCAGCACGGTCGCCACCGTGCTCTTCCTGCTGGGCGCGCTGCTGGTGTTCGTCGGCGTTGTGTCACTGGGCGATCCGATCAGCTATATCGTCGGGCAGCTGCTGGAGGGCAGTTCCGCCTGGACCTACGGCATCAGGGATCTGATGACCAGTTTTGCCGTGATGGGCGGCGGTGCGGCGTGTATGGTAGCCGGCATCTTTACCCACACGAACGCGCGCACCCGCAAAAAGATTGAAAATATCGTCGGGGATGCCGATCATATGTACATTCGCGATATCGCGGCCGCTATCCCCTGCAGCGAAGAGAAGTGCCGCAAACACCTGGAAAACTGCATCGACAAGGGCGTCTTCGGCGACGATGCCTACCTGGACATGCGCACCGGCTGCCTGGTGGTGCGCGGTTTGGCGCCGCAGCCGGAAAAGCCTGCGCCGCCCGCCCCACAACAAGAGCAAACGAATGCGGCGCCCGCCCAGGAACAAACGGATCCCTACCGGCCGATCCTGGACGCGCTGCGCAGCGCCAATGACGCCATCCCGGACGACGAAATGAGCGAAAAAATTGCGCGCCTGGAGACCGTCAGCGCGCGCATTTTCCGCCAGGCACAGTCCAACCCGGAAAAAATGCCGCAGATCCGCAAATTTATGGACTACTATCTGCCCACGGCGCTCCACCTGTTAAGGACCTATTCCGAGCTGGATTCCCAGGGCGTTGAGGGGGAAAATATCCGCGCCACCAAGCAGCGCATCGAACAGGTGATGGACACGCTCGTGGTGGCGTTTGAAAATCAACTCGATCAGCTGTTTCAGTCGGACGCGATGGATGTCTCTGCTGACATCGCGGTGATGGAAAATATGCTGCGCGCCGACGGTCTGGCCGGCGGCGCAGAATCGGTTGTGCCGGATTCGCCGCAGGCACCGCCCACCCCCAAACTACAACTTTAAAACGCGGCGTTATCTATAATACGCAGCGCAGCTGCAAAAACCCCGGCGCACTGTGTGCGCCGGGGTGGTGCTACTTGATTGGAGTCATACCTCATCAATCCTTTTCGTTATTTCTCGGATAGGCCTTTCATAGGACATCATCCTAACAAATAAGATTTTGTTTTCAAGGAAGAGGGATTGATGCGAGGGCATGGGCCCTTTTCACGTGTACATCGGAGTTATTACCTTTCGTTAGATTTGCGCCGCTGTGTTCGGCGGAAGTAAACCTCTCACGCTCATGAGGATTCGCCCTTCTTTCGGTGGGGCTTGCGCAAAATCTATCAAAACGCGGAGATCTGAATTTTCGGGTGGCAGAACCTGGGTTTGTGTGCGGGATGATGACCCATCTCAATATCCGGTTTTTCCGGTACAGGTAATGACCTGCGGCTTACGGGTGATCCTTCGCATCAGCAGGCCCAGGCCTGCCGGTAATGAATGGGATCCTTATAACGCATGACAGCCCAAGCCTCCTTCCTTACGAAAAACTACCGGCGGCCGTTTGCTGCTTCTTTCCATTACGGTTCCGGAATTCCCTTTGTACAAGGCCACCAAAGCAATGCGCTTTGTGCCACTGTACCGGGTAACTTGCCGGAAAAACCCTAGAAAGTCGGCACCCTGGGGAGCTTGCCGCTCCAATCTCCGGTGGACTTCTTATTGCAACTACACTATACCACCGAACCCCGCTGTTGTCTATCCGCAAAATAGCCAATGTTTGTTAGTAGGTTTTGTGCAATTGTCCTTTGCTATCTTGCCCTGTGTACAGAGGTCTTCCCCGGGCGTTTATGCCCCTTGTTTTGGGGGCTGTCCGCGCGCGGCAAACGCCTGCCGTGCAGGGGGCCCGGGGATCGGCCAAAGCGACAAGGGCGGCGGTTCGGGATGGGGCGTTTTGCAAAAAAGCTGCGCGCATTTTTGCTTTTGATAACGGCTTTCTGTTCCTGTCTGCCTTGTACCGCGCGGCCTTTTGCATTATAATAAAGGAAATTCACGGCGGGAGCCGACTGGAAGGTTCGGTTTCGCGGCCACAGGAAAGGATGCTGTTTGTATGAAATTTTTTATTGATACCGCCAACGTAGCCGAAATCCGCGCCGCACATGACATGGGCGTGATCGCCGGCGTCACCACCAACCCCAGCCTGATCGCGAAAGAGGGCCTTGATTATGCGAAAACGCTCCGGGAGATCGCGAGTTTTGTGGATGGGCCCATCTCCGGCGAGGTCAAGGCCACCACGACGGACGCCAAAACCATGATCGCGGAGGGGCGGGAAATTTACAACATCTGCCCGGAACACATGGTGGTCAAAATCCCCATGACGGGCGAAGGTCTCAAGGCAATCAAAGTACTCGCGGCCGAGGGCATCCCCACCAACTGCACACTGATTTTTTCCGCCAACCAGGCGCTTTTGGCAGCGCGCGCCGGTGCTGCGTACGTCAGCCCGTTTTTGGGTCGCCTGGATGATATCAGCCAGTATGGCATCGATCTTGTGCGAACCATCGCGGATATTTTTGCCAACTACCCGGATCTTCATACCGAGATCATCGCCGCCAGTGTGCGCAATCCCATTCATGTCACCGACTGTGCCCTCGCCGGGGCGCACATCGCCACGGTCCCCTACAAGGTCATCCTGCAGATGATCAACCACCCTCTCACGGATCAGGGCATTGAAAAGTTCCAGGCCGATTACACGAAAGTATTCGGCGCATAAACTCCCCCGCGCGGAAATGCAAATTTGGCGGTCGCATTTTTCACGCAGATCGGCGGCGCCGGCAAAACCGCACCGGCTCAGGGACAAAAGATGGTAGCCTGGCTGCAAGACGCGGTCTTTTATGAGATCTATCCGCAAAGTTTTTATGATTCCAACGGCGACGGTATCGGCGATATTGCCGGTATCACCGCAAAACTCGACTATGTGCAAGGGCTTGGCTGCAACGCGCTGTGGTTAAACCCCTGCTTTGATTCCCCCTTTAAAGACGCGGGTTACGATGTGCGCAATTATAAGCTCGTAGCTCGGCGCTACGGCACGAACGCGGATCTGGCGGCGCTTTTTGACGCCGCACACGCCCGCGGTATGCATGTACTGCTGGATCTGGTCCCGGGGCATACCAGTGAGGAACACCCCTGGTTCCAGGCGAGCTGTGAGGCCCAGCAAAACCCCTATTCCGGGCGCTATATCTGGTCTGACTCCTGCTTCGGCGGCGGCGACGGCCTGCCGTTTATCGGTGGCGAGGCGCCGCGCAACGGCACCTATATCCTCAATTTTTTCAAGTGCCAGCCGGCTCTCAATTACGGCTACGGCGTCATCCGCCAGCCCTGGCAGCAGGCGGTCGACAGCCCCGACGCCCTGGCAACCCGGGACGCCATCTGGGATATCATGCGCTTTTGGCTGGACGCCGGCTGCGACGGCTTCCGCGTGGACATGGCGGACAGCCTGGTCAAAAACGATACAAAAGACAAGGCGTTTACCTGCGCGGTGTGGCGGGATCTCTCGGCACGGCTGAAGGCCCACAAACCGGACGCCGTGATGGTCTCGGAATGGAACCATCCGGAACAAAGCCTGAAAGCCGGTTTTGACATGGATTTTATGTTGGAGTGGCAGGGCAACGGCTACAGCCAGCTGGTGCGCAACTACGACGGCGCAACCGACAGCGATCCAAAAAACATCGGCAAGGCGTATTTTTGCACCGACAGCACGGCGGACATCACCGGCTTTTTAGACGACTGGCTGCCCGGCTACGAGGCGGCGGGGCCCGATGGGCTTTACTGCCTGATCACCGGCAACCATGACACGGTGCGCATCTCGGCCGGCTTAAAACCGCAAGAACTGCGCCTGGCCTATGCCACGCTGTTTACGCTGCCCGGCGCGCCCTTCCTCTACTACGGCGATGAAATCGGCATGCGCTACCAAAAACTGCCCACCAAAGAGGGCGGTTATTTCCGGACCGGATCCCGCACACCGATGCAGTGGGATCCAAGCGCCAATCTGGGCTTTTCCCGCGCAGCGGCGGATCAGCTGTACCTGCCCGTAGACAAGCATCCGGATGCGCCCACCGTCGCCAACCAGCAGGGCGTGCCCGATTCCCTGTTAGAGACGGTGCGGTCCCTGCTCGCTTTCCGCCACGCGCAGCCGGCGCTGGGCGCCTACGCGCCGTTTAAAGTGCTGTACGCCGAAAAAGGCCAGCGTGCCTTTGTTTGGCAGCGCGGCGATGCCGAAACCGGCGAGCTTGTCTGCGCGGTCAACCCGGGACGGGCGCTGTGCGCGGTGCCGCTTGCAAACCCAGAGGCATCACAGCCGCTTCTGGTTTTGGGCCAAAAGCCCACCGTGCAAAAGAAAACCCTGCTCCTGCCGGGGCAGAGTTTTGCCATCCTGAAAGGATAGAGCCGAAAAGGGTGTTGGCGGCGCTGCGACTGGATGCGGCGCCGCTTTAATTTTTGCGGCGCGAAAAGACAATGGTGAGGATCAGCCAGGCGGCGGTCAGGCAGACGAGGGTGAGCAGGCCCAGCATCTCCCAGCAGTGTATCAGGTTGGGAACGGTAGCGTCGTACATGGGGCCGTCCAGCCCGGCGTTCAGCCAGGCAAGGCGGCTGTTGATGTCTGTGATCGCGCCCAGAGCGCCCATACCCCAGCGGCATACGATGATGGTGCTGATCAGGCTCATGGCACCGCTGACTTCAAACAAAACGCCGCTGAAAACGACCTGACCGATGATCAGCACCAATACCAGCAAAATCGCGGTCTCGCTGCTTTTTAGCGAGGCGGAGATCAAAAGGCCCATGGCGGTGGAGCAAAACAGCATCAAGAGCACCGTGATGTAGATTTCCAGGTTCGTTGAGAACAGAAGGTTATTCTGCGGCACATGGATGATGTGGATAAAGCCGATCGTCAAGACGGCGGCCTGCGCCACCTCGACGAGCAAAAGAACGATCGCCTTCGAGAGTACCGTCGCCAGCAGGCTCACGCCGACGGAGGCCTCGCGGAAGATCACCTCGCGCTCCTTGCAGATCTCCCGGTAGGCGTTGAGAATCCCCATGAAGGTAGAAACCGCGCACAAAACAAACAAAATGGTTCTGCAGTCGACATTTACCAGGTTCGAGGTAAAGCAGTCCGGCTCCCCTACCAGTTTGATGACCAGTACCATCAAAGGCGCCTGCAAGACCAGGCTGGCCAGCATGAGCTTTTCATTCCAGATCAACTGAAAATTGCGGGCGATCAAAACGCCGAGCTGCCGAAAAAAACGGGCCGGTCTTATCTGCTGCATCGTTTGTCCGCCTCCTCTGCCGCCTGCGGGAACCGCGCCACCAAGTCCTGGAATTCCTGCGTTGTAAAATACTTCTCGCGGTACATCTCTACGAGCTCCGGCGTGCGCAGCTTTTCAAAAATATCGCTTGTCATCGCGGCGTCAAAGTAGCTGTTGAGCTGCTCCGGCGCGCCGTAAAAGCACAAAACCCCGCCCAGGCCCAAAAATGCGACCTTGTCACAAAGATTGATGTTGGACATATTGTGCGTAACCATAAGAACCGTGCAGCTCTCCTGGCTCAACTTGCGGCACAGCTCCATCATACTGCGGTCGAGATCCGGCGACAGGCCAGACGTCGGCTCGTCTAAAATCAGCAGACGGGGGCTGGCGAGCAGTTCCATGGCGATGGAGGCCCTCTTTTTCTGGCCGCCGGAGAGCGAAGAGATGAGCGATTTTTCCCGCCCGCGCAGATCCACGGCTTCGATGGCGTGCGCCACAGTCGCCTTGAGTTCCGCGCGGGATGTGTCGTGGGCGATGCGCAGCCGCGCGGTGTAAAGCAGGCTCTGCTCCACCGTCAGGTTGTCGTGCATGATGTCGCGCTGGGGCACATAGCCCAGTACCGCGTCAAAGGCGCTTCGGTTCCCCTTCGTGTCAATGCCGTCAAACATCACTTGACCCGCTGTGCAGGGCGAAGAGCCGGTGATGCAGGTGAGCAGGCTGGACTTGCCGGCGCCGGAACCCCCGACCAGTGCCACAAAGGTGTTCGGCTCAATGGCCAGAGACGTGCCGTCGACCAGATTCAGCGGTTTGCCGGTGTTCCGGTTTTTGACCGTCTTGTAGACGTTGATGAGCTCCACGCTGATGCCCACCAGGCGATCGTTATAATGCAGCATACCGCCCGTAAAGGCAAACACCTGCGTGGGCACGCTGATCACGGAGCCGCTCTCCAGCACCGCCGTGGAGACTCTGCGCCCGTTGAGATAGGTTCCGTTGGTGGAACCGAGATCGTGCACCTCAAAGTGGCCGTTTTTGTACAGAATCTCACAGTGATGGCGCGACACGCGGTCGCTCGTGAGCTGTATCGTACAGTCTTCGCCGCGACCGATGAGCACGCGGCGCTTTTTGCGCACATCCACTTCGCGCAGGATCGCGGTATCCGCCGTCTCCTGCCTGAGGCCCGCCGCGCCGCCCGCCGTTTTGTTGATTTCTTCCACACGCAGCGTGATCTCCTGGGTAGAGACATCGCCGTTCGTGTCCAGGCCGATCAAATCGCCGACCTGCAGCGCGCAGCTTTCCCCGGCATGAATATAGCGGTTGTTGTACCAGGTTCCGACGTCACTGCCGTCATCGCTCAGATACCATACGTCGCGGTTGTCACAGCGGATCGTGAACTGGCGATCCCCGACATTGTTGCGGCGCAGCACATACTCACACTGGGGACTGCGGCCGAACCGGTAGGCTTTGCCGGATGTCAGGGTGATGCGCTGGTGTGCGCGGAGCTCTGTGATGAGCAGTACGATCTCACTTGCCAAGTCGGCGCCTCCTATACCGTAAAGTCGATTTGCCCGCTGTGTTCTCAAGCCCGCTCGTACGCGGTCGGGCCCCCTCCCGCTGCCTTTTTGCGCTGGGGAGTGGCAGATAAAAAGGATAGACCTCTATTCCGCCTTCGGTTTTGCCTTGCGGGTAGTGGCAGAAGTTTTTCGGGTCCGGCCTGCCTTGGCGGGAGTGGCGGTCCCGCCCGCCTTGCCTGCGCCATTCCCCCTGGCGGCGCTTTGCGTTTTGGCAGGAGGCGCCGGTTCTTCCGCGGGTATGGAACGGGGCTGCACCGGCTTTGGTTTCGGTGCGTCGGGAAGGGGCTGGGTTTCTTCCACTTCCCAGTGGAAATCCGCGGAACAAAACGGCACAAAGACCAGTGCCGCTTTGCCCAGCGCGATGATATCACCGGCTTCCAGCGGCTGCGACGCAAGCACGGCAGCGCCGTTTCGGTAAGACAGTGCCTGCGCGGAGCCGGGCAGAAGGGTGAAACCCACGGCGACCGGGTCGTACACGGCGACGGCGAGGCGCGCGCCCAACGGGCTGTCCGGGCTGAGTGTGACGGGATTTTCGTCATCGTCAAGGCCCAAAAAGGTCTGCCCTATCCCCAGGCGCAAATCCCGCCCGCGCGCCTGGCCGCTGAGCGCCACCAGCCATCCGCTGACCGGTCCGGAAGGCTTTGTTGCCTGGGCGGGGGCGTTTTGCCCCGCCTCATCCCCCGCCCCGCCCGATGCGGCGATCTGCGTGCCGACGGCATCGCGCAAAGACGCGTCACAAAAGGGACAGCCGGGATATTTGTCGGCATCATAATAATGGCCGTGTTCGCATTTTGTCAGTTTCATACAAAACTCCAATCCGCCGCCCTGCGCCTGGGCGGCACAAACAGCCAGGAAAAGCCCTGCCAAAAGCGTTTGTTGTTCGTCTGGGGAATCGGATGCCACAGCAGCGGCGACTGTCCCACCCTTTGCCCGGTGTGCGTCAAAGCACGATGCGGATCGCGGTATTGCCGATGCGAATGACATCGTCATTGTTCAACCGGCAGGCGCCGGCGATGCGGATTTCGTTTAGGTACACGCGCTTTTCCTTGCCCTTTTCACCTAAGGGGCGGACCATAACATCGGCGCCGTCCAGGGCCAGAACGCAGTGCTGCGCGGCGACGTGCGCGTCTGACAAGCACAGCTCGCACTGCGCGGGATCCGATCCGATCAAAAGGCTGTTTTCGACCATTTGGCTCCAGCGCGTCTCGGCGACGGCGCCGGGGGAGCGAATGAACAGGGTCAACCAGCGATGGGGCGGCGTATCCGCCTGGTTGAGATCCCCGCCGCCGTACAAAAGATGTTCCACCTCGGCGGCTGCCTCTGCACTGCGTTCCCGGCGTATGTTCACGAAGGCGCCGATGGACAGCGCCAACAACAACACCGTCAGGATCATGCCCGGCAGGCGCATGCGGGCCCAATAAAACTGCCGATCCCGCTCCCAGCCGGATAAGCGAAACGCGTGTTTGCTACTTTTGTCACTGACGTTTGCGCTGCTCATCGCGGCGGCGACATCGCGCAGGCGGATGCTGTAATCCCCGCTGTACAGCGGGTCACGGGTGGTCAACACGACACTGCTCCCGTCCTGGGACGGCTGCGCCGCGCGAATACCGACTTGAAAGCCCCAGGCATCCTCGCTGCGGATCGTGTACGCGCGGACACTGCCGGCCGTGGCGTCGGAAACGGCCTGGTTGAACGTTACCTTCAGGTGATTTCTGTCGATGGCGGTTACCTTTGTCACGGCGGGGCGCAGCAGGCGATGCCCCATATACACCGTGGTGCTTGTGCGCACCGCGCTGCCCAGCGAGGGAACCGAGAGGGTGAGCGTTTCCAGGCGGGAGCCGTACAGATCGTCGTCTACGACGGTCTTGCACTCCAGGGCTTTTCCCAGTTGATCCACCTTCGCAAGCAGCGTCTTTGTGGTATTCTCCGGCAGGGTGGGCAGGATCTCGTCGGATGCGATAGAGCCAAGCAGGCTGAGATCCTCTTCGCTGTCCACCGCGACCATGGTGCAGATCTCCATGCCGAGGCCCTCGGTCTGCCCGATAAGAAGTCCGCCCGCCAGCGCCGCGTTTTCCAGCACAGCGAGCAGATCGGTACACACAATCAGGACCTTGCGCGGCGCAAGGCTCTGAAAATCGTCCTCGACATCCTGGGCAATGCTGCTTGCGGCACCCAGCACATCGCGCCCCCCTCCGGCGCGCTTTACGGCGTGGAGCGCCTTTTTGACAGCGGCTGTATCGACAGAGGCCGCAAGCTCTTTTTTAACACCGCCGGCGAGCGTATAGAGAAGGATTTGATCCCGCTCACCCTTGCGCTCGCACAGCGCCTCGACGGCGCGCTTATAGGCCGTCAGGGTAGCAGGCTCTACGCGGTCGCTGTTGTCCAAAACAATGATATAGCAGATTGGTTCTCCCGCGCGTTGAATGCTGCTTGCGTCCAGCATCCTGTCCCCCAGTTGGAGCTGCGGTTCCGCCGCCTTGACCACGCGGGGTTCTATCGATTCGCCCTGTGCGTCCAGCACATAGAAAAAGAGATCCATCTCCGGTACATTGACATATACCTGTTCTATGGAAAAGCTGCTGATCCCGTTGTCCAGCCCCGCCAGAGCCGCCGCTGCGGGCGCTGCCGGGAACAGCAGGGCAAAGCACAGGCACAGCGCACAGAGTACACGCAGCACAACTTTCACCGTACGATCTCCTTACCCGCGGTGCAGGCGCCGCAGCGCCTGGATCGCGCGAATGGCCTTATGCCGTCGCTGCCACGCGGCGCCGGCGCCGGGAGCGCCACGCCCCGCCACCAGGCCGCTGTCCGGTGGGTCGTCTTCTGCACTGTCCGGTTCTTCCGTGGGCAGAAGGGGTGCGCGCGGTCCTGTAACCGGCGCGGCAAACCCGGTCGAAGTTCCCGATACTGTCTTTGGCAGGATGGGAGAGGAGAAGATGGCACCGGGTACTTCGGTCATGCCGGGAGCCGTCTGGCGGGGCAGACCGGAATCCTGCGCGGAAGGATTGCGTTGCGCATCGTAATGCGTATCGTAAACCGAGGCGCTGTCACTGTCCGTCTTTCCACCGAAAGCGGACGGCGCCGGTTGGGGTTTTGCAGCGCCAGTTGGCTGCCTGTTTTCCGCTGCGGTGTCGGGCACCAAATCGGGCTGGGATGGCGGCTGCCCCCACGCGATGTCGGCATGGGGATCGGGAGATGTCCCGGATGTATCGGGCGCGGGTATGTGCATAAAGTCAATTTCCGTGCCGAGATGGGAATCGGGACCCGTCTGCGCCGCAAAACCGGAAGATTCGGGAACGGCAGAGCCGGAAATTTCCCTTTGCGCATTGTCTGGAATTTGTGCGTACGCATCCACGGGGGGTGTTGAGGCAGGCTGCGGCGTGGTTGGTTGCTCGGAAGGCCCGGATGAATCGGCCGGATTCTCAGGCGCCTCAACCGGGGAGGCGGTAAAATCGCTTAAGTTTTCAGACGGTTCGGAACCGACGGGGCCCTGCGTTTCGGCGTGCGCGGAGTTCACAGCGAGCGCTGCCGCAATCGCCGCCTGCGACAGATCCAGCTGCACAGTGGGCGGTTGAATCTCATGGAAGGAAACCTCCGCCGGCGGTTGGGCGGGCGCCTGCCTGGTAAAAGGAAGATCCCGCACCTCGTCTGGGCGCGCCGGCGCGGCGCTGTGGCGATCGGAAGAGAGCGGCTTTGTGGGATCCTCCGCCTGCGCGGCGGCGCCCATGCGCAAAAGTTCACCGCCCATCTTGTTAAAATAGGCAATCATCCGGACGCGCTGGTCTTCCATAGCGCGCACTTCCGCGGCCAACTCGTTTAAGCGCAGCTGGTGCGCATTTTGAATTTCGTTGGCCTCGGCGGCCGCGGCATCCACCAGGTTTTGCGCCTGTTCTCGGGCCTGCTGACGCGCCGTGTCCTCGATGGCCTTGGCCTGCAGCTGCGCCTGCGTTAGCAGCGCGTCGGCCTGTCGGTGCGCATCCGCGAGCGCGGCGTTCGCCTGCGCGCTGGCCTCGTTGAGTTTTTGCTGGCGGCTCGCGCGCAAAGAGGCGATCTCGTCCGCAAGTTCCTTGCCGCGCAGGCGCAAGGCGGACTCGGCCTGATCGGCCGCGGCCTTGAGCGCGGCATTCTCATCCGCCAGATCGTTATTTTTTAAGCGAAGCACGGCGCACTGGTCGTGCAGGGATCGGTTGCGCTGCTGTAAACCGTTTACCTCGGAGTTGAGCTTTTGCGTCTCACGGGAATACTGCTCGCCGTTGCCGGCAAGCGTCGCATTTTGGCTGGAAAGCAGCCGGTTTTGCGCCGCCAGGGTTCGGCATTGCTGCACCAGAGAGCTGTTTTCCTGCGTTAGGCGGCGCAGCTCCCCCTCCACGCGATTGAGGTGTTGGTCATATTCCGCGCAGAGCGCGCGCATGGCGGCGCGCACATCATCCTCGTCAAAGCCGCCGAACCGCGACTTTCGCACACCGCTCTGCGTCAAAAAGGTATCCACATCCAGGGTAGGCATCGCGTATTACTCCCATCCGTCCAAAATCAGCTGCCCAAGGTGCAAATCCCGGTCATTCTTGTTATTATAACGTTTTTTGAGGCGTAAATCAATGTTTTTTGTCCGCGTGGGCGACCCCGTTTCTGCAAAGAAGGGTTCGGGGGTGCTGCGCATTCCGGATGCGCCACCAAAATGGACCCACAACAAGGTCATGGAACGCGACTTTTAAGCACTTACGCATCCTCTGATCGCCTTGCGACGTCAAAATGATACTTTACGATCCCCAAATCCACTCGGGAAAACGGGCCTTTCTTATCCTGCACCGTCACGGTTCCATCGGCTTGCAAACGAAAGACAAACTTTTGCTGATTCACCGCCGTAGGCGCAAGCAGCGCCAGCTCCACCCCTTTGCGGAACCATTCCGGCGCATCTCCCTGTGTCTCCATCACCTGCTGCCAAGTCTTTGACTTGTGCGGCACGCCCTGATTTGCCCCATAACCGATGGCAATGGCCAGGGCAAGGCGCTCGCCCTTTGGAATGGAAACCGGTACATTTTTTGCCTTTACCATCCCCACCCAACAGGTGTTCAATCCGATCCGCTGTGCAAACAGGACGATTTTCTCGCCGTAATACCCCACGCGTTGCTCCAGATCCTCTGTGTCCGGACCGATACAGGCAATGGCGCTGGGCGCGGTAGCGAGCCCTGACGCTTTGCCGAACACGCTCTTGAAGGTTCCGCCCGCGTCGGCCAGGAATTGCAGATGCAGTCCGCTTTCCCGGTTGCAGGCATCGATCTGTTCACAAAGTTGCTTTACCTTTTCCGGTTCGATCGGCTTTGGCAGATAAGTGCGCACCGAATGCCGCGCCCGGATTGCCTGTGTCTCAGTCATTGGTCTTTTCCCCTTGCACGTAAAATTCAGTTGTCTTAAGTCCAACCACCTGCTGCGAGATAAACATCCTTCAGCCGAACGGTGCAGCGATGCTTAAGGCAGCAACGGCTGTAAACGGTACCCGGCCGTATGGAGTGGCTCCCTGCCTTCATTATAAGAGATCCGATTCAGATTGCAACCCCATTCTTTTGCCCACAAGACCGGCATCCCTGGCGCCAGGCAATACCGGATACCCCCTTCCCTTCTGCCATTGGCGTGCCCAACCTTCCTTTTGTCTTCGGTTCCACCCGGGCAGCCAAACACAAAACCATCAAACCGGCGGTGCCCACTGCCAACCTATGGGAAACCCTTGTAATTGCCGCTGGTTTATGGTAAGGTAATTGTGTTAAAATATAGTGTTTTTTCGTTGTGGCACCAAACTTTGCAAAAGTGGCCCGGGGCAACGGCTCTATAGAAAAAAGAACACCGCCTAGGCTTTGTTCTTAAGATAGCGGGAAGCGCGACGTCGAAGGGTGGGCGTAAGTTTTTGAGCGCAACGCGGCGCAAACCGCGCGAAGGCCGCCCGACGGCGGAGAGGAGAGGAATCGAATGTATTGTCAGTTTTGCGGCAGAGAGCTAAAAGAAAATACCAGGTTTTGCCCCTATTGCGGGACAGGGGTTCCACAGGATGACACATTGGCGCCGGGAATCTACCCTAGATCGGATCCGTATACGCTTGGCTGTACAAATTGCCAGGCGGAGACACGCGTGCCGGGGGCGCGGTTTTGCCGCCGGTGCGGCAAGCCGCTAACAAGGCCGCCTGTCCCCTCAGGGGGGATCACCTATCTACCGGATCCCGCGCCGGCGCCGGAAGAAAGAGCGCCAGCGCCCCAAACAAAGCGCTCCAACCGAACCGCGATCCTTTTGTATGTTTTGGCGGCCCTGGTGGTGGTCCTCGCGGTGGCGGTTGTGGTGGTTTGGGTCTATTTCCACAACCGCTCCGAAGAACCGAACGGCCCTGTCTTTTCGGATAGTTCCCAGCCGGGCGAAACCGATGTATTCGAAGGGTCGCAGGGGGATCCAAATTCCCTGCTCCCCGGTCTTTCGTCTACCGCCTCACCGCAGGGTTCCCCCGCGGTTTCTCCCTCTGCTTCGCCTACCTTGACTCAAACGCCGACACCGACGCCCGTCACGCCCGTGCAGCCCACATCCGACACGGTGGTATTTCGCAACGCCCATCCGAACGGACGCCTTTTTGTCGACGGCGTGGAAACAGCGTTCCAATACGTCGGTTCTGACATCGTAGTGCAGCGCACGGATTTGCCGGATTTGTGCCAGATATGTTTTGTGACGCAGACCGATACGACCGGCTATGATGAATCCGTCCTGCTCTGGTTTGACGCGCAAAACGGAAATGAGGCGAATTTCGACGTGGCGTACGGCGGCTACGGCGTATGTTACGAAAACGGCATCAGCAGTTCCCTGCCAAATGGTGCTTTCCTGACCAAACTGCTGGAAGTGTACCACGAGAGTTTCCTGATGAGCATCAACGATCAAACCGAAGCGCGGCTTGCGTACTCTACGCAGACCAACACGGAGGCGGAAAAGCAACACATCTTTAGCGACGTCAATTCCAGAAACCGGTATGACACGGAGCACTACTCCGTGGAGATCGATTGGGACAGCCAGGTTTATGACCCGCTGCCGGTGAACGGCAAACTCACTTTCAACGCCACCTTTGTCTCTCACGCCACCAATCGTGAAACGGGGAATGAGGCGGAGGTCGTCAGCCGAAAAACCATAGAACTGCTCTGGGAAGGACATACCTTTAAGGTAAACCGCCTGGCATTCGTGAGCGATAAAGCCTTTTCGGAACACCAATTCGCAGAGCTTCCCTGATCAGGGCCCGGAGGACAAAAAGGCGCCATGAACGATTTTGATGATTACCGGAGCCAGGAGCCCCTGTTCGGAGAATGGTACCTGAGCCGCCCCTTGGGCAGGCAGGGGGCGGCACGGTATTTTACGGTGCGCAGCACAAAGGACGGTGTAAACCGAAGGGCCGTTTTAAAGGCTGTGTTTCTGCCGCGCAGCCGCGAGGGCGTGCAGGCCCTGATGGACGATCTGGGCGCGACCGGCGATCCCAAGTCGTTTTTGCGGCAGGTGGCAAGCCGCTCCGTGCAGGAGCGCGAAATTTTGATGCGCCTGAACGGCGCGCCCAACATCCTGCAGATTCTGGACAGCCGAAAGGGCCTTTCTCCCGATGGGAGTGGAATGGACATTCTGCTTTTGTTAGAAGACTGTGTTCCCTTATCCTGGTTTTTACAAAAGGTAACCCCCCCCCGAGAGAAAAGAGCCCTTTTGCAAAGGCTCGCCCCGGACATCACAAGCGCCCTGAAAACCTGCCGGGACAACGGCATTGAATTGCACAGTCTTACGGAAGATAACCTGTTCTTAACCCCTGGCGGTGTTTGGAAATTGGGGAACCTCGGTGACGCCGATATCTGCAAGGCCCCGATACCGAGAGAAGATGCCGCGCTGCAGCGGGCGCTTTTGGAGATCGTCACCCGCCTGACGGCGACGGTGGAGCCGCAACCCGTGACAGTTTCCGCCGGGGCGGGCGTATCCCGCCGCCCCGCCGCAGAGTCCGCGCGTCGGCGTGAGCAAAGCCGCGCGAACACGCGCAAGCCTCCGTCTGGCGCCGTAAAAGCCGCCGTCGCCGCGGCGTGCGCTTTGCTGGTACTTGTAACGGGCTGGTTTGCGCTGCGCGCGGCGCGCAGCGCTAACCGGGCAAGCCCGGAGGGGAGCAATACGCCACGCGCCTCTTTACTGCCATCCGCGGCGCCAGTGGCGCCCACACCCACTTTGAGCCTGGAGCAGGCGCGGGCGCAGCGCATTTCGGCTGTACTGGCCACCATGCAGGATATTTGCACCGGTTCCCAACCTGAAATCACGGACCCCGACACCTGGAACGAGGCCGGGGAGGCGCTTATGCTAAGCCTAGAGAGCGACCCGTACTATCAAAACCTGGGCTTTACCTCCGATGCAGCCGCCTACCGTGCGCCGGACGAGGCGGGAGATGGCGCTCCAGGCGCTGTGGGGGAAAAGCGCATGGAGATGCGCAGCGCTGTTTCACAGTGGCAGGATGTGTCTGGCGAGCCTCTGGCGGAAGAGTATCCGTATCTTATCGCGGTCAACAACGCCGCGTCCTGCGTGACAATTCTCACGCAGGACAGCGCGGGGCGGTACACCGTACCCTATATGGCCATGGTGTGCAGCGGCGGAACCGATACACCCACCGGCTTTTGGTATACACCCATTCGCTACCAATGGCGGGAACTGGTGGGTCCCTGCTACGGACAAAACGCAACGAGGATTTGGTCTAACTACCTGTTCCACAGTGTGCCCTATTATTCCCAGCACAAAGACGATCTGGAATATGACGAGTACAACCTTCTGGGGACCAAAGCTTCCTTAGGTTGTATCCGGCTGGCCGTGGTGGACGTCAAGTGGATTTTTGACAACTGCCCGATCGGCACGCCCGTCGTGATTTACGAGGACGCGGAAAATCCCGGTCCCATGGGAAAGCCCGGTACGATTTACACGGATCCCACCGACGAGACGCTGCGCGGCTGGGATCCCACCGATCCCGACCCTGCCAACCCCTGGGATTCTTCTTATCGCATCGGCACCGCCATACGAAGCGAGGCGGCCTGGCAGGAGTACGAATCCGCCATGGAAACAGGGCAGTGGAACGATACCATCAACGAGACGGATTTACAGGGCTTTAGCACAGATTCCACAACGGTGGGAACCCGCGGATAAAGATGATTGCCCACAGGATCGCGGCTCTCGCCTGCGCCTGCGCCTGCAAAAACGTGACTCGCCCGCCGTGGATGGTTTTGTAGAATCGTACCGAAAAGATCCGGGAAGTTTAGAAGGCTGCAAATTGTGGCTTACTCAAAATGAGAAAAGTTAAAGAAGGAGGTCTTCCCCATGAGATGCCCCCGTTGCGGCACAGACAATCTGGAAGGGGCCCGGTTCTGCGAGGCTTGCGGCGCTCCCCTTGCGCAAGCCGCGTCCGGCGCGCGCGTGGACACACCCTTTACAGCGTACCATGACAAGACAGCTTCCCCCGATTCCGGCGCGGGGAGCACCGGCCTGTACGCAAACCTGGAGGCAGAAAAAACAGAACCCCCAAAACAGAAGTCAATCCTTTTGCCCGTTTTGTTGGTCGTTTGTCTTGTTCTGGTTGCCGCCGTCACGATCTTTTTGCTTGTTAGAAATTCCAAACCTACCATCTCTCTCAATCGATACCTGATCGTTGAATTTTACGGTTACGATGGAGAGGGCACGGCATCGGCGCGCATAGACTGGCAGGCGATTCTGGACGATTATGCGGGCAAACTGGAATACACGGAGGAGGTAGAAAAAATAGAAGGTGCTTCGTTGCTCTATCTTGTCGACCCCATTCTCGTGCTACAGGAATGCGTTGACGTGGAGTTGGAACCGGATGATAACTTATCTAACGGTGACAAGATCCGCTATCGGTGGGATGTCGACGACGAATTGGAAAAGGTTGTAGAGGTCAGGATACGATATTCCGGCGGAACCGTTGAGGTGAAAGATCTTCTCGAGGCTCCGGTGAGTTCTTAAAAGTGTAAATTGCAATAACAAGGGCTATCTGACACAAAAAGTGGGAACCGGAGTCTTGCTTACCAGCAGCTCTCCGATCCCCGCTTTTTATTTTCTCATCCGCCGGTCATCACCCGGCAGCTTTTTTTGTAACACCCAACTCCATATGTCAATATCTTCCTGACCCTCGTGTACTTGAAGGCGTCCGTATACCGCCGCTCATCGATCTGCCCGATGGCATCCTGGCACGCCGAGTCCAAGTCCCCATCGCCCGCGTATTTCATCTCGATGACGATGCCCGTCTGCCCGTCTTCCGATTTTGCCAAAATGTCCGCGTATCCATTACCCGCCTCGCGGTTCGAAACAACGCTCATGCGGCTGTTCGCCATCAGGACGCCCAGCATGACACCGTGGTAAAAACTCTCCTTCCTCTCGTTTGGCACGGCACTGTCGCGTATGCTGATGGATCTTTCGAGATACTGCGCAAAGAGCCCCTCCACCGTGTCCGCGTCCCCGCTTTGCAAGGCAGAGCAGAAGGCTTCCAGCGTGCCCTTGTCCGCCTTGACGCTCTCTTTAAAATATTCCCGGATCTGCTTGACATATACATCCCGGACTTCCAAGTTGGGGATCCGCAGTCGCAATAGCCCCTCGTCCGTCCTGCCCTGCAAAGTCAGGTAACCAGTCGTATAGAGCAGGCTCCACAGGTTGTCGATGGTATCGTAAATCTCGGAATAGGTGAGGTCTTCGCGGATGTCCTTCTCGATGGTGCCGCCCGCCACCAGCGTTTCGATTTCCTCTCTTGTCTTGTCGTCCGCCATGGCGACAAAACGCTTGATCACATCGTTGCCGCTTGTGTTGATCCAGTAGTTCTGCGGTGACAGCCCCGGATCATGCCGGACATCAAAACAATAATTGATCACATCCCATGGGCAGTAGATGTCCTCATTGCCAAAATGATATCCATCATACCATTTCTGTACCGCGGCGTAGTGAGGATCCAATCCATAGTAGTGTAAGAGTTCCCGTACTTCCTGGTTTGTAAATCCGAAAAACTCGGTGTAAGCCGTGTTCGTGATCGAAAAAACCTTCAGGTTGTTAAGCCCCGTAAAAATGCTCTCTTTGGAGATGCGCAGGCACCCGGTCAGCACGGCGAATTCGAGGCTTGCATTGGTCTTGAGCGCGGCGCCC
>CAZLMA010000021.1:0-32923 GCA_964560675.1 uncultured Subdoligranulum sp. | reverse complement strand
CGAAAAAAGTCTTGACAAAAAGTTTCATAATGGTTACAATTTAGTTGCAAGTTGATTACAAAGCTTTTTCATGTGTTCTTCTCCTCCTTTCCCAAAACCGCTGCCTTTCCCTCAGGTGGCGGTTTTCTTTTTTCGTTTTTGACGGTTCCTGCCATTACGCCAACGGATCAACTGTTTTTGTCAGGGAAGTAGTCGCTTGCGCGTGTCGGCTACTTCTCTTTCTTTTGGCCAAAGCGGTATTCCGTACCGCTGCGTAAGCGCGCGATATTCTCTCGATGCATGTAAATGACCATCCCGGCCATGACCAATGCGCACAGAAACACAAACACAACGGTCGCTGGTGCGGCATTCTGCCACAAGAGGAGTGCCAGCGCCGCGAACGGATACAAGATAGCGATGAGGATGCTTCCCAGCGAAACAATGCGGGTTACGGCAAACTGCAACAAAAATACCACCAGAAGAACTGCCGCCACCTGCGGCTGTGTGGCAAGTACGGCCCCCGTGGCGGCCAATACGCCCTTCCCACCCTTAAAGTGAAAAAACAACGGTTTTGTATGGCCGATTATTACGAAAATACCGCCGAGGTACGCGCCACAAACGGGGTCGAAGGCGGTATTCGGGAGAAGAGCGTAAAAAATTGCCCTGCCCAACAGAGCGGCCAGCGCCCCTTTGCCGACATCGAACAGGGCCGTGAGGATCGCCGCCCATTTTCCGTAATTGCGCAGCATATTGGTCATGCCGGCGCTGCCGCTGCCATGCGTGCGCACATCATCATGATACACAAACTTTGAGATCAGAATGCCGGACACGATGCTGCCCAGCAGGTAGGCTTCAGCGGCGACCACCAGACAAGCAAGGATAAGATTGCGCATTGAGTACCTCCTACGCAGGGAACGACGGTTTTCTATTGGCCTCTGCTGTCGCCTCGCTCGCGGATGATAAAGCGGATGGGCGTGCCCGACAGGGCAAACGTTTCGCGTATTTGATTTTCTAGATAACGCTTGTAGGAAAAATGGAACAGCGACGCGCGGTTACAAAAGCAGACGAACGTCGGCGGGCGGGTAGAGCTTTGGGTCATATAAAAAATTTTCAGTCGCCGCCCCTTGTCACTGGGCGGCTCGACCTTCGCGGTTGCGCGTGCCAACATCTCGTTGAGCAAACCGGTCGGGATGCGCACGCCGTTTTGTTTGTCGACAAATACGATCTGCTCCATAAGTTTCCCGACACGCTGGCCGGTCTTCGCACTGATGAACACCATCGGCGCGTAGGACATAAAGCGCAGTTCCTGCGCAAGGCCCTTTTGGAATGCCTCCATCGTGAAAGTGTCTTTGTCAACGGCGTCCCACTTGTTGACAGCGATCACAATGGCCTTGCCCTGCTCATGCGCATAACCCGCCACCTTGGAATCCTGCTCCGTAAAGCCGGTTGTTGCATCGAGCATCACCACACAAACGCGGCTGCGCTCCACCGCCGCCAAACTGCGCAGCACACTGTACTGCTCAACACCGTCTTGAACGCGCCCTTTTTTGCGCAGGCCCGCCGTATCGATGAAGAGGAAACGACCGTAGCGGTTCTCGACAACGGTATCCACTGCGTCCCGTGTGGTTCCGGCCTCGTCGGCGACAAGCAGCCGCTCCTCACCCAGAATAAAGTTGATCAGGCTGGATTTTCCCACATTGGGTCGACCGATAACCGCGACGGGGATGGCCTCTTGTCCTGTGTCATCTTCCTCTCGCCACTCGAGGCGTTCGCATACGGCGTCAAGCAAATCGCCGGTACCGTGACCGTGTATGCCGGAGATGGGGAATACGTCTTGAATGCCCAGGCTATAGAAGTCATAAAAATTGAGAGGCGGTTGTCCGACCGCATCGCACTTGTTGACGGCAAGCAAAACCGGCTTGCCGCTGCGCAACAGCATGGCGGCGATCTCGATATCCTGCGGTGTGACGCCGTCTGTCACGTCGGTTATCATAACAATGCAATCGGCGGCGTCGATGGCGATCTGCGCCTGCTTGCGGATATGACTGAGCAAGTGATCGTTTGTGTCCGGCTCGATACCGCCCGTGTCTACCAGCAGAAAGAGACGGCCCTGCCACTCACACTCGGCAAACAGCCGATCGCGGGTGACGCCGGGCGTATCCTCCACAATCGCCAGACGCCTTCCTATAAGCTTGTTAAAAATGGTGGATTTGCCCACATTGGGGCGCCCCACCACCGCGACAATCGGTTTAGGCATGGTTTTTCTCCGAACGTTTTGTAAAAAAGTGCGGGCCTAGACGGGCCTGTAAAAAAGCGGTGCAGGTTTCTTTGCCGCCGATGGGGATGGCGTAGGCGCGGCAATGCAGTTTGCTCGCCAACTCCGCCAACGATATGTCATCCAAAAAGCGGTCGGTGCCGTCACGCAGCATCACATCCGGCACAAGAAGCGTATCGCTTTTCAGTTTCCCATCGCACTGTTTTAAGATATCCTGCCCCGTAACCAGACCCGCCACGCTCACGTTACCGCCAAAAAAGTCATTGCGAATGGCATGTACCGTGATTTTGACCTGTGGGAAGCGCCGCATGACGGCGCTGGCCGCCGCCTTGATGAGCGGAGCCGCCATGGTTCCGGTGACGGTATCGGCGCGGTGCGGCAACACAAGTTTGCACCTCTTTGCGCTTTCGGACAACTGAGCAAAAAAGGTATCCTGGAAGAGCCGCCACATCCCCACGCCGTCTTCTATTTGCGCAAAGTCGTCATAAAATTCCGCGGGCGGTATGGCTTTGTGTGCCAAAAGATACCACTCATCGCTGGGGTAAACAATCCCGCGCCCGCACGCCGCACGGCAGCGGCGGCTGTACCCCTCTAAAATTTCCAGTGTTTCCGCGGCGGTGCCGGCATCATAGGGTCGCAGCGGGTAAAGGCCTTCACGATACGCGGTGAGACCGACCGGCACAACGGCAATGCTCTCGACACGCGGTTGCAGGCGGAGCAAATCGTCGAGCGTTCTTCGCAGCGCCTGCCCATCGTTTATGCCGCGGCACAGAACAATTTGGCAGTGAAGCCGAATCCCGGCCTCGGCAAAGCGCCGCAGGTATTCTAAACTCTCGCCCGCGCGTTTGTTCGCGAGCATCCGCACGCGCAGATCCGGGTCGGTGGTATGCACCGAAACGTAGATCGGGCTGATGTGCAGCTCGATGATGCGCGCCACTTCCCTTTGCGTGAGATTGGTCAGTGTGATGTAGTTGCCGTACAAAAACGACAGCCGCTCATCGTCATCTTTAAAATACAGCGAAGAGCGCATACCTTTGGGAAGCTGATCGATAAAGCAAAAGAGGCAGTGATTTTGGCAGCTGTGCTGCGCGTCGGCCAAGTAGGTTTTAAAATCACATCCGAAAGGCTCGTAAGCGCGCTTTTGCACTTGCAGCGTGCGGGGAACACCGCGGATTTTACATTGCAAGGTAAACGTATCGGCCGCGGTGTAGTATTGATAATCCAGCGCATCCGAAAGTTCGTGGCCGTCCACTGCCAGGAGCTCGCAGCCCTGCGCAAGCCCCAGACGCGCGGCGGGAGAGTTGGGTCGTACCGCGTTTACTGTAATCGCCATAAACGAGACCACACTCCCCTTTCTGCCCCCGATGCACAGGCCTCAACAACCGCACGGCGGGAAAAAGAACCGCCCTTGCCGACAGCAAACATAAAAAGACATTTTGCTTTAAAAAACAGGAGAGGCTGCCGATGCCTCTCCTGCCCAAAAACAGAGATGCGCTTTTACGTTACGCTTCTTTAAGAACAATCTCCTTACCCTTATAATAACCGCACCTTCCGCACACCTGGTGCGGAAGCTTGTACTCGCCGCACTGGGGACATCTTACCAGCGCGGGCGCTTGTAATTTCCATACATTGGAACGGCGCTTGTCACGGCGCGCTTTGGAAGTCTTTCTCTTGGGAACTGCCATAACCGGGGGAACCTCCTTCATCACCTTCACGCAGAAGATCGTATAAAATCCTTTTTTCGGCGTCTTTTAAGGTGACATCCGCCGCACACAAAACCGATGCGGCAACCCTCGATTACCCTAACAAAGGCGCTTTTTCAGTATACACAAACAGGCAACACTTGTCAATACAAAAATTCTGCGTTACTGCGCGAAAGGCAGCGTTTTGGGCGAATTTTCGGCGCGGACTGCAGCCATGGCCCGACCGCCTACGATGTGCGTTTTTTACCGGCTGCGCGAGGGCGGCCAAGCGTGACGAGACGGCGCGCGGCGCGCGGGAGTTTGCGTCACTTTAGCACAATGGCGTTCACGGCCTCGACGAGCGCCATGGCGTCGGGTCGCGGCACCAGTGCGAGCGGTTCGCCGTCGACCACGGCAAGGCATTCACTGCCGTCAAGACGGTATAACTCGATTTTGAGCGTGGGGTGATCTTGGTTATCCAGGTGGACAGTGAGGGCGATCTCCTGCTTATCAGTGGGTTGCTGCTCAACAAAGCTGTCAGCGCGAAGGGAGGAAAGCGCCGTCTGCAAATCCGCGAACGCCACCTCTTCGTTCCCCAGGCGCCAGACGCGATCCTCATCAGAGCCGTGCGCGGTAAAACGATATTCTGTGCCGTCCAGCACCACATCCACTTGTGTCACATCGGCAAAGTCCGCGGTCAGCAGCTCCTTGTGGCGCAAATCGTCCAAACCGGCCGCCATCAGGCTCTTATAAGAAGATGAGGAAATTTTATAGACAAGCGCGGAATCGCCGACGCGCGCATACGCAGTGATCTCCTCTTCTTCCGGATCCGTCATCGTGTCGGTATCCGTTTGTGTATCCGTATCCGCATCCGGATTTTCCGTGTCTTCTCGCTGCGCTTTTTCGCGGTAAGCGGGGTCGCTGCTGAGGGAGAGCGTGAACTTGCCGTTCGCTGTCTTGTTGGCATCGTCTTTGTATGTATAATCCGCTGTGATCGTCAGCTCCGGATCGTCAAGGCCGTACTCCGCCAAATCAACTTCCGTTGCCTTATAGGTCACATAATCAGAGAGATCTAGGTTTTGCAGCGCAGCGGCGTAGCCGTCTACCAAAGATGTGTCAAGGGGCAGCTGCTCGTCTTGCCCGGTAAAGTAGACATCCTGTGCGCAAATACTGGCCGTGCTTTCTTCATCCCGAACAATCGTGTACTCTGCTTTGCCTGTAAACGTCAACGAGGTAAGCTCCTCGATTACGGGTGGATCGTCGTTATCGATCAGATCCTGGATGACAGTTCCAAAGGTGACCAACGGATCGGTATTCACGAGGTAGACTTTGCCGTCCTGGATGGATACGTAACGCTGTTCATCCATTACGCTGAAGTCGCCGAGATCTACGGTGTAAGAGGCGTCCTGCGTGGCAAAATCAATCGTGCAGATCGGATCGTCCAGGCCATACTGACCGTAATCCTCTACATCGTCAATCACGAAGGAGGCGTCAAATTCCTGGAAGATGGCCAGCATCTCGTCAATCGTCTGCGTGTCGGCAGGGAAGGCATCGTCGTCATCGTAGTGCCATACGCCGTCTTCGCGGTGGAAGGCAAACGACTCGCCGTCGTTTGTCCAGCGCAGGCTCTGCACATCGGCGCTATCAACGTCCAAAATGACAGCGGCCGTGGCGGAAATTTTCTCCTCGTGGCGCTCGGTGAGTAAAACGACCGCCACCGCCACGCAGACCGCCACCAACACACCCAGAAGGATCCCGATGCGTTTATACCGTTTCATTTTGCATTCTCCTCCGCTTCCACACGACCAAAATGCCTACCCCCAGGTAAGCGAGCGGGAACACCCCGATCAACAGCACCTTGAGCAGCGTTGCCGTTGCATCGCTGATGGTCAGGTAGTTATAATTTAGGGATTTGCTGCGGATTTCCATGGCCTCGCGCTGTCCGGCCAGCTCGGAGAGGGCGTTCATCGCCAGGTCTGTGTTCGCGCCGGAAGAGTAAGCATTGTACATATCCGTCAAAAAACCGGAAGAGGAGAACCAGATCAGCTCTCCGCCACCTGGGGTTGTGACGTCCACCGCCAGATGGAACGGGCCGTCTGTATCGCCCTCTTCTTTGTCATAGGTTGTAATCGCATAGCCGTCCTTTTTGCTAAACGAAGTCTCGGTGGTGGTCAGCAGCGGCGTAACCGTGGCACTGCCCGTGTTATCCGCCACATTCAGGCCCTGTGCGATGGGCATAATCACAAAATAGTTATTATCCAGCAGCGAATCCGTCACGGCGTGACTGGAGAGCTGCGGCAGCAACACATAGGGCATCTGGAACGCGTAATGGGTACGATCCTGCTCCACGACGATCCCTTCGCAGGGTGTCACGCCATAAGGCTCCAGCACACTGTACAGGTTATCGAGGTTGGCATCCTCGACCGGGCCCGCCATCACCAGCAGTTTGCCACCTCCTTCTACGTACTCGATGAGGCTTTCGGCTTCATCAGCGGAGATATCGCTCTGCGGCGCATACAGAATCACGCAGGCGGCGTCTTGCGGCATTTCATCCGCCGTAAGCAGGGACAAATCGTTTACCTCGTAATTATCCTTGGCGATCTGATCGGCAAAGGTAGCGGGCAGATCCTCTTCGCCATGTCCGCCCAGCACATAGAGCTGCGGCAGCTCCTCGGTCGTAACGTAATCGATCGCGGAGGTGATGGCGCCTTCCCCATCAAAAGAAGTTGTGTAGGAGTAAGAGTAAACATCGGCCTCCTGCACATAGATATCGCTGTACGGGATATAGCGGCTGCGATCCTTGCACTCTACGACCAGGCTGTTGTTGGCAACGGTTTCGTCGGTGTACTGCTTTGCAAAAGTGGGATACACATCCGGATTGCGCTTGACGACAGACAGGTGATCGGAGAGGCTGTCATACTTGCTGAGCAGATTTTCGATGACGTCATCTTCCTCACCAGACTGCACAATCCAATAGATCGTAACGTCCTGGTCCAGGGCATTGACGACCACCTTGGTATTGCTCGTGATGGAGTAAAGCTTGGAAGCGCTGATGTCCAGGTTGGTAACCGAAGAGGGCAAAACCGACACCAAAACATTGACGGCGATCAAAATGGCCAGAACCACCGCGGTGATGACGATGGAATAGGTTCCGCCCAGAAGGGCCTGACGACCATGTTGCTCCTGGCTTTTGTTCTGCGGCTGTTTTTGGAAAAAGCTCGGCATGTTCATCAGTTGTACCTCCGTTTCTCCAGCGCCTGCACAGACAGAAACAAAAAGAAGACGATCACCGTGGCAAAATATACGATGCCTGTCAGATCAAAGACACCGTTGACAAAGCGATAAAATCGCTCAAAGAGGGAGAGACTGGACATCAGGTTGGGCAAAAGGCTCTCAAAGCGGGCGGAGTCAAGCAGATAGATTGCCGCCGCCAGCAGGAGCAAGACCGCGCTCAACCCCAACGCCAGGTTATCGTTGCCGGTTAAGTAGCGAACCACCAGGCCCAGGGCGAGGATCAGCACAAAGATCGCGATCAGGGAGCCCATCGCCGTTTTGGAAACATATTCTGAGAGATCGACGCTGTAATAATTCAACAAGATGAGCGCGATACCAATCCCGGCGGCGAAGCCCTGATTATCCGTCAAAGAAGAGATGAAAACGCCGACAGCGATGAGCGCCGCGCCCATCAGGAAAAAAGCAAAGAGCGATCCGTACGCCGTGAGCAGATAGACATCGCCGAACTGCGCGAAAATCAAAGGATATATCGCGATGATGGCGAGCGGAACCAAAAAGACGACCAGCAGCGCCAAATACTTGCCCAAAACCACCTGCGTCGTCGTCAAAGGCAGCGCGTACAAAAGTTGATCGGTTTTTTGCCGCCGTTCTTCCGCGATGACGCGCATCGTCAACACCGGCACGATGACCACAAAAACCATGCAAGCGAACCCCAATACCAACTCAAAACTGCTGACGGCCGCCTGCAGATTGTACAATAGGCATCCAACACCGATCGCCACGAGCAAAAAGGCGCCGAACACATAGGCCGTCAAAGAATGAAAATAGCCCCGGAGCTCATGTTTTAATACCGCGATCATGGGGCATCCTCCTCTCTTTTTCTCTCCGCCTGCGCAGGCGGAGTGTCTCGTTGTTGCGGCTGTGCATCGGGCGGATCGGAAGAGATTTGCCCGCGGGTCGCCTGTGCATCTGCCGCAACGGACTGCTGTGCCGGGGTTTTGGCTGGTGGCGTACTTTGCGCGGTTTCGGTTAAGGACGGCACAGAGGCCGATGTCTCCTGCGCGCCTTCCGTCAGCTCTAAGAATACATCTTCCAGGCTCGCCCTGTGCGGCGTCAGCTCCACAAGCGCGTGGTCGCTTTGCGCAAACGCCCGGAATACGGCGCTCGCCGCGCCACGGATATCCTGTCCCTTTGTTATCAGGTTCGCTGTGGTAAATGCGGGATCCTCGCCGGGCAGCACGCTGACAGATTCGACAACATCCACGCTCTCGAGAACAGACTGCACTTCTTCCGGCGTAGCCTCGGCGGTCAGCGTAAGCTCGTTGGAGGTGTGCATCTGCCTCTCTAATGCTTCCGGCTTATCAAACGCGACCAGGCGCCCGTGGGCGATCATCAGGATCTGATCGCAGATTGACTGAACCTCTTGCAAAATGTGGGAGCTGAAGATAACTGTATGGGTTTTGCCCAGTTCCCGGATAAGATCCCGTATCTCAATGATCTGGATGGGGTCAAGGCCAACCGTCGGCTCATCTAAAATGATCACCTTCGGGTCGCCCAGCAGCGCCTGCGCGATGCCGACGCGCTGCCGATACCCCTTTGAGAGCGAAGAGATGCGGCGGTTTTTGACCTCGTCGATGCCGGTTTGTGCAATCACATCGGCAATTTGCTCTTGCAGGCGCTCGCCGCGCAGCCCTTTCGCCTCGCCGACGAAGCGCAGATACTCAACCGGCGATTCGTTTAAATACAGTGGCGGTTGTTCCGGCAGGTAGCCGATGCGGCGCTTTGCCTCGTTCGGCTCCTCAAATATGTCATAGCCGTCAATGGATACCGTTCCCTCGGTAGCGGAAAGGCAGCCGGTCATGATGTTCATCGTGGTGGATTTGCCCGCGCCGTTCGGCCCCAAAAAGCCGTAGACATGCCCCTCTTCAATGGTAAAGTTGAGATCCTGCACGGCGGTGAAATCCCCATAGCGTTTGGTCAGATGCTCGACCGTGATCATACGCATGCCTCCTCAATTTGTTTCCGCGCCGGCTGTGCGGCCCGGCGACGCCTATCGTAACGGATGAAGTTTAAAATTCAACGTGCAAAATGTGAAAGGTCTGCGAAAAATTCCACACAAGCAGAGTCCCCCTACCGGACAGGTCTTTCCGTCTGTCCTCTGTAGGGGGATGAGCACCTGCCCGTATATCGGCTACAGGTATTTGCGCAGCGAGTCGGGCAGTTCGTTCTCGGCACAGGAAATCGTAACCGCCGTCACAACCGAATCACCGGTGATTTTATCAATGCGATCAAGCACGTTGGCAGCCGCGTCCAGATTGTGTTCCACAATTTTGAGCAGACCATCCATGAACAGTTCCGTGATATCGTAGTTGCCCGCCAACACGCCGGCGACGAAACCGTATAATTCATCGGCGCCGCTGATATGGTACTCATCCACATCGATCAGGCGCGCCGCATAGGGGATCTGGGTAGTAAGCTGCATGGACTTTTCAATCACCACCACATTGCCCGCGGTCGTCTTGAGCGCCTCGTGAATCATGTCGACGAGAACCTTGGTCTTGCCGGATCCTTTGCTGCCAACGATAAGTTTGATCATGGTAAAACCTCCTTGTATGCCGCCGCGCGCCGCGCAGGGGCGCACGGCCTTAACCGTTCAGCTTGGCTTCTAATTCCGCTTTGCGATCCTCGTAACCGGGCTTGCCCATCAGAGCAAACATATTCTTTTTGTAGCTCTCCACACCGGGCTGGTCGAACGGATTGACACCGTTTAGATAACCGGACACGGCGCACGCCTTCCAGAAGAAATAGATCAACTCGCCGACATTTTGCGCATCCAGTTTGTCCACTTCGATCACGCCGATCGGAACGCCACCGTCGGTATGCGCCAGGATCGTACCCTCCATCGCTTTGCGGTTGACGACGCTCATATTCTGCTCCGCCAAAAAGTTGAGCCCGTCAAAGTTGCCCTCCAGCGCAGGGATAAAGTAATCCTGCCGGGGCTGTTTGACATCGACAAAGGTCTCGAATAGGATGCGGCTACCGTCCTGCAAAAACTGTCCCATGGAGTGCAGATCCGTGGAGAAAATGCAGGACGTGGGCATCAGTCCCTTGTGATCCTTGCCCTCGCTCTCGCCGTAGAGCTGTTTGAACCACTCGTTCATCATCAGGAAGTCCGGCTCAAAGCAGGCGAGAGTCTCAACACTCTTGCCTTTGCGGTACAGGATGGTGCGGGTCATCGCATACCGATAGGCATCGTTATCGGGGCTGAGCACACCAAACTTTTCCATGCCCAGCGCAGCACCCTGCATCAGGGCGTCAATATCGATACCAGCGCAGGCGATGGGCAAAAGCCCCACCGCGGTCAAAACCGAGTAGCGCCCGCCGACGTCATCCGGAACCACAAACGTGGGCCAGCCCTGTGCGTCGGCGAGTTGCTTGAGCGTGCCCTTCGCGCGGTCGGTTGTGGCATAGATGCGCTGATTGGCCTCCTGGGGGCCAACCGAATCTTCCAGCAGCTTGCGCAAAACACGGAACGCGAGGGCCGTCTCGGTGGTGGTGCCGGACTTGGAGATCACGTTGATGGAAAAGCGCTTCCCCTCGACGAGTTTGACGATATCGTTCATCGCGCAGGGGGAAATGGTGTTGCCGCAGAAATAGATCTTGACGCCATCGCCCGTCTCGTTATGGTACTGACCGGCGATCGCCTCGATGACGGCGCGGGCGCCCAGGTAACTGCCGCCGATGCCGGCGACCAGCAAAACGTCGGAATCCTCTCTGATTTTTTGAGCCGCCGCTTTGATGCGCGCAAACTCCTGCCGGTCATAGTTGACAGGCAGATCCATCCAGCCCAAAAAGTCATTGCCGGGGCCGGTTTTGTCAGCCAGTTGCCTGTGTGCAAGCTCTACCTGTGGGTACAACGCCTGATATTCTTCGGCGCGGACAAAGCCCGCCAGATGCTTGCCGTTAAAACGGACGCTCATGGAAAATACAGCCTCCTTTTGCAGTGTGGTGGCGTTGGAATTCTTCTATCATGATACCTTTTGCCAGAGGGCTTGTCAAGGCAAAAAAGGATTCGGTTTGCCCCCTGCTCTTACAGTAGACCGGTTTAAGGCCAGAGAGCTACCAGATGAAAAGTTCCTTGCCGAGCAGATGCAAAACCGCCTCGATAAGATAGTAATCGCCGTAAATGATGGGTACCTCCGTGTCGGCACCCGTGGGATCGTGGTAGAAAAAGGTACCCCCACCCACAATGGCGTCCTGCTGCGGATCCCAGTTGCAGAATTTTTTATCGCATGCCTGCAAAATCCGCAGCGCAGATTTCACATACAGGGGTTTCTCGTATTCCCCTACATGTTCCGCGATCTCTAACAGACCCGCGGCCGTGATCATGGCGGCGGTAGAGTCATACTTAACCGGCTGCAACGGCGCGCGGTAATCCACCAGCGGCAGCCAGTCATTGGCGGCGAGGCATGAGATGCAGTAATGCGCGCAGCGCTTGGCGGTTGCCAAAAATTCTTCCTCTCCGGTGTGGCGATAGCTGAGCGCGAACCCGTATACCGCCCAGCTCTGGCCGCGGCTCCAGCACGATCCCTGGCCAAATCCCTGCCCGCCGGGGTTGTTCAGGTACTCCCCTGTCGTGGAATCAAAATCCACCATGTGGTTGCAACTGCCGTCCGGGCGCACGATGTATCTCTGTGCCGTGCGCGCGTGCGCCTTGGCAATGTGAGAAAAGCGCGGGTCATTGCTCTCTTTGGACGCCCAGTACAGCAGCGGAATGTTCATCAGGCAGTCGATGATCATACGCCCGCTGACTTCCTCGCCAACCCAGGGCGCGTTGTTCCAGGCGCGGATGTACCGTCCTTCTGGATTAAAGCGCCCCGCCAAAAGATTGGCGGCGTGCAGGCCGCGGCGCCGCGCCTCTGTGTCACCGGTTTTGCGGTACTGCGCCACGGCAGAGGGCAAAAATAGAAAGCCGATGTCATGGTCAAGGCCTTCGAACCTGTCCAGCAAAACGGCAAGCCGGTCGCCAACGCCCTGCGCAGCAGCGCGGTAAGCCTCTTCGCCGGTGGCGTTATACATCTGCCACAGCATGCCGGGCCAAAAGCCGTTGGTCCAAAACCCCAGGCCTCCCTTACCCTGTGCGGTGGCATAGTCAAAATATCGGCCGTCCCTGGTGGTATAGGGGATCATGGTCCCGATTCTTTCCACCTCGGCTTTCATCTTGACCGTGAGCTTACGATAGACATCGTCCAGCCATGCGCGGTCGGCCTGTGCAAGCGGGTAGGGATTGCTCTCTTCCGGCGCCTTTTGCCGCGTTTGATCGGGATTGCCCCAAATTTCACTTTCCGCCATCATCATTCCTCCCATCGACGAACCATGGCAAACAAAGAGTCCGACCTTGCGTTCTGCCTGTTTTTCCCTGCGCTCTGCGCGCGTTGGGTATTGCCGGACACGCCACAACCTTTACTGCTATAGGATACCACAATCAGGGCAAAATTCAAAATGAAAAATTTGGTGACATTGCCTCGAGGAGCACAGAGGGAAAGGCGAAAGGATCCAAAACCGATATGCGCAAAATTTTTTGTGCGATCCCGGCTGCGCCGCCCGGGGTCATTTTTTGCGCTGCAGCACAGCGCCGGTAGCTTCCGGGGCGTTTGCACACCCCATACGGTTTTGCTTTTTGGAAAATAAGAAAAGAAAACGGGGTGTAAAAACGATGGAAACTATGGTACAATGACACAGAGGCAAAAGCGCCGGAAAACAAAGGTGGATTTAAAGCAAAGCGACGGCGTGGACACAGAAGAATCCATACCGGACGAGAGAAATCGCGCAGGGCGCTGCCGCGCAAGGTGCAAAATACGGCGATAAGATAGATCTTACCACCGAAAAACAGACTGTTTTCTAACATGCAGACAGGGGGAAATGCCATGCAGAATACGCACAAACATGACATTGTCATCATCGGTGCCGGGGTAAGCGGCAGCGCGTGCGCGCGGGAGCTATCGCGCTACCGCGCCGACATCCTGGTGATTGAAAAAGAGGCGGACGTCGGCTGCGCCACCAGCAAGGCCAACAGCGCGATCGTCCATGCCGGGTACGACGCCGCGAACGGCAGCCTGATGGCCAGGCTCAACGTGGCGGGCAGCCGGAAGATGGAGGCACTCAGTGCACAGCTGGGGTTCCCGTACCGCCGAAACGGCTCGATGGTCGTCTGTTTGGCGCAGGAAGACCTGCCGCAGCTGCAAAAGCTGTACGAAAACGGCGTCGCCAATGGCGTGGAAGGCTTACAAATTTTGTCCGCAGAGGCGGCCAGGGCCAAAGAGCCGCATCTCTCGCCCGCTGTCGTCGCGGCGCTCTGGGCTCCCAGCGGCGCCATCGTCTGCCCCTTTCAGCTGACTGTAGCCCTGGCGGAGAACGCCTTTACTAACGGTGTGCAATTCGCGTTTAACACAGCGGTCACGGGGCTGGAAAAGACGGAGGAAGGCTGGCTGGTTCACACCGACAAGGGCGATACGGCGGCGCGCTGCGTTGTAAATGCCGCCGGGGTCTATGCGGATCGATTCCATAATCTGGTCAGTGCCGACAAGATCCATATCACGCCGCGCAAGGGGGAATATCTGCTATTGGATCGGCGCGAAGAGGGACACCACCACGTGGACGCCACGATCTTTCAGCTGCCGGGCAAATACGGCAAAGGCGTGCTCGTCTCGCCGACCGTGCATGGAAACCTGATCGTGGGGCCGACCGCGCGGGACATCCAGGACAAAGAGAACACAGCCACCACCGCGGAGGGCCTGGCGGAGGTGGCCGAAAAGGCCGCGTTATCGGTGGTCGATCTGCCCATGCGGAGCGTCATTACGAGTTTTACCGGTCTGCGCGCGCATGAAGATCACCACGAATTTGTGATCGGTGTGCCGGAGGACGCGCCGGGTTTCGTCGACGTGGCGGGCATCGAATCGCCCGGCCTCTCCTCGGCACCCGCGATCGGCGAGATGGTGGCAGGCATCGTACAGGATCTGCTGGGGTTAGAACCCAACCCCGCGTTTGTGCCCCGCCGCGAGGCGCCGGTCATCACAAGGCACCTTTCTCCGGAGGCGTTTAACGCGCTGATCCAAAAAGATCCCGCATACGGGCGCATGGTATGCCGTTGCTGCCAAATCACAGAGGGAGAGATTTTGGACGCCATCCGCCGGCCGCTGGGCGCGACCACCGTTGACGGCGTAAAGCACCGCGCCGGCGCGCGCATGGGGCGCTGCCAGGGAGGGTTTTGCACGCCAAGAATTCTGGAACTGCTCGCGCGGGAACTGGGCGTCCCGATGGAAGAAGTAACGCAAAACGGCGGCGCTTCCCGCTTTATCCTGGGCGCCAACAAGGACGCGCTGTAAAGGAGGATGGGCTGCTATGACGGAAAAGTATGATATCGTAATCATTGGCGGCGGGCCGGCGGGGCTGGCGGCGGCCGTAAGCGCGCGGCAAAGCGGTGTGGAGCGCATTTTGATTTTGGAGCGCGACACGGTTTTGGGCGGCATCCTCAACCAGTGCATCCACAACGGCTTCGGTTTGCACCGTTTTGGTGAAGAGCTCACCGGGCCAGAGTACGCCAACCGCTATGTACAGCAAGTGTGTAACCTTAACATCCCCTACCGCTGCGGCACCATGGTGCTGGCGATCAGCCGGGATCGCGTGGTAACGGCGATCAATGATCGCCAGGGGCTTTTTACGGTGCAGGCAGGGGCGATCGTCCTGGCCATGGGGTGCCGGGAGCGCCCGCGCGGCGCGCTCAACATCCCGGGCACGCGGCCGGCGGGAATCTATTCCGCCGGCACGGCGCAGCGTTTGATCAACATCGAGGGCAAGCTGCCCGGCCGTGAGGTCGTGATTTTGGGTTCCGGAGACATCGGGCTTATCATGGCGCGCAGACTGACCTGGGAGGGCTGCCATGTGCACGTCGTTGCGGAGCTGATGCCCTATTCGGGCGGTCTGAAACGCAACATTGTGCAGTGCTTAGACGACAACGGCATACCGCTGCTGCTCAGCCACACCGTCGTCAACATCGAGGGTAAAGACCGCGTGCGCGGCGTCACCATCGCCGCGGTCGGTGCTGACCGCGCGCCCATTCCCGGAACCGAGAAACACTATGACTGCGATACGCTGCTGCTCTCGGTGGGGCTCTTGCCGGAAAACGAGCTCTCACAGACGGCGGGGGTGGAGCTCAGCCGCGTGACAGGCGGGCCGCTCGTCAACGAGAGTTTGGAGACCGGTGTTCCCGGCGTGTTCGCCTGCGGCAATGTGCTGCATGTGCACGATCTTGTGGACTATGTATCGGAAGAGGCCGACCTGGCGGGCCGCCATGCCGCCGCTTATGTGCAGCGCGGCGAGAAAGAGCCAGAAGCTGGCCCCACCCTGCGGGTCGTAGCCACAAACGGCGTGCGCTACACCGTGCCCGTCGCCATACGGCCTGCGCGGATGGCGGACAAGGCGCCGCTGCGCTTCCGGGTGGACAATGTATACAAAAACAAGTACATCACCGTCCGGGTGGGAGAAAAGCAAGTCGCAAAGCAGTACCGCAGGATCCTGACCCCCGGCGAGATGGAGACTGTGCTTCTGCGCAGCGAATGGCTTAAAGGAGCCGGAGATGGCGACGCTGTGACCGTGGCGCTGGAGGAGGCGTAAGAGATGGAGAAGCGTGAACTGACCTGCATCAACTGCCCAATGGGCTGCCAGCTGACCGTGACGTTGGAGGCCGGCGCCGTAGTCAGCGTGAGCGGGCAAACGTGCAAACGCGGTGAAATCTACGCGCGCACCGAGGTCACCGCGCCGGTTCGAACCGTGACCAGCACCGTGCGGATCCACGGCGGGCGCGTACCGATGCTGAGTGTTAAAACGGCGAAGCCTGTACCCAAAAGCGACGTCAGCGCGGTATTGAGAGCGCTCAAATCCATAGAGCTTGCGGCTCCAGTTGCGATCGGCGATGTCGTTTTACAAAACGCCGCCGGTACCGGCGTCGATGTGGTGGCCACTTCGAACAGCAAGTAAGGGCCGGTAAAGGCGGCTGCTGGCTGAAAGAGTCTCCCCCTGTGCAGACCGGCGCGCTTAACCGCGTTTGCGGTTTTTTTGCCAGATCGCATAGAGACCGTCTAAAATCAGCGTCTCGCGGTACAAGAACTTCGTATCGCACGCATCGCGCACACTTTTGGGCAATTGCCCGGTCGCGACAAAGGGCGCCTGCGGCGCGCAGAGCGCGGCGCGCATCTTTTGCGCCAACCCGTCCAGCATGGCTGCGGTCGCGAACACGATCCCGGCGTGTACACAGTCGGCGGTATTTGTGCCCAACAGCCGCTTGGGCGCGGTTTCCCACGCGACGTAGGGCAGCTGCGCGGTATTTTGAATCAACGCATCCAGCGAGAGCTGCGGTCCGGGCACGATCAGACCGCCGACAAGGCTGCCCGCGCCGTCCACCGCCAGCAGCGTGGCGGCCGTGTCCATATTGAGGACGAGCAGCGGAGGTTTTACAAGCGTCAGCGCACCCACCACGGCACACAACAGCTCACCACCCAACTGCGAAGGCTGGTCCAGGCGCAGGCGCACGCCGCTTTTTAAGCCGGGGCCCAGCTCCAAAACGGGCGCCTCAAACAGCTTCGCGATCGCCATGCGCAGGCGGGCGGTCAGCGCCGGTACCACACTTGAGAAGATCACATCGGTCACCTCGCGCGGGTGGATACCGTACAGCTCCAACATATTTACGATCTTGTAAGTCAACTCATCGGAGCTGAGAGCCGTATCGGCATACAGGTGGCTGACAAACACGAGTTTGCCATCCGAGGTGTAACCGCCGAATGTCAGATTGGTATTGCCGATATTGAGCGCCAACAGCATGAGCAAAGCCCCCTTTCATAGTATGGGGTGATCGATACTTTTTTGTAACGGATGGTGTCAATGCCGCATCGCCCTACTGCGAAGCCATTGTTTCTTTTGATTCCAACTCCCTTAAGAAAGCCACACGCCATGGCAAAGGAGGTCGCCATGCCCCTGTCTCAAGCGCTGCCCCCGACCGATCCGCTCTATGAGCGCGACGCGTTTTTGACGGAATTTTCAGCCGTCGTGCTCGCCTGCCGCCCGGAGGGAGATGGTTTTTGCGCCGCGCTTTCCGCCACCGCCTTTTACCCCGAAGGCGGCGGGCAGCCCTTTGATACGGGCGTACTGGACGGCGCATCGGTAACCGCCGTGCACGAGCAGGCGGGCGTAATTTGGCATAGCCTTGATAAGCCGGTACCCGTCGGCAAAACCGTTTGGGGGCGTATCGACTGGCAACGAAGACGGGACCATATGGAACAACACACCGGCGAACACATTTTAAGCGGCTGTTTGCACCGGCTGTTCGGCGCGGAAAACGTGGGGTTCCACATCGGGGATCCCGCTGTGCGCATGGACATCGACTTGCCGCTGACAGCACAACAGCTGGCTCGGGCCGAAGAGGCGGCGAACGAAGCCGTACGCGCCGATACGCCGGTTCGGATCTGGACGCCCGGCCGCGAGGAGCTTGCCGCCACAAAATACCGCAGCAAAAAAGCGCTGGATGGTCCGGTGCGATTGGTGGAAGCGGGCGGTGATGTGTGCGCCTGCTGCGGCACCCACCTGAAATCGACCGGCCAGGTGGGGCTAATCAAGATCCTGTCCGCGCAGCCTTACAAGGGCGGGCTTCGTTTGCGCGTCGCGTGCGGGCAGCGTGCATGCGCGGCCGTGGCACAAGTCTGGCAGGACGCGGAAGAGGCGGGACGCCAGCTCAGCGTCGGGCCAGGAAAACTCAGTGCGGCGGCAAAGACGTTTTTAACCCACGACGCGGATAATCGAATGCGAATTGCCGCCTTGCAGCACCAAATGATTCGATTGCTGGCCGCGTACCCACAAACGGGCGAGCCGGGCGGCATACGGGTGGAGATCGTGGAGGGGTTAGACGAGCGCGCCGCGGCGGATCTCTGCGCGCGACTCGGCAATGAGAAGCCCTGCGCCGTTTTGATCCCGGGGCTGGGCGGTGAGAACGGCGCGCCTGTCCGATGGGTGATCGCCGCATCGCAGGGAGATGTTCGACCCGCGGCCCAGGCGCTCAACGCCGCTTTCGGCGGGCGAGGCGGCGGTACCGCCAGGCTTTGCCAGGGCACCGCCCCGGCGCGGGTGGAAGAGGTCACCGCCTGGCTGCAGGCACACTTCTAACCGAGTGGGATCGCATCGGATTGCCTTTTGGGCGCCTGCAAGTGCTGCGAACCGACAGTGCCTGCGACGCGTTCGCCCCACGCCAGAGGCGGAAAATGCAAAAAAACCTGGAAAGAGAGCAAACCCAATGCGTATGCGCTTTAAGCCCTATGCCCGGGCGGAACTGATGGCGTGCCCCTTTTACATCCCGGATCCACAGGTGCACTTTGGGCACTGGCACGATCTGTATGCGCGGCCAGGCCAACCCTGGCATGTGGAGTTGGGATGTGGCAAGGGTGGATTTTTGGCGGCACTGGCGCCGCGACACCCAGAGCGAAATTTTCTTGGCATCGATATAACGGACAAAGTTCTGGTACTGGCGAAGCGCAAGGTGGAAAGTGCCTACGCTCTTTTGCACCTGCCGCTTGACAATGTCTTGCTTACAAGCATGGACATTGAACGAATGGATGGCTGCCTGGCGCCTACGGATACGATCGATGGCATCTATATCAATTTTTGCAATCCCTGGAGCCGCAACGCGCACAGCAACAAGCACAGGCTTACCTATCCGCGGCAGCTGCTGCAGTACCGAAAGCGCATGACGGCGGGAGCAAAGATCTATTTTAAAACCGACGACACCGATCTTTTTAATGACAGCCTCGGTTATTTTGCGGCGTGCGGATTCAGGATTTTGTGGCAGACCCTCGATCTGCACGCCGGGGAACCCGCCTGGAACCTGCGAACCGAACATGAAGAGATGTTCCGTGAGCAGGGCATTGCGATCAAAGCGATGATCGCCTGCCTTGATCCGGACGCGCCGGTAACCTGGCAAGATCCCGTTCTCCTGCGCAAAGCGGCGCGAGAGCGCGAGACCACAGCGCCCGGCAGAGCCGAAGCGGTGGAAAGGAACGCTTAAGCGCCGCCTGATTATAGCATTTTCTTCCCCGTACCGCAACCAAAGCGGGCTGACGCGCCACGTTTTCGCACGAGAAGAGCGGGCCGCAAACTGTTTGGGGTCCGGCGCTGAAAGCGCCATTACACCGTCACGCGAAAGCGGCGGGTCCTTGGAGTCATTTGGGATGGCTACCTGGCCGCGCAGGTTTTTCTCTATGCTTTTGGCCGTGGAACCAGGCTAAGAGACCGCGTTCGATTGTTTAAAAACTAACCATTTACAAGCAAACGTCTTTTGTTCTATAATAGGTGTGGTATTGCAGGATAGGAGAGAAACCATCGCATGGACAAGTGGGAAGAAAAGCGAAAACGCCCGGTACTGCCCTTCTACATAGCGGCGGCGGTATGGCTGGTCGGCTCTGTTATTTTGCCACCTTACAAACTTATTAATCTTCTCTTTTTGGCGGTTTTGTCGCTGATCGCCTATCTGGTAGCACTGCGCTTTTGCCCCACACGTGTGGAGCGGATACCCGTTGCGTTTGCCACCGGAAGCGAGGATGTAAACGCCATGCTGCGCGGCATTGCTGCCAACCTGGACGCCTTGCACGCGCTCAACGAGGATATCCCGGACCCGGAACTCTCATCGGCGATGGATCGCATGGAGAAAGCCGGGCGCGGTATCGTGGATGTGGTGGAGCAGTCTCCCGATAAGGCGGCGGCGGTGGATCGGTTCGCCCGCTACTACCTGCCGGAGGTAATCAAAATCCTGGGCGCGTGGGCAGGCATGGAAAAGGCCGGCGCCAAGGGAGAAAACACACAGGCGGTGTTTGCACAGGTGCGCCGCAACGCCAGTACCATGGCCACGGCGTTTGAAAACCAATTGGACGCCCTGTATTCCGCCGAGGCCCTGGATGTCGCGACCGATATCGAGGTTCTGGACGGAATTTTAAAAGCACAGAATCTTGTAAAATAGCGCAAGAAAAAGGCACCCTAGGCACCTATCGGAAAGGATGGTATGGATATGGATGAAAAAAACGTGATGCCCGAGCTGAATCTGGATGCGCCCGCCGTACCCACGCTGACGCTGGACGCAGTCGACACACCTGATCTTACCCTGGGGGCGGAACCTGATGCCGCAACGGACGCCGCGGAGAAGGTGGCGCCCGTCTCGGTCGCAGACACACCGCTCACACCGGAAGAACAGAAGATGGTGGATGAATTCGCCAAAAAGATCGACGTGACCAACACCCAGCTGGTGTTGCAATACGGCGCCGCCAGCCAAAAAAAGCTGAGCGATTTTTCCGATACGGCGCTTTCCCGCGTGCGCACCAAAGACATGGGCGAGACCGGCAAGATGCTGACAGACTTGATCAGCGAACTGAATGACTTTGACGCCGCGGAAGAGCAAAAGGGTCTTTTTGGCTTTTTCCGTAAGGGCAAAAATAATGTTGATACGCTTAAGATGCGCTATGACAGCGCGGATAAGAACGTAGAGCGGATCAAGGCGCAGCTAGAAGACCAGCAAGTAACGCTGATGAAAGACATCACGATGCTGGACAAGATGTATGAGTTAAACCTCGTCTATTTTAAGGAACTGACCATGTACATCCTGGCTGGGCAAAAGCGACTGGCCGAGGTGCGTGCGACAGATCTAAAGCAGGCGCAGGAGAAAGCACAGCGCACCGGCCTTGCGGAAGATGCCCAGGCCGCGCGCGACCTGGCGGATCTGTGCGACCGTTTTGAGAAAAAGCTGTACGATCTGGAGCTGACGCGCAATATTTCGATCCAGATGGGGCCGCAGATTCGCCTGATCCAAAATAACGATACCATGATGGCGGAGAAGATCCAAACGACCATCGTCAATACGATCCCGCTGTGGAAAAACCAGATGGTGCTGGCGCTGGGCATCGCGCATAGCCAGGAGGCTATGGAGGCGGAGCGCGCCGTTACTGACACGACCAACGAACTGCTGCGCAAGAACGCGGCGGCCTTAAAACAGGGCACCATCGACATCGCGCGCGACAGCGAGCGCGGCGTTGTGGATATCGAGACGCTGCAACAAACGAACAAGCAGCTGATCGATACACTGGATGAGCTCAACAAGATCCGCGCCGAGAGCAAGGAGAAGCGCGCCGCAGCGGAGGAGGAGCTGGGACGAATCGAGGGAGAGCTGCGCGCCAAACTGCTGGAGCAGACAAAATAAAACCGTGGATCTGCCAACGGTCAAACGTGACCGGCGCGGACTTTGGGTATACCGAACAGTCCAGCAAAGCTACAAGATTTTTTAAGGCCGAAGCGAACCGAGGTGACAATTCCTTGTCTGGGATACCGCTTGAACAGCAGGAGAGTTTTACCATAGAGGGCCCGCAGCTGCAAGTGCTGGGCGAGGTAGAGAGCAAACTGCCAGCACCGGCCCGCAAAAGACCTTTTGCCGCGTTCGTGCTTTGCATCGCTGTGTTCCTGTCGGTATTCGGCATCGGCGGGGCGAGGCTGAAGGCGCGACAAAAGAATGTCGCATCGCAGTTCTCCGTCACGAATCAATACAATCAGGGCATCGCAAACGATTTGAGCGCCCAGGCGGACAGCGCCGCCAACCTGATCCGACAAGCCCAGAGCCTGCTGGGGGAAGAGGATCCCCTGGTCAAGGATGCAGAGCAGGCTTTGGCGCTCTATAATGCCGGCACGGCCACGGCCGATGACGCCTACCGCGTAAACCAGGCACTCTACGGGGCCGTTGATGGTTTGTATAACGCGCTGCGCAAGCAGGCGGGCGGCGAGGCATCGGAGCGCGTGGAAGAGCTGTATGCCGAGTTTGTCTCGCGGCAGGCGGTGATTGACCGGGAGGGCGCCCTTTACAACGAGCAGGCCCGGTCTTACAACGAAACGGCGCAGAGTTTCCCCGCCAACGTGATCGGCGCGCTATGGGGCGCTGAGCGCGTACCGCTTTTTTCGGCCAATCCATCTGCCTAAAGGAGAGAGTCGCCATGAAAAATGCACGCCGCAGCGCAATCGCGCTTGGATTGTCCGCCTGCCTGGCTTTGGCGCTTGTCTCCTGCGGCGGGGATTCGTCAGACAGTAGCGGTCGCGTATCCATCAACAAAAATAAAGCGGTCATGGATCACGCCGATATCTTAAATGAGGATACAGAAAACTACGTGACCAATCTCTCCGTCGCCTTGCAGGAAAGCTGTGGCGCACAGATCGGCGTATATACGGTAGAGTACCTGGGCAACAGCGACGCGGAGCAGTACGCCTACCAGGTATTCGGCGAGTGGGGACTGGGCGACGCGCAGAAAAATAATGGGATTTTGCTGCTGCTCGCCGCGGGAGACGACGACTATTATGTTATGCGCGGCACGGGGATTGAAGACCAGCTCTCGGTCAGCACGCTCTCGAATACGCTGGAACAATTTATGGAGCCGTACTGGGTGGTAGGCGATTATGACAGCGGGACGCGCGCCACGGTGCGCAGCCTGACGGCGCTTTTGTGCAATATCTACGGGCTGACCATGGACATTGACGCCGTGGCGAACGGAACCGCTGTCGAGACGTCCGAGAAGGGCGGAGGGGTATCCTTTATCAGGGTTCTCTTGATCCTTTTGGCCGTCGTGCTGGTTATATGGCTTCTTTTGCAGCTGACGAGGCCGCGCCGGCGGCGCCGACCTCCCAGTGCTCCCCCGCCTGTGGTCGGCCCTCCGTACGGTGGGTACGCGGCACCGCGGCGATCCGGATTTCAAGAGGGGATTTCACGGGGGATCGGGTTTGGCATCGGGCAGAACATAGGGCGCAACCTCTTTGGCGCGGGCGGCACGCGACGGCCGCCGCCACCGCCTATGCAGCCATCGTCCCGGCCGCCACAGCAAAGACCTGCGCCGCCGCGCGGCGGCGGATACGCCGGCGCCTCCGGCGCTGGGCGCCGCTCTGGCGGCGCCGCGCGCGGCGGGGTAAGTGTCAGCCGCGGGGGCGGTTCCTTTCGCTCCGGGGGCGGTTCGACGCGCGGGGGCGGCGCTGGAAGAAGACATTAGTGCCAATGGTTACGAAGGAGCTGTGACGGTTTATGAAGCTGGGTATCGTGGGTCTGCCGAACGTGGGCAAATCCACACTCTTTAACGCCATCACCTCAACGCGCAACGCGCAGGCGGCCAATTATCCGTTTTGTACCATTGAGCCCAATGCCGGCGTTGTCGCGGTGCCGGATGCGCGGCTTGACAAATTGGCGCAAGTCTGGCAACCCGCTAAAAAAACACCCGCCACCGTGGAATTTGTGGACATCGCAGGGCTTGTGAAAGGCGCCTCAAGAGGAGCGGGCCTGGGCAACAAGTTTTTGGGCCATATCCGGGAATGTGACGCGCTGGTGCACGTGGTGCGCTGCTTTGACGATGACAACATTGTACATGTGGTAGAGGATGTAAATAAGCCGGTGGGTGTCGACCCTGTCGGGGACATGGAAGCCATCGATTTGGAACTGATCCTGGCGGACTTAGAGCATGTCACCGCGCGCTTAAGCCGGCAGCGAAAAGCGGCCAGGACAGGCAACAAATCGGCCTTGTCAGAAGTCACCTGGCTGGAAAAGCTGGCAGACCACCTGGAGGCGCAACAACCGGCGCGCACTTTTGCCTTCGCGCCAGACGACCCGGCGCAGGCAGCGGTGTACCGGGAGCTAGGGCTGCTCTCCTCAAAACCCGTGATCTATGCCGCCAATGTGGGGGAAGATGATTTGCTGCGCGGCATTGCGCAAAATCCCTACTGGCCGGCGGTCAAAAGCCGCGCAGCCTCGCAAGGCGCGCAGGCCATACCCATCTGCGCCAAAACGGAGGAGGACCTTGCCGGTGCGACCGATGCAGAAAAACACGCCTTTCTATCCGAAATGGGCATAACCGCCACCGGTCTTGACAACCTGATCAAAGCGAGTTACACACTTTTGGGTCTGATCAGCTTTTTGACGGACGGCAAAAAAGAGTGCCGCGCGTGGACGATCCGCGCGGGCACCAAGGCGCCGCAGGCCGCGGGGAAAATCCACTCGGATTTTGAGCGCGGGTTTATCCGCGCCCAGGTCATCGCGTATGCGGACCTCGCCGCGTGCTCGTTTGATTATGCGGCCGTCAAGGCGAAGGGGCTACAGCGCACCGAGGGCAAAGAGTATACCGTGCAAGACGGCGACGTGATTGAATTTTTGTTTAACGTGTGACCTCTTTTTGCGCGTGAAGGCCCCTCTCCACCCGGCTAGGGCGGATTTTTTGTGCGTGAAGGTTTTCTCTGGCGGCCTGGGCGGAGTTTTTGCCCTCGAAGGCCTCCCCGCCTGGGCGTAGTTTTTGCCCGCGAAGGGCTACCCTAGCGGACTGTGCAGGGTTTACAACTGCTCATTCGGTTGTGTTAGGGGCAGTGACGACGCGCACGGGCCGCCCGGGAAAGTAGCGGGAAAGGAGCCCGGATGATAACCGGTATTATGGGCGCCCTAGACATTGAGGTGCAGGCGCTGTGCGCGGAGCTTACGGATGTGACGCAAGAGACCTATGCGGGAGTTTTGTACCATCGGGGCAAGCTGTATGGCCAGCCGCTTATTATCTGTTGCGCCGGGATGGGCAAGGCGAACGCCGCTGCCACCACGCAAGTGCTGATTACACGCTACGGCGCACAGCGCATCCTTTTTTGCGGCATTGCCGGGAACCTGTCGGGCAAGGTCGGCCTTGGCGACGTAGTGATCGGCAAGACCGTATTCTATCACGACGCGGAGCTTCGCATGTTGGCCGAGAGCGCGCCCTATCTGCAAGCTTATCCGGGAGACGAAACAATGCTTGCGGCGGCACAACAGGCCTGTGAGCGTTTGGGCGTGAAGGCGATCGCGGGGCGCATCGCGACAGGAGACCGGTTTATCGGCGACAGCGCCGAAAAAAGAGCCATTGTGGAAAAGTGTCACCCCGATTGCGTGGAGATGGAGGGCGCAGCGGTCAGCCAGATCGCGGCGCGAAACGATGTTCCCTGCCTGATTCTACGCGCGGTAAGTGACAATGCCGAAGAAAGCCCAGACAAGTTGACAGAATTTTCGGTACAGAAATATGTCGAAACCACCACGGCCATTGTACTAAAAATGATGCAGACGCTGCTGCGGGCGCAGACCTGAAAAGGCCTGCGCCCGCAACGCAACAACACGGCTTGAGGATACCAAATGGTCTCTATGTTTTTGCATTCTGTTTGGAGGATGCGTCGGCGCAGGCGGGACAGCCGCAGCTGCAGGCGCAGCCGGCACAGGAATCGTCCCCCTCTTTATTTTTTTGGCGGCGCCGCACCCCGCGCACAACGATCCAAAGCACAGGGACAAACACCAGCAACGCCACCACCACCGTGGCCAGCTGCGGGCCCAAAAAAGCCAACATGGCAACCTTCTCCTTTCCCGATAGTTCCAGCGGTATGCGCCTTGAAGAATTTCAGGCGCGTTTTTTTGTCTCGGCGGCAGCAACGCTGGTGATGGCGTGGTGCGCGTCAATTTTGGGCGCGGGGCGCGCTAACAGATACACGATGCCGACCAAAAGCGCAACGGCGACCGGTGTGAAAAAGTTAAACGATACTTCTCCCAGCAGCAGGCCGGCCAGTTGGTAAACGATGAGCGCCACAACATAGGCAAAACCGCACATATAGCCGATCGCGCCCAGGGTCCATTTGGCGTTGTTCATCTCGCGCTTGATGGCGCCCATCGCCGCAAAGCAGGGCGCGCAGAGAAGGTTGAAGATCATAAAGCTGTAAGCGGTCACGGGCGTAAGGTCGGCGCCGACGGCCTCCCAGATATCACGGGAATCTTCCAGAAGATCCGCCGATCCGGTGTAGCGGTAGAGGATACCAAAGGTGTTGACGACCTCCTCTTTGGCGATGAGTCCGGTGATGGTGGCAACCGTGAACTTCCAGGCATTTTCACCCACCCAGCCGAGCGGATAGAAGATCCAGGCGATCGCTTTGCCCAGCATGGCAAGCAGCGAAGCGTTGTTGTCGGTTACGGCGCCGAATGCGCCGTTTTCAAAGCCGTAACCCTGCAAGAACCAAAGCACAATGCTGGAGATCAGGATGATGGAGCCGGCGCGTCGGATGTAACTCCAGCCGCGCTCCCAGGCGGCGCGGAAAATATTGCCCCAGGCGGGGACGTGGTAAGACGGCAGCTCCATAACAAAGGGCGCGGGCTCCCCGGCAAACGCCTTGAATTTTTTGAGGATGATGCCGCTGATGACCACCGCCGCCATGCCGATAAAGTAGGCGGATGTGGCGACGAGAGGACTTTCGTGGAAGACAGCGCCTGCGATCAATCCGATGATGGGCATTTTGGCAGAGCATGGGATGAAGGTAGTGGTCATGACCGTGAGCTTGCGGTCGCGGTCGTTTTCAATCGTGCGGGTGGACATAATGCCGGGTACGCCGCAGCCGCTGGAAATCAGCAACGGGATAAAGCTCTTGCCGGAAAGACCGAAGCGGCGGAAGATGCGATCCATCACAAAGGCGATGCGGGCCATATAGCCGACATCCTCCAGGATGGCGAGCAGAAAACTCAGCACCAAAATCTGCGGCACAAAGCCCAGAACCGCGCCGACACCGGCGACGATGCCGTCTTGAATCAGGCCGTACAGCCAGTCCGCGATAATCGGCTCGCCGACAGAATTGAGCAAAAGACTGTCCACAAAGCCGGGTACGATCTCGCCGAACAGCACATCGTTGGCCCAGTCAGTGCCGATGGTGCCGATGGAAATGGGGGTTCCCCCCATCGCGATGGTGTAGATGGCAAACATGACGACGGCAAAGATCGGCAGCGCCAGCACGCGGTTTGTCACGATGCGATCGATTTTGTCAGAGACGGTCATGTCGCCAACCTTGCTGCTCTTTTTTACCGCCCGCATTACGACCTTGTTGATGTACGCGTAGCGCTGGTTTGTTATGATGCTCTCAGAATCGTCATCCATTTCGCGCTCGCAGTCCGCAATGTGGTTCTCGATATGGGCAAGCAGCTCGGCGGGCAGCGCCAACTCCTTCTGCACGCGCTCGTCGCGCTCAAAAAGCTTGACGGCGTAAAAACGCAAAAAGCGCTTTTCGACCTTGTCCTCGACGGATTCTTCAATATGGGCCAGCGCATGTTCCACGCTGCCGGTAAAGACATGGGGCAACTCCCCCTCTTTGGGATTTTGCGCTGCCTGTACCGCGGCCTCGGCGGCGGGGAGAACGCCCTCGCCCTTTAGGGCACTGATCGGCAGCACCCGGCAGCCCAGCTCCGCGCTGAGCTTGTCAAGATCGATCCGATCCCCGTTTTTGCGCACGACATCCATCATATTGACGGCTACCACAACCGGAATCCCCAGCTCCACCAATTGGGTGGTCAGGTAGAGGTTGCGCTCGATGTTGGTCCCGTCGATGATGTTGAGGATCGCGTCCGGCTTCTCGTTGACCAGATAGCTGCGCGCCACGACTTCTTCCAGTGTATAGGGCGAGAGAGAGTAGATCCCCGGCAGGTCCTGAATGATGACGTCTCTGTGATCCTTTAACCTGCCTTCTTTCTTTTCTACCGTGACGCCCGGCCAGTTGCCGACAAACTGGTTGGAACCCGTCAGCGCGTTGAACAAGGTTGTCTTGCCGCTGTTGGGGTTGCCCGCAAGGGCAATTTTTAAAGACATTGCTGTTTCCTCCTGTGCTTCCTCACTCCACTTCAATCATTTCCGCGTCCGCCTTGCGCACGCTCAGCTCATAGCCGCGCACATTCAGTTCCATCGGATCGCCTAGTGGCGCCACCTTGCGCACATAGATTTGTGTGCCTTTGGTGATGCCCATATCCATGATGCGTCGTTTGACAGGACCCTCTCCGTGCAGCCGGGTCACGGTTACGGTCTGCCCGACACCTATCTGCCTCAGTGTTTTCATTGTGCGGTCTTCCCTCCTCGCTGTGTTGCCCGCTGCATTCAAACCAGGACGCGGTTGGCCATGGATTTGTCAAGCGCTATGCGGCTGTCTCGAACCTGCACGATCAGATCGCCGCCGAGCTGCGTCACAACCGAGACATCCTGGCCTATCACAAAGCCCAGTTCCGCCAGGCGCTGGCGAACATCATCGCGGCCCGTAATCTTGCGGATGGTAACCGGCTGGCCCACCCCCGCCATTGTCAAAGGCATCAAATCAAACCTCCCTCTTTCAGAACCCATATTGATTGCAACGATTCTGGATGTAGTTTACTACTGCTAACTTGAGTTGTCAATAGCTAACTCAAAAATAAACACAAAAACAGCACCGCACCGGCTGGTTAGGAGCTGATGCGGCGCTTGTGGAAGAAAGTCTTTGAGTGGTATTGCTATCCGATTTTACAAAACACAGGCAGCTTTCGGATTGGGGATCAAAGGACAAAGAACGTGCAGGTCATGGGTGCAAGCTCCGTTTTGCCAGCGGCCTGCGGCACGCCCTGCAATGCGGGCAGCATATCATCGGGCCCCAGAACCAGATCGTGGCCGTTGAGCGTCATGACGGTGGCGCGCTTGTTGCCGTCCTTGCCGGCCAAGGTGTAGCGCGTGGCCTCTTTGGGCAGCTCCACCGTCGTTGTGTCGGTTTCGGAGTTGTTGATGATGAGGTAAACCACGCCGTCCGGGCCGTCCTTGCGGGAGTGTGCGAAGACATGGGCGCCCTCGCGGATGGGCTCTGCGGTGTCATAGACGGTAGTTCCCATTAGGCGGGTCCAGAGCAGAACCGCAAAGTAGTTGGGGCGCGGGTCGTGCGTGACGCGATCCAGGTAGGCATAGTCAGAGGCGGCCAGCGTGTTGTGGAAGATCACGCCGTTTGTAATGGAACTAAAGCCGCCCGCTTCGTTGAGCGTGCGCAGAACATCCAAATAGGTGCTCGCCCAGGTGTCGCCGCCACCGCCGGCATCGCCGGATTCCGTAACCCACATCTCGCCGCCGGGGCAGTACTCATCGCGCAGCGGCGCGTTGCCGCGCGCATTGTTGAGCGCGACGGCCAGATATTCCTCGCTGTTGGCCTCTTGTGCCAGCCAGTGGCCGCCCGGCATGGCTCCGGCAAGACGCTCGGATACGCCGTTATAGTAGTGATAGCTGTAGACGTCCAGCGGGCAGGGATCCGGGCCCATCAAGTCGCGCGTAGAGCAGGACTTTACCACCATTTCTACGCCGCCGCCGGCGGACTTATCGCTCTGTTTGCCGAGGCCTCCGCCCTCGTTGCCGACGGAACAGGGCCCGATGTACAGGCAGTCGGGATAGTTTTCCTTGAGCCAATTGTAGAAAATCTTTTGGTCGCGCGCATGATCTTCCGCCGTATACTCAGACGGGAAGCCGGTATCGCCCAGCATGTTGGGCTCGTTGACAAACTCCGAGCCGCTGATTGGAACGCCGTAATCCGCGCTAAACTTGAACAGTTTCCCCGCCTCGTGCGGGGTCCACGGCGGGATGGGGGCTTTGTCGGTTCCGTACACGCCGGGGCAGGCGGAGACGGAAACCATCAGCTTGGCACCCACAGCCTTTACGAAATCCAGCACGCCGACCCACTGCTCCCGTGTCAGCGTATTCAGGTAGCCTTCCGGTACCTTGCCGCCCATTTTGCCGTCAAGGTCATAGTAGGTCTTGGTGGCCCAGGTGCCGGATACGCGCACCCAAAGTGGCCCAAACTCCCTGGCCAGCTTGCGAAGCTTCTCATCATACAGATTGATGGGGGGATAAATCTGCATCAAATCTTTGTAGGCGGCCGTGAGCCCGCCCGACATATCGACATCAAACGGCTCGGTTCCGGCAATCTGGCCGGGGGTGTATGCTTTCCAGAAAGTGCCGCCGGTCACTTCGGCAAATTCAATGTTGTAGGACATCATCCTAGGGTTGACCTCGTGCAGCTTTTTGAGCGTGCCGGGGTCCAGCTTGACAAATGCAGCCATACTACACGCACTCCTTTCATCCTATCGGTAGCTGATTTCCCGACCGGCCTTTTCGCCGATTCGGTTGCGGTTTCTTTACGCAAGAACGCAAGACAATAGTATCTTACAGCGGTTTGTCGCTTTGGTATAAGAACGATTTTTTGATTTTTCAGAAATTCTTATTTCTGTGCAGTCCCCCGCGTCAGCCTGGCAAAGTAATCGTCATGAGCCTGTTGGTATTCGCGGTTGAATTCCGGGTCGCCGCCTGCGTGCAGCATACTGGCGTATTCGTGCACCTGATGCGCCAGTTCCGGCGTAGCGCGGGCGATGGTGGCCATGCCGATGTTGGAACAGGTATCCGAAATGCGCTCCACCTCGGTGAGCAGATCCAAATACTCGATCCCGGCAAAGAAGGTGCAGGTACCCTGGCGCAGACGTTCCAAATGCCTGTCTTTGACGGCCTGCACCATATCGTCGACGACTTCTTCCAGCGGCTCAATGTGGCGTGCCGCATCCACATCGCGTTTTTCAAACGCGGCGCGGCTGTAATCTAAGATGGTGTCCAGGAGCCCGCGCAGCACGCCTATTTCCGCCTGGGCATATTCTGAGAATTGGGCCTTGTTTTTGTGCATATCCGCCGCAATCTCGGATAAGCGCATGGCATGGTCACTCAGGCGCTCAAACTCTGTAACGGCGGTAAAATAATGGTTCAGGATCTCAATATGGTAAGAGGCTGTCAGGTGGGCAGAAAGTTGAATCAGATAGTTGCTGATCGCATCCGCCATGTTGTCAACCCGTTCCTCAGCCTGGGCAATGGCATCGAGGGTCTCGGCGTTGTATTGTGCGATCCCATCGAAGGCGCTGTCCACATTGTTGCGGCCGACCTCGAACATGGCGAGAAGGGCCTCATAGCAGCGGCCCAGCGCGAGCGCGGGCGTACTGAAGAAAGCGGGGCTGAGGGCATCCGCCATCGCGTCTTTTTCTTCCGGCACCGGCACACGGGGCTCTTTGACCAGCCGGTAACTCCACCGTTCAAAGACGCGCAGGAAGGGGAACAAAGCCAGCGCGCAGCCGAGATTAAAAAGTGTGTTGGTGTTGGCAATGCCTCCGGAATCAAGGACGCGATCCCAAAGCCCATTTAAAGCCCCGGAGAAATGCAGGAGATTGACCACCAAAAGGATGAGAAGCGATTTGCAAAGGTTGTACAAAATGTTGACGACACCGACGCGCTTCGCCTCTGGACTGGCGCCGATGTTGCAGACGATGGCCGTTGTCACGCAATCGCCCAGGTAAATGCCCACCAATACCGCGTAAATTGCGCCGAAGGTGAGTTGCCCGGAGGTAGAAAACGCCTGCAAAATGCCGATACTGGCCGAGGAACTCTGCAGCACAAAGGCCACGCCCGCGCCGGTCAGATACCCCAGCACGGGGTTGTCGCCAAGGCGGGAGAACAAACGCTCAATGAAACCGCTCTGTGTCAGTGTGCTGACGGCGTCCGTCATGTTGAGAAGGCCGGAAAACAGGATCCCGAACCCGATGAGGATCTGCCCCGCCGTGCCGGGCCCCTTGTTGCCGCGGTACATAATGATGACAATCCCCGCGATCAGGGCAAGCGGCGCTAGGGTGGAGGGCTGAAACAACCGCAACAGCGAGGTCCCCTCGGCATTTACGTCCAGGAGGCGAATAATCTGCCCCGTGACCGTAGTGCCGACGTTGGCGCCGATGACGATGCCCAGGCTCTGGCGCAGCGACAGGATGCCCGCGCCGACCAGGCCCGACGTGATGACAATGGTGGCTGTGGAAGACTGGATGATGGCGGTCATGGCGAGACCCAGCAAAAAAGCGCGGATCGGGGTGCTGGTCAGTTTCTCAAGAGCCTTCTTGAGTGTGCCGGAGGAACCTTCCTTCAGCCCGTCGCCCATCAGACGCATGCCGTACAAAAACATCGCCAGGCCGCCTAACAGCGAGATCAAATCAAAAATACTCATGTTCTCCCCCGGCAGGGTGCGGCGCTGCCCCCTGAAAACCGTACCTTCGCCTACCACGCCCAAGTATAGCAGAAACCCTTCAGGATTTCCACCGGTTTTTTTGTGTGTTGGGCCGGATCGTAGCGGGCCGGGCGCTGCGCGCCCGAAAAGCGCAGCGGTTGGGTTCCATATGTGCCGCTTTGGTATTTCTTTTGCAATCTGCGGCACGCCGTACCCTTGCACGCATGAAGGCTTTTACAAATTGGGTGTCTGTTGGCTCAAATATTTAATTAATAATAGATTAAATTATTCTCTTGACTTCGTAAAACAAATCTGCTATTCTTAGTTGAAAGGAGGTAAGAACGATGGCATATACGAAATTTGGAGAGTTTGTTCGCATATTACGTATCAAACACCATGAGGTTATGGGGGACATGGCAAAATTTCTCGGAGTGTCCTTGCCATTTTTGTCAGCCGTTGAAAATGGAAAGCGCAACGTTCCAAAAGAATGGATTGATAAAATCAGCACCCATTATGATTTGACTGCTGGAGAATGCCGTGAATTGGAGCGTGCGGTGGAAGAATCAAAAACACAGTATAAGATAAATACCACTTCTGCCGGAGAATGCCAAAGGAGAGCTGCAATGCAATTCGCACGTTCGTTTGATAGAATGGATGATGAAACGGCAATGAAAATTTTAGAACTATTGAGCAAAACGGAGAAGGGAGAATAATTGGACTATCAAACAAAACTGCACTTGTCAACAAAAATTGGACGCAAAACTGGTAATCGAAAAGACACGAATTTATACGGAAAACGCCAATCTTTCCC
>CAZLMA010000020.1:0-33992 GCA_964560675.1 uncultured Subdoligranulum sp. | reverse complement strand
GATGCACCAATCAGTGCATCAATTTTAAACTGCTCATTATACGGTGTTGCCTTAGCTAACAAGCCCAACAAGCCAGACATGCGCCAAACTCACGTGCTTTCGAGGCATAAAACCCGCTAATAGAACCAATAACTGTGCCCTTTTGTCAAAGAGTGATAGTTGGAATGAGTGATTTTGCCAAAAATGAGCGTTGGCAAAATTTTTTCGCGCTTAAGACTTTACACCGAATTTCGGCAGGTCAGTTTTTTACCCCCCCCCAAAAGACAAAGTCTGTTTTCCCCATACAACGGAAAGCAGCGTGCCGTGTGGCACGCTGCTCGCCCAAAAAGAAAGAGGAATGGATGAAAAGAAAGGAGGCATTGTTTGGTTTGTACTCGCCCTGTTTTTCGAGTACAAGCAAAGTATAACCGTGTCATGTGATAAAATCATGAAAAATTTTCATTTTTTTCTTGAATGGATCGAGAAGAATGTGTGTATAATAGGATAAACTGTCTCTTTCGATTGTGTGTGCGCCCTTGCCGCACGAGGATTGCCATGAAATTGTTCAAACGTCTTGTTGCCGCCGCGGCGGCTTTGTCGCTGCTGGCGGGGTGTTCCGAGCTATCGAGTGCATGGCGTAAGCAGGAAACTTTTGCATCCGAAGCCGCGCCAACGCTGCCGCCTGCTCCGCAACCCATCAGCCAGACGCTGGTCGTGCCCAACACCCGGACGCTGCAAAACATCTTCCAGCGTTATGCCGCATCGAATCACGTTACCCTGTCGCAGCCGGATGCGACAGGGCAGACGGATCTGCACTTTTTGGATATTTACCCGGCGGACGGCCGCGACGGCGACCAGGCCCTGCTGGATCTGACGCAGGATCCCTTACTGTATGCCGCCGCTGCGCGCGCGGGGTCGGCGATGGACGCGCCGCTGTATGCTGTACCCATCGGCCGCTGTCTGTACGGTTATTGGGCCGATACAACCGTGCTGAACGCACTCCTGGGCGATAACGCGCAAGATGATTTGCGCGATGCCTCGTGGTCGGAGTGGGCGGTGTGCATTGAGACGTTGTCGGCATGGCTCGCCGATCCCGCCGCCGCCCAGCAGGAATTCACCCTGGGCGGTCATCCCCACACGTTACCCGCCCAAAAGCCGGTGGAGGCCGCCCATCTGGAAGCCCTATTCGGCGACACGGAACAAAGCCGGAACAACACAGACCCTCTCTTTGCGCCAGCCTTGCTGGCTGCCGGCGATGTGCGCAGTGATGAAACCCTGTACGGCGCCCTGAACGGACTGTGCAGTGCCATTCTATTGGAAAGCGCCCATCACACGCAGCAGGCGGATGGCGCTCAAGCGCTGGGCGACGGCCAGGTGTTGTTCACCCGCGCGCTTTTGAGCGATTTAACCTCGGTTGTGCCGACGGAAATGCAAGCGCGCCTGACAGTTGTCCCGCTCAAAGCCGACTTGATCGAGGAAGACCTCTTTACCCAGGAGTACAATCTGACTGGTTTGACGCATTACCCCGTCCTGGCCAATGCCGGGTGGCTGGCGATTCCGCAAAACCTGGGCGAGAGTTCCCACAAAGCAGCGGCCGCGGCCTTGCTGTGGCTGTACGGAAGCGCCGAGGGTGAACAGGCTTTGACAGAGCAAGCCTTCTTGATCACGCCCTGGGACACGGCCAGCGACGCCTCCGCGCTGGGCGCCTGGCAGGTAAACTTGGTGGAGAGCGGAATTTTGCCCGCTCCTGCCCTGACGCAAATGCAAAGCCGGGATGCCGCCGCAGCCGTCCGTGCGCTGCAAGAAGCGGCCCGGGCCGACAATAGCCAAGAGGCCCTTAAGGCGGCGCGGGATCAGTTTTTGATCCAGGCGATCGAGGCACTGCACGAGGAGCGGGTCGATACTCAATAATTTTGATCACGTACCGTCCGGTAACGCCGGATCGTCGCACAGGATCCGACACAAACGCGGTCGTTTGGGAGCCAAAAGGAGTGAATCGCGATGCAGCTCAACAGATGCAGCGGTATTTTGATGCCGGTGTCCAGCCTGCCTGCGCCCTACGGCATCGGCAGCCTGGGAAAACCGGCGCGCAAATTCGTAGATTTTTTGGCACAAGCGGGCCAGACCGTGTGGCAGATATTGCCAGTCGGTCCGACCGGTTACGCCGACAGTCCCTACCAGAGCTGTTCTGCGTTTGCCGGCAACCCTTACCTGATCGATCTCGATACACTCGCCGAACAGGGATTGCTGGAACCAGGGGATTATAACGGCATCGACTGGGGCACCGACAATGGCTGCGTCGATTACGGCAAAATTTACAACCGTCGCTTCGCGGTGCTGCGCAAGGCCTGCGAAAATTTTCTCAAGCGCCGACCCGTGCCCGGATATGATACCCCTTTTGATGACGACTGGTACCGTTTTCAGGGCCGTGCCGCTGCCTGGCTGCCGGACTATTGCCTTTATATGGCGATCAAACAAAGTCAGAACATGACGGACTGGCAAAAATGGCCGGAACCCCTGCGTTTACGGAATCCTCAAGCGCTGCGATCGTTCCAGGACGCGCACGCCGACGACCTGCTTTTTTGGGCCTTTGTGCAGTATCTTTTTGACTGCCAGTGGAGAGCGCTGAAGGCGTATGCAAATGCCAAAGGCATAAAGATAATGGGCGATATCCCGATCTATGTGGCGCCGGATTCCGCCGATGCGTGGGCTGGCAGGGAATTGTTTGAGATGGACAAAACAGGGCATCCGCTTCGCGTTGCAGGCTGCCCGCCGGATTATTTTGCCAAGGATGGTCAGCTATGGGGCAATCCGCTGTATGACTGGTCCTATCACAAAAAAACCGGCTATGCCTGGTGGCTACGCCGGATTCGACACGCTTTTTCCATCTACGACATACTTCGCATCGACCACTTTCGAGGGTTCGACACCTACTGGGCCATACCGGCCCATGCTACTACCGCCCGCACCGGCACATGGGAAAAGGGTCCCGGCATGGATCTGTTTCTTGCCATTCGCGGCAAACTGGGAGATGTTCCCATCGTAGCCGAAGATTTGGGCGAGATGTTTGACACCGTTCGAAAGCTGCTCGCCGACAGCGGCTTTCCCGGCATGAAGGTGCTGCAATTCGCCTTTACCGGAAAGGATTCCCCCGATTTGCCGCACAATCACCCCAGGCACTGCATCGCCTATCCCGGAACGCACGACAACAACACCCTCGCCGGGTGGTGGGATTCAGAGCTCTCGGCGTCGGGGCGCAGGCAGGCAGAGGAGTATCTGGGCCTAAACAAAGAGGAAGGGATACAGGCGGGACTTTTGCGCGGCGTTCTTTCCAGCGCCGCCGCCGTGACCATTATCCCAATGGCAGACTGGCTGGGCCTGGGGGAAGAAGCACGCATCAACACGCCGGGCGAGGCGCAGGGAAACTGGCAGTGGCGGGCGCTGCCGCAAGACTTAACGCCCGCGCTGGCCGCCCGAATCCACGAAATTTGTGCGCGCTATTTCCGAACCCCTTCCGGCAAAAAAGGATAAAACATTGTGCTGTTAGCGCGTGGCGGGAAGCAGGCGCCAAATCCCGGCTACAAAACGGCTTCGCCGACAAACATGCTGCCGCTCGGTTCAAAGGCATATACCGTGAAGCGCTGCCTGGCGGCCGGATCTACCGGCAGACGTATGCCGCCCCCTTCCGGCTGCACAAAATGAAAGAGGCGATGACCCGTAGTGGCATGGGGACGCTCTTCTCGGCCTGTCCAGGCGAGCAGCCCGCCGCCTGCGGTAAAGCTATCATCCAGCGAGACCGCTTTTCCGTTTAGATACATTTCTAAAATATCGGCATGATCGGCTTTCGGGCGCAGGTTGACGGTGGTGCGCACAGGGCGGCCGCCTTCCAGTTCCGGCGTGTCGGCGGATCGTTTTTGTCTGGCGCGCAGAAACAGCGCCTGCCCGGTCCAATCGCGCAGGAATTTTTTTAGCGGCATCTCGATTTCCGTCTCAAAATCTGTATCAGCTGCTCGCGGATCCATCAGCAGAACCGTATCGTCAGAAAAGCCGCGCACCGCTACGTATCTTCGCGCAGCCGGAGCAAGGCTTTTTTGCACATCGGTGGGTTTTTCTTCATCCGCCCGATCGAGGTTGACATTGTCGTCGCGCAGGGCGGCCACTACGCCGTACCCGCTGCGCAGCTCGCTGCGCAACCCGGCCAAATCGCACCACACAACCCAGGCCGGGAACCCCCAGGCGGCCGCAGCGGCCGCAGCGAAAGAAAAATTCGTTGTGCCGGCATGATCATACAGAGCCTGCGCCAACTCTTCCGGCAAAATATCGGCGCCCCAACGGTTGCTCAAAGCGGCGATACAGCAGGCGAGATCCATACCCTGTTGCAGGGCGGGCGCCCGACGCGCCGCCGAATACGGTATTAAACGAAGTTTTTTGTTTAAAGGCCGCCCTGACTCATTCAAGCCGCTTACCGGATGGACGCTCACCCCGAGCAGCCCTACGGCGGGGGTAAGGGCATCGCCTTTTGTGTACAGATAGATGCGCACTTGCGCCCTTGAGGCGACCTTCCCTTCCAGCGCCAATTCATCGCCCGTCAGCCGAAGCGGGCCGCGAACCATCGGCGGAACGCTGACACGCGGAAAGAACAGGCTCCATCGACCGAAGCCACACCATGCCGACCAGTTGCCGTCGATCAACACGCGCGCCTGTAACTCCACCGCCGTGTCTTTCGGGGCGCAGACGTTCCAGCTGATGCGCAGCGCGTCAAACGCCGGAAATGCGATCACCTGTGAGGTATAGCAGCCGTAAGGCACATAGGAACCGCGCACCCGATCCAGCAGAATATGTCCGCTTGCTACCGTTACATTGTCCAGATCGCCGCGCATAAAGGTTTCAGTGTCTTGAAGCAAAAAAGTGTTTGGGCAATCCATGGCAGAACTCCTTGCAAATAAAGTCGGACGGTAGGCGGCCCTTCTAACCGCCTGCCGCGCGCGTTTTTTCAGGCCGCGCCTTTGAGCCCATTTTTGCGCAATACGGCGCGGTACGCCGCAAAAAGTCCAAGACCATCATACCCGTTTTGCGCGGCGGTTGCAAGAGATTTGTGCCCGGTTTGTTGCACTGCGCGTTGATAATCTGTTATAATAGCAACGGAATTGCAGCAAAAGGAGAATCGGACTGACATGCGAAAAATCGGCCTTCTTTATTGGCTGCGTCGCCTTGCCGCCTTCAGCGTACAGCGGCGCCGCAAGCGCACAAAAGCGCCGCAACCGCCGAAAAGACCGGGAAACTATCGGCGGTTTTTTACCCATGACCGCCGCGTAGAGGATATCCAACCCAAAAGAAAAGGGAAATAGAAATTTTATTAGACCATCGTATTTTTAGGGTCCAAAGATACAAATTCTCGCCGGACGGGGACAAATCGATCCTTGAAGGGGCTTTCGATTTCAAAAAAAACTCTGCGTGAGATACATGGGCAGATACCCTGTTATTTTTCTCACATTAAAAGGCATGGATGACCTTGCGTAGGATCTGGCGTACCAGATGGCAGTCCAGCTGATCGAGAAAACTGACAATCCGTTTTATTCTCTGCTGGAGAGTGAAAAGGTAGGGACAATTTACTCATTTGAGGATTTCAAGAGGTATCTGCGTTGAAAAAAATTTTCACCATCCGAAATGTACTTTTTTGTATTGTAATGATGCTGTTCATCATTTCCGCGGCAGTGACGACGATCGTGCATTTTCGTCCTTTGTATTACCTAGATGTGGACATGCTGAATATTCCGGAAACATCCGGATTTACGAAAGAAGAGATTTTGGAAAATTACGACGCGCTGATCGACTACAATTCTCTCTTTGGCCCGGAAGAACTTGTTTTTCCTACACTGCCGATGGGTGAAACAGGCCGCGTACACTTTGTGGAGGTAAAGCGGATTTTTCTTTTCTTTGAAGGAGCGCTGATCGCCACGGGGGTGATTCTTGCGGTAGGAATTCTATTCCGGAAAACAAGGGAAAATCTCGGCTGGCTCACCTTGGCAGGCGGCCTTACGATCGGTGTATCCGTGTTCTTCGTCGCTATGATCGGTATCAACTGGCAGCGCGTATTTGTGCTTTTCCATGAAATCGTATTTGCAAATGACTACTGGATTTTTAACGCGGAAACCGATCCTGTGATTTTGATGTTGCCCGATACGTTCTTTATGCATGGCGCTCTGGGAATTTTGCTGCTGGTTTTGCTCGCAGGCGCCTTGTGCCTTATAGTGGGAATTCGATCTTGGCGACATTCAAAGAATCGAGTTCGCCGTACAGAGGACGGGTTGTGAAAAAGCAGGCGATGCAGATTTGCCCTCGGTGATTTGAACCAGTCTGAGGAAAAATCAAAAGGTATAGGCAAAATCAAAATGTATGAAGTATAATCAAAAGGTTACGCCTCGGAACTTTTCTCCAATTCTTTCAATGTTTTTCCTTCCGCTGTTTTCCAGCTTGTCAGACCATTCGCCATTTTTCCGATAACAAACATCGCAGCGTAAGAAGGACTGGTAAAAAGCATATCCTCCTGCAGAACGCCATGTTCATCTATTGGCGCCTTTTTTCGCCGCTCCTTGATAACTGCCGGAATCGTGTCATCATCCACAAGAGAGATGTGACTCCCGTGCACAACGACAAAGCCATCGGCAGTCTGACTGCCATCTGCCTCGACCTTTCCGATATTCTTGATGGTGCGCTCCAAATGGAGGTTGCTGCTTTCTTTCGGCTTTACGATTGACTCCTCTGTCTGCTTTATGGCAGGTTTGCTTTTTGGCTCAAACAGTTTATGACCTAGCGTTCCCATGATGACCTTGGCGTAGTCGATGAATTCCTCCATCTCGCTTTCTTTTTCCTCGGTGATGTTACCGGGAGTCGGATCATTGCCGTTCTTGACCTCATATCGATTCGCTTCCATTGCTAGATTGCAGAAACGGTTCTCAAGATAACTTATCTCCGTGGGACCGAAAGAATTATTTGATGTGGTGAACACGATCGCTTCCGTCCAGTAATCTTTTTCGGGGTTCCGTTTATGCTCCTGAAGACGGTTAAGTATGCCCTCACCGTTTTTTCTTGCGCCTGCCTGACCAATATAAACGACGCCTTTACCGGTTTCATCGGATGTACCGAAAAGAAAGTAGACGCCGCTCTGTTTTAGGTCATCGCGCTCTTTGCATCAATCTCTGTCCTCGGAATCTTGTAAGCGACACCCGTCCAGTTGGCAAGGGTACACTTGATCCGTCCGCTGGCATCCCCGTCCATTAAAAACAAATTTATGCTTTTTCCGCGTGTCGCCATGATATCCCCTCCGACCTTATTTTGTCTCTGTTATCTTGTATCCGGCATCACCCTTATTCCACGCCAAGTGCCTTAAATACGGCATCCTCGGCGCTCTGGTAGAATAGGATCTGGAAACAGCCGATTAGTTCTGACGGAACAGTACCGATGTCTGCTGCCGATGTGATCGGCAGCAGCACCTTCTTTGCCCCACTGTCCAGGCAGACCTGCAGAGAGTTTGCCAGCTCGTCTACCTTCATCAGGGTGCCGCTGATGCTGATTTCACCCATCACAGCCGTGGAACTCAGCACAGGCTTACCTATGGCGATAGAACACAGCGCAATCAAAGTCGGCAGAGCGAGTTTGCCCGTCATGCCGATGCCCTGCAAGTCCTGATAATTGACGATATAGTCCTTCGTTGTGGTGCTGATCGTCCCGCTGATGCGGTTCCCATTTGCCTTGAGGAAGTTAAACGCCGTATTGGACGATTCCCTTGCGTCGCGGTCAGCGCCGATGCCCGTGCGTTCAAACTTGCCGCTGCCCGCGAGCATCTGCGACTCAAGGCGGAATACGCCGATCATGCCGGACTTTCCCCGCCCGACGGTGTAGACCTGCCCGGGATTGCACATCCCTTCGGGTATCAGCTTGCCGCCGCCCTGCTCTGGCACGGTAACATATCGCTCCTCAAAGGTCTCGTTATCGATGTATGAGAAGTTCACATCGTAGAACTCCATGCCGCCCAGCTTCTTCAGCTGTTCCTTTACGCGGCGGCGCATCTCCAGCGACAGCCTCAAAATCTCTTCCAGCTGCTCTTTGGTATATACGCCATCCGGGTACAGCAGTTTGATAAAGCCGCCCACCATCTTGCGCACCGCGATCGTGTCACGCTGATTCAGATTCTTTCCAAGGTGATAGTATTTGTCCAGGGCATCGCCGTACTGTTCCTTCCGCAGTTCCCGAATAAACTCCGCGAGGTAGTCAGTAATGAAACCATAATCATCCGTGAAATGCTCCGGCCGGAACTTTGGAATTTCCCAGCCGGGCAGGTAACAATGAATCCGGTCAAGAAATGCTGTATCGGTACCCATCTCAGGCGGGAACGGGTCGAACAGGCTGGAAGTCTTAAGCAATACATCCACGCTCTGATTGATATTGCCAACGAAGACCATAGAAGCGCTGGCAGCCTTTTCTTCCTTGCCGCGGGCAAAGGAACCGGACGCCATGTAGTCTTTCATGATCTGGATGCCGTCTTTGTCTTTGAAATGGATGCCCGCGACCTCATCGAAAGCGACGCAATCCCACAGACCGACAAGACCGACCGTTTTCCTGCCCATATTGTAGAACAGATTCGCGACCGTGGTCTGGCCGCCGGACACAAGGATGCTGTTCGGCGAAATCTCCTTATACAGATGCGACTTACCCGTGCTGCGAGGTCCCAACTCGCAGAGGTTAAAGTTATTCTCCACAAGCGGAATCATACGGGCAAGCAGAAGCCATTTCTCACGCTCCGTCAGAGTATCCGGCTCCATGCCGATAGAACGGAGAAGGACGTCCATCCATTCTTCCTTCGTGAACGCCTTTCTGCCCACTTTCAGTTCGTTGATATCCACATGGGGCATCTGGATTGGCGTCAGTCTTCGAATGCAAATCGGCGTGCCGTTTTTCTTGTCCTCTTCGATGTATTCATAATCCAGCTGCACGATGCACCAGATGCCGCCGCAAAGCAGACGGTCATATTTCTCCGGGTACTCGTCGGCAACAGGGATATCTTTCAGGCCGAGATTGGAAAACTCCGCCTCGTAAACATTCTTCTTGATATTCAGGCTGACCGTTATCTTGTCAATAACGGTATGGCTGCCTTTGGAGCGCAGCACGGACAGTATCTTCTGCGCCTCATCCGGGCGGACGAAGTTGTCCGCCAGAATGCGCTTGACGTTCTCCACGCCCGCATCAATCACGGCATCGTCATCCGAACTGCAATACTGACCGAGAAGGAATTCAAGAACATACATAGGCACATTGGCGCCTTCCTTGATTTTCTTCGTCAAGTCCTTTCGGACGATCTTGCCGTCAAAGTGTTGACGGAGTTTTTCTTTGATGATTTCACGGGCGCTTTCGGTACCCTCTAAAACCTGGTTCATGTCTCACCCTCCCCATCGTTAGCTGAAGAAGTCATACGCATTCACCGCCAGGGCGATGCCAATTTGCAACTCCTCACGGGATATCTGTAAACCATCCTCATCCGCGATGACAAGATAGTAGGTTTCTGTATTGCTGTATTTTAGCGACTTTAAATTGAAAGTGCAGCGGCCTGCAGGCTGTTTCCGCCATGCACGAAATTCAGGCCGCCGCCTTTCGTTTTGATTCGGATGTTCTCTCTCGGGGCGAACGCGTCGTGATCCGTCTCGCCGTCAAGGAACTTCACAGGCAGCAGATACTGTGGCCGCGCACCCTTTTGAAAATATAGGTGAGCACAGCTTTCTCCGCAATCAGCTTTTTCGCCTAGGCGTCATAGCGGATAGCGTCGTCCTCTTGCGCAACTTATAGGTTTTGTACCAGTTCGATCGGTACCGTTTCGTTTGCGGGATCCATGTGCTTTTTCCACCCCTATGCCGATGTGTTCTCAGGACTTTGCGAAATCCTGTAATTCCTGCTTTCAGAATACCACAAAGAAAATAAGATGGCAAAGGAAAAATTCCGGTAAGATGGTCGCGGCTCGGGAGGGTTACAAGAACAAAATCGCAGCGTTCCATCTACTACGACTATTGGCATTTTTTAAGTAATACAGCTTACACGATTCACCACCACTATCCATTTGTGATATTAGCTTGAAACACTAAAACCTTAAAATTACGTTATCGGTCAACGCCGAGGCATTCGAACATTTTGCCTGTCTTCTTCTGAATGGCAGAAACCTTGCGGCGCTGTCCATGTCCGGCTGGGGCTCTGCCCCAGACCCACGGAGTTTAACGCTTTTGTTCTAAAGGAAGGCACAGAAAAAGACAAAGCAGACGCTTCGCCTTGTCCGCAAACCTGACAGACCGCTCGGGTCGCTCTCCAGCGTAGCCCTATCCTGCCTGCAGGGAAAGCAACTGTAGAATACAGGATATTCAATATCCTGTCAAATATTTGTAAGGGTAAGTTCTACCCAGGTTTTTGCAATCGTTATTTCAATCCCTAGACAAAACAGGGTAGAAGTTACTTTTTCAATTGAGGCTTATTCGGGTTAATCATCCGTCGACACACGATCAATTACATCATGTAATTATCTATCAGCTTGTCAACAATGGGAACAGAAACAGTACCCTGCCCGATGGCCCTAATGCCAAGCACGATAAACAGGATTTTTTCCACGAGTTGACAGATTCCACTGAGCACAGTGAATAGGCTACTAACCACACTGGTGTCGAGATAAATTCCAAAGATGGACACCACACTCTGAAGGACGGAAACAGCATCGGGAATAAAGCCAATCAATACAAAAACCAACGAGAACAGGAGCAATAGAGCAATCGCTTTCACTGCGGTTTTCCGCAACCAGGGGTTGTCTTCTGCTAGCAGAATGTATCCAACCAGCAAAAGAGTTGGTGTGATTCCTCCGAAACAGGCAAGAAAATATACGGCTGCACCAACCAATCCAACCGAAATGCCAAGCCTAGATTTGAACATACATGATTCTCCTTCGTTATGGCAGTCTCATTCCGCATTCCGAGCAAAAACTCATATCCAGATCCATCTGTGCGCCGCAGTTTGGGCAAATCTTAAAGAGTTTTGGTTGAACATTACCAACTGGTTGTTGCGCCAGTGACTGCACGCTATCATCTTGATCTTCCGGAACTTCTTCCGCCAAAGAGTTTCCACATGTGGTGCAGAACCGCGCACCAGGACGATTTGTAGCACCGCAATGCCTGCACAAGATACTACTTTCTGCCGTGGAAGTCGGCGTCGGCACGGATACATCCTCAACACCTCCCAAGGGTTCCTCGACGATTGCAGTCGAAGGTGCTGTAGATGTTTCGGTCGCTTCCAATTCGATCCTGGGCACTGGCTGAGAATCCACAGCCTGAGCATCTAGGCTGCTGGAAGACTCTGCCACCGGTGCAACCGATGTGGCGGTTTGTTGTTGCTGCGGTTCCGTTTGTACGGCAGCTACAGGCCCCTGTTGAACGGGAGCCGGCGCAGCGGGGACTTGAGCGCCTGGCGCAACTGGCTTGCCGCAGTAGATACAGAATTTCATCCGCTTTAAAACAGTCGCCCCGCAGTGTGGACATTGGATCATTTCTTCCGACGGTACACCAACCTTTGGCACTGGTGTGCCGCAGGCACTGCAGAATGCCGCATTTTTTGGGATTTCTGCCCCGCACACCGTGCACCTCCGCACGCCTTTAATATCGTCAATCTGAAGTTGGTACTCCTGTATATTTGCCTGACACTGTGAGACTGTATTCACAAGATACCGAAATTTTTCTTCGGGATCCTTGGCGTGAAGGTTGACGTAGAGTTCACCGATTTGCGTATAGGTGGCTCTGATTGTTCTTTCTGTCTCATTGATGAGAGAATTGAGACGTGTGATGTCCGTTACATTTTTCGTTTTCCGCACAGCTGACTGCCCAGCTTGGGTGGCGCGTTTTCCAAAATCCTCTAGCATTGCCATTTTTTCCACTTCTCCCGATCCTTGGAACCAGGATCTCCTTCCTTGCATAATGATGTCTGGCATTGCGCCACTGACGCTTAAAACTTTACCATAAAACAAATAAAAACACAAGAACCCGTCATCTTCTTCACCTCATCTCTATTGTACTACTTCTTTCTCCAACCTTCACGGAAAAAAGAGAAGAACCACATCTATAGCTACTTCCACGGAAGGAAGAAAAGAACCCCCCAGCCGCACCCATCGTTGCAAATTGTTTGTACACGCGGTATACTGTAACCGCAGGGATTTCAGGAATTCGCAAAAAGGAACCGGGAGGAATGTCCGCTAGTTCTATGGAAAAGTCTGACAATTTTACCGGCGGGGCGCATCGCGCGCAGACCATAGTCGGCTTTCATTCTTTGCGCGCGGCGGCGTTTACCGCGGCGGGAAAGGCGATCACGCTGTACCCGGCGCAAAGGTCCGGCGCACCGTTGATTATCCTCAACAACTTCACAGGTAACGCCAGCGGCGTCACGAAGGCAATGGAGCAGATCGGCTGTGCGGACTGCAACCTTGCTTCCATCGGCGGGCTAAACTGGGATGCGGATATGACGCCGTGGTACTGTCCGCCTCTTTCCGAAAACGACACGCCCTGCACTGGCGGTGCGGACACCTACCTGACACTTTTGCTGGAAGAGATTTTGCCGCAGATTCTGGAGCGGCTGGATGGAGCTCCGACTTTTTTCGGGATCGCGGGGTATTCTCTCGCCGGGTTGTTCGCGCTGTACGCGCTGTACCAAACGGATCGCTTTGCCCGCTGCGCCAGCATGTCGGGCTCGCTGTGGTTTCCAGATTTTGTGGCGTATGCGCAAACACACACCCTCAAAAGGATGCCGGATAAGCTGTACCTTTCGCTGGGCGACCGGGAAGACAAAACCAGCAACCCAGTATTAAAGGCCGTAGGGCAAAATACCGTAACGCTGGCACAGTACTACCGCTCGTTGGGGATTGACACGCAGTATGAGCAAAATCCGGGCAACCATTATAAAGATGCCGCACTGCGCAGCGCCAAGGGGATCGCGGCGCTATTGGAATAGACAAAAAGCAGCTTTCACCGGGTAACCAAATGCCGTGCCGCGTACAGCGCTAGGACAGGCTAGAGAAAGAAGAGTCAACCGCATATGGAAAATACAGTTTACGGGAAGTTCTCACAAATTGTCGGGACGTATCCGGATCAGCCGGCCGTGATAGAAGACGGCAGAACCCTGACGTTTCAGCAGCTTTTTGACATGGCAGAGACCATCTCCAGTACCTTCCCCAAAGAGGTACGCGCCGTCGGTATTGTCATGAGCCACCGCGCCGAGATGATCGCTGCCATGCTGGCAGTGCTGCGCAGCGGCGCCATGTACGTGCCGGCGGAGCCCACCTTCCCCGTGGGACGCACCCGGTATATGATGACGGAGGCCGCGGTGGATTTCATCCTGACGGATCGTCCCTATGCCCAAAGACTACCTGGCTTTGCCACCAGGATCATCGACTGCAGTCTGTGCGATACAGCCGAAAAGATGCCCGCGCACAGGGATCGCGTTGACCCGCAGACACTGGCCTATGTCTTGTACACGTCCGGCACAACGGGCAGGCCCAAGGGCGTGCGCGTTACCAATGCGAACGTGTGCCATTACGCGAGGGCCTTCCAGCAAGAGTTTCAAAACGGGCCCGGTGACATCATGCTGCAGTACTCTGTTTGCTCTTTTGATATCTTTGTGGAGGAGGTCTTCGCGAGCCTGCTCAACGGCGCTGCGATCGCAATCCCCACCCAGGACGACAGAGCGAATATCCGCCGCCTGATGGCTTTTGTGGAGCGCAACGGCGTGACGATGATTTCCGGCTTTCCGTATTTGCTGGCGGAGATGAACCATCTCGACGCGATCCCTGCCAGTCTTCGGCTTTTGATCAGCGGCGGCGATGTGCTGCGCGGACACCATGTGGATCGATTGCTGGACAAAGCGATGGTGTATAACACGTACGGCCCCTCTGAGACGACAGTATGCGCCACATACTACCGCTGCAACGGCGGCACCGTTCTGGAAGACGGGACCTACCCTATCGGCAAGGCCGTACGGGATGTCACCGTCAAAATCCTGGACCCGGACGGAAACGAACTGCCCGCAGGGCAAACGGGAGAGATCTGCATTCTGGGCGGCGGCGTTTCAAATGGATACAGCGGGGATCACGCGCAGGAAAATCAGGCGTTTGTACCGCTTTCCAACGGGCAGACTATGTACCGCAGCGGAGATCTGGGCTATGTGTTGCCGGACGGCAACCTCGCCTTTTTGCACCGCAAGGATACACAGATCATGATTTACGGCAAGCGCGTAGAGACAATGGAGGTGGAATCCCGGCTGTACCGGTGCAGCGGCATAGAGCAGGCCATCGTCCGCGCCTTTACCGATGAAGAGGGACTTTCTTACATGGTCGCGTATATCGTACCGTCAAAAAAGGATCTCAAACTGTCCGACGTGAAAAAAGAACTCTCCGAGGATCTTGTGGATTTCATGATTCCGGAATTTTTTGTCAAGATGCCTACAATCCCGCTCAACGCGAGCGGCAAGCCGGATATGAGCAAAATGCCCATCGTACTCAAAGCATGAAGATGCATTTGCATAACGCGCTGACCGAAAAGCGCCGGGCGACCGTTTGAGGGGCGTGAAGACGCGCCGGAGGGTGCTCCACGGAAATAAAACAGTTCACAGCGCATGACTTAGTAGCAACAAGATGGATAATATCCTAACTGGCTGTTAGGAATATCAACCATAAATATATTGTAGTAGGAAGGGGAATCCCGCGGATGGCGGTAACGGTCAGAAAAGCCGGCACAGAAGATCTATCGTGCCTGATGCAATGGCGAATGCGCGTTTTGCACGAGGTCTTTGCCGCCTATCAAGATGTGGATTGGGACGCGCTGTATGCGCAAAACGAGGCGTATTACCGCGTGCACATAGCGGACGGCACCCACACCGCCTGCTTTGCATTCGCGGGGGCTGACGAACTCATCGGCTGCGGCGGGATTTGCTACCAGACAGAGATGCCCTCACCGGATAATCCGAACGGAACTTGCGGTTACCTGATGAACATCTACACGGTGCCAGAGCGGCGAAGACAGGGCGTCGGCAGCGCTATTGTGGAATTTTTGATCGCGGACGCCTTAGCGAAAAATACCGGCAAAATTTATCTTGAGAGCGCCGCGGCGGCAAAGGAACTTTACGAGGGTCTCGGCTTTATTCCGCTGCGGGATTATTACAGGAGATAGGGCGCGCCAACAAAGGGAAGTTTGCTGCAATAGGACCTTCGGCTTCTTTGCGGCGATAGGCAAGAGAGCACCTACGCGATGCGCCGGACTTTTTGCAATTTCCGCACAGTGGGTGTATAATGGCGGCAGATAAAATTTTTGGAAAGAAGGATGAAAATCGCTATGCCTCAACCGATCACGGAATCGCTTTTGAACCAATGGTCAAACCAGTACGCAAGCAGTCCGCAGCGAAAGTTGGCGACGCTGGCGCTTGCCGGCAACGACCTTGCCAAAGTGTCCTTTCACGCCGCCGGCGCTAACGAGATGCGCCAGAAATTCTCTGTAGAAATTCCCACCCTTGAGGCGACCGACCAGCAGGCGAGCGGACGATGCTGGCTGTTCGCAGCCGCCAATGTCCTGCGGGAGAAAATCGCACGGGATCTCAATCTAGAGGCGTTTGAGCTCTCACAGAGTTACCTCGCGTTCTGGGACAAGTTTGAACGCTCCAACTATTTTCTGGAGAGCATTCTCCTGACATCGGAACTTCCCACCAGTGACCGCACGGTGCAGTTTCTCCTTTCCACGGGCGTGCACGACGGTGGGCAGTGGAAGATGTTCGCGAACATTGTGTGCAAATACGGCCTATGCCCTAAGGATGTCTACCCGGATACCTGGCAGGCCGGCCACACAAGAACGATGAACTCCATCTTAAAGCGCAGCCTTACAGCGTGTGCAGTCAAGCTGCGCGGCATGGCGCGCGACGGCGCCGCGCAGGAAAAACTGCAGGCGGTCAAAGAAGAGATGCTGGCCAACGTTTATGCGTTCTTGTGCAGCTGCTACGGCGAGCCGCCCAAGGTCTTCGACTTTGAGTATGTCGATAAAAACAAGGTGTACCACCGCGAACCTTCCCTTACGCCGACCGCCTTCCGCGACAGGTATATCGGCGATCTGCTGGAAAAGATCGTCAGCATTATCAACGCGCCGACCGCCGATAAGCCGTACGGCAAAACCTATACCGTGCGTTTTTTGGGCAATGTGGTCGGCGGCGAACCGGTTGTGCATCTCAACCTCGCTCTTCCCGATTTCAAGCAGGCAGTTATTCGGCAGCTACAGGACGGCAAGGTAGTATGGTTCGGCAGCGACGTCGGCAAATTTGGCGAGCGGGAGCTCGGCATTTGGGACGACGGCAGTTTTGATTACGCGCTCGTCTCGGGGTTGGATCTGGATATCAGCAAGCAGGACGCGCTGGATTACTGGTACAGCTCCATGAGCCACGCGATGGTTTTGACTGGCGTCAACCTCGTGGAGGGGAAGCCGACGCGCTGGAAGATCGAGAACAGCTGGGGCGACAAACACGGCAAAAAAGGATATTATGTCTGCTCGGACAGCTGGTTTGACCAATACGTCTACCAGGCCGCCGTCGAGAAAGAATATCTGGGTGACAAGGCCGCCCTCGCGGATCAGCCGCCCCTGGAGATGGATCCCTGGGATCCCATCGGGACGTTGGCCAATTGATGTGCGCAGGGCATCCGGGAACTATCGCATTACCTTTCGCCTTGATCCGGGCGGTCTCAACACGGCACATACATGCGAATGTATGTGCTTTTTTGTCCCAAAAAGCGGAATGGCTCCGTTTGCTTTTTGTCGAACCCATTTCTTCCTCTTCTAGAAAACTGGGGCTGGCGCGCACACAATCAATCGTGTTGCGCTGGCGAAGGCATTTCGTTTGGCCCAAGAGAATATTTTTGCCGTGTAACAAAGCGGCGGCGTTTGCCGTCTTTTAACACGAGGAGAAAAAGGGAGGGATCTGCAGTGGAGGATTCCACCATCGTCACGCTGTTTTGGGATCGGGACGAACAAGCACTGACCGAGACGGTGAACAAGTTTGGAGCTTACTGCCACCGCATTGCCATGAACATACTGGCCAACACCCACGATGCCGAGGAGTGTACCAACGATACCTGGCTTGCCGCCTGGAACAGCATGCCGGAAAACCGACCCGAAAGACTGGCACCCTACCTGGGGCGGATCACACGCAATTTGGCATTGGATCGCCGCAGTGCCGATGCCGCACAAAAGCGCGGCGGCGGGCAAGTGCAGCTGGTGCTGGACGAACTTGCGGAATGCCTGCCGGGCAATACCAATGTCGAGCGTGCGTTCGACGCAAACGAAACCGGACGGCTGATCAGCCGCTTCTTGCGCGAGCAGCCCAAACAGGTGCGGCAGGTATTTTTGCGACGATACTGGTATTGCGACGATACCGCTTCCATCGCCAGGCGCTACGGCATGGGCGAGAGCGCCGTGCGCGTGAGTTTGCATCGAACACGCAAAAAACTGGCCGACTATTTAACCGAACAGGGGGTAACGATATGACGACTCGGGATTTATGGGATGCAATCGGTTTGGTCGAGGATCCATTGGTGCTGGAGGCCGACGAGGCGGCCACGCAAAAGCCCTCCCATTCCGTTTCTTATTACCTGCGCCGCTGTCTGCCGTTGGCCGCCTGCCTTGCCGTATTTGTGGGAACCTTCTTGGTATGGCAAAAGCGTGTTGCCAATACAACCAATTCTAGCTCCACCGCCATGGCGGGCGGCGCACAAGACACAGGCGATGCCAACCCTGTCGCGCCGCAAGCACAGAGCGAAGAAGTCTTGGAGGTGGATGGTGAGCGGTCCGCGGATTCATCTCCTGCCGATTTGGCCGACGGCTCCGAAAGCCCCGAAACCTGTGACATCCGAGAAGATCCGTTTGATGCACAGACAGAAGGCGGCGACCAGGCTTTGCATATCGACCGCTCTTCCAACCTGCCCGATGAGGTTACCGCGGCGCTCCGTAATACCGGCGCCGGAGGAAGTTATGCGCTGCTGGCGTACAGCGCTGAGGATCTTTACTATATGGATCCCGTCTTACTCGCCTTCCCCGCCTACACGCAAAGTGGGGATCTTCCCGAAACCCTGCCCGTCTTTCGCAGCATGATGGCGGATCATGCGACCCATGAAGCCGAGATGCAAAACGCGCTTGCGCAGGTTCTGGAAGGCCTTGGCCTGGACGCGTCATGGGCAGAGAAAGCGGAGCTGACATTCGGCAACGCAAGCTTAGCGGAGTGGAACCAAATGTGCGCTAACGAGCAGGATTCCAAAACCGGCCTATTGGACACAGAGCACGAATACTGGGCCGGTGCGGCCTCTTTAACGCTGGAAGACGATGAGGAATTAAACAAGGCCGGTGTAGAGCGCATTCGCGTCTCGAACGACTTGACGGTATCGATTTTTTTCCTTGCTGGTGAAGATGCCGAACCGGATCTGGTGACCGACCGCGACGACGCTGTGCGTCAGTCGGCGGATATACAAAAAAAGCATTCCGAACTTTTGAGAGCGATGGGCGCGGATGACGCCGCCATCGAGGGCGGGGATTACGACATCTACGGTGAGCAGGCCGGCGTGTTCACCGCGTTTTATGGCAAGGGAAAAGAGGACGGCGCATACCCCGCTTTCGTTGAGAGCCTGCTCAATCTGAAATACAAAGACGTGCTGGTCTCTTCCAATGCGGACGGAGCATTATCTACCGTACACTGGAACGCGGCCGGGCCAGGAACCCTGCTGGGAGAATACCCTGTCATTGACCACGACAGGGCGCTGGATCTGCTTTACAGAGGCCAATACATCGCGCCTGTTGACGACCCCGCGGGCAGTGTATTGCAGCAAAAGGACGCAATTGTCCGCACCCGCATCACCTATACGGACAGCGGCGCAGCCTACCATGTGCCTGTGTGGGAGTTTATGGTAGAGGCCGGACCCGTGGAGAGTGCCTCCGACGCGGCAGCGGGCTTAAAAGAATACCGGTTTTATTATGTGCCTGCCGTAGATATCGAGACGCTGCAGACATGGATTGGGCAAGAGGGCTGATTTCTTATTTGCGGCAGAACCCAAAGCATGCAACCGGCGGAACGTGTGTTCTCGCCGGTTTTTTAATTTGTACTTTCTTTTTTCATGATTCCTGACTATAATGGTGATAGAGTTGTATCCACGCGACGTTCGCAGCGGGCAGGGCCGCCGCAACGACGCTAAGCCGAGCCGAGGGCGCAGTGTGTGTTATAAAAGGGGGTTTGTCTGCATGGCCAACGAAAAGATACTGGTTGCCGATGACGACAAAAATATTTGCGAGTTGCTTCGCCTCTACCTTGTCAAGGAGGGCTACCACGTCCTTCTCGCTTATGACGGCGCCGCCGCCTTGGCGGAATACGAACGCTCCCGGCCCGACATGGTTTTGCTGGACGTTATGATGCCCGCCATGGATGGCTGGGAGGTCTGCAGAAAAATTCGCGCTGCTGGAAATACGCCCATCATCATGCTCACCGCTAAGGGCGAAACGTATGACAAGGTGCTGGGTCTGGAGCTGGGCGCCGACGATTACATCGTCAAGCCGTTTGAGCCCAAGGAGGTCACGGCCCGCATCAAGGCGGTTTTGCGCCGCTGTGCTGCACAGAACGAAGAGGACAAGGGAATTTATGATTTCCCGGATCTGCATCTGGATATGAACCGCTATGAACTCAAGGTCAAGGGCAAGGTCGTAGAGGCACCTCCCAAGGAGCTGGAGCTGCTCGCCTGCCTCGCCAGCCACCCCAACCGCGTGTATACGCGCGACCAGCTGTTGGACGAGGTGTGGGGCTTCGAATACTATGGCGACTCCCGCACCATCGACGTGCACGTTAAGCGCCTGCGCGAAAAACTGGAGGGTGCATCCGACCAGTGGAGCCTTAAAACCGTGTGGGGCGTCGGCTACAAATTTGAGGTCAAGGAATAAATGGAGCGTCAAACCGAGCACAAAAGTGCCAAATCCTTTGGGCGGGAGCTTTTCTCTTCGATGGCAGTCACGCTCGTGTTGGGCCTGGCGCTGATGTGCGGCATACAGATCATCTTATCTTCCGTCTACTTCGCTCGGGAGCGGCGCACGGCGCTGCGCAGCGTTTTGGACGGCGCGGTCATTTTAAGCCAACGACTTGCGGAGGAAGGCACCATCGTCACGCTGCCAGACATCGACAAAGAACTCCTGGAAAACGCCCGCGACAGGCTCTCGCTGTTTGAGACGGTATCCGGCGCTGTAGTGTTTGTTGCGGACGGGAACGGCGTTATCCTGCTGCACACAGGACCGGATGAAAACTTTACCGGACTTTCACTGGACGCAGATCGGCTGCGTACGCTGGACAGTGGGCAAGACGTCATGGAGCAGAGCAATCTGGGCGGCGTGCTGGCGAAAAAGTACTACGTATCCGGTCGCGCGCTGCCTTTGGGCGGCAACTCCGGCTATCTGTTTGTCGCCACACCGATGGATGTCCTCAACCAGTATCTCTCGGACATGATCGGCATTTTTGTATTGTCGGCGACGTTGATGCTTTTGTTCTGCGGCGTTGTCTCACTCGTGATCGCCCGCCGCGTGTCCGCGCCAATCCTGGAGGTCGGCGAGGCGGCACGCAGGCTGGGCAGCGGCGACTTTTCTGCGCGCGCACCCACGGCCGGGTATCAGGAACTGGAGGATCTCTCCGCGACATTCAATGATATGGCCGCCCGCCTACAGACCATCGACAATGCGCGCGGTCAGTTTATGGGCAACATCGCCCATGAGCTGCGCACCCCGATGACCAGTATCCAGGGTTTTATCGAGGGTATGCGCGACGGTACCATCCCGCCGGAGGAACACGAAAAATATCTGACAATTGTCGCACAGGAGACGGCGCGTCTGTCGCGGCTGATCCAAAATATGCTGGATATCACGCGGCTAGAAGCGGGCGAGGTTCCCATCCATGCGCAGCTGTATGATCTGTTCACCACCGTTACCGATGTCGTGTTGGCGGACGAGCAGCGCATTGAAGAGGGTAAAATCGACATTGAGGGCCTGGGTGGGCCGCCTGTCAAGGTATGGGCGGATCCGGATCTTGTCCATCAGATCGTATACAATCTTGTCGACAATGCGATCAAGTTTACGCCGCCCGGTGGCGTGATCCGGTTCGATACCGATAAACAAGGTGATCAGGTGGCGTTGAGCGTTGAGAATACAGGCGCCGGTATCGCCGCGGACGCCTTGCCGTACGTATTTGAGCGATTTTACAAAGAGGATCGCTCCCGGAGCATGAATACCCGTGGAGCGGGTCTGGGGCTGCATATCTGTAAGGTTCTGGTCGGGTTGATGAACGGTACCATCCGTGTAGAGAGTGAAGAAGGCAAATGGTGCCGATTCACTTTTACGCTGCCTGCGCAGCCGCCTGCCGCGGAAGCCGCCCCGGAGCCGAGAGCGAGAAAAAAACTGTTGCGAAAATAAGGGAGCGTTGCTATGCAATACCGCACTGACAAATATGGTCGTCCGATCTCCGCGCTGGGCTTCGGCTGCATGCGGTTTGCCCGTAAGGGCAGCGGCATCGACCTGGAAAAGACGCAGGCGCAGTTGACCGCCGCGATTCAGGCGGGCGTCAACTACCTGGATACCGCCTTCATCTACCCCGGCAGCGAGACCGCCGTCGGCGAGATTCTTTCCCGCACGGGGCTGCGCGATCAGGTCAATCTGGCCACCAAGTTGCCGCAATATTTGGTACATACAAAAGCGGATCTCGACCGCTACTTTGCCCAGCAGTTGTCACGCCTGCGCACGGATCACATCGACTATTATCTGATGCATATGCTCACGGATGTAGAGAGCTGGCACAAACTGGAAGCGCTGGGTATAAGGGAATGGATCGCCGACAAGAAGCAGAGCGGCACGATCCGCAACATCGGTTTTTCTTTCCACGGCAACACGGCGATGTTTTTGCGGCTTCTGGATGCCTATGATTGGGATTTTTGCCAGATTCAATACAACTATCTGGACGAGAACAGTCAGGCGGGTCGAGCCGGACTGGAGGCCGCTGCGGCAAAGGGCCTTCCGGTCATAATCATGGAGCCGCTGCGCGGCGGCAAGCTCGTCAACATGCTGCCCGCCGGGGCGAAGGAGCTTTTTGCGTCGTCCGGCCGTGACTGGACCGCCGCCGAGTGGGCGCTGCGCTGGCTGTGGGATCAGCCTCAGGTTACCTGTGTACTCTCCGGCATGAACACGATGGAGATGGTCAAAGAGAACTGCCGCATTGCCGCCGCGGCGCAGGTCGGCAACTTAACCGAGAGCGACAAGGTCGTTCTCAAGCGGGTCAAGGCGGAAATTGAACGCGCGGTCAAGGCGCCGTGCACGGGATGCGGCTACTGTATGCCTTGCCCCAAAGGCGTCGATATTCCTGGCGCGTTTCGATGCTGGAACAATATGTACATCGAGAGCCCCGCGGCCGGTCGCAGAGAGTACTGGCAGGTGGTCAGTTTGCGCAGAGAGCCCGCTTTTGCCACGCAGTGTGTGGGATGCGGGAGGTGCGAGCAACACTGCCCACAGCATCTGCCCATCCGCGGATTGCTCAAACTGGCGGATGAGGAACTAAGACCACCGGTGTACCGTATGGCGGGCGCCGTTTCGCGGCGCTTCCTGTTCGGAAGGCCCGGAAAAAAAGGCCGGCCAAGCAGGAAATCTGATATCAGGAAGGGATAAAAAATTTCGGTGTTTCCGGTGACGAGCCACATTTTGTTTTCCATTGGTTAGGAGGTTTTATCTTGGTTGACACCTTTATGACACATATCACCCCTTACGATCTTGACCGCAAGGTATATGTATACCTGCCGGACGGCTATGAATTCTTCGAACGGCGCTATCCCGTTTTGTATATGTTTGATGGACACAATCTGTTTTTTAACGAAACCGCGACCTATGGCACCTGCTGGGGATTAAAAGAGTATCTGGATGAACACCCAGACTGGATTGTAGTTGGCGTGGATTGCAACCACGAGGGAGACATGCGGCTTGTGGAATACTGTCCCTATAAAACGCGTCGCTGGGGCGGTTTTACAGGTACCGGCAAAGCCTATATGCAGTGGCTGGTCGGGGAGCTCAAGCCCGCCATTGACGCAAAGTATCCTACCCGGCCGCAGCGCCGCTTTACCGGCATCGGGGGTTCGAGCATGGGGGGTCTGATGAGCTTGTATGCGATTGCCGCACACAGCGATGTATTCAGCAAAGCTGCCTGCCTTTCGCCTTCCATCGGCGTGTGTAAACAGGCTCTTTTCTCTGACCTTGCAAGCGCAAAACTGCCGGGGTCTACCCGCGTCTACGTCAGTTGGGGCAGCGGGGAATGCCAGGGCAAGAAAGGGCTTGCCGAAACCACCGAGCGCGCGCTGGACGCCGCGCACATCTTGCAGGCACGCGGTGCCGATGTGTGGACCTGGCTGCAAGTCAACGGGGGACACTGTGAGGCCGATTGGGCCAGGCAGGTACCGCAGTTTATGAAGTTTTTGTATGGACACAACCGATAAAAATCCGAATATGTCAAAGCAACCATGCAAGCACCAGGAGGGTTTGGCTATGTCTAGTGCCGTAATTTATTTTGCCGAAGGTTTAGAGGAATGCGAGGGACTCATCACCGTCGATCTGTTGCGGCGCGCCGGCGTGGCGGTCACGATCGCCGCCGTCGGCCCCGACTTGACGATCGAATCTTCTCATAAAATCCGCATCACCTGTGATGCGTTAGCGGAAGAGATCGACCCTCTCGCCTTTGACGCGGTCCTTTTACCCGGAGGCCTTGGGGGGGTCAATCATCTTAAGGCGAGCGAAACCGTGCGCAGAGCCTGCATCGCTGCTGTACAGGAGGGGAAAATCCTAGCGGCGATCTGCGCCGCGCCTTCTGTACTGGCGGCGTTCGGGCTGCTCGCGGGCAAGAAGGCCACCGTCTACCCCAGCCCGGATCTGATTGAGGCCGTCAAGGCTGGCGGCGCTGCATATACAGCACAGCGCGTCACAGTTGATGGAACGCTTATCACCGGCGAGGCGCTGGGCAGCGCTATCCCATTTGCCCTCACACTGGCGGAAGTTTTGGCCGGGCGTGAGAAGGCAAATAAAGTAAAGAACGCCATTGTCTATAAAGAGAGCTGACGAAATCCGAAAAAGATAGATAAAACCGACCCGGCGCCGCCTCGTATACAACAAGGCGGCGCTGGGTTGGTCGGTTTTGTGAGCATTGCTTTGTCGGCTAGCGGTTTTCAGTGCCGGTCATGCCGCAGCTCAATCCAATCGAGATCGCCGCGTTCCAAGCCGTGGATCAGAACCTCCGCCGTCGCGATGTTGGTGGCGAGCGGGATGGTATGGATATCGCACAGGCGCAACAGCGTTGCGTCGTTGGGTTCGTCCGGCTTGGAAGAGACCGGATCGCGGAAAAACAGCAGCATATCGATCTCGCCGCAGGCAATCATGGCGGAAATCTGTTCCGCACCACCGCGCCCGCCCGCAAACAGGCAGCGCACCGGAAGCCCGCACGCCTCGCGGATCATTTTGCCGGTCACACCGGTGGCGACAAGCTCGTTTTGGGATAACACGCGCACATAAGCCGTGCAAAATTGCGTCATCAGTTCTTTACGGGAATCGTGTGCAATCAGGGCGATCCTCATGGCAGGGCCCCACTTTCTTTTGAGCAGCTTAGCCGCTTTAACGCGGCCGCAAAACCATTATAAAGCATAAAAAACGCCATTGCAAGCGTCCTTGCGCGCTTCATAATAATTTTGCTGCCCGCACTGCCACACAAGAGCCCAATCCCTTTACTTTTCTTCAATAATGGAGTTGATCTTCGCCTCGTTGTATGTAAGGAATACAACGCCGCCCAGCAGGCAGAATGCCGAGGCGAGAAAGGCAGTCAGGCGATAGCCCAACCCTGTGTCGGAACCGATCGTCGAGATGGCCGTGAAAAGCAGCATCGACAGACTTTGCCCCATTTTGAAGGCGAAGGTGCGGGCGGCATAAAACATGCCCTCGCGGTTGGATCCGGTCAATTTGGCGTCGCTTTGCGCAATATCCGCCACAACGGCCTGCGGCAGAATGCCGAAGATAGCCATCGGCAGCGCGGCGGCGACGGTCAGAATCGCACCCTGTACAGTGGGCGAAATGAAGCCGATGCGCCCCAAAAAGCCGGTATAGAAGTAGGCGGCGCAGAATACGGCGAAACCGAAAACCATCAGCTTTTTCTTGCCGAGTTTCGGAGCCAGCTTGTTTACTGGCAGATAAAAGACGAGGGAAATCAGCGTCATGCCTACAAAGTAGAGTGTGGTCATGGTCTCGGGCAGCTTGAGCAGGCTGGTGACAAAGAAGGGCAGACCCGTCTGGAACATCGTGATGGCGATCCAGTATAGGATATCCGAGGCGACGAATTTGCGGAATTCCGCATTTTTGAAGGTCGCCGTCAGGGAGCCGATGGCGGAATCCTTTGTGGGTGTGGTATTGACGTACTCTTTTTCGTTGATGCACGCCACCGGAATCTGCATGCAAATAAAGGCGAGAACCGCCATGCCAATAAAAGTGACGCGGATCGCATTGACGCGGCCCAGCGCCGGAACGAACATACCCCAGATCGTAGGCGCCATGTAGGCGATGGCCGTGCCGGCGATAAACGTGAAGGAAATAACCGTGGAGATGTTCAGCCGCTCGTTCGGCGTATGACCCAGTTCCGAGATCAGCGCGTTATAGGGTGTGCAGTACGCCGTAAGGGAGAAATAATAACCCGTGATCATCAAAAACAGGAAGATGGCGTTGATCCAGCTCTGCTGATTGTAGGGGGACCAGAATGTGAGTACGGTGAACGCCGCAAGCGGCAGCGATGCAAAGCGCAGGAAGGGCATGCGTCGCCCCTTGGGCGATGTGCAGCGGTCGGACCAGCTCGCTACAAGCGGGTCCGTGACTGCGTCAAATACGCGGCCAAAGGCGGTGATCGCACCGATGATGGTGATAACGCCAAAAATGACACGCCCCTGTGGGATAAACAGCGTCTGGCCCTGCGCGATGGCGGTTTCGTCCGGCTGGTAGAAATAGATGAGCCAGTTGGATATCAACCCACTCATCAGGCTCCAGCCGAACTGACCGGCCGCGAAGGCCCAAACCTTGGGTGTGGACAATTTCTTCATAAGGGTTCCTTCTTTCTTTTTTCCTTTTTCTTTTATGCGCGATGGCGCCGCCGCGAAAACCGGTGAAAATGCATCACGCCCACCCGAATCTTCGCGGTGTGCGCCAACGGGAGACAATTACGCCATTCCTACTATATAACACGGGCTGTTGTTGTCAAGGGGTCAACAATGACATTTTAAAAAAGTGCTCGGAAGGGGTTGACAAAATACCCCCGCAGGGTATATACTTTCCTTCGTTAAATACCCCATGGGGGTATTTGAAGGAGGGATTTTCTTCTATGGAGCATTATGCCGTGACCGGCATGAGCTGCGCTTCATGCAGCGCGCGCGTTGAGAAGGCAGTACTGGGCGTGCCGGGTGTGACAGAGTGTGCAGTCAATCTGCTCACAAACTCAATGGGCGTTGAGGGAACCGCCGCGCCGGCCGACGTCATCGCAGCCGTAGAGGCGGCAGGGTACGGGGCAAGTTTACAGGGCGGTCAATCCACAAAAAATAAACAAAATGTACAATCCGGTGGCGATCCGCTCGCCGATACTGAAACGCCCAAGCTGCGCAGGCGTTTGTTGGCGTCCCTGGGGTTTTTGATCGTTTTGATGTACATCTCGATGGGTGCCATGATGTGGGGCTGGCCGCTGCCTGCTTTTTTGGCCGACAATCATCTGGCACAGGCGTTGACCGAGATGTTGCTGGCCGCGGCGGTGATGGTGATAAACCAAAAATTCTTCATCAGCGGCTTTTCATCGATATTACACGGCGCGCCCAATATGGACACGCTTGTTGCGATGGGATCTGGCGTATCGTTTGGGTACAGCGTAGCGGTCGTGTTCGGCATGACGGATGATTTGATGCACGGCGACCACATGGCGATGATGGCCCGCATGGACGATTTATATTTTGAGGCCGCCGCGATGATTTTGACGCTGATCACGGTGGGCAAAATGTTGGAGGCGCGCAGCAAGGGCAAAACGACGGACGCGCTGCGCGGATTGATGAAATTGGCACCGCAGCAAGCAACGGTGGAGCGAAACGGTAAGCAGGTCACCGTCGCCATCGAAGAAGTTGATAAGGATGACATTTTTGTGGTGCGTCCTGGCGAGAACATACCGGTGGACGGCGTTGTAATAGAGGGTGCCAGTGCCGTCAACGAGTCGGCGCTCACCGGAGAGAGCCTGCCGGTAGACAAGGCAGTTGGGGACACCGTCAGTGCCGCTACGGTCAACCAGTCCGGCTTTTTGCGTTGCCGGGCCACGCGTGTCGGTGAAGACACCACTCTCTCCCAGATTATCCGCATGGTGAGCGACGCGGCAGCCACCAAAGCGCCCATCGCGAAAATCGCCGACCGGGTTTCTGCCGTGTTCGTGCCCGCCGTTTTGGTGATTTCTTTGGTCACGCTGGCAGTGTGGCTGGCGCTGGGGCAGACTCTCGGCTTTGCGCTGGCGCGGGCGATCTCTGTCCTCGTTATCAGCTGCCCCTGCGCGCTGGGGCTTGCCACACCCGTTGCCATCATGGTCGGAAACGGCGTGGGCGCCAAAAACGGAATTTTGTTTAAGACCGCCGTAAGCCTGGAGACCGCCGGCAAGGTGCGCACCGTCGTTTTGGATAAGACCGGAACCATCACGGCCGGAGAGCCCAAGGTGACGGACATTCTACCCGCCAAAGCCGTCAGCGAGCGCGCGCTTTTGCAGATCGCGGCGGCCTTAGAGCAGCACAGCGAGCATCCGCTGGCGCGCGCCGTAATGCAAGAGGCACAGGCGAAAGGAATTGAGCCGATGGCCGTAAAGGACTTTACCGCGCTGCCCGGCAACGGTCTAACCGCCTTGTGGGGCGGCAAGCAGCTGATGGGGGGCAGCGCTGCCTGGATGGAGAGCAAACTATCCGGCGGTATACCAACGGAGCTGCGTGTGCAGGCTGAAAAGTTGGCGCAGACCGGTAAAACACCGTTGTATTTTTCGGTAGGCGGCCAGTTGGCTGGCATCATCGCGGTTGCGGACGTCATCAAAGAAGATAGCCCTTCCGCGGTCGCGCAGCTGCGAGCGCTGGGGTTGCGTGTAGTCATGCTAACGGGCGACGGGGAGCGCACGGCAAGAGCCATCGGCGCGCAGGCAGGCGTAGATGAAGTGATCGCCGGCGTTCTGCCGGACGGCAAAGAGGCAGCGGTCCGGCGCCTGCAGGAAGAGGGCGGCCCCGTCGCCATGGTGGGTGACGGCATCAACGACGCGCCCGCCCTGACACGCGCGGATATCGGTATCGCCATCGGTGCCGGCGCTGACGTCGCCCTTGACGCGGCCGACATTGTTTTGATGAAAAGCCGCCTGACGGACGTACCGGCCGCCATCCGCCTTTCCCGCGCGACATTGCGCAACATCCACGAGAATCTGTTTTGGGCTTTCTTTTACAACTGCATTGGCATTCCGCTGGCGGCAGGCGCCTTTATCGGCTTCGGCCTGCGCCTAAACCCGATGTTCAGCGCAGCTGCGATGAGCCTGTCCAGCTTTTGCGTGGTATCCAATGCGCTGCGCTTAAATCTGTTCCGCCCGCACGACACAAGGCATGATCGCCCGCCGCGCGGTTTACGAAAAAATGCCGCGGCTGCAAAAGCCGCGGGAAGCTCTCAATCCGCGCTGTCCGTTACGGCTGCCGAAACGGACACAGCGCCAAACACATCGCAAAAGGAGGATTCCCCCATGCAAAAAACCATGACCATCGCGGGCATGATGTGCCCCCACTGTGAAATGACCGTCAAGAAGGCCTTGGAGTCGCTGGACGGTGTTGCCAACGCGCAGGTCAGCCATCAGGCGGGTACAGCCGTTGTAACGCTCAACGCGCCGGTCGACGATGCCGCCCTGACCACCGCTGTCACCGAACAAGGCTACGAGGTCAAAGCTATCGCTTAATGGTTTACCCCAAATCGGAGCCGTTGCTGGCAATCACCTTTTTGTACCAGTAAAAACTGTCTTTGCGGGAGCGCGGCGAAATGCTTCCGGTGCTTGACATTCGGATTACACACGTTTATGATACTGATTCGGAAACGTTTGCGATCGTGTTGGCATACTGTTTTGGAGTACTTTCGTCTTGGAAGGGGAACAACAAAATCGAAATGGCAGCTGAGGGCAGGGCCTTACACCTACTTCCGCATGGCGAGCTGGAACAAGTGACAAGAAAGGGAGAGCACACCATGAAGCTGGCAATCGGCAACGACCACGTGGCCGTCGAGATGAAAAACGAGATCAAGGCTTACTTAGAAGGCAAAAGCATCGAAGTGATCGATGTCGGAACTGACAACCCGGATCGGTTCGACTACCCCATCAGTGGCTATAAAGTCGCAAAACTTGTGGCGGCGGGCGATGTGGACGGAGGCGTATTGATCTGCGGCACAGGTGTCGGAATCAGCCTAGCGGCGAACAAGGTAAAAGGCATCCGTGCCTGCGTTTGCAGCGAACCGTACAGCGCAAAACTGAGCAAGCAGCACAACAACTCGAATATCATCGCTTTCGGCGCGCGCGTGGTAGGCATCGAGACTGCCAAAATGATCGTGGACGAATGGCTGAGCGCCCAATACGAGGGCGGCCGGCACCAGAGGCGCGTCGACATGATCGCCGAAATTGAAGAGACCCAACACCTGGCTGCGGCAGATAAATAACCGCTGATGAACTTTTGTGTTTAAAAATCCGCCAAAATGCCTTAAAACCGTATGCTCAGCCGCGCGCCAATCAAGGTGCGCGGCTGCTGCTACTCTACCAGTTGCCCCTTGCAGGCGCAGTACTGCGCTGCCATACAAAAGCCCGCGACAATTTACAAATAAAACGCAATGAAATCAGCATCAAGCGCAATCGACACCGCGCTTTCTTATGACGAAGAGAGAAAAAACACAAAGAACACTGGCCATCGGCTCTTCCAAAAAGAATCTTGCCAAATCTTCAAAATTGTGTATACTTGTATTTAGCGATGCAAAGCGCTAAAGCTTTAAAGCTTTACACCATAAAAGTAGTGGGAGGACGATTATGCCGGCTATCAAATTTTACAAACACGAACCCATCCCCATGGAGATGCACAAGGTCAAAATTGTGCAGCAGCTCCAGCTGCTGCCAACGGATAAGCGGCTTGAAAAAATGCGCCAAGCGGGGTTTAACACCTTTCAGCTGCACAATGGCGACATTTTCATGGATATGCTCACCGACTCTGGCGTAAACGCGATGAGCGACAATATGCAGTCCGCCATGCTCCGCGCGGATGACGCCTATGCGGGCAGTGAAACGTTTTATCGCATGCGCGACAAGTTGGAGGAGTTGTTTGGCATCCAGTACTGCCTGCCCGCCCACCAGGGGCGAGCCTGTGAGAACATTCTGGCGACCTATTTCGTCAAACCCGGCAACTGCGTGATCATGAATTACCACTTTACCACAGCGAAAGCGCATATCACGCGTTTGGGAGGGCATGTAGAAGAGTTGGTGAGTGACGAGGGGCTTATCAGCAAAAGCGACCTGCCCTTTAAAGGCAATATCGATCTTGACAAGCTGCGCGCCTGCATTGAGAAGGAGACACCCTCGAACGTGGCCTATCTGCGCTTAGAGGCTGGAACCAACTTGATCGGCGGTCAGCCTATCTCGTATGAAAACATGAGAGAAGCGACTCGTATCGCCAGCTCCTACGGCATTCCCACTGTGCTGGACGCCTCGCTTTTGCAAGATAATCTCTACTTCAACAAGATCCGAGAGCCGGGCATGCAGGATTTGACCATCCGGGAGATTACCCGCAAGATTGCGGATCTGTTTGACATCATCTACTTCTCTGCCCGCAAGTTCGGTTTTGCCCGCGGCGGCGCCATCCTGGTGCGTGACGAGGCGCTCTACCACGCGATGGAAGACCTGGTCCCCATGTTTGAGGGCTTTTTGACCTACGGCGGCATGTCAGTCAAAGAGATGGAAGCGATGACGGTGGGCTTTGAAGAATCCATGGATATGGATATCATCTCGCAGGGACCGCAGTTTATCGACTATGCCGTGCGCAAGATGGACGAATACGGCATTCCGGTCATCACCCCGGGCGGCGGATTGGGCGCCCACATCGACTGCTTGCAATTCTTACCCAACGTGCCGCAGCTACAATATTCCGCCTGCGCACTGGCATGTGCGCTGTATATCTGCGGCGGCATTCGCGGCATGGAGCGCGGGACACTTTCAGAAGAGCGCAACGCCGACGGAAGCGAGCGGGTTGCTTCCATGGAGCTGTTGCGGCTTGCTTTCCCGCGCAGGGTGTTCACGCTCTCTCAGACGGAATATGTGATCGACCGCGTCAAATGGCTGTACGATCACCGCGATCTGGTGGGCGGCCTGCGCTTTGTGCATGAGCCGAAAACCCTGCGGTTCTTTACCGGCGTATTGGAGCCCGTCAGCGACTGGCCGGAGAAACTAGCCGCCGCCTACAAGGCGGAATTCGGCGACGATCAATAACCAGTACAAAACTCCTCCTGGATAGGGTAGGAGGCTGGCAATTGGTTGGCCAGCCGACCTACCAAAGAGCAGTGCGTGCCGGTCTGGTACACGGCTTCTCCCCTGTTTATGCTGTGACAGACTTGCTGTAGAAAGAGTAGAAGAACTGAAATCCGGCCCTTTCAAACCTTTGGTTTGTAAGGGCTTTTTCATAATTGGACTTGCCGCTATCTGCCAGTCCCCTTTCCTGGAACATGCCAGTGTTCCGGCATTGGTGTTCGTTGCTGACGATTTCAGAATGGTTCTACTCCCAACATCGTAATCCGTTGATGACGGAACCATTAACATTGCGGACTTTTTCCACAAACTATTAGCTAGTAACGAACCGGCCTAACATGCCCAAAACTCATGTCAAGAAACTTTCGCGGCATAAAACCCGTTACGATAATGGGAGTAGAACCAACCAACCCGAAATACTTGACAAATCATCCCGTATGTGCTATAGTCTTGTTTGGAATCAGCAGAGAGTTAGGAGAATACCGCGGAGTAGAGCAGTTGGCAGCTCGTCGGGCTCATAACCCGGAGGTCGCAGGTTCAAGTCCTGCCTCCGCAACTGAAAAAGAACGGTAGAACGTTAAGTTTTGCCGCTCTTTTTTAATTTTACGGCCTCCAAAAGGCGTGTAAAAGTCGGTTTGGGGTTTATTTGATGTTTACGGCCTTCAAAAATGGCGCAGGGACTGCCTTTGCGCCACTTTGTCATGCCTGTTTTTGTGTCGATGTGTCTGAAAAAATGCTTCGGTTTAGGCAACGGGCTGCTGCGCTTTGCTGCTCCGCAATAAGGTGTGAGTAAAACGCCTCTGTTGTATTCACGGACGCATGGCCCAGTTGTTTGCTGATTGTTACAACGTCGATGCCGCTGGCGATGAGGCAGCTGGCCACGGAGTGCCTGAAGGCGTTAGCGTTTATATGCGGCAGGCCATGCCGGTTAGCAAAGTCATTCAACCACTGCGTCACAATGTCGGGCGAGATACAAAGGCCTTCGGGACGTGTGAACACAAAGTTTGTGCCTTGCCACGCGTCGCCCACACTCCACATCAATGACTCTCTGCTTTTGCGGATCTATTACTACCGTCACGTAGCGCTGCCATCGCTTGAAGGATGTTTTGTCCGCCGCTATACTTCGCACCTCTCGCAGGTCATTTTCCTTTACTGCTTTCCCCCACCCAGTACCCCCATCATCGTTGCCAGTGTCTTCACATTGCATCGTAATTAGGCATGTCCATCAATATGAATATGGCACACCCCCAAACATCTGGGTAAATCTACCATGCTTCCTCGCAAGGGTGCTTCCACAATTTTTGTCTTGTGTTCCTCACACCTTACCCTCGATCTCCGACAATGCCCATAGCACGGATAAAACAGGCAATCACCATGTCGCCATACCCGCTCTTTCCTCTCCTATCCCGCCCTTTGGCATATCTTTCTACATTCCGGGCACGGTATAAAATTTCCTTCCCGGATATCCACTACATGTGGTCTGCCATTTCCTTCACTTCTATGCTTCGTATGTACCACGTTTCCTGTATCCCTATATGGACCGCTTAAATAAATCTGTCAGCCCTTCTATCCTCGTCTCCATACCCCTTAGTATACCATACTTTTGCAATTTGGGAGTAGGACCTTTGTAAAGTAAGCTCACTGTTGACAATTTAGCGGCAGAGCGATTGGCTTTGTCACTCTTCCAGGCTTAAGAACATTCTTGCAAGGCAAACTGGTCTATTCTGTGCCAGTGATAATCCCATAGGCCTATACAATCCTGAATAAAGAATCAATGCGGTTTGGATGATACATTGACCAAACGGAAGATATGTCTGATTTGCGTCTCTAATAAAGGCCATACGCGATTTTTCTTTCTCACCCTGTACTGAAAAGCAAAGAGGAACAAGGATACGCAGACCGAAAACATACTTTATTTCGTGAAGCCAAGTAGTGAAAAGTGTAAGTTACAGTGGATTTTTCCGACCGGATATGGTAGTATAGCACCGGGCAGTTGATTCCCTGCTTGCCGGTTTTGGCTTGGTTTGCTTAGCCATGTTTACCCCGAGTTCCGGAGCTTTTCGATGGTCACGAATCGGGTAATTTGTTCTAAGAAGGTGTTGCCCATGGAAACAGAATCCACCCTGGCGCAGAGCCTGCTCGCCGCGGATGTGCGCGCCCGCTATGACGCCGCCTGCAAGCGGCTGCTCAGCGAAAAGATCATCCTGGCCTGGATCATGAAGAGCTGCCTGGAAGAATACCGCGACTGTACCGTACAGGAGATTGCCGAGAAGTACATCGAAGGCGAGCCGCAGGTGGGCAGCGTC
>CAZLMA010000019.1:0-36379 GCA_964560675.1 uncultured Subdoligranulum sp. | reverse complement strand
GGAGCAGGCTGGAATTTGAAGCGAGCGGGGAATTTCGGGAACGCCTGAAGATACGGCATCGGATTGAAGAAAAGAATGGGGAATTAAAGGAAGCCCACGGATTAAGCAAAGCAGATTCCGTTGGTTTGTTTGCTATGGAATTGCAAATGTATTTCACGGCATTCGTAGCAAATATCAAGAGAATAACGAAGTTGATGGCACTGGCTGGATGATAAAACAGCCCGTATTTTTAGCGAACCATAATCTCTGACAGTATATTTTATAGAAGAAAGTGAAACTCCCGCAAAAAACGGGAGTTTTTCAGTGCCCTCGGAAATCAAGGGATTCCGTGAATATTGCCACAGGCGGCAGCTTGCCGGAGTCCCTTCTTTATGCCCTCTGACAACAGTTGCCGCCACTGGTTTTTCGGGGTGTGTAACAAGGGAACTGTTGTCAAAAAGAACAGACACATTTTAGAGGCTGCTGGAAATCGGCAACCAGCGGCGTGATATTCACAGTTAGAAAGGAAATCTTTATTCTTTTGAATATTTCGGTGGATTTCTGAAGAAATCTATGCTATACTGTTTTAATGAAGTTTATAGGTTTCTCTGAAGCAGGAAGGGCGCTATCGCTATGACAGTATCATATAACGGTTTATGGAAAATTATGATAGATAAAGGACTTCAGAAGCAGGACTTAGTGAACAAAGCTGGGATAAGTTCGGCGACGGTTGCAAAGAAATGATTAAGGATATTTCAAAAGCACTGGACGCCACGGCCATAAAAACCGGGCATTTTTACTGATGGGAACATATCCACTGCCACAGATCCTCATACCCTGTTTCACCTGAGGCAAGCCTTAGAGTTATATCCACAAGCTCATCCTGCGTGTAATTGAGATTGATGCCGTTTAATGCCAGAAAGACCAGCATGGCGTGTGCCCCAATCCGCTTGTTTCCATCTATGAACGGGTGGTTTTTCACAAGACCGAAGCAGAGCCGGGCTGCCTTTTGCTGGAGAGAAGGATAGGCGTCCTCGCCAGAAAAAGACTGAAAAGGCGCACTAAGCGCAGACCCAAGCAAGCCCTCGTCCCTGAGCCCCGGAGATCCCCCGGTCTCCCTGATAAGCTGGGAATGCATTTTGAGGATTTGCTCTTCGGTTAGCTGGATCATTTTGCCAGCTCCTCATATGCCTGGCGATTTTTAGCAATCAGCCTGCGGGAGATGCTGAGGACATCTTCATCTGAAGCGTACTGTTCCTTTTCAGTAGAAGAAAAATCAATAAGAAGGTACTTTGGCCTGTTGTTTTTTAATATGACAACCGGACCCTCCGTATCTGCCAGACGGGCGACTTTTGAAAAGTTCTGGTTTGCCTCCGTGATGGAAACGAGGTTTTGCGTGTTAATGTTCATGTTTTTTCCTCCATTCATGTTGTCGTATAAGTATATTACCATGGGAATAGGAGAAATTCAACCTAAATTTAGCCCCGGGGGTGAAATGTACCCAAGATTTCGAACAACGTTTGATTGCTTGAAATCCACAGGATGAATCCGTGGTACAATATAAGCGCTTTCCTGACAGACAGGATAGGGCAACGATGGAGAGCGACCTGATATTATCCCGGATTCTCAGATGAAAAAGAAGTAGGCCTTTGTTTGATACTACATTCTGCAAGAAAGGTGGCCATAATAGATGACATACAACTCAGAATTTCCTCTTTGGGCATGTTGCGTCTTGTTCCTATAAGATTGGGGAGCATTTAATGATATCTGTTCACAGAAATGTTCCCCAATCTTCGTTGACTATTGGGGAACATTGTACTATAATATTTATATGATTTGTTCCCCAAAGGAGAAAAGACAATGGCAGTGCAATATAGTGAGGTACAGGAATTGCTCAGAAGTCGTGCTGACCTGCATGCAAGACTGAATTTGATGCCTTATGATGGTACACCTGAAATCAAAGAACGTGGTGATGGTAAATACCTATATGTGAGAAAACGTGTCGCGGGCAAGCAGACATCTACTTATGTAGGTGCATATACCTTAGAACTGTATAATCTGCTTCTTCGGAATGCCAGAGAAGCTCGTGAAATCAGAAAATCACTTCGCAGCATTGAAAAACAACTTGCTGCAGCCGGATATTCTGAAGACGAGCTTTCTGTTGATGTTGTAAACAATATCGCATTTGCACGTGCCAATATGAAAATGAATATCTATGATCAGGCTGTTTTGGAGGGTGTTGCTACATCGTTCCCGCAGACAGAAGAAATCATAGAAAACGGCAAAGTTTCCGGTATGACTGCAACTGATGTACAGAAGATCTTGAATCTGAAACACGCATGGGAGTTTATTTTGGATCGAGATGTCGTTGCTAGTCGTTCTGATTATTATATGCTCAGTCATATAGCACGACTTGTAAATGAAGGTTTTTTTGCCGAAGGCGGCCGTATCCGAGGGGTTCCTGTTACCATCGGTGGATCGTCTTTTGTTCCGCCTTTACCAAATGAACTGGATGTAAAAGATAGAATCAGAGAGATTGTTGAAGCAGATGATGAGCCCATTCACATTGCTATCAAATTGTGCCTTTACTGTATGAAGACTCAGATATTTTTAGATGGTAACAAACGTGCTTCTGTCATTTTTGCAAACCATTATCTCATTTCGCATGGCGGTGGTTTCTTGGTAATTCCAGAAAAAGAAGTACCGGAATTCAAGCAGCTGCTTGTAAAATACTGTGAGGGCGAAGATATCGCTGAAATTGCAGCCTTTATGAAAGAGCGCTGCTGGAAAACGATAGAATCCTGGGATCAGGTATATTCTACCAAAACATCAAACGGTGATTGATTTAATGAGAGAATCGATGAAAACGGTTAGAGTTGTCGCAGCAGTCATTTGTGATTCGCTGCAGGAGAAGAAAAGGATATTTGCAACGGCCCGGGGCTATGGTGAATTTGAAGGCCAGTGGGAGTTTCCAGGTGGAAAGATCGAAGAAGGCGAAAAACCACAGCAGGCCCTTGTGAGAGAAATACAAGAAGAGCTTGATGCGACGATTACTGTTGGGGATCTGATTGGAACCATCGAATATGACTATCCAACATTTCACCTATCAATGGACTGCTTCTGGAGCGAAGTTATAGATGGCGAGTTAAAGCTCTTGGAAGCCGAAGACGCAAAATGGCTTTCGAAGGATACTCTGTATAGCGTTCAATGGCTTCCAGCTGATATTGCGCTCATAGAGAAGGTAGAAAAGCATTTGGGAGACATTTAAAGAATCTTGGTATGCAGTACATATCTCGCGGTGACTTTGGGCTTTACAGAAATTGCCGGTTGCATATGGCAACGTTTCTTGAAGAGGAGGGCAAAACAAAAGATGCGCAAAACATGATGTGCGAAGTGCTTTTATGACGCCAATGATCTATTCGATTATTGTAAGCTCCAGGTACAAGAGATACATATATATGAGTAGGTCAAGGAAAGAGTTGCTGACTATCGGAGCTACTATAAGGAGACTATCTGTCTTGAGAAGTAATGATGATCGTATACAGGAAATGGAGGCGAGATGCATGCGCTACGAAGGAAATATTTATCGTCCGCCAAGTGAATGGGACAGCTACATACTGCAGGTGACAATCGGGTGTTCTCATAATGCCTGCACCTTCTGCGGCATGTACAAGGATAAAAAATTCAGGGTTCGACCGCTTGACGAGGTGCTTGAGGATATTGATGCAGCCGGAGAGAGGTATGGGGATTCTGTAAAAAAGGTGTTCCTGTGCGATGGGGATGCGATAGCGGTCAGGACGCCGGATCTCCTGAAAATCCTGCACAAACTGAAACGCACCTTTCCGAACCTGGAGGAGATTTCCACTTATGCAGGACCGAGAAGCACCCTGTCAAAAAGCGTCGAGGAATTGAAAGTTCTACATGAGGCGGGACTGACAAGGGCATACCTCGGAGTGGAATCCGGTGACGATCAGGTTCTGAGAGAAACCTGCAAGGGTGTTAACGCGGCGCAGATGCTGGAAGCGGGACAGAATCTCGTTCATTCCGGCATAGAGTTGTTTGCTATCATTTTGATCGGACTTGCAGGAACGAAACGATCAGAAGAAAATGCCGTTGCTACTGCCAGGATGATCAATGATATGCGTCCTGAACATCTGGCAGCCATGACATATACCCCGGTTCCCGGAACAAAGATGTACAGGGATATAGAGAACGGAACCTTTCAGGTACTGGATGACATCGGTTGTCTGAAAGAGACCAGAGCGCTGGTGGAAAATATTGGTCTGGAAAACCTGCATTTTACCAGCAATCACGCGTCCAACTATGTTCCGATTGACGGATATCTAAGCCGTGACAAAGCGCAGATTCTGGAACGGCTGGATGGCGCGATAGCAGGTGCTTTGCCTAAACGGTCAGCTTTCCAGCGCGGACTTTAACATTCATCTACGGAGCAGCCGGGCGACGCACTGCCGCCTGCGCGATATTTTGCGCGCACAACACAGTGCGCACCTGCGCAACATGGCAATACTTTCATCACGGCTCGGCTGCTGAAACTTGCTGCGGTGTTGCCTTTTTAAAACCGGTTTCCATCGGTATCGAAATCATCATCTTGACAATCCACACCAACATCAGGATGACCAGAACCGGTATTACACAGTTTGATATGAGCAATACGGCAACCGCATCGATTAAATTGCTCAAAGCTTTCTCAGCGCTGTCCACAGCGCCACTTACATTGTTCGTGATCGCATCGCCCAAGTCGGAAAACCAATCCGTGATTGTGCCGGAATCCTCATCATCCTGATCCTGGCTGTCGTTTTCAATGTCATCGATGGCTTGCTGTGCCTCTTCCACTGTCTGACTTAACCGAAATGCCTGCTCAAATGCACTGCTGACCCAAAGGCTAAGCGGAACCGCGCAGACCAACACGGCGCCTAGGGTCGCTGTGCGGATCGCAACCCCCTTGAAAATACCTCGCCGGAAAAACAGATATAAAATGCCAAAGGCACATGCGAGGGGTATCAGCAATCGGAAAGCCGCAATGCCGCTAAATGTCAAAAGAAACTTTTCCAACATCAAAACACCTGTCACGACCAGCAGGTAGGAACTCAGTTGCGCGACCTGGTTAGCAATAGGGGAGGTTGCGTCACCGGGAACGGCGGAGATGGCTACCGACGCCAAGGCCGTGGCAGCGGTCAATTCCATAACGGTGGTTTTCTTCTCATCGAGTTGTTCGATGGACTTCCGGTGGTTTTCCGGCTTCGAAAATGCTTCTGCCAACCATACCATCGAGACGATCGCAAATGCCAGCAACAAAAGGCAGGCGATGATCTTGGGGGTGGAATGTTTCTCCTTCATAAGATTTCTCCCTTCTTGCGCATACGAAAAGGAATGTGCGTCAAAGAAATTACGGATGTTCTGCGAATCCGGTATCAGGATTATAAATTTCGTCTTTCTAAATTGCAATAGTAATGTTGCGCATTTTTGTCATGTTGGGCAGTCGATGCGCCTTGCGCAGGAAGGCGAACTCTGCGTAGGATCTTTGGATGACCCCGCGCGGTACCGGCTCCGGTTTGAGACCACAAAGCCCTGTATTTTGGTTTAGGTATTGCAGTCGACCGTCGCCTTTTTTGGACAGACTGATTCCACAATTTTCCTTGCCATAGGCCTCACTGGCCCATGTTTGCGAGGCAAAAGCGGGAAATCATGCCGTATCAGCGTCCTTTTCCATCGTCCAACAGCCCTAACGTGCTCCAGGCTCATGTCAGGGTACTCTCGCGTCATAAAAACCGTTGCGATTATCAGGGGTGAACCTTTTTCTTGCGGGCTACTTGTTTTAAGGTATCGCGATGGTTTATAATACCTTATAGGATCACCAACACGACCCGCTGGGAGGTATCGTATATGCGTAAGACAAAAATTGTTTGTACCCTGGGCCCCGCGACGGACCGGGATGAGGTTCTGCGCGAACTGGTTGAGCGCGGAATGGACATTGCGCGTTTTAACTTCTCGCACGCAAGCCACGAGGAGCATCAAGAGAGACTGGACAAGCTCGTCGCTGTGCGCACGGAGCTTGACCGTCCCGTAGCCGCCATGCTCGATACCAAGGGACCGGAAATCCGCCTTGGCACGTTCAAAAACGGGGTAGAAAAGCTGGTAACCGGCCAGGACTTTACCCTTACCACGCGCGATGTAGAAGGTACCGACTCCATCGTCTCCGTCACGTACAAAGATTTGCCATCGGATGTCACCGTCGGCGGTCGCATTATGCTGGACGACGGGCTGATCGGGCTGCGCGTCAAGAAGGTGACCGAGACGGATATCTTGTGCGAGGTAGAAAATGCCGGTACCATCAAGACCAAAAAGGGCGTGAATGTGCCGGGTGTTCACCTCTCTATGCCGTACATGAGCCAGCGCGACCGCGACGACATTTTGTTCGGTATCCAGGCGGGTTTTGACCTGATTGCCGCGAGTTTTACGCGCAGCGGACAGGATGTTATGGAGATTCGCCGCCTGCTCGACGAGAACAACTCCAAAATGCGCATTATCGCGAAGATTGAGAACCAAGAGGGCGTTGACAACATCGACGAAATTCTGAGCGTGGCGGATGGCATCATGGTGGCGCGCGGCGATATGGGCGTTGAGATCCCGTTCGCGGAAATCCCCGCCATTCAAAAGCGTCTGATTGACCGCGCCATGCGAAGCGGGAAGATCTGCATCACGGCGACGCAGATGTTGGATTCCATGATGGTCAATCCGCGCCCCACCCGTGCGGAAATCACTGACGTCGCGAATGCGATTTATGACGGAACCGGCGCCATTATGCTCAGCGGCGAGACCGCCGCAGGCGCCTATCCGGTGGAAGCGCTCACCACGATGGTCAATATCGCCGAGACCGCCGAGGGCGACAGCCGCTTTAAAGATTTTGTACGTCAGATTTCCCAGACCGACAGCCGCATGACCGTCAGCGCTGCTGTCGCGCACGCCGCCTGTACAACGGCAGCCGATGTGGGCGCCAGCGCGATCATCACCGCCTCCAAGAGCGGCGAGACCGCCCGCTTGCTGAGTTTGTGCCGCCCCGACACCCAGATCATCGCCTGCCTTTTGGATCAGCCCACGCGCAGGCAGTTGAACGCTTATCGCGGGGTTACGCCCCTCATGATGGATTATGCCCACTCCACCGATGAACTCATCGAGATGTCCGTCAAAGCGGCGGAGGATGCGGGTCTTGTGCAATCCGGCGATATGGTGGTCGTTACGGCGGGCGTTCCGGTAGGTGTTTCCGGTACCACCAACATGATCAAAGTCCACATGCTGGGCAACACGCTGCTGGCCGGTGTGGGCATCGGTTCTTCCAACGCGAAGGGAGAAGTTTGTGTGTGCCGCAACGCGAGCGATGCGGAGCAGAAATTTAAGCCGGGCATGATTCTGGTCGTTCCGTTCACAACCAGCGCCATGCTGCCGTACATCCGCGAGGCGGCGGGCGTCATTGCAGAGGAGGCAGGTGCCAACAGCCACGCCGCGATTATCGGTTTGGCGCTGGAGCGCGCTACCATCATCGGCGGCACAAACGCCACGCGTACATTGCGCGATGGCATGCGGGTTTCGATGGACTGCTCTCGCGGTGTCGTGCAATTGATGCGTGAATGACAAGCAGGACGACAGGATAAACAATTTTGCCGCCCCGCCTCCGACTTTTGGACGGAAGCGGGGCGGAATTTGCGCTTCTTTTTATGCGCTTCTTTTTGATTGGACGCCCAAAATCGGCACGGCACAACGGCAAATCCAAAAAGCAGACAGAAGAAACGAAGCTCTCACCTTTGCGCGACGTGGCTAGCGTAGTACCTCTGCGATCGTCCCGCCGCCCAAGACGGTATCGCCGTCGTAAAACACGGCCGCCTGGCCCGGCGTGATGGCCCTTTGCGGTTTGCTGAAAATAAGCCGCGCCGAATTCTCATCCAGGGGCGTGACGCATGCGGGCTGCTCCGCCTGACGGTAGCGCACCTTGGCTGCGCAACGAATCTGACCCGCAGGTTTGTCACCTTGTATCCAGTTGACGTTCTGCAAAAGAGCGCCGGAAGCGAACAGATCCTCTTGCGTGCCCAGCGTGATGGTGTTTTTCTCGCTGTCTATGGCAACTACATAAAGCGGTTTACCAGCAGCGCCTTGGCAGGATCCTCTTTTCAGCATGGAGCCGGAAACACCCAGCCCTTTTCGTTGCCCTATGGTATAGTACTCGATTCCTTTGTGCCTGCCCAGTACCCGCCCAGTCTCGTCTACAAAGTCGCCGGGCACGGAAACGCGCCCCGTAAGGCGGCGGATGGCGGCGGGATAATCGCCGTCTGGAACAAAACAGAGATCCTGGCTTTCCCGCTTGGCGGCGTTGAGAAATCCATGTTGTTGGGCGATCGCGCGCACTTGCTGTTTGGTCTTATTTCCCAGCGGAAAACGAATATGGGAAAGCTGTTCTTGCGTGAGCATATAAAGGACATAGCTCTGATCTTTGGCGGCATCCCACGCCTTTTTAAGGGACCAGTGCCCGTTTTCGTAAGTCACGCGGGCATAATGACCCGTCACCAGTACCTCACAGCCCAGCACGTTGGCCCTTTCCAGGAGCTTTGCAAATTTAAGGGAGCGGTTGCATTCAATGCAGGGATTGGGCGTTTTGCCAGCTGTATAGTTGTCGACAAAGTCCTGTAAGACCGTTTTTTTAAAATCATCGCAGAAATTGAACACATAATACGGCATCCCGAGTCGGTAGGCAACGCTGCGGGCGTCTTCTACGTCCGCGAGCGAACAGCAGCCTTTTTCGTTTGTCACACCGGCCTCTTCGTTTGAAAATAGCCGCATCGTGCAGCCGAGACAAGTATACCCCTCTTCCCGCATAAGCAAAGCGGCCACGCTGCTGTCCACGCCGCCGCTCATTGCAATAAGAGCCCTCTTTTTTTTACGCTCCGCCGCTTTCTCCATACTGTAGTAAAATTAAACCACTCCTAAACTTTCTGCAAAACGATCGCCTGACGCAAAAGACAACAAACGGCTGTCAGGAAGGCTCACTTTGCGCTCAAAAGGCATCGCGCCTTATCTTACGGGTTCGGGTCGTGTCGAACAAAGCCGCTCAGCTCGTTAGAATCCGTCAGGCGCAGCGCAAAGGCCTTGCTGCGCAGCGCGGCATACAGTTCCGCGCACGTCGCTTGGTAATAGGGGTGTACAAATAAAGTCCCGATGCCAAGCAGCAGCGCGCCCAGCCAATACCATCCGATAAAGGACATATCCAGCACAAAGCTCTTCCATTTCTCGCCCAGCATCATTTGCCGGCTCAGTTCCATGGCCCGTCTCGTGGACAGATAAGGGTTTTCCGCCAGCAAATAGGGAACCTGGCGATAACAGAAGCTCCAATAGATCCCCGGCACGAAGAACAAGAACAACCCCAGCGTTATTTTTAAGCTTACGAGACACTGCACCTTGACTACATTGAGGTAGGGCGTTCGAAACACCGTCCATACGGTTCCGAACGGTGAAGAGGACTGTCGATTTTCCATGTAGTAGCGCGCCATACCTACCTGCAACGGATTGGTCATAAAAAAGATCCAGCACAGAGCGACAATGACAGCCAACAGCAAAGAGAGACTCAGCATAACCGTAGCCGCGTTGGAAGGGCGATCCCAGTACACCTCTGAATCTTGCGGGAAGTTGCCCTCCCACACGTCCGGTTCCTCCGGCCACAACTCGTACTGTACGACGCCTGCATTGTATCCGGCACTTAAGATAATGGAGGAAGGGCCGTTACCGACGGCTACGCCCAAAAGAGCCATCACAAAACAAACGAGAAAGCAGCGCCAATAGCGACCAGAAAGGGCCTGTTTGGCGTTATCTTTTAATAGTGCGCGCGTCCACATAAAGTTTCACTTCCTAATCCGTTTAATTGTTGCAAGGCTGACGGCAGCCGATTGTGTAAAGCATCACAGCGGCTTGCCGGCGACGATCTCTTTGTAATCCTGCCAGTTCCTGGCGAGCAGTTCCGGCGTGTTCAAGCCGTAAGGGCACTTGCGCATGCATTGACCGCAGTGCAAACAGTTGTCGATGCGCGACATTTTCTCCTGCCAAAGCGGTGATAGCCACTGTTCAGAAGGCGAGCGCCGGATCAGTTGGCTCATGCGCGCGGCGTTATTGATTTCTATGCCGACAGGGCAGGGCATACAGTAACCGCAGCCGCGGCAGAAATTACCCATCAGTTCCGCGCGATCTTGTTCGATCAAGGCCTGTAGTTCTTCGTCCATGCGCGGCGGATTATCCTGAAAGGATAAAAATTGCTTGAGCTCTTCCATGCGCTGTATGCCCCAGATCGGCAGTACGCCGTCAAACTGGGAGGCGAATGTGTAGGCGGCCTTCGCACTGCGAATTAGCCCGCCGGACAGAGACTTCATCGCAAGAAAACCCATCCCCGCCGAATGCGTCTTTTTAACGAGCGCCAGATCCTCTTTTGTGGCCAAGTAACAGAAGGGGAATTGCAGCGTCTCGTAAAGCCCGCTGTCCACGGCCTCGCTCGCTACAGACAGGCGGTGGTTCGTGATGGCTATGTGGCGGATTTTGCCCTGCCGCTTGGCCTCTTCCATACACTCATACAGCCCGCTGCCATCCCCCGGCTTGGGACAAAAGGAGGGGTTGTGAAATTGGTAGATGTCAATATAATCTGTTTGCAGAGCACAGAGCGAGGCATCGAGATCCCGCCAAAAATCCTCTGGTGTAACGGCCATGGTCTTGGTGGATAGATAGACCTTCTCGCGCATACCGGCAAAAGCGAGACCAATTTTTTTCTCGCTGTCCGTGTAGGCGCGCGCGGTATCAAAAAAGGTGATGCCGCCTTCGTAGGCCGCTTGCAGGATGCGCACGCCTTCTTCTACGCTTACGCGCTGTATCGGAAGAGCGCCGAACCCGTTTTTACATACGGTGATGCCTGTGCGACCGAGTGTGACCTGATCCATGTTGATTTTCTCCCTCTTAAACCTGGTTGCCGCTGCCTTTACAGACCGAACGCATTTTGCAGTGCTTTTAAGGCAGCGTCTTCGTCCTCCGCGCGGAGCAGCAAAGAAATGTCGACATCGCTGGTTGTAATCAGAACGATGGGGATCTCGTGGGCAGCCAGCGTTTCAAGAACACGCGCTGCCACGCCGCTGCACATGACCATATCGGCGCCGTAGAGGTTAATCTTGACATAGCCGCTGGAAATCATCGGCGGATTTTCTGTATTGCAGGTTGATAAAACCTGCATGATGGCGGCCAAATTCTCCTGCGATGTCGTAAAGCTGAAGTCCAGGCAGTCGCCGCGCGGCACGCTTTGGCAGATCATGTCAACCACAATGCCCGCCTGGGCGATCGCCTGGAGCTGTACGGCCGGGTTTTCCGCATTATAACGCAGGTTTGGAAAGGTCGTTAGCATAACATTCTGCTCGCTCGTTATTTTGCTCACGCCGTACATAAAAACGCCCCCTCTTTCCGTAATTTTCAATTGAAGTCGAGAAAGGTTTCGTCCACGGAATTGCGCAGAACCTCCTCGATGTAGGCGCGGCTCAAGGTGAAGTTGCCGTGCGCGGCGCCCAAAGCATCGGTATAATCCCGGTACGGATAGACCCGTATGTTGCTGTAACCGTCCTCGTACTGGGTAACAACCGGCCACAACCGCGGGTTGAGCAGTTGTACTGAAACACTTCCGTCGCTCTGCGTAACCTTTTCAAATGTGATATCCAGCACCGTGCCAATCATATTGTCGGGCGCGGCTTGCGCGCTGACAAAATTTCCCAAAGAGTACACGACAAAAGTAGAGCGCCCGTCGGCGGCGGTAAGCCACTGTGCTGACTGTGTCACATGCGGATGCGTGCCGATAATCAGATCCGCACCGTGATCGGAGAGAAATTGTGCGGTATCCAGTTGAAAATCATTGATCATGTGATAACCCTCGTCGCCCCAGTGACAGCTTACGACCAGAATATCGCAGTTGGGTCGCATCTGTGCCATTTGCTGCGCGATGAGGTCCCGCTCCTCTAAAAGAATCACGCGATGCGCCGCCCCTTCGGGAACCGGCAGCCCGTTTGTGTGCTGCGTATAAGACAGGTAGCCGATGGTGATTCCATTTACAGTATGGTAGGCATATTCATCGTACGTCTCGGTGTTATAAAACCCCATTGTCACGGTGTCATCCGGCATGGTAGCCCAGTGTGCCAGCGAGGATTCGATTCCGTCCGCGTGCTTGTCATAGCTGTGGTTGTTGGACAAGCTGAAGACCCGGTAACCGACATCGTACAGAGCCTTCGTGATATCGGTCGGCGTCGAAAACTGCGGGTAACCGCTGGGCTCGTACAGGTTGTTGACGAGCGTTTCCTGGTTGATCCAGTTGACGTCGAACTGCGCGAGGAACGCGCGCATCGGCTCATACGCGTATGCAAAATCATACTGCAGTCCGTCGGGATTGCCATTCTCGGCTGCGCGCCTGGCAGCCTGCAAAAACAAACCGTCATGAATCAAATTGTCTCCGCTGGCAGAAAAGCGCACGGTCTGCGTGACCGGCTGCGGCTCCGGGGTGGGTGTCAAGACCGGCTCGGGCGTTTGCGTAGCAACCACAGGATCCGGACTCTGCGTGGCAGCCTGCTGCCCGCCTTGACAGGCCGTCAACAGCAAGGCGAGTGTCAAGAGTGCGGCAAAGGCGCCCTTTGCAAATGGCCGTCGGGTCATGCGAGTTTCCTTTCTGCTAGGATTGCTTTGACAAAGGATCGTGCAAAAGATCTTTCATCGTATAAAGCCCCGGTTGGCGGCCGGCGATAAACAAAGCCGCGCGCAGGGCGCCGTCCGCAAAGACGGCGCGGCTCTGTGCGCTGTGGGAAATTGTTATGGTCTCTTCCGGGCCGCAGAACAAAACTTCGTGCTCCCCGACAATGCCACCTCCGCGCACGGAACTGATTCCCAGTTCCGCGTCGTCGCGCTTGCGGTTCGCATCGTGGCGTGCGTACACATAGCGATAGCGCCCGTCTGCCTCTTCGTTAATGGCACGGGCGATCATGAGCGCGGTACCGCTGGGCGCATCCTGCTTGTTGCGATGATGCTTTTCAATGATTTCAACGTCAAAATCCGCACCGCAAAGCGCGGCAGCCTGTTTCGCAAGCTCTGTTAAAACATAAATTCCCACGGACATATTGGCGCTTCGAAAGACGGGTACCGCTTTTGAAACTCTTATTAGCTCGCTCTCCGCATCCGCGGAAAGGCCTGTAGAACAGATCACGCACGGCACATGGTTGTCTGCACACCATTCTGCGCACGACAATGCGCCATCTGCGCTTGAAAAGTCAATCACTACGGGATTTGTAATGTGGGGCAAATCGGCAAAGTGCGCATAAACAGGGATCCCAGAGACTGAACCGCCCTGTTTGTCAACGCCCCCAACCGCGCAACAGTCGGTGCGGTTTAGGGCCTTTTCTACCAGAGCATGTCCCATGCGGCCGCATATGCCGTGAATAATCAAATGAACCATGAAATGCTTTTCCTTTTGCGGTGCTGACGCACCCTACTCTGATCCGTGTATCGGTTTGCAAAATGTTTAACGGCGGTTTATTTACTGGTAAGCGCTTCCCGGCTGTTTCGGGCTTTTGTGAGCGCGAGGTGTTTATTCGGTTCTTCTTGTCACATCAAATTTCTCCATCTCCGCTTTGAGCATGGCCTTCACGTCTTCGCCGGGCTCGATGAGCGGCAGGCGACAGGGGCCGGCTTCCCAGCCAAGTTCGTTCATCGCCCATTTTACGGGAATGGGGTTGACATCGGCAAAGAGCGCTTTGCAGAGCGGCAGCGCGGCGAGCTGAAGCGCACGGCTTTTTTCGATATCGCCCTGAAACCATGCGGAACAAATCTCATGTACCGCTTTCGGGGCGACATTCGCCAAGACACTGATCACGCCTTTACCGCCCAAAGAAAGGATGGGAACGATCTGATCATCGTTACCAGAATAGAGGTTGAGAGAATCTTTGCAAAGCGCGGCAATCTGTGCCACCTGCGTGATATTGCCGCTTGCCTCTTTGACGGCGTTGATGTTTGGAACCTCCGCCAATTGTTGAAGGCTGGCCGGGCTGATATTGCATCCCGTTCGGCTCGGCACGTTATACAAGATACAGGGCAAGTGTACCGCATTTGCAATGGTGGTAAAATGTTTGACCAGTCCGGCCTGGCTCGTTTTGTTGTAGTACGGCGTTACGAGCAGCAGCGCATCGGCGCCCGCGTCCTCCGCCTCTTTAGAGAGCTTGACAGCGTATGCGGTATCGTTTGAACCGGTTCCCGCGATAACCGGGACTCGGCGTGCCGTTTTTTGCACCGCATACCTTATACACGCGACGTGTTCCGCATCGGACAGGGTGGCCGATTCGCCCGTTGTGCCGCAGATAACAATGGCATCGGTACCGCTTTGGATCTGGCTTTCAAGCAGGCGCCCCAACGCGTCAAAGTTGACGCTTCCGTCCGCGTAAAACGGCGTGATAATAGCGACCGCGGAACCGGTAAAAACGGGCTTTTTCATGCTATCCATCTCTCCTTTTGCAATTCCCTTAGTCAAAATAGCCCAATGCGGCGAGCAGCTCCGCCAGCAGCACGCCGCCGCCGGCCGCGCCGCGCAGGGTATTATGAGAAAGGCAAACAAACTTGTAATCGTACTGTGTGTCCGGCCGCAACCTACCCATACTCACGGCCATGCCGTTTTCCAGCATTCTGTCGAGCTTGGGCTGCGGTCGATCGCTATTCGTAAAGTAATGCAGGAATTGTTTTGGCGCACTGGGCAGGCGCAGCTGCTGCGGTGCAGCGGAAAATTGTTCCCACGCCTGCAGGATTTCTTCCATCTTCGGTTTGTCCTTAAACCGGACAAACACGGCCGCCATATGCCCGTCCAGAACCGGGACGCGAAGGCACTGAGCCGTAAGGTTCGGCGCCGTAGCGGGCACGATTTGATCGCCTTCTATGTGCCCCCAAATTTTGAGAGGCTCTTTCTCGCTTTTTTCTTCCTCGCCGCTGATATAGGGTATGACATTGTCGAGAATTTCCGGGAATGTTTCAAAATTCTTGCCGGCCCCGGATATGGCCTGGTAGGTGCATACGAGGCAATCGGTGATACCAAAGCGGCGCAACGGATGGAGAGCCGGAACATAGCTTTGCAAGCTGCAGTTGGATTTAACGGCGATAAAACCGCGTTTGGTACCGAGACGTTTGCGCTGACTGGGAATAATGGCAAGGTGCTCCGCGTTCAACTCCGGGATCACCATGGGCACATCGTGCGTTGCCCGATGAGCGCTGTTGTTCGATACAACGGGGCACTCGGCTTTGGCATACGCCTCTTCCAGCGCCTGGATCTCCTCTTTTTTCATGTTGACGGCGCAGAACACAAAATCCACGTCAGACACAACCGCCCCAATATCGGACGCATCCAAAACAATTTTATTTTTTACCGCTTGCGGCATAGGCTGCTCAAGCAGCCAGCGGCCCTTGGTCGCCTGCGCGTATGTCATGCCGGCGCAGCGTGGGGATGCCGCCAACGTGGTTAGGGTAAACCAGGGATGATTGCAAAGCAGCGTGACAAAGCGCTGCCCGACCATACCGGTCGCGCCCACTACGCCAACCCTGTATTTCCTTGTGGGGAAGTTTGACATGCGTTTGATCCTTTCTTCCGGGCGCAGGCTCAGGAGATAAAATTCCGCTTGAAAACCTAACAGAACTGCCATATAATGATTTTATAAGGCACAAGAGTTCAGCGCCGCAATCGCAAAGTAAGCAGGCACCTACCGAAACGCACCCTTGCTTGCCGGTTTTATTATACAATTTTTTACCCAATTTGTAAACGTATAGGTACGCAAATGCAAAAGAAGGACTTTTGGTACGACCTGCCCAAATCCGCCATTGCGCAAACGCCGGCAGAGCCGCGCGATGCCGCGCGCCTGATGGTACTGCGCCGCGGTTCCTCTCTTGTAGAACACCGCATTTTTCGGGATGTGATCGAGTATCTAGAGCCCGGCGATGTACTGGTTGTCAATAATTCCAAGGTGCTGCAGGCGCGCCTTATCGGGCACAAGGTTCCGACAGGCGCGGTTTGTGAGCTGTTGTTGCTGCGTCAGGTGCAAAAAGATGTTTGGGAGTGTCTGGCGCGCCCGGGAAGGCGTTTGCAGACTGGCGCGCAGATCTGCTTTGGCGACGGGACAATGACCGCCCAAGTAACCGAAACGCTCCCCGACGGCAACAAACGCGTTCAGTTTACCTACGATACCGAGACATTTTACGAGAAGATTGACGCTTTTGGTCAGATGCCCCTGCCGCCCTATATCACGCAGCAGCTTTCCGATCCGAGCCAGTACCAAACGGTCTATGCGAAGGAACTGGGAAGCGTCGCTGCGCCAACCGCCGGTTTGCACTTTACGCAGGAGTTGCTACAGCAAATCCGGGAAAAGGGCGTAGCCGTCGAGGAAGTGACGCTGCACGTCGGGCTGGGAACCTTCCGCCCCGTAAGTGCGGATGACATTGCCGACCACAAAATGCACAGCGAGTGGTACAGCATCAGCGAAGAAACCGCGACCGCAATTAACACCGCACATGCAAACGGACACAAAGTAATCGCCGTCGGCACCACGAGCTGCCGCACGCTGGAGTCAGTATGGGCACAACAGGGCGCGGTTGTGCCTTGCAGCGGCGAGACGTCCCTGTTTTTGTATCCCGGCGTGCCGTTCCATGTGATCGATGGTCTGATTACCAACTTCCATCTGCCGGAAAGTACCCTGATCATGTTAGTAGCCGCCTTTTACGGCTATGAGGCTACCATGCGCGCTTATCAAGTTGCCGTAAAGGAAGGCTACCGTTTCTACTCTTTTGGGGATGCGATGTTCATACAATAGGGGGCTTTTCTTAAAGGTTGATAGTAAAATTGAAATTCTGGCGCTTACGTTGAAGATTGGACTTTGCTTTTTTCTGTGCGATGTGCGATGAGCACATCACCCGCCATCAAGACAGTGTCCCCGTCAGGTATAATGATCTGCTCCCCGCGGCGTATCATCATAATAATAGCGTCGCGCTGGCGCGGTAAGTCGCGCACGCGCAGTAATGTATCGGTAGGCACATCTTTGGCACTCAGAACCCTTTCTGTAACCCGAACGCCGTTGCTGGCGGCGCTGTCGGTGGCACGGGCACACAGCACAAGCACATCGCCGCGCAACAACTGCGTACCGCCGTCCGGAATGATTTGTTTCTCACCGCGGCGCAGCGAGATCAGGATCGTATCCGGTGGCAAGACGAGATCCCGAACGCATTTGCCGGTCCACTCATGTTGCAGTGGCATTGTAAATTCAATGAATTGTACCGGCGATTCATCTGTGTAATCCGTAAAGATTTTTCGCACATCGTCGCTTTCGTCCAGCATACCAAGTTTGCGCGCCACGGCGGGGAGCAGGCCGCCCTGGAACGTGATGGACAGCAGCACGACCATAAAGACAATATGAAAGAGATCGTTGTGGGTAACGGCATCGTTGTTTACCGTCATCACGGCGAAAACAATGGATGCCGCACCGCGCAATCCGGCCCAGCTGACCAAAAGCTTTTGACCCAGGCTAGCCTTAAACGGCCACAGCAAGAGGGCAACGGCCAACGGTCTGGCAATAAAAGTCAAGAAGAGTGCGATTCCGGTTGCCTCAAAAGCAACGCTGGGCAGCCGATGCGGTGTGCACAAAAGCCCCAGAACGAAAAACAAGAGCAATTGTGCCAGGCCTGTAAGGCCGTCAAAGAACGGTACCAAAGAAGGCTTGTTGCGGATGTCGCTGTTGCCCAGTAGCACGCCTGCAATGTAAACGCTCAAATACCCGTTGCCGCCAAGTAAACTGGGCAAGGCATAAGCCGCCATGGCAACCGCCATGGCGAAAATGGCGTCAAACCCGGCGGTTCCAAATCGGTATTTCCTTAAGATAAAGACGGCAGCCAATCCCAGAAAAACGCCGCAGAGGATGCCAAACAGAAGCTGCGCCGTGATCATCCAAATCACGCTGCCAGGGGTTACCTGCCCCTGCATGGCAGAGAGAAGGACTGCGGTCAACATGTAGGCGCAGGGATCGTTAGAACCGCTTTCTACCTCCAGCAAAGAGGAAGTATTTTCTTTCAGTGCCAGTCCGTGAGCACGTAAGATAGAAAAAACAGAAGCCGCATCGGTAGAACCCAGCACAGCGCCGATGAGCATACCTTCCAGCCATGTTGTATGCATGACCAATCTGCAGAACAAGCCTGTAAAAAAAGCGGTCAGAAGAACACCGAGAGTGGAGAGAACCAGGGCCCGTGCGGCTGCGGGGCGCGCCGTCTTCCAGCTCGTGCTGAAACCGCCGTAGAACATGATGAAAATGAGCGAAACGGAACAAATATTTTCGGTTAGAACATAATCATTGAACGGTATTTTAAGCAGCCCATCTGACCCAAAGAGCATGCCGAGCACAATAAACGCCAGCAAGGCCGGTATACCCAACCGGTTCGACAGACGGTTGCATACCACGCAGCCCAGCATGGCAAGTGCCATCACCAACAAAAATGCCGCCAGCATCATGTAGTTCTTACCTCCTGACCGGTATCAACAATTTGAGCATACCACAAAAGATGTATCTTGCCTAGTCAGAACCTATTGGAAAAGTTATCGCATTGTGGTATACTGGCAATACAATCCTTGACTACACCTGCAAGGGAGTTGCTTCTATGCGTGCCTACCAGCGCCTGCTTGCCTATGTAAAATATCACACCACTTCTGATCCGTCCAGCGAGACAAGTCCCAGTACGGCTCGTCAGTTTGCTTTTGCCGAGGCACTTGCGGAGGAGTTGCGCTCCATCGGCGTTACAAATGTAAACGTGAGCAAGGATTGTTATGTCTACGCTGTACTGCAGGCTTCGCCGGGCCACGAGAAAGTGCCGGGGCTCGGTTTGATCTCCCACATGGACACGTCGCCAGAGGCATGCGGCGAAAATGTGGTACCCCTTGTGCACGAGCATTATGACGGTCGCACGATTCGTCTGCCGAAAGACGGCGTGATCCTCAGCCCGGAGAAATTCCCGTTTTTGGCGCGCCTTAAGGGGCAAACGCTGATCACCACGGACGGATCTACCCTGCTGGGCGCCGATGATAAGGCCGGTATCGCAGAGATTATGACGGCGATAGAGTGCATTGTGGACCAAAAGGTCGTGCACGGCAAGCTGTGTATCGCCTTTACGCCCGACGAAGAGATCGGTCGCGGTACCGAGTTCTTCGACATCCCCGGGTTCGGTGCCGCTTACGCCTATACGGTGGACGGCAGCGAGGCAGGTGAGATTGAATATGAAAATTTTAACGCTGCCTCGGCGGATGTGGTTGTACGCGGCCGGTCGATTCATCCCGGAACTGCGAAGGATCTTATGATCAATGCGCAGAATGTGGCGATGGAGTTTCACGCGGCGCTGCCGGAGTTTGAGCGACCAGAACATACCGAGGGCCGAGAAGGCTTTTTCCACTTGCTCAATATGATGGGCGACGTCGCCATTGCCAAGCTCCAATATATTATAAGGGATCATGACGCGGATTCCTTCGCCCGCCGCAAGTTTTTGATGCGCCATATCGCGGGGCGGCTGAATGCGAAGTACGGCCCCGGAACGGTTACGTTGGAGATCAAGGACAGCTATCACAATATGATTGAACAAATTCGCCCGCATTTTCATTTGATTGAAAATGCGCGCAAGGCAATTCGTGATGCGGGTCTGGAGCCGATTGAGCTGCCCATCCGCGGCGGCACCGACGGAGCGATGCTCAGTTACCGTGGCTTGCCTTGCCCGAATTTGGGAACCGGTGGGTTTAATTTCCATGGCCCATATGAATGCATCACAGCGGAAAAAATGGATCAAATCGTGCAGGTCTTAATTCGTTTAGCAGAATTGTATGCCTAGAGCCGGTCCAAAGCGTCAAGAGGGTGCAATACCGAATTTACAGGCTCTTCTTCTAAAGCTCCTGATCTTGCCAACCTGGTGGCTTTTTAGGTCGGTGAACACCAAAACACAACGGCAGAGGATTTGCAACAAAAGTGCGGGAGGGCAAAAGATATAGGTCTGCGTAGCTCAGTTGGATAGAGCGACCGCCTCCTAAGCGGTAGGCCGGGTGTTCGAGTCACCTCGCGGACGCTGTGTGATAACGACGTATACCTTTGCAAGAGAAGGTTACGTCGTTACGCTTTATTTTATTCACTCAGGATCCACAGGCCATTACATCACGGAGAGCCTGTAAAATATCGGCGTTCACACAGATAGCCTGCTTTCCAATATCGGCAGGACATACAGCTTCTCCTGCATTAATACAGGCATATATCGCGTCCGGATTCTGTGCTGTCATACGCCAGAATGGATATTTGATGATACCTGGGGTATTGTAGCCCACGCCAAGCTCCAGATATAAAATGCGCTGTCTTCGCTTTGTCCTGAGGAAATTTTCGTATCTCTGTGCGGCCCTGTGCCATCCATCGTCCTCCACAAATGTATCATCCGAGCGAAGATTCATAGTCAAGGGCCTGCCGCAATGGGGACAGAATGGCACGAGCGAAGAGGGTATCCGCATATCCTTTTGTGCATCTATCATCTGCCGAATGGCGCCCTCATTGTCAAAAGTTTCTTGTCGGCACGGTTTGGAACACTGAAAAAGTCCATAATCCCCCTGCGTGTAAAAAAGACGGCCTTTATCAAAGCCTGACTTTTGGAAGCAATGGTCGACGTTTGTCGTAATCACAAAATAATCCTTCTTTTTGACAAGCTTGAGCAGATCGTCATAGACCGGCTCCGACGCGTCCATATAGCGGTTGATAAAGATATACCGGCTCCAGTACGCCCAGAATTCCTCCTGCGAGGGGAACGGATAAAAGCCGCCGGAATACATATCCTGAAACCCGTATTTTGCGGCAAAATCCGAGAAATGTTGATCAAATCGATCACCGGTATAGGTAAACCCCGCTGCTGCGGATAGGCCTGCTCCCGCGCCGATGACCACGGCAGCGGCATTTTGGATGGCATCTTTCAATCGCTTAATATTATCCGAGTAAGTCCCGGTAGATCTTATAATCGACATCCTTGAACACATTGAAGATCACCTCGATATCCCCTTTATACTGCCGTACAGTTTCCACCGCGATTCTTGCCGCCTGCCTGTTTGGGAAGTGGAACTCTCCCGTGGAAATGCAGCAGAAGGCCACGCTCCGGATACTGTTCTGCTTTGCAAGTAAGAGGCAGGAACGGTAGCAGGAGGCAAGCAGTGTCTCATCGTCTTGTGTCACCGCGCCGGAGACAATCGGACCGACGGTGTGCAGCACAAAGTCACAGGGAAGATTGTAGGCGGGTGTGATCTTCGCTTTGCCGGTCTCTTCCTCGTGACCTTGTATGGCCATCTGTCTGGCGCATTCCAACCGCAACTGAACGCCCGCATAGGTGTGGATGGCGTTGTCGATGCAGCTATGGCAGGGGACATAGCACCCTGTCATTCCGCTGTTTGCTGCGTTGACGATGGCGCCGCAGCGCAGCGTGGTGATATCTCCCTGCCAAAGATAGATGCCATGCTCGATCGGCGTAAGCTCAGAAATATCTGTGATTCCCTTCTGGGCGAGTTCCTCTTGCAGGTATTCGTCCTGAATTGCGAGAAAATCTTTGTCCGCTGGCATTGCCAGACGGATGTTCATCAGGGAGCGGAGCAGTCGCTTCTGCCCACCGGTATCCGCAGGAATCCGTATATCACGATATTTGGGAGTTTCATCGATCAGTTTTTGGATCAAATCGTGTCTTCGTTCTGTCTGTGTCATGGGCTTCCTCTTTTCACAATAGCCTGTGTTGGATACAGGTGGCTTCCATCAAGTCCTATAAAGATAGAACCCCCCAGTGCGCGCAGGTGCCTTCATCTTCGCTTTTTACGTCTTGACAAACGGCTTGGGGAATCTTATAATAGGCCTTGCCACCTTAGGGGGTGGCAAATGGGGAAGATTAGCTCAGCAGGTTAGAGCGCTGCGTTCACATCGCAGAGGTCTTGGGTTCGAGTCCCGAATCTTCCATACCCACCCGGATCCTGCGAGTTCAACTCACAGGATTCATTTGTTTCTGTGAGCTTTGTTTTTGTAGATTGCAAGAGTTTTGGATGTCGTATGCGTAGATGCGAGGGGGCATCCACAAATCGGAAGGAGGTATTTACGTTTGCCGATGTTAAAACTTAACCCAGCCTGTAAAAATTATCTCTGGGGTGGTGAGCGCCTGCGGACGGAGTACAACGTCGACGCTGATCTGGTTCCGTTGGCAGAGGCATGGGTACTCTCCTGCCATCCGGATGGCAGTTGTGTTATCGCGCAGGGGCCGATGGCGGGCTCGACGCTGGCCGATTATGTGTCCGCACATCCCGGCTGTACCGGTACCCGATGTGCATCCATGGCGGATTTTCCGGTCCTGATTAAACTCTTAGATGCAAAAAAAGACTTATCGATTCAGGTACATCCCAGCGATGCGTATGCTTTGGAGCATGAGAACCAGTATGGTAAAACAGAGTGCTGGTATATTTTGGATTGCGAACCCGGTGCGTTTCTCTATTACGGGTTTGAGTACGTCATCTCACAAGCTGAATTTGCACAGAGAATCCAGGACGGCACGCTGCCAAGCGTTCTTCATCGCGTGCCGGTGCACAAAGGGGATGTGTTTTTTATACCGTCCGGTACGATTCATGCCATTTGCAAAGGCATCGTGTTAGCTGAGGTTCAGCAGAATTCCAATGTGACCTACCGCGTCTATGATTACGGGCGGCTTGGATCTGACGGCAAGCCTAGACAATTGCACATCAAACAGGCGCTCGCAGTTACCAAAACGGCACCGGTTGATCGGTCCGCCTTCCATTTTGAAGGGCACCTCGCAAAATGCCGCTATTTTACGATGGATCTTCTCTCAGCACCTTACACCGGCACAGTGGATGATACCAGTTTTGCTGCGCTTTTGGCGGTGGAGGGGAGCGGCCAGATCCGCTGTGGTGATCAAACACTATCTCTTGAAAAGGGCAATTGCGTTTTTCTTCCGGCCGGTAGCAATGATTTTGCGATCAAAGGCGATCTTCGTCTTTTGTGCACGACTGTGTAGCGTGTTCATATGGATTTGCGTTTGGCTTAGGATACGGAAAACGCAAGCTTTGGGGGTCTGTCTGGGTTTCCATCGATTGCGTTGTCATCAAAAGGAGACCGAGCAAAAAGATCCGTATACACCAATGACAGGGGGCGGTTGTGTACCGCCCCTTATCTCAATGCCAGTGCCGGGTTGCTTAAGTTATCAGACAAAATCCTGGCGCATCGGGGTGAAAATATCCAAAAGTTTACCGCGTTCCATGCACACGCATCCGTGTTCAACACCGTTTTGCTTGAGCAGTGTGTCGCCAGGGCCCACAACCCGCGTTACGTTGTCGATGGTAAAACGGAATCGTCCGCTGATGATGTAGGTGATCTGGGTATGCGGGTGGCTGTGCATGGCGCCGACAGCGCCCTCCTCAAAGGTGTTTTCTACGCACATTACATCCTTGTCATAGGCCAGTACGCGGCGAGTCACACCGTCACCGGCGGGCTCTGCCAATATCTCGGCATAGGGTACCCAGCGCTCGTTTTCGTGTTGCTTTTTCACGGCAATCTCCCTTCCACAACCATATGGCAGTATCGGTAGAGTCAAACCTCGATGGAAATCAAGTGGCTATTTCGGATCGGATACAATGGTATCTTTCGGTACGTTTTTCTCGCTATGCAGGCTTAGGCCGCTGCTCTTTTGAGTTTGTATTTCCTCCAGTTGTTTTCTAAAGGATTCGGCAGGCAAACGGATGGTCACGGTATTTTCAAAGTAGGGGATTGAGGCAAACTCCATCTTGGCGTCTCCGTAGCGGGATTGCAGCCTGGAATAGATGTTATTCAACCCCAGATGCTTGTCCCCTGTGGCGCTTACCTTGGTGTGCATGATGCGCTGCGCGCGCGCGATATCAATCCCCTCGCCGTTGTCTAAAACAACGATTTGCAGTTCTTCCTCGGTGAGTGTCACATTCACCTCGATGCGGGGCAAGATCGCGGAAGTCTGACCGCTGCCGGTTTTAAAGCCATGCTTGAGAGAATTTTCAACAAGCGGCTGCAAAATACATTTCAGGATTCTGCAGCGGCAAAGATCCTCGTCTACATGGGTCTGTACATCGATGTCCTGATTAAAGCGATACCCCATGATTTCGGTGTAAATTAACATATGCTCCAGTTCCTGTCCCAACTCGATCTCCGTATCTCCTCCAGACAGGCAGATTCGAATGTACTCCCCCAGCCGTGAGATCATGTGCGAGGCATTTTCCGGGTGCCGACTGTAGATCTCCATATTGATAAATTCCAGCGTATTGTACAAAAAGTGCGGATTGATCTGTTCTGTCAGCATTTGCATTTGAGCGTCAAATCGATCGCGCTGTTCCTGCTTGATCACGACGATCTGATCTCGTATCGTTTGATCCATTTTACAAAGCGCTCGTTCCAGCTGTGCCAACTCATCCCGGCCATGTAGCCGAAGACTGCCGTCATAGACACCTTTTTCGATGTCCTGTACGGTTGCCATCAGGGAGCGAACGGGTTTCGTGACCAACAGCGAGATCAACAGGCATACCACGGTGATGACCACGATGCTTGTCAGAGCGACCATCAAAAAGAGATTCTGCAGATTTTGCATCCCGGAATAAAAGTTTTCCTCCGGAACCAGATCCACCGCATACAGGTCATGAAACCCGATAGGGGCAAAGTAAACATAATGATCCTGGTAAAGAAAATGGCTATCTCCGGCTTCTATGGCGTCCGTCAACGCTGTCAGATACGGCGTTTGTTCCACGAAAGCGCTGTACACATCATTTTGCGGTATGCTGATGTTGGCGCCGCTGCGCGAAGCCAAATACAAAGTGCCGCCCAGTGCGTCGTCACTGTATAGCTCCAGATATTCCTGCACTGTTGAGGCATCCAGAAAAAGGTACAAAACGATGTCTGCATTTTGGTAGACTGTGCTGATTTGCAAGATGTTACTGACCATTTGCAGCGGAACCACCAGTGGCAGCACCTGATCCCGGTTGCGCAGCGGACTGTCCGTGACCGGTAGCAGCGTCAAACCTAAAGCACCGGTGTAGTCATAATTCTGCAAAAATTCAGAGGGGGAGGTGTGGAGCATGGCGGCATAAGAGGCAAACAACATGGGCAGCCCGTCCTGTCTGCCGGTTTTTAGCACAACCGCCGTCTGCAACAGGCTGCTGGAGCGCGTATATTCCGTCAAAAACTGCTGTACCGAATTGCTGACATCGGTATAATCGGCCGGTGTGCAATGCATAATTTCCAGGCTCTGGTCGTGAAAATCGGCGGAAGCGGTGATAAATACCATTCCCTGCAACATATTGCGCCAATTTTCTGAAAGCGCGTTTGCCATCAAACGCGTGCTGCGATCCCCGGCCGCGACCGCATCGTCGAGACGGTAACGGTTAAAATACACGGCCAGCACAAAATTCACGCCTACCAGTACGAGCACGACCGGCACGACCGTGTACACCCAGATCCGCAGCGCCAAACGGCTGCCAAACAACTGCTTTAACCGCTGCATCACCACGAATCTCCTATTCTGCGCGACGTCGCTGATACTCAGAAGGCGTCATACCCGTCTCGTTTTTGAAAGTTCGCGTAAACGAGCGATAGTCCTGATAACCGGTTCGCTCCGCGATTTCCCCGATGTTGGTGTTTCGATCCAGGAGCAGTCGCTTGGCCAGACGTATGCGCTCTCCAACGAGATAATCCCGGAAGGTCACGCCCGCGCGTTCCTTAAAGTAAGAGGTAAAATACGTCTCGCTCAAGTTGACACGGGCGGCAACATCGCGCGCCTTAATCGGCTCTTGCAGGTGTGTGCGAATATACTCTTTCGCTTGCCGGATGACACTGTCTTGTTCGCCCGCCGTTTCGCGCAAAATGTCACTGTACCCGATTAGCAATTCTGTGACCCACTGCTGTATGCGCTCGATGCTCTGTTGGGACAGAATTTTCTCGTAGGTGGGATCGAGATCCACAGGATTATCCGGATTCTTGAGCTGTACCTGCTTTTGTGTATTGAGGATGAGATTCATACACATGCCGATGACAAAACTCGGCGGCGGTGTACCGCCATCCAAAAGATTTGCGAAAAAGAGATCCACATAGCTGCGAATATTCTCTTTCTCGTGCTGAAGGATCGCCTGTACCAAAGGCTCCAGATCCACATTTTCCTGTGAAAAAGCCGGTCTCGTCCAATCAATGGAATTGGCGTCAAACAGCGTGGCTTCCGTATTGTAAATATGGTAGCTCATGGCTTCCTGCGCCTTCGCAATAGAGTGGGATATCTGAGCGGGACTTTCTACAAGCAGACCGATCCCTGCCCAAAACGTCAGACCCGTGCGATCTTGCAATAACTTCAAAGCGCGCTGCGTTACGGTACGCAGCGAAGGCTCATCGGCATCGTCCAAATTGAGGATAACCACCACGCGGTTTGGCCCATCTGGCCATATTTCAACGGGCGTGCCTGTGAAGGCTTCCCGCAAGATCCCTGCTACCTCCGCTTCTCGCGGGTTGCCGCCCGGTATGGCGGACGCCTGCTGAAACACAATGGAACAGCTCGGCAAATCGCAAATATCCAATTGGGCGTAGTCGACCTGTGTGCCGCCGGTCTGGCCGTGAACCAATCGGCTCAAGATCAGCGCGCGCGCAGAAGCACGCAACCGTTCTCTCTCTTGCCGGTTCGGTTCCTCATTGGATCGCTGTGCGAGGATTTCCTGGCATTGGCGCAGGAAAAAACTGCGAAAATCCTGAACATTGAGCGGCTTGAGGAAATAACTCTTGACGCCGTAGCGGATGGCCGTTTGCGCATAAGAAAACTCACTGTAGCCGCTCAAAATCAAAAAGCGCGTCGGCATCTTTTCCTCATAGGCCTCGCGTATTACTTCCAGTCCGTCCGTCTCTGGCATGCTCACATCGATTATCCCGATATCCACAGAATGGCTGTGCAGGTAATGAAGTGCCTGCGTGCCGTTTGAGACACATCCAATCTCCAGCTGCTCCACGGGCAGCCGACTGATCACTTCGCGCAAACCAGTGCGGATGGCCTGCTCATCATCCGCAATCAGTACCGAGATCGTACTCGCCATGTCGCTTTCTCCCTCAGCCAAAAGACTGTCGGCCATCAGATTGCGTGCATTTCAAGTCGATTTTTTTGCGATCGACTCTGTATCCACAGTATAATGCATAAAAGCACAAAACTCAAATAAAACCGAATGATTTTCGGCGATAAAAGATGGAACACACGTTCGCTGCTCCGGCTTCTTGATGGAGTAAAGAATCTGCCGCATTTGCCGGTCGATCTGGTCAAGCCGCTCCAGCGTGGATTCGCTCATGCGGTTTGAGAACCGTGACACTGTGCGGCTTTTGGCCATTTTCACCGAATGACGGTGCATCATTCAGGTTTCTTTATTCTCCGTGAAGGAATCCAAATACCCCGCCGGTACTACGTCGTAGACTTCTGCGAACTGATCCCGCATCCACATGGCAGCGTCACACCGAAGGCTGTAACCGGCGCCGGGGTCTGTCATCCACTGCTCAGCACTGCGCAGGGGCAACGCGTGCGATGCCAGCATATTCATGATCACGCCGCCGTGCGTGACGCACGCCGCCTCGTGAATATGGGCCTTGAGTAAGAATTCAAACATTTTCATCAGCATCGCGCAAGTGCGTTGCACAAAGACCGTACTTTCTTCCGCGCCGGGCGGCGTGACATGCTTTTCGGGATCCAGCCAGTCGGCATAGAGCGGATCGTTGGCCAGTTCCTGCGGGCTTTTGCCCTCAAAACAACCGAAATGCATTTCGCGCAGATCTTGCAGCGCGATAAGACGCGCGCCTGGGAACAGGATTTCCGCTGTTTGTCGAGCGCGGAGCAGCGGCGAGATCAATACAACCTGTACGTTTGGGTAGGTAAAACGGGATTTCAAATCCTCCAACTGCGCTCTGCCCTCTGTGCAAAGCGCAAGATCGCTGCCGCTGCCGGTATAGCGCCCCTCTACATTTCCCTGGGTCAATCCATGGCGCACAAGATGCAAATAGGTGTATTCCATCCTCCATCTCCTAACATAGGCGATTGCTTTTCGTCCGGACGTCTGATAAAACGCGTAGGATACAAGTGAAAAATCCGCCCTTCCAATCTGTAACTTTTTGTAAGCAGAGCATAATTTGTATCTTTAAGAATCGGATCTCTACAATCGATGGTGACCAATCTGTCAATTGGGCAATATGCCAAAAGATGATGCGCAAACCTTGGCTGTTTTAGTATTTACAAATTGTTTTCCAGCGTCTATAATTTACAACGCGTCAAAACTGGCTCGGCGTCTTGCCGGGCACAGGGGCCGGGGCAAATATCAGTGACGGGAAAACAGGTAACATGGCGACAGAATTCAACCGCATCATCACCCTGCTGCGCAAGGAGCGAGGGATTACGCAGAAGCAGGCCGCACAGGATCTGGGCATCAGTCAGGCTCAGCTGTCTCATTATGAGAAGGGCATCCGGGAGTGCAGCCTGAAATTTGTCGTACAGATTGCGGATTATTATGATGTCAGCTGTGATTATCTTTTGGGGCGCAGTGCGGAGCGAAGCGGTAGAACCATTCGCGTTGAGGAACTTCCCGACGGCAATTTGCCCGCGAGCGGTAGCCATTTTCGGGGCAGTGTACTGCCGGCTATGTACAAAAAACTGATCGCCAATTCGCTGGACATATTGTATGACAAACTGGCTGCCTGCAAAGAAAAACAATTGACCGCCACAGTCAGCGAATATTTGATGCTGAGCGTGTACAAGATGTTCCGCCTGTTGTACCAGGCGGCACCCAGGAATGTCTCCAATTTGTTCCGGGTCGATGCGGTTCGATGGGAGCAGGATGCCAGTGCCGCGCAACATCTCAGCGAGGGCGCATTGCATGCCGTGCTGCAGCAGGCTGACGCCTCCGGCAAGGACTGGGATCCCGCCGCTCTCTGCATGAGTACCGAGTCCTTAAGTGATGAATATCCGCGCCGTGCCGCCAGCCTTTTTACGCTGATCAAAAATACAGAGGAATCCATACACAGGCTACAGGACCTGCGTGAATCTTAAGTAGGCGTACCTCTCTTGTGAGCTCCTTGTTTCTACCTGATGTGCAGGAAGCGTCCGCTCCAAAGGAAGGGCGCCTTTTTTGTCCTTGCCGAAAGCCATACCTCGGGCCCCGTCTTTTTGTAGCATATTGGACATCCTTTTCTTTTTTCCGTGATAGTTGGAGAAAGATGATGTAGTCATCAAAAACGAAGGGCAGAAGATGAGGGTAAAGTTCTTGACGCGAGCGGCGGAATACGATATACTGAGTCCTGGACATAAAAACAGGGGCGCTGGGGGACATCCTCGGCTGAGATTGGGATGAATTGCAATTCCAAGTCGCCTTAAAACCTGATCCGGGTAATGCCGGCGTAGGGAGTTTTGCCACCGTGGGCGGATGGATGCTGCCGCCCCATGCAAGCAATCCTTTTGCGCGCCTGCTGCCACGTGGGTGCGTTTCTTGTTTTTATGGACTATTTTACCCTGAAGGGGGACTGGTTCTTTATGGCCGATACTACATCCGGGATCACAACGGTTTCCAAAACGCGCACGCTTGTGGAGTGCGCCTTGATGATCGCCGTGGGGACCGTTTTGGCACAGATCAAAATCCTAGACATGCCGTTTGGCGGTGCCGTGACGTTGCTCTCTATGTTGCCGTTCATTTTGGTCTCTTTTCGGCACGGCCTGTATTGGGGACTGCTGACCGGTTTTGTCAACAGTCTTTTGCAGATGCTTACCGGCTTTTCCGCTCCGCCCGCCGGGACGATCCCCGCTCTCATCGGCGTCGTATTGCTTGACTATGTGTTGGCTTTTACCGTCTTGGGCACGGCCTGCGTATTTGCCAAGCCATTCAAAAACCGCCTGGTTGGGGTCATTGTCGGCACAGCAACCGTTTGCTGCCTGCGCTTTGTCTGCAGTTGGATCTCCGGCGCGTGGCTGTGGGGAAGTTATCAGTCAGAGTATGCATGGGCGGACGGTATGAATGTCTGGTTGTATAGCGCTGTCTACAACGGAAATTACATGCTGCCGGAACTGATCCTGACCACATTGGGCGCAGCGTTGCTCTATAAGGCTATGCCGAAGTTGTTCCAAAAGCAATGAGCACCGCTCTGGTTTGGGTCACATTCGCATAGACCATTGGGCGTTCGTATCGATCTTTTACCGTCAATCCTACCCTCTTTGCGGCGTAAAAAAATTCTCCACACAAACCGCTTAGAGGGTAGCCTTTTGTTTACCGCAATTTTTGCTTGCAAAATCGCCGTTTTACCTTTATAATGGAAGAATGTCAGAAGGAATGGAAATACACGCTCCGATCCATCGCCCGCCGAAAATGGGCAGCGCGGGTTGGGGAGGCAATAAGGGGGGTAGCGGCATGGCGCTTTCGGAACCGACTGCGATCTTTTCCATTCGCGACGAAAAGGATCAGGCGATCCGTCAGACGGTCTTGCAGGTGTACAGTGCTCTGGAAGAAAAGGGATATAATCCCATCAACCAGCTGGTAGGTTACATCTTGTCGGAGGATCCCACCTATATCACCACATATAAAAATGCTCGTTCGCTGATTCGCCGTATTGACCGCGACGATCTTTTGCAGGCGCTGGTACGCGATTATGTAAAAGATCGCTGAGGATGCCGCGAACCGCAAGCCAGTAAAGAAGAATACCCGTTTATCAACAACCAGTAGACCGCCTTCTCGGGGGCGGTCCTGTTTTTTTGGGTCTTTGCCTTATCCAGCGCTGCGCCGCAGAGAAGGAGAGCGTGCGTTGGCACCGTCAGGTTTCCTCAAGACAAGTCAAAAAGAGCAGAGAATACACGGTAAATGCACGAGTTTTTCTGGGATACAGGACAGAAAAGTGCAAGCATACACGCCTCTAGGCGACGATCGCTCTGCGTGCAAAGCGGTTTTAGTTGAAAAACGCATTTTGTACAGCCTGTAACACGGCCGCGCGCCCGGCAGAGAAATTGATCCCTCCCTGCAGATAGCAGGTGTAGGGCGCTCTCAGCGGCCCGTCGCAAGATAGCTCGATGGTACTGCCTTCCGTAAAGGAACCGGATGCCATAACGACTTTGTCTGTGTAACCCGGCTCGTCGGCGGGTACCGGCGTTACCATGCTGTCGATGGGGGACCCCGCTTGGATACCGGCGCAAAAGCCCTCGAGCGCAGAGGCACTGCCCGCGTCAAAACAGGTTACAATGTCGTTGTGGTCATGGTACCAGTGGGGAATGGGGGTAATGCCGCAGAGTTCCAGCAGGCATTGTGCGTAGATGGCGGTCTTGAGCGCCTCACACACAACGCCCGGCGCGAAATAAAAGCCAAGGAACATCTCGCGCAGCATACCGCGCGTACACCCCAAGTCAGCGCCCAGGCCCGGCGCGGTAAAACGGTGTGCGCACAATTCCACAAGATCCGACCTTCCAGCGATGTAACCGCCGGTAGAGGCGATACCGCCGCCCGGGTTCTTAATCAAGCTCCCGGCCATCAGGTCAGCACCTGCGGACAATGGCTCTTTCGTCTGCGTGAACTCTCCGTAACAATTATCCACAAAAACGATGACACCGGGGTTTTTGCTGCGCGCGGCGTTCGAGATTTGCCGGATGGTAGCCAGGTTGAAAGCCGTGCGCCGCGTGTAGCCGCGGCTGCGCTGGATGTGCACAACCTTCGCCTTTTCTGCCTTGTCCGCAATCGCTGCGTAATCCGGAACGCTTCCGCGCAAAAGGGGAACTTCGTCGTATCGGATGCCGAATTCACGCAGTGTGCCCTTACCGCTTCCGGCCCCCCGTAGGCCGATCACACCCTCCAGTGTGTCGTATGGGCGTCCCGTCGCACAAAGCAGCGTATCGCCGGGGCGCAGCAACCCAAAAAGCGCGACGGCGATTGTATGGGTGCCGCTCATAAATTGGGGGCGCACCAGCGCCGCCTCGCCCTCAAAAGCGCGTGCGAATACATTCTCAAGCATTGCGCGGCTGTCATCCCAGACGCCATAGCCGGTAGATCCCCAGAAGTGCCGTGCCTGCACACCCGCGCCCGTAAAAGCACGCAACATTTTGAGCTGGTTGTCATCGCGGATCGCCTCTACGCGGGCAAAGGCATTGCGGCAGAGGCTCATCGCGCGTTCATCCAGCGCAAGCACCTGCTGGCGCAAATCATAATAATCCGATAGCATGGGCGGCCTTTCTTTCTTAAGGCGAAGGGTTGCCGACTGCAGTGGATCCAGCAGTAGGCAGCGCGTTTACAACACGCTTAAAATCTCTGCCGCGAACTTCAAAGTTGGGGTACCGGTCAAAACTGGCCGAGGCGGGGGAGAAAAGAACCACGTCGCCGGGCGTTGCGGCGCTGCGCGCCATGAGCACAGCCTCTTCCATCGTATTCGCGTGTTTTATTTGTATGTCGCTCCCTGCAAAGTCGGGTTCTGCGCAAAGCGCACTTTCGATCTTTCCCGCTGTCTGCCCCATCAATACCAACGTCTTGACGTGGGCAATCAATTCCGGTGCCAGCGGTTCATAGGGGATCTTTTTGTCATATCCGCCCGCAATCAAAATGACTTTCTGCGCAAAGCTGTGCAGCCCCGCGATGGTTCTTGTCGGGCTGGAGGCGATCGAGTCGTTAAAATATTGCACGCCGTCCAACGTCCGGACCGGCTCAAGGCGGTGCTCTACACCCGCAAAGGTAGACCCGACGGCGCGCATTGCACGCAGGGGCACCCGTCCCCAAACCGCTGCGATGGCGGCCAGCAAATTTTCCACGTTGTGCTCGCCGCGAAGTTTGACCTCGCCGCGCGGCATCACCGAAAACACATCACCGCTCGCTTTGTCCGCATAGCACAGCCAATCGTCGCTACTGCGCAAGAACGCGCCGTTTTGGGTATCGCGTAGGCGCGTAAACCAGACAACCTCACCATGACAGTCTGTGGCCATGGCGCGCGTAATGGCATTTTCATATCCCAGCACAGATCGGTCGCCAGGCTTTTGCCAGCGCAGAATATTGCGCTTGGCATCCACATATTCCCGCATGTCCTTGTGGTGGTCCAGATGGTTGGGAGTCACGTTGGTGACAACTGCTACAGTTGGACTTTGGTGCATGCTGATCAGTTGGAAACTGGAAAGTTCCACCACGGCGATGTCGTCGGGTTTGACTTCGGGTAGCATCGGCAGCAGCGGCGCACCGATATTGCCGCCCAGGAAAACACGCCTCTCGCCGGCGGATTTCAGCATCTCGGCGATCAGCGTCGTTGTGGTGGTCTTACCGTCCGATCCGGTCACCGCGATGATCTCGCACGGACAAAACGCAAAAAACAGTTCCACCTCGCTGGTGACAAGCGTGCCCGCAGCCTTCGCAGCTTGCAGTTCGGGTTTGTAATATTCATAACCCGGTGTGCGCAGGATGATGTCCTGCCCCGCAAAACCATCTGTATACCGTTGCCCGAGGCACAGACGTACCTGCAGGCGTTGCAGCGTTTTTGCGTAATCCCCAAAATCCTCAGGCTTTTCCTTCTGATCGCACAGCGTCAACACAGCGCCCAAATCGTATAGCATCGGTAGGCAGCGCCTGTGGCTGACACCTGCGCCGATCACAGCGACCTTTTTGCCGCTCACCAGGTCGCGAAGCCGCTCGACGGGCAGCTTGCCGTCAGCCAAATGTGAATGGGAGCTCATATCATGCCACCGCCCATGGGAATGCCATGCCGACCTAAAAGGGCCTGGATCTTCGTCATGGGGTCGATAATACTAGATACGCTCATGTCGTGATTAAGCGCGGCGATAAAGTAAGCCGTGTACTTGGACAAATCGACATCACCGTACCACGGGCGGCTTAATAGTTCCGGCTTGCGGTAGGTAAGGTTCGTGCCCAAAACGCAGGAAAGGACGCCCTCGGCATAGGCTTTGTCAAAGGCAGACAAGCCCGCCGTGAACAGCGGGAAGGTACAGCAGGTATAGATCTTGTTGGCGCCGCGGCTCTTGAGTTCGTACGCGATATCCAGCATGCTCTCGCCGGAGGCAATAATGTCATCGGCGATAAAGACATCTTTACCGGAAACGCTCTCACCCAAATACTCATGGGCGACGATGGGATTGCGGCCGTTGACAATGCGCGTATAATCGCGGCGCTTGTAGAACAGGCCCAAGTTACAGCCCAGCACGCTGGAGTAGTACATGTTGCGGCTCATCGCGCCTTCATCCGGCGATACCACGATGAACTTTTCTTTATCAAAGGTAACGCCCGGCACATGGTGCAGCAGATATTTTAGCACCTGATACGTCGGCATGACATTGTCGAAACTCAGCAGAGGCACCGCGTTTTGAACTCTGGGGTCATGTGCGTCAAACGTAATGATATTTTTTACACCGATTCCACGCAACGTCTGCAGCGCATAGGCGCAGTCCAAACTTTCCCGGCTGACGCGGCGATGTTGCCTGCCTCCGTACAGGCTGGGCATAACCACCGAGATGCGGTGGGCTCTGCCGGCAACAGCCTGTATCAGGCGCAGCAGATTTTGGAAATGATCATCGGGCGAGAGGTGATTTTCGTATTCAAAAAGTTGATAGGTAACACTGTAGTTGCCGGGATCCACAAAAAAATAGATGTCGTCTCCGCGCGCGGACTGACTAACCAGACCCTTGGCATCGCCGGACTGAAAACGCGGGCAGTCGGAAGGTAGGATAAAGGTATCGGTTTGTATGCCGGCCTCGCGTGCCCAGCGAACCAGATGCCCATCAACCAGTTTACACAGTTCCTCTGCGCCGGGGCAGGCGATCAGGGCAAGGTCCGCAATAGCACTCTCCCGGGCGAAAAAATCGCGCGGGCTCAAACTTTTATCGGCCATACTGGCTTCCTTTCCTAAAAAGAAGGCGGCGTGAGGAAGTCAAAATTTTGCGCTTCCTTTGCCGTATTCGCATCATGACGCAGGCGAAACGGGAAATTCCGCTCAGGAGCGCAGGAAGGCAAAGATAGCGCTTTGCGGAAAAATCACGTTTACACAAAACCTACCAACGCTTATTTTAACACAACCGGTCGATAAAAACAGCCCCGACGCATAGATTTTCCGCAAAGATGAGGGAATTTCCCCGCCTTGCACAGCCGGATTCCGTTACCATTGAAAGAATTCTGTACTTTTTACCGAGACGTTTTATGTGTGGGCGCATGCGTTATGCATCCATATCGCCCAATACCGCTGCATGCAACAGACGGCGTCACCGCCCGCGCTTGCTTTACAAAGGAAGGCCGGTTGCCCACTTAGCGTAATATGATTTATGGATCCCGATCATCCCGCGCGCTCTTGAGTGTCGGCGGTCAGGTCCTTTACGACTTCCCCGGCCAGGATCATGCCTGCGACAGCCGGAACAAAAGCGGTGCTTCCCGGTATGTCCCGGCGCAAAGTACATTTACGCTTTGTTCCGGGTGGGCATATACAGTGGGTGCGGCAGCTTACGGACTCATCAGCAAGCGGGCGAACGGGCGGTTCCGTGGAGTAAACTACTTTGAGATTGGGTATGCCGCGTTTTCTGAGCTCTCGGCGCATAACCCTGGCCAGCGGATCGCCGCGCGTTGCATACAGGTCCGCCACGCGCAGCGCGGTGGGATCCAGCCTGTTGCCGGCGCCCATGCAGCTGATAATCGGCGTTGCACACCGTTGGCACTGCGTGACCAGCGCCAATTTGGCCGAGACGGTATCCACTGCATCTACTACATACGAATACGCCGCGAAAGGGAACCGATCCACAGTATCGGGCAAGACAAAACATTCCCAAATTTTCACCTCCGCCTGCGGATTAATCGACAGGACTCGTTCCTTCATCACCTCGACCTTTGGCCTTCCCACAGTGTCCCGCGTCGCAATAATTTGTCGGTTTAGATTGGTCAGGCAGATCCGATCGTCATCGATCAAATCCAGCGATCCAACGCCGCTGCGACACAGCGCCTCGGCGACGTAGCCACCCACGCCGCCCAAGCCGAAGACTGCCACGCGGGAGCTTGCAAGTATCTCCATCGCCTGTTGCCCCAGCAACATCTGGGTTCTGGAAAACGCATTGCGCATAAACAACCTTCCCTTCGATCCCCACACTTTGAAAACTTGTAAAAATAGAGGCGAGCTGTGCAGGGCACTGCACAACGGCCTAGTGGTAATTTGTACAACACCCCTGACGAATTTATACCTATCAGCCTACCGTTTCAATGGGAAAATATGGCGTCAACCCTTGCATGTTGCGCGACAGG
>CAZLMA010000018.1:0-36578 GCA_964560675.1 uncultured Subdoligranulum sp. | reverse complement strand
GTGTCGCAGAGGATGTAACTCTGCGACAAATTTTTTAGTATATTGACGTAATAATGTTACTTTACTGTTTGCTTATGTTTTAAGCACAGTTCCGTCAAGCAGAATTACGGAAAAAGATGCGTCTGCCTGTCAATCACCCGGAATCCGAATACACGAATTCCATAGTCTGATCATCAATCCGCACGGGTGTACCGGTTTTGCTATCCGTATTGGCTCGTTATGCAAACCTTGCGCTTGTCATCAAGTGGATAAGGGCCTTCCTCTTACCAGATAATATTGCCCTGTTTTGTGTGACGGGGTTATACCATACGGTAAGGTAGACTGTAGACAAAAAAGTCTGCAGGCATCCCGGAAGGGTACCCACAGGCAATTTTTCATGTGACAGCATCTTACAGCCGTTTTTTACAGCCGTCCAGGTTCATCCAACCCGCTCCGGACTTGAGTTTTCCCCAACCTTTCTCGCTGCTAAAGTGCTCTACTATGGATGTAGCGGGAGTGGCTAATGAGATAGAATCAAAATCACCAAACTTGAAATATACGAAGTTTTCAGCTTGTCTTTTTCTTTCTTTGTGGTAAGATTACAAGCAGGAAGGGGCGCGCTCTATGTCAGACGATGTACTGGATACGAACTTTCATGAGATCGACATTACGAACGATTATATGTTTACCACCGTCATGCAGGATCCGCAACTCTGCATGGAGCTGTTGGGATACCTTCTCCCGGACAGCCGGATCCGGCAGCTAAAATACATCCGATTCAGCGAGGATGGTTCCGAGATTGTGCCAGACGATACCAAAACAGAGATCCAGAAAGCGATACCCGGTTACTTCGGGTTCCGGGGCATGCGCTTAGATGCCTAATCGATCAGGCGGTCAATACGGCGAAATTGAACCCGGAATGGAGGGATTCCTACATGATTTACCAGGTAAAGCAGAGAGAGGCAGAACTGCGCGGGGAAACCAGAGGCAGGCAGGAAGGCAGATTGGAAGGCAGACAGGAAGGCAGACAGGAAGGCAAGGAGCAACAGGCCAAAGAGACAGCATACCGTCTACAGAAGAGAGGCATGTCACCAAACGATATCGCTGCCATGGTGAACGTGAGTATCGCCACTGTGCAGGATTGGCTTGCGGAACCGCAAAGAACGCCCGCTAAATGATGCTCAACTTGGTTATTGCAATTTACACCCAAAAAATCCTGAAAATAATTGAAAAAACACTTGCAAGTCCGGCTTTTGTGTGTTACAGTAATATGCGGCTGCGATCGGTCTGCAGACTTTTTGTCTGAAGACCCGCGATGTGCGTTGAGGCGGGAGGTTGCTGTGGTCGCGTTTGTTGCGTGACAACGGGTTTTTCCGCGGAGTATGTCCGATCCTAGAACCGGGCGAAAGAATTACGATGCAAAGGGATATGTACCGACTGATTATTAGGCCGGAGACCAATTTCCGCTGACTTTGCTTTGATTCTTTCCGGCACAACTGTTAAAGGCGGTTTGCCGGTTTTTGTCATGCAAAACAGTTGAACACCCGGAGGCGTGTGTAATTTATCGGCTCGCCTGACTACTAAATAAACAGGAGGCGAAAGCAATGGCAGTCAAAGAAAAAATCAGAATTCGTCTTAAAAGTTATGATGCATCGCTGATTGATGCGGCGTCTCAAAAGATTGTGGAAACCGCGCGTCGCACCGGTGCGCGTGTTTCCGGGCCTGTTCCGCTGCCCACCGACAAAGAAATTGTCACCATTTTGCGCTCGGTTCACGTGAACAAAGACAGCCGCGAACAGTTTGAGATGCGCACCCACAAGAGACTGATTGATATTTTGCGTCCGTCCAACAAGACGGTCGAGTCCTTGATGAGTCTGCAGCTCCCCGCGGGCGTCGACATTGAAATCAAGCTTTAAAGGCAACGCGTCGCTTTTTTGTACAGCTTGGGTCCAATCGAGAACGTCAAAGCAGGGAAGGTCACGTTGGCGCTGTTTTGCCCTGATACCTTTATAAAGGGTGTCGATAGCGCCAACCAATAATCTTTCTCAAGGAGGAACAACAATATGCAAAAGGGAATTATCGGCAGAAAACTGGGTATGAGCCAGCTCTTTGATGAGAGCGGAAAGGTTGTGCCGGTTACCATCATTGAGGCCGGTCCGTGTACGGTAGTACAGAAGAAGACTGTGGAGAGCGACGGTTACCAGGCCGTGCAGCTCGGCTTCGGCGACGTAAGTTCCAAAAAGGTGAACAAGCCGGATAAGGGCCGTTTTGACAAGGCTGATGTCGCGCCAAAAAAGACGCTGCGTGAATTTCGCCTCGATGATATCTCGGATGTCAAGATCGGCGATGTCCTGAAAGCCGACATTTTTGAAAAAGGCGATAAAGTGGACGTGGTCGGCATCAGCAAAGGCAAAGGATATCAGGGCGCCATCAAGCGCTGGGGTCTGCACAGACTGCGCGAGAGTCACGGCACAGGTCCGGTTGGGCGCCATGCCGGTTCCAACGGTTCTACCAGTACGCCGTCCCGTGTTTATAAGGGTAAAAAGTTGCCTGGCCATATGGGCTTTAAGCGGGTCACGGTTCAAAACCTGTGTGTCGTCAAGGTGGATGCAAACAACAATCTGATCGCCATCAAGGGCGCGGTTCCAGGCGCGAAGGGATCCATCGTCACGATTCACGATAGTGTTAAAGCATAAGGCAGGGAGGAAAACAAAATGGCAGTGTTTGATGTCGTTGACAAAAGCGGCAAGAAAGTTTCCTCCGTTGAGCTTTCCGATGCCGTCTTTGGAATTACCCCCAACGAATACGCTGTTCATGAGGCGGTTGTCAATTATCTGGCGAACCGCCGTCAGGGCACACAGAACACAAAAATCCGTAAAGAAGTATCCGGCGGTGGGAGAAAGCCGTGGAGGCAGAAGGGTACGGGTCATGCGCGTCAGGGTTCTACGCGCGCCCCGCAGTGGACACACGGCGGCGTTTCCCTGGGCCCGAAGCCCAGAAGTTACAGTTACCGGATCAACAAAAAGGTCAAGCGTTTGTCGATCCTCTCGGCTCTCTCTGACAAGGCAACCGGCGGCAATCTCATTATCGTGGATGACTTGAACATGGAAGAATACAAAACAAAAGCTGTGATTGCCATGCTCGCAGCCGTTGGCGCCGGTAAAAAGAACCTGGTCGTAAACGATACGGTTGACAAAAAGCTCATCAAGAGCGCAGCGAATATTCCCGGTGTCAGAACAGCAATTTCCGACAGTGTCAACACATACGATCTGGTGAATGCCGACAAGTTGATTCTCAGCTTGGGCGCTGCGAAAAGGATTGAGGAGGTATATAGCCGATGAAATTCGAGCAGGATATTATTATCAAGCCGATTATCACAGAGAACTCCATGGCCGGTATTTCCAGTAAAAAATATACCTTCCGGGTCGCGACAGACGCCACCAAGGTCGATATTGCGAAAGCTGTCGAGAAACTGTTTAACGTCAAAGTCGAAAAAGTGAATACGATGAACGTCCGGGGGCGCTGGCGCCGTCAGGGTCTGCACGGTGGGTATACGCCCCGCAGCAAAAAGGCAATCGTTACGCTAACACCGGATTCCAAAGAGATTGAGTTCTTTACCAGTATGGTCTGATTCTTGCGATTATGCCGTGCCTGGGGTTGCGTTTTTTGTAAACGCCTGAGTCTGCCATGGGCTCGCCTATGGAGGTATGACTCCGATAACATTTCATACGATATCCAAAAAGGAGAAAGTTATGGCGATAAAGAAATATAAGGCCACCACACCGGGCCGCCGAGACATGACTGTCACGGATTACAGTCAGCTTTCAAAGGTGGAGCCGGAGCGCAGTCTGCTGCAAGCTAAAAAGAAGAATGCCGGGCGCAACAATACCGGTCGCATAACGGTGCGTCACAAGGGCGGTGGCAATCGGCAGAAGTATCGCGTCATTGATTTTAAGCGCAATAAATTCGATGTTTCGGCAACGGTTAAAACGATCGAGTATGATCCGAACCGTTCCGCGTTTATATCTTTGGTGGAGTACGAGGACGGCGTCAAGAGTTATATCTTAGCGCCGGAAGGACTTAGGGTCGGCGACACCGTGATGGCGGGACCGCATGCGGATATCAAGCCGGGCAATGCGCTCCCGATCGAAAATATTCCGGTCGGTACGCAGGTGTATAATGTAGAACTGTACCCTGGCAAAGGGGGTCAGCTCGTCCGCAGTGCCGGAACCAGTGCCCAGTTGATGGCAAAAGAAAACGGTTACGCGCTGCTGAGACTTCCCTCTGGCGAGATGCGCAATGTCATGTTGCGCTGCATCGCGACGGTGGGCGTAGTTTCCAATCTGGATCACGAGAATGTCAACCTGGGCAAGGCGGGACGCAAGCGTCATCAGGGCGTTCGGCCGGGCAGCCGCGGTTCCGTCATGAATCCAGTGGATCACCCGCATGGCGGCGGCGAGGGTCGTGCACCAGTCGGTCATCACAGCCCGATGACGCCTTGGGGCAAACCGGCACTGGGTCTGAAGACTCGCAAACACAATGCTCGTTCTAACAAGCTCATTGTCAAACGCGCAAACAGCTAAGGGGGTGTAACGCAGATGTCGAGAAGTACAAAAAAAGGCCCTTATGTCATGCCTTCCCTTTATAAAAAAGTAGAAGCGATGAATGCAAGCGGCAAAAAGAGCGTCATAAAAACCTGGAGCCGCGATTCTACCATCTTCCCGGAATTTGTTGGGCACACGTTTGCCGTACATGATGGTCGCAAGCATGTACCCGTGTATATTACAGAGGATATGGTCGGCCATAAGCTGGGGGAGTTTGCGCCTACACGGAAGTTCACCGGCCATACGAGCGGCAAGACAACGGCGGCGCGGTAAAGGAGGCACGATACTATGGAAGCACGGGCAACACTGCGCTACGCTCGCATTAGTCCGCGGAAGGTTTCGATTGTGATGGATCTCATCCGCAACAAACCTTTGGACGAAGCGCTGGCAATTTTGCAATATACTCCAAAGGCCGCCTGCGGGATGCTGTACAAGTTGATCCAATCTGCGGCAGCCAATGCGGAAAACAACGAGGGTATGAACGTGGATCGCCTTTATGTGGCGGAATGTTATGTCACGCCTGGCCCTACACTCAAGCGTTTTATGCCGCGTGCGCAGGGGCGCGCGTTCCACATTCTCAAGCGAACCAGCCACATGACGGTCGTCTTAAAAGAGGAAGAATAAGGAGAGAAACGTATGGGCCAGAAAGTCAATCCCCATGGTATGCGTGTGGGTATCATCAATGATTGGGACAGCCGTTGGTTTGCCTCCAAAAAAGATTTCGGCGACACCTTGGTGGAAGACAACAATATACGCAAATATCTCAAGAAAGAGCTCTATAGCGCCGGTGTTCCCAAAATTGAGATTGAGCGCACGACCGACAGTTCTACCGGTCAGCCGCGTGTCAAAATCAATGTGTACTGCGCCAAGCCCGGTCAGGTGATCGGGAAAGGTGGTGCCGAGAGTTCTCGTCTTGAGAAAGAGCTTTCCAAGCGGATTCATAAGACGGTCAACCTGAATATCATCGAACTGCGCAGCGTTTCTACCAATGCGCAGCTCGTTGCGGAGGATATCGCCAGTCAGCTCGAACGCCGCATTGCGTTCCGTCGCGCGATGAAACAGGCGATTCGCAATGCGATGCAGCCGCGGGATCGTATGGCGATTCCTGCCAAGGGCATCAAGTGCCAGTGTTCTGGCCGCTTGGCCGGCGCGGATATCGCCCGCACGGAGAGCTATCATGAGGGCACCATCCCGCTGCAAACATTGCGTGCGGATATTGATTACGGCTTTGCAGAGGCCGCCACAACTTACGGGCGTGTGGGCGTTAAGGTTTGGATCTACAAAGGAGAAATTCTCAAGGGAACCGCACCTTCTGTGGAGCCCGCACCGCGTGCGCCACGCGCTCCTCGTCCGCCCCGTACGTCACGTCCCCCGCGCCCTGCGCGCCCGGCTAAGATGGAAGGAGGCAACCCGTAATGCTGCTGCCCAAACGTGTTAAATATCGCCGCGTACAGCGCGGCCGCATGACCGGTAAGGCCACGCGAGGCAACAAGGTCAATCAGGGTGAGTACGGCCTGATGGCATTAGAGCCTGCGTGGATTACCTCCAATCAGATTGAGGCTGCGCGTGTCGCAATGACGCGCTATATCAAGCGCGGCGGCAAGGTCTGGATTAAAATTTTCCCAGATAAACCGATTACCGAAAAGCCGGCCGGAACGCGCATGGGATCCGGTAAAGGCAGTCCGGAATACTGGGTGGCTGTGGTCAAACCCGGTCGCATTCTGTTTGAGCTCGCCGATGTTGACGAGGCTACGGCTCGTGAATCTCTTCGTCTGGCCATGCATAAGTTGCCCATCCGCTGCAAATTTGTCAAGCGGGAAGAGCTTGACGCCGTGAAGGAGGATGACGCCGAATGAAAGCGAGTGAGTTTCGCGAGATGACCGATGAGGAACTGAACAAACAATTGCGGGATCTGAAGACCGAGTTGTTCAATCTGCGCTTTCAGCACACCATCAATCAGCTTGACAACCCCAAGCGCATCGATACCGTCAGAAAGGATATTGCCCGCGTAATGACCATTCTGACCGAGAGGCAGTGAGGGAGGTAAAGAGAACAGATGGAACGAAATTTGAGAAAGACGCGTGTCGGCACGGTGGTTTCCGACAAGATGGACAAGACGATCGTTGTTGCTGTGCGTGACAGTGTTCAGCACCCTCTTTATAAGAAAATCATGAAACGCACCGTCAGGTTTAAGGCGCATGATGAGAACAACGAGGCCGGTATCGGAGATCGCGTGGAGATTATGGAGACGCGCAAGCTCGCCAAGGATGTGAATTGGCGCCTCGTTCGGATCATCGAGAAGGCCAAGTAAAGTCCGGTTTACTTTGGAAAGGAGATCTTGAACATGGTTCAGATGCAAACGTATCTCAAGGTTGCCGACAACACCGGTGCGAAGGAGTTGATGTGCTTCCGTGTACTGGGCGGCACACGCCGGAGATATGCGAACATTGGCGACGTTGTGGTATGCAGCGTCAAAAAAGCTTCACCGGGCGGCACGGTTAAAAAGGGCGATGTCGTCAAGGCGGTCATCGTTCGCACCAAGCAGGGCCTTCGCCGTGACGACGGCTCTTATATTCGCTTTGATGAAAACGCCGCTGTCATTGTTATGGCCGACAAGAGCCCGAAGGGCACCCGAATCTTTGGACCTGTCGCGCGTGAACTGCGCGACGCAGGTTTTACCAAGATCCTGAGTCTGGCGCCCGAGTCGCTTTGAGGAGGTTAAGGCGGGATGAAAAAACTTCATGTAAAAACAGGCGACACCGTCATGATTATCTCTGGCAAAGACAAAGGCAAGACGGGCAAGGTACTGCAGACTTCCCCCAAAGAGGGTAAAGTCATTGTAGAAGGAAGAAATATGGTCACCAAGCATGTCAAACCTCGTCGGCAGGGCGAACAGGGTGGCATTGTGCACGCGGAGGGCGCGATCTATGCTTGCAAGGTCATGCCGGTCTGCCCTAAATGTGGCAAACCAACGCGTGTTGCGCATACGGTCAAGGATGGAAAAAAGATTCGGATTTGCCGCAAATGCGGCGAAGCGTTGTAAAAGGAAAGGAGCTTATTCATGGCGCGTCTGAAGGAACAATATGTCAATGAGATCGCTCCTGCCTTGCATAAGAAGTTCGGTTACAAGAGCGTAATGCAGATCCCCAAACTTGATAAGGTGGTCATCAATGTCGGCGCCGGAGAAGCGAAGGACAACGTGAAAGCAATCGATGCCATCGTGCGCGATCTCGCTGCGATTACCGGCCAGAAGGCGGTTGTGTGTAAGGCGAAAAAGAGCGTCGCCAACTTTAAAGTGCGGGAAGGAATGCCCATCGGCGTGAAAGTAACGCTTCGCGGCGACCGCATGTATGAGTTTGTGGATCGTCTTTTCAACGTTGCGCTTCCCCGTGTGCGTGATTTTCGCGGTATCAACGGCAACTCCTTTGACGGCCGCGGTAACTACGCGTTCGGTCTGCGCGAGCAGATCATCTTTCCGGAGATTGATTTTGACAAGGTAGATTCCATCCGCGGTATGGATATCTGCTTTGTGACAACGGCTAGGACGGACGAGGAGGCCAAAGAACTGCTGAAAGCTTTGGGCGCTCCTTTTGCGAATTAAATAGGGAAGGATTGCATAGAATATGGCAAAAACTTCGTTAAAGATTAAGCAGCAGCGAACGCCCAAGTATTCAACGCGTGTCTATAACCGCTGCAAAATCTGCGGTCGCCCTCACGGTTACCTGCGCAAGTACGGCATCTGTCGTATCTGCTTCCGAGAGCTTGCCTATAAAGGTGAGATCCCAGGCGTTCGCAAGGCGAGCTGGTAAGTGCGTCTAACCGGAATATACAGAAATTTGATATAACCTAAGGAGGTTCGTGGCATGCAAATTACCGATCCGATCGCGGACTTGCTGACGCGCATCCGCAATGCCAGCACTGCCAAACACCCTTCCGTGGACATCCCCGCTTCCAACCTGAAAAAAGCGATCTGTCAGATTCTGGTCGATGAGGGTTATGTTAAAAGCATGAAGTTCACTGCGGATAACAAACAGGGCGTGATCACATTAATCCTCAAATATCAGTCAAACGGCCAGCCTGCGATTGAGGGGCTGAAGCGTGTTTCAAAACCAGGACTGCGTATTTATACAAACTGCGAAGATATGCCCAGAGTCATGCGCGGTCTCGGTACGGCGATCATCTCTACTTCCAAGGGCGTTATGACGGACAAGGCTGCTCGTGCTGCGCATGTAGGCGGTGAGGTTCTCGCCTTTGTTTGGTAAGAAAGGGGCGGCAAGACTATGTCGAGAATCGGAAGAAAACCCATTGTCATTCCCGCGGGGGTGGATGTCCATATTGATGAGGCGGAACATTCCCTCACCGTAAAAGGTCCCAAGGGTAGCCTGCATTCCCAGTATCATCCGCTGATGGCGGTTTCCGTCAAAGGGAATGAGATTTTGGTTACCCGCCCAAACGACGAAAAACTAGCGCGCAGTCTACATGGTTTGACCCGCACCAATATCCATAACATGGTTGTCGGTGTGACGGAGGGATTCCGAAAAGACCTGGAAATCCAGGGGGTCGGTTACCGCTGCGCAAAGCAAGGCAATAAACTCGTTCTGACCCTTGGCTTCTCTCATCCGGTCGAGTTCGAAGAAACCGATACCCTGAAACTTGAGGTGAAGGATGCTCTCAATTTCAGTGTTGTGGGCATTGACAAGCAGGCTGTAGGCCAGTTTGCCGCCGAAATCCGCAGCAAGCGTCCGCCTGAGCCTTACAAAGGAAAGGGTATTCGGTACAAAGGTGAGCATGTCGTCCGCAAGGAAGGCAAGGCAGGCAAGGGTAAGTAACAGGGGAGGAAGACAGTATGGTCAAGATGGCTGATAAAAAAGAAGCCCGTTTGCGCCGTCACCGTCGCGTACGCGGTAAAGTCCGCGGCACTGCCGATCGCCCTAGGCTGGATGTTTTTCGATCCGCCAAACACATCTATGCACAGGTCATTGACGATGATTTGGGTGTTACGCTTTGCAGCGCATCCAGTGTAGAGAAGGGCTTTGACGAAAACGGCGGCAATATGGCTGGCGCCAAAAAAGTCGGAGAAAATATCGCAAAAAAGTGCTTGGATAAAGGGATCAACCAGGTTGTGTATGATCGCGGCGGCTTCCTTTACCATGGCCGCGTGAAGGCATTAGCGGAAGGGGCTCGCGAGGTTGGCCTGAAGCTGTAACAGGAGGGCGAAGACGAAATGCCAATGCAGAGAAACAGAGAATCCGATGACGGGATGATCACCAAGGTTGTCTCTATCAACCGTGTCTCCAAGACTGTCAAAGGCGGTCGTGTACTGAAGTTTGCCGCGCTGATTGTCGTCGGCGACGGAAAAGGGAATATCGGCTACGGTGTAGGCAAGTCCGGTGAAGTTCCTGAGGCCATCCGCAAGGGTGAGGGCGCTGCCAAGAAGAATATGCACCACATCAACATGAAGGGAACGACCATTCCACACGAAATCGTGGGAGAGTTCGGTGCGGGACGCGTCTTGCTGCGCCCTGCTGCGGAAGGTACCGGTGTAATCGCGGGCGGCGCCGTACGTGCCGTTCTGGAGGCTGCCGGAATCAAGGACATCCGCACAAAGAGTTTGCGCTCAACGAACCCCATCAATGTAACTGCTGCGACTTTCAACGGCCTGTGCAGACTTACAGATGCCGAGAGTGTTGCACAGCGCCGGGGGAAAAGCGTGGAAGAGATCCTCGGTTAAGGGAGGTACACGACATGTCGAATGAACCAGCCAGGGAAGGCAAAGTCAAGATTAAACTCGTAAAGAGCCTCATCGGGCGTGGACGGGAGCAGATCGCGTGTGCCAAAAGTCTGGGTCTGACAAAACCCGGCCATGTTTCGGTACAGCCGGATAATGCCGCAACAGCCGGCAAGGTGGCAAGGATCTCCCACTTGGTCGATGTAACACGGATCTGACGCGAGGAGGTACCAGGGGATGAACTTACAGGATTTACATGCACCCGCAGGCGCACACAAGGCGGTTACCCGCAAAGGACGCGGCGAGGGCAGCGGAACCGGAAAGACTTCCGGCTACGGCAGTAAAGGCCAAAAGGCGCGTTCCGGTGTCAAAAAGGCCGGTTTTGAAGGGGGACAAATGCCCCTGCAGCGCCGTTTACCCAAACGTGGTTTTCACAATATCTTTGCAAAAGAGTATGCCGTCATTAAGGTTTCCGACTTGAATCGCTTTGATGCCGGTGCCAATATTGACGGAAAGGTGCTCGTAGAACAGGGCATCATCAAGCGTGAGTTGGATGGTGTAAAAGTTTTGGGGAACGGCGAATTGACAAAACCTGTTAATGTAAAGGCTGCCGCCTTTACATCTTCCGCTAAGGAGAAAATTGAGAAAGCAGGCGGGAAGGCTGAGGTGATGTAAGTTGTTCCGAATTTTCCGCAATGCCTGGAAAATTGAGGAATTGCGCAAGCGGCTTCTCTTTACGATTGCGATGATCGTGCTGTTCCGTCTGGGTTGTGCCATTCCGGTTCCTTACATTACACCGGATGCGCTGTCCGGAATGTTTTCCAGCGGCAATATGCTTACCTATCTCAATATGATGTCCGGTGGTGCGCTCAGTCAGTGTACGTTGTTTGCTTTGGGCGTACAACCTTATATTAATGCAACGATTATTATGCAGCTTCTCGCCTACGCCATCCCGTATCTTGAGAATCTCTCTAAAGAAGGGGAAGAGGGACGCAGAAAGCTGACCCGTATTACGAACTATGTCGGCGCCGGCATCGCTTTAATGTTGTCGGTCGGTTATTATTTTATTATCCGTCGCACTTCCGGGGCCATGGATTCCGCGCACCTGAGCGGTGTTCCCGGTATTTTCTGTGCTGTCGTAATCATCTTATGTTTTACGGCTGGTTCCCAGTTGGTTACTTGGCTGGGTAATCAGATCGACATCAAGGGTATCGGCAACGGCGTCTCGCTGCTGATCTTCGCTGGTATTGTTGCTCGTTGGAGCGATGTTATTGGCACCGTGTCCGGTATTATTGCGCGAGCGCTCAATGGCCAGCCGCTTTACTTTATCTGGATACCGGTTATCGTTGTGCTCGCACTTGTAGGTGTCGTGGTCGTTGTGATCCTCAACAATGCAGAGCGCCGCATTCCGGTTCAGTATGCCAAGCGTGTTGTCGGCCGTAAAATGTACGGCGGGCAGAACAGTTATATTCCGATCAAGGTGAACATGAGCGGTGTATTACCGATCATCTTTGCCTCGACACTATGCAGTCTACCAGGCATGATCGGTAGTTTTCTCAATATTGATCGCCAGGCGCATCCGATTTGGTGGGGTTTCTTCAATACATTTAATTATACAAGCCCCTTGTATTTTGTGATTTATATGCTGTTGATTGTAGGGTTTACTTACTTTTATGTGGCCATCCAGTATAACCCGGTGGATATCGCCAACCAACTGCGAAAGAACAATGGTACCGTTCCAGGTTATCGACCCGGCAAACCGACCAGCGATTTTATCAGCCGTACCTTGAGCAAAATTACATTGATCGGCTCTGTTTTCCTGGCTGTGATCGCGGGCGTACCCATCATATTAGGGAATATTTCAGGAATCTCTATGCATTTGGGTGGAACCAGCCTTTTAATTTTGGTAGGCGTTGCGCTGGATACGGCACGCTCCCTTGAAAGTTATATGACGGCACGTCATCACAAGGGCTTTTTAGAGTAGATGCAAATCCGTATTGGCAACAAAAGCTTAAAGAGGACCAGGTCATGAAATTGATTCTGTTGGGGGCCCCCGGCGCCGGCAAGGGTACGCAGGCTCAAATCCTAAGCGATACTTTGCACATTCCCACCATCTCGACCGGCAATATTCTGCGCCAGGCTGTTGAGGAAGGCACGCCTATGGGTGTAAAGGCAAAGGAATTTATGGAGAAGGGCGCCCTTGTTCCCGATGATATCATCATAGGGATCATCCGCGAACGGATCGCGCAGCCGGATTGTGAAGACGGTTTTATTTTGGACGGGATGCCTCGGACCGTAGCACAGGCAAAAGCGCTGGAGCAAATCGGCGTGTCCATAGACAAAGTGATCAATTTGATCGTGGATGATGAAGAGATTTCACGCCGCATGCTGGGCCGTCGCGTTTGTCCTTCTTGCGGTGCAAGCTACCATATTATCACGCACAGACCTGTTAAGGAGGGAATCTGCGATCGCTGTGGTGCAAAATTGATCGTTCGCGCTGACGACAATCCTGAGACCTTAAAAAAGCGCTTACAGGCGTATCATGAACAGACAGAGCCGCTGGTAGAATTTTACCGCAGCAGCAAAAAGCTATGCGAGGTTCCTGATCAGGGGACTATTGAGGCGAATACGGCCTTTTTGCTGCGCGCACTGGAGGCATAGATCCGGTGATTAAAATCAAAAATGCACTTGCTCTTGAGAAGATGCGCCGCGCCTGTGCGATCAGCGCAGCAGCTCTCAAAGCGGGGGGAGACGCGATAGAGCCGGGCATTACCACGGCGGAACTGGATAAAATTATCTACGATTTTATTGTCCGGCACGGTGCCAGGCCCAATTTCCTTCATTTGAACGGTTTTCCCGGCTCTGCCTGTATCAGCATAAATGATACGGTCATTCATGGAATCCCGCAAAAAGATGTGCATGTTCGCCCCGGCGATATTGTTTCGATTGATACAGGATGCAAAATTGACGGATTTAATGGCGACAACGCCTGCACCTTCGCCTGTGGCAAGGTTGATCGGCAAGCGCAGCGCTTAATGGACGTAACCAAAGAGAGTTTACACCGCGGTATTCGGGCTGCTGTAGCCGGAGCGAGAGTGGGGGACATCGGCTATGCCGTACAGAGTTACGTCGAAGAAAATGGCTTCTCGGTTGTGCGCAGTTTTGTAGGTCACGGTGTCGGGGAGGAACTCCATGAGGATCCCGAGGTACCGAACTTCGGCAAAGCGGGACACGGACAGCGTCTTTTGCCCGGTATGACCATCGCAATTGAGCCGATGATCAACATGGGCGGGTATGCTGTAAAAACGTTGCGAGACGGGTGGACTGTCAAAACGGTGGATGGCTCGTTATCTGCTCACTTTGAACATACCATTGCCATAACGGCGGCAGGTCCGGAAGTTTTGACGGCCGGCTGGGAGGATCCGAAATGGACTTTTGCGTAGGCCAGCTTGTGCGTTCTAAGGCCGGTCGTGACGCAGCGACTACGCTGGCTGTTTTGCGCGTGGAAGGAGACTATCTGTTTTTGGCTGATGGAAAACGCCGCCCGCGGGAGAAGCCGAAGCGGAAGAAACGAAAGCATACGTCCCCCACCACCACGATTTTGGCATCTTGGCAGATGGAAACAAACAAACAGTTGCGCAAAGCCATTGCAGCATACGATGCGGCTCATCCGATCTGAAAACGTGGGCTTTGGTGCCCATCAAGGAGGCGACACCTTGTCAAAAGAAGATGTCATCGAAGTGGAAGGCGTTGTCCGGGAAGCCCTGCCGAACACAGTATTCAAGGTCGAGTTGTTTAACCGAGACGGCAGGCCAAACGGTCGGACTGTGTTGGCTCACATATCCGGAAAACTCCGAACCAATTTTATTCGTATCTTGCCGGGGGACAGGGTCACTATGGAGATCTCTCCCTATGATCTGACAAAAGCCCGTATCACATGGCGTTCTAAATAGAGGTCTGCTGGATAAAGGAGGTTAACATCATGAAGGTAAAACCTTCCGTAAAACCGATTTGTGAAAAATGCAAGGTTATCAAGCGCAAAGGCCGTGTAATGGTCATTTGCTCAAACCCGAAGCATAAGCAGCGTCAAGGTTAACGCCCTGTTTCCGATGCGGGAGCAGAGCCATACCCAAGACGTTTGGGGGCCAAGTGTGTAGATTCCCGGCGCAGGCCCCGACGCGTAAGGACATGGGATGTTTTCAATGGAGGTACATAATGGCACGTATTGCAGGTGTGGATCTGCCTCGCGAGAAGCGGATCGAAGTTGGGCTGACCTATGTATATGGCATCGGTCAGAGTACCGCCGACAAAATTTTGTCGGGGACTGGCGTGAACCCGGACACACGCGTTAAAGATCTCTCTGCCGAAGATGAGGCAAAGATCCGGGATTACATAGACAAAAACAACATCATCGTTGAGGGCGATTTGCGCCGCGACGTGGCGCTGAACATTAAGCGACTCACTGAAATTCAGTGCTATCGTGGCGTGCGCCATCGCAAGGGTCTTCCTTGCCACGGTCAGCGGACCAAGACCAATGCGCGTACATGCAAAGGTCCCAAGCGCACGGTCGCGAACAAGAAGAAGTAAGGAGGAACAAAAATGGCTGCAAGAACAGGTGCTAAAGTGCGCACGAAGCGCAGAGAGCGCAAAAACATCGTAAACGGTGCCGCGCACATCCAAAGCACTTTCAATAATACGATCGTCACAATCACGGATACGCAGGGCAACACGGTTTCTTGGTCCAGCACAGGGGCGCTGAACTTTCGCGGTTCCCGAAAGAGCACGCCTTATGCGGCGCAGTCTGCTGCCGAGGCCGCGGCTCGTGCGGCGATGGAGCACGGCATGAAAAGCGTAGAGGTCTATGTAAAAGGTCCCGGTTCCGGTCGAGAGAGCGCCATTCGTGCATTGCAGGCAACTGGTTTGGAGATCACCATGATTCGCGACGTCACCCCGATCCCCCATAACGGTTGTCGCCCGCCCAAACGCCGTCGTATTTAACTGAAAGGAGAAGTTGAGTTATGGCTAAAAACACCCAACCCATCGCCAAGCGCTGCCGTGCTTTGGGCATTTCTCCGGCTGTTATGGGCTACAGCAAAAAAAATTCCAATCGCAATCCAGGCGGGCAGATGCGCAAGAAAAAAAGCGAGTATGCTTTACAGCTGGCAGAGAAACAAAAGGTCAAGTTTGTCTACGGCATTGCCGAGAAGCAGTTCCATACCTACTACGAGAAAGCGTCTCGCATGCCGGGCCGTACAGGCGACAACTTGTTGATTACGGTGGAGCGCAGACTTGACAATGTCGTTTTCCGTTTGGGATTCGCATCCACCAGGCGGGATGCCCGCCAGTTGGTCAGTCATGCGCATTTTACGGTAAACGGAAAGAAGGTCAACATTCCCAGTTACCTGATTAAAGCCGGTGACGTCATCGAAGTGGCTCCCGCCAGCCGTTCCAGTGTCAAATTTTCCAAACTGGTAGGGGAGGACGCGCCCGTTGTGTTGGTGCCGCAGTGGATGGATCGTGATAAGTCCACACTCAAGGGTACCATTACCAGGCTTCCGGCTCGGGAAGATATCGATGTGCCGATTGCGGAACATCTCATCGTCGAGTTGTACTCCAAGTAAGCCTCTGGTTCTGAGTGGATATTCTAAATGCCGGATTCGTCCGGTCGCATAAGGAGGGCTTTTATGATGGAGTTCGAACGTCCCAAGATCGAGATGGTCACTCTGTCGCCAGACGGTCGTTACGGAAAATTTACTGTAGAACCGCTGGAACGTGGGTTTGGCATCACACTTGGCAACAGTTTGCGCCGTGTATTGCTATCCAGTTTGCCCGGTGTGGCCGTTACAAGTGTCAAGATAGATGGGGTGGTGCATGAATTTTCCACCATTGAGGGCGTGCGTGAAGATGTAACGGAAATTGTTCTGAACCTGAAGGGAATAGCCGCCAAGATATACGGAGAGGGCCCCAAAGCGGTTCGTATTGAGGCAGTTGGTCCCTGTGAGGTGACGGCCGGAAGTATAAAGAGCGGTGATGATCTGGAAATTCTCAACCCTGACTGGCATATCGCAACGCTGAGCGAGGGCGGCAAGCTGGTTATGGAGTTGAACTTTGACAAAGGTCGCGGCTATGTTCCGGCAGAGCGTAATAAGCAGGCTCTGATTGAAAAAAATGATATCAGCACACTGCCGGTGGACAGTATCTACACGCCGGTATTGAAGGCTAATTATACGGTAGAGAATACGCGTGTTGGTCAAACGGTCGATTACGACAAGATGACAATCGAGGTGTGGACGGACGGTACCATTTCGGCGCAGGAAGCGCTGAGCCTTGCTGCGCGCGTACTGACGGAACATCTGAATCTCTTTGTCAATCTCTGTGATGAGGCAACCGAAACGGAGATTCTGGTTGAAAATGACGAGCAGGGGAAAGAAAAGGCACTGGAAATGACAATTGAAGAGTTGGACCTTAGTGTGCGCTCCTTCAATTGTCTGAAACGAGCCGGTATCAACAATGTAGGGGACTTGGTATCAAAGACGCCAGATGAAATGATGAAGGTTCGAAATCTTGGTCGAAAAAGTCTGGAAGAGGTCATGGGGAAATTGGACAGCCTGGGCCTGACCCTGACAAAAGAAGAGGAAAACTGACTGATATTTTCCTTCCAACGACCAATTTGCAATGACATCAAGATTTGTGAATTCTCTTTTCCGGCTTTTTCTATGCGATCTGATGAATGCATTTTTTCAATCGTGTAAAAGATATACGATCATCTTGATAACGTAAGGAGTGGTTTCAATGCCCGGTACAAGAAAGCTTGGCCGTCCCACCGACAGTCGGAACGCTTTGCTTCGCGGTATGGTTACATATCTGTTCGAATACGGTAAGGTCAATACCACCGTAGCACGCGCCAAAGAGGTGCGTGCTATGGCAGAGAAAATGATCACGCTGGCAAAGCGCAAAGATTTACATGCGAAGCGGCAGATTTTCCGCTATATCACAAAAGAAAGTGTCGCCAAGAAGGTCATTGATGAGTACAGCGAACAATACGCGGAGCGCACCGGAGGTTATACGCGTGTCATCAAGACCGGTGTACGGCGTGGAGATGCTGCGCCCACCGCTTTGATTGAATTGGTGTAAGGCGTCCGCTTGCGATCGCAAAGAATGTTTACCGTTTCCTCCGCCGCGCGGCATTGGCTCAGTGGCGGAGTTTTGTGTACCATTCAATTTACGATATCCAACCATTGCGCAGATAGTGTAATATCCTGGGATTTGGGCGGCAAAAAAAGAAGAGCGCATGGCTGGCGCAAGGATGTTGACGGCGCAAAGGCAACGTGAATGACAAACAGGGGGATTACTTTCGATATGTTTTTTCATAAAGAAGATGCCGTAGGCAAACTTGTGGCGCCACCAGGCTTTGGGATGGAAGATGTACGGTTAGAACGAAGCATCTGCACTGGTGAGGCGACGATCGGCTTTTATAACAAACAAACAAAGCGCTTGGAACAAGCCCGGTTTGTTAATGGGACGAAGGATGTCGAGGCTTTCTATTCTGCCTACGGATGGAAAGCTCCCCCGAGTGTGCTGGAGATCACTTCAGGGGTGTGACGAACCTTCTTTTTTATGCATAACGCCCACACGCTTTTGCTTGGATATGTCGCAACACCCCTCTTTGTGCCTTGATGCTGGCAGAGCCGTTCGAAATCAGGGAGGGGCGCAGCAACGCCGATATAACAGCCGCATCGCGAGAGAAATAGCCAAAAATAAAGAGTTTTGGAAGCTTGTTTGCACTTGTTTTTTATACAGCGCAATAGCCTAAAATTCGCAAAATACCACTTGAAATTTTGTTCAAGAATAGGTAAACTACTTTATGAGAGAAGCAAGCGGATGCCACTTCTTTGCCCACAGAAGAAAGGGATAGTATCGTGAGCGAGTCAGCTGCCAGTACAAAAAATGACGATTTGCCAGTTTTTTTGTTTCATGAAGGGAACAACCAGCAAGCGCAGCGCTATTTTGGCGCGCATTTCGTCGAGCAGGATAGTAAAAGGGGCGTTCTTTTCCGCGTTTGGGCCCCCCACGCAAGGGCTGCTTCCGTGGTCGGTGATTTTAACGGCTGGAACCCAAATGCCAACCCTATGGAGAATCCGCAGGATGGGATCTGGGAGTTGTATGTACCCGATGTGGCAGAGTATGCCGTATATAAGTTCTGTCTTACGACCCAAAGCGGAGAACAGATTTTTAAGTCTGACCCCTATGCCTTTCATACCGAGACCCGGCCCGCCAATGCCAGCAAGGTCTATGATCTCGAGGGGTATTGTTGGGGTGACGATGCCTGGCAACTGGAGCAACGAACAAGGGATGTAATCAATGCCCCTGTGTCCATTTATGAACTGCAAATGGGCAGCTGGCGTATGCGGCAAGACGGCAGCCCGTATAATTATTCTGAAGTGGCGGATCAGTTAGCGCCTTATTTGCTGCAAATGGGGTATACGCATGTAGAGCTTTTGCCCATCGCGGAGTATCCTTTCGACGGCAGCTGGGGGTATCAGTGTACCGGTTATTTCGCGCCGACCAGCCGCTATGGCACACCCAAGGACTTTATGTCCTTTGTCGATAAGATGCACCGCGCAGGAATCGGCGTGATTCTTGATTGGGTTCCCGCCCATTTTCCCAAGGACGCTTACGGGTTGTACCGGTTTGATGGAGATCCCTGTTATGAGGATCCGAACCCACGGCGTGGTGAGCACAAAGAGTGGGGAACAGCGGTGTTCAATTTCGGTATGGGGGAAGTGCAGAGTTTCTTGATTTCCAGCGCGCTGTTCTGGGTGGATATGTATCACGTTGACGGCCTGCGCGTAGATGCCGTTGCCAGTATGCTCTATCTGGATTACAATCGTCGGGACGGCGAATGGGAACCCAATTGCAACGGCGGAAAAGAAAACCTGGAGGCTGTGGCTTTTTTGCGCAAACTCAACGGTGTGGTGCTTGGCAGGCATCCGCAGAAGATGATGATCGCGGAAGAATCCACGGCATGGCCGATGGTTACAAAACCCCCGGCAGACGGCGGACTTGGCTTTAACTTTAAGTGGAACATGGGCTGGATGAACGATATGCTCAGCTACATGAAAACGGATCCGCTGTTTCGCGCCGGAAACCACAACAAAGTTACGTTTAGTTTTTTCTATGCCTTCAGTGAGAACTTTGTTTTGCCGATCAGTCACGATGAGGTCGTGCACGGCAAGTGCAGCCTAATCAACAAGATGCCGGGCGACTACGAGACAAAGTTTGCGAATCTGCGTACTTTCTTTGGCTATATGTGGGCGCACCCCGGCAAAAAACTGTTGTTTATGGGTCAGGAGTTTGGTCAGTTCATCGAATGGGATGAAAAAAAGCAATTAGACTGGATGCTTCTGGATTACGAAAAACACAAACAGCTGCAGAGCTACATCATGGATTTGAATCACTTCTATACAGCCAATCCTGCGATGTGGCAGATCGATTACAGTTGGGAAGGATTCCAATGGATTGTGCCGGATGACAACCAGCAAAGTGTCATCGCGTTTCTTCGCCGCGATGCTTCCGGAAAGATGGTGATGATCGTTTGCAATTTCAATCCGGTACTCCGGCAAGATTACCAAATGGGTGTACCGATTTCCGGTACCTATAAAGAGGTTCTGAGCTCCGATGACGCGAAATATGGTGGTTCTGGCTTCACAAACGGTTCTTTGCGCAGCCAAAAGGGCGTTATGCACGGTTTTGATCAGCATATTTCCATAACGCTGCCACCGCTCTCCACCATTTATTTATCGGTGCCGGCGCAGCGCAAAAGATCGGTGCAAAAAGACAAGGCTGCGAACGGAGAGGTGGCGAAAGCCGCGCAGGGAAAATCCACAAAAACGACAACCGCGCACAGAACGATGAGCACAAAGAATTCCGCTTCTGCAAAACGTAAAGAACAGCCCAGAACGTAAAACAACAGTTCTTGTGATCCGAGAAAAGAAGGGGAGACCTACCATGGCAAAAGAAATGATCGCGATGATACTGGCAGGCGGTCAGGGATCGCGGCTTTATGCGCTGACCCAGAAGCTTGCAAAACCGGCGGTACCATTCGGCGGAAAGTACCGGATTATTGACTTTCCGCTGTCGAACTGTGTCAATTCCGATATCGATACGGTCGGCATCCTAACGCAATACCAGCCGCTTGTCTTAAACGAGTATATCGGAAACGGCCAGCCTTGGGATCTTGACCGTTTGCACGGCGGCGTCCATGTATTGCCTCCTTACCAGCAGGCATCCGGATCCGATTGGTACAAGGGTACCGCCAATGCGATTTACCAGAACATCTCTTTTATTGACCGCTACGATCCACAGTATGTGATTATCCTGTCCGGAGACCAGATCTGCAAGCAGGATTACAGCGATTTTTTGCGTTTCCACAAAGAGAAAAACGCTGAGTTTTCCGTTGCAGTAATGGAAGTCCCCTGGAGTGAGGCATCTCGTTTCGGGTTGATGGTTACGGATGACGACGATAAGATCAGTGAATTCCAGGAAAAGCCGAAAAATCCGAAGAGCAATCTCGCATCAATGGGTATCTACATTTTTAACTGGGATATTTTGCGCAGCTACTTGATCGCAGACGAGGCGGATCCCAATTCCGAGAACGATTTTGGCAATAACATCATCCCCAATCTGCTCAAAGACGGCCGCAGAATGTACGCCTACCGTTTCGCGGGCTATTGGAAAGACGTCGGAACCATTTCAAGTCTCTGGCAGGCCAATATGGAGGTTCTCGACCCTAGTCACTCTGGTATCAATTTGTTTGATGAAGACTGGAAAATCTATTCTCGCAACTCTGGTCAGCCGTGCCAGACGATTGGCGCCGATGCCGAGATTTCCAATTGTATGATCACAGAAGGTTGCCGTGTGCATGGCGTCATAAAAGATTCCATCCTGTTCCCGGGTGTAGTTGTGGAACACGGCGCCACTGTGGAGGGAGCGGTCGTGATGGGCAATACCACCATCAAGGCGGGCGCTCACGTTGCCCACTGCATCGTTGCAGAGAATGTTGTGATCCGAGAGGGTGCGAAGGTAGGGCAAATGCCGGAAGGCGGGCTGGATATTGTCAATCCGGGAGATGTAGCTACCATCGGATCCGGGGTGACCGTCGGCGCCGGTGCGGTCATTGGTCCAAAAGCAATGATATCCAGCGACGTGAAGGATGGTGAGGAACAATGGTAAGCAATAACGACAATGCGCTGGGCATAATTTTCGCCAATACGTATGACAATTTGGTTCCCGATTTGGTGACAGAGCGTTCCATGGCTTCTATCCCGTTTGGCGGACGGTACCGCATGATCGACTTTGTATTGTCCAGTCTGGCCAATTCCGGGATCGATAATGTTTCCATTATTGTGCGCCGCAATTACCATTCCTTAATGGATCATCTCGGCGCAGGCCGTGAATGGGACCTCACCCGAAAGCACGGAGGGCTCAATATTGTGCCTCCGTTTGCCGATCGCACGGTCAAGATGTATTCCGGTCGTGTCGATGCGCTGGGGAGCATTCTGCCATTTTTGGAGGAGCAGAAGGAGAAGTATGTGATTCTCTCCGATGCCTGCAATGCGCTCAATTTTGACTTTAACCGGCTAATTGACACACATATCGCCAGCGGGGCCGATGTGACGATGGTTTATAACCGCTCTGAAATACCTGAGGGCGCCCGCAACGATAATTACACCATCTCATTGGATGAAAACGGCCGCGTTACGGAACTTCTCTCCAATGACTACCGCCCCGGCGTGCAAAATCTCTCTTTGAACATCTATGTGATCGAGCGCGAGAATCTGATTGAACTGGTACGCAGCGCGGCTGCAAGGGGACTCATCTATTTTGAACGGGATATCTTGGCACGCAATATCAAATTGCTCAATGTGCAAAGTTATCGCTTTGACGGATATGTTGCCCGTATTACCGATATGAAGAGCTACTTTGATGAAAACATGAAGTTGTTGAAACCCGGTGTGATGGCACAGCTCTTCGATCCAGCAGCGCCGATTTATACGAAAATCCGGGATGACAACCCTACGCGCTACGTGGCTGGCAGTCATGTAAAGAACTGCGTAGTGGCGGACGGCTGTGTAATCGAGGGTACAGTCGAAAACAGTATCCTGTTCCGTGGCTGCCAGATCAAAAAGGGTGCTGTTGTTAAAAACTGCGTCGTGATGCAGGATACCGTTATCGAAGAGAATGCCTGTGTCGACTATGTGGTGGCGGATAAGAACGTACACATTACGGCGGGCAAAAAGATATCTGGTACGGACACTTTCCCGGTTTATGTGGCTAAAAAGCATACGGTTTGAGTACTGCAGATCCCATTAACCATGTCCAGGAGGTGCTGTGTGATGAAAATTCTCTATGCAGCCAGTGAGGCTGCTCCCTTTGCCAAGTCCGGTGGCCTGGCGGATGTTGCCGGCGCTTTACCCAAAGCTCTGGCTGCCGACGGCGTCGATTGCCGCGTGGTCATGCCGCTCTATGAAGAACTCAAGTTTAAAGATTCGCTGGAATATTTGACGAACTTCAGCGTTCCGGTTGGTTGGCGCAGCCAATACTGCGGGCTGTTTCGATGTGTCCGAGATGGTGTAACCTTCTATTTCATCGACAACGAGTACTATTTTAAGCGCAGCGGCCTATATGGTTATTATGATGACGGAGAGCGCTTTGCCTTTTTTGCCCGTGCCATCCTGGAAATGCTATTCTATACGGATTTCGAACCGGACATTATCAACTGTAACGATTGGCAGACGGCACTCACACCGGTCTATCTAAACCTATATTACCGTCATCTGGAAAAATTCAGCCAGATCAAAACAGTATTCACCATCCACAATATTGCCTATCAAGGCAAGTACGGCCTGGACATCCTTGAGGATACCTGCGGAATCGGTATGCGGGACGCGCATGTTGTAGAGTACGACGGATGTGCCAACTTCATGAAAGGCGCCATTGAGACCGCCGATAAAATCACAACCGTCAGCCCAACCTATGCGCAGGAGATTTTGGATCCCTGGTTCAGCCACGGACTGGATGGTCTTTTGCGACACAAGCAGTATAAACTGTGCGGCATATTGAACGGTATCGATGTAACCGTATTTAACCCTGCCACTGACCCCGACATTGTCAAAAACTATGATTCCGAGACATTCCAAGTGGGAAAGGCTGCCTGCAAAGCGGCATTGCAGGACGAAATGCATCTGGACAAAGATGGAAGTCCTGTGATGGCGATGGTGACGCGGCTGGTCGGGCATAAAGGCGTGGATCTGGTAAAGACGATTGCCGAGGGCCTTACCCAGGAAGGTATTGAGTTGGTCGTTTTGGGATCCGGCGAGGCGCAGTATGAAAACTTCTTCAATGAACTGGCTGCCCGCCACCCCGGCCGGGTCGGCGTGTACATCGGATACAATGCAAAGTTGGCGCAGCGCATCTATTCCGGCGCCGATATTTTCTTGATGCCGTCGAGAAGTGAACCTTGTGGACTGGCGCAGATGATCTCTTGCCGGTACGGCACGATTCCTGTGGTGCGTGAGACAGGCGGACTTAAAGATTCCATCAAAGATTCAGGTGATGGGTTCGGAAACGGCTTTACCTTCTCAAACTACAATGCGCATGAGTTGTTCCAGGCATGTTGGCGCGCCAAAGAGGGCTACTGGAAGCCAGAAGGCTGGAAAGTTCTGATCGAGCGCGCGATGGCATGCGATTTCAGTTGGGCGAGCTCCGCCAAAAGCTACGAGGGACTGTACAACGAGGTCGTCAACCTTTGGTAAATTTACTGTTATAAACACGTATATCCGCGGGGCCGATATCGACACCGCGGATATTTAGGGGTGCGGTTTGTGTGGAATAAAGCGAGGCTTGAGTGCAGTTTGGTAGCACTATTGCTGACGGGATTTCTCTTTGGCTGCGCGGATACGACTGCGCTGGTTTCGGATTCGAATTTACAAGAAAATAAGGCTGTGGGGCAAACGCAAAACGTGCGGCAGGATTCGGATCCTTCCGCGCGTTTGCGCGAAAATTTCTCAGGAGTACAACCAGATTTGGCGGATGGCACAATCTATGCGGATTCGGATCCTGCTTCACAAGAAGAAATCGACGGTGCGCTTTTTGCTGCGCCGGGCCTTACGACGAACCAAAAAGAATTGGTGGATACCGTTGCACGCTTCCATGGCCTTGCGAAGCTGCGCGATTCTATTGCTGACCGTACAGTCCGCTTGGTTGTTCCGGTCATACCCCAGAACCCGGAGCTGCCAAACGGCTGTGAAATTACGTCAGCGGCGATTGTGCTCAATTATCTAGGCGTATCGGCCGACAAGCTGACATTGGCGGATCATTATCTGCCCAAAAATGAAGAGTATCAGCAAACTGATCCCGAAAAGGCCTATATGGGCAGTCCGCGTGAGGGTGAAATCGGATACTACTGTATGACCGATCCGGTAGTCAAGGCTGTCAACCAGTATCTTGCTGACACCGGACAGACCCACTTGAAGGCGCAGGACGTCTCCGGTGACAGCCTGGCGGATCTCAAGCGGTATCTGTTGAAAGGGATTCCCGTGCTTGTCTGGGTCACGCAGGATTTTGAAGAGCCTCGCTACGTGGAAAGTTTTACCCTGCCGGATGGCAGCATGCCGTATCTCAATCTGCATTGTCTCGTACTGACTGGTTATGACGATAACAGACTTTACCTAACCGATCCCCTTGCGCATACCGCAAGTGTAACAAGAGGCAAGTTTGCCAATATTTACCGGGAGATGGGAAGTCGCGCTGTGATCATACGGCCGAACGAAGCGGAATAGTACATTGCAGCTTTTGCAATTCCTATGAACTTTTCTTTGCTTCTTGGGCGAACCGTCAAGGATCAGCAGTGTTTCTTCTTGCCTTGTGCAAGGCCGCCAAAACCGAGTGGATCCGCTTTCAAAAGGCGGATGGCTGACCGGCAGACCGGCAGGCGCATCGGAGTGGGGGCTTTTACAAGTGTATTGTTAACACTCGATGGCTCGGATTGTAAACGCGGTATTTTACACCTGCGGTGTCAAACAACCTGCGGCTTGCGATACTGGAAGGGGAATCGTGGTATTTATCGCTGAGATACACAACTTCTTTGATACCGCTTTGGATGATGGCTTTGGCGCACTCGTTACAGGGAAACAGCGTTACATATACCCGAGAATCGGATAGATCGTGATGGGCGCTGTTTAGTATCGCGTTGAGCTCTGCGTGGCATACATACATGTATTTCGTTTCAAGCTCGTCGCCCTCCCGTCCCCAAGGCATGTCATCGTCGTTGCAGCCGATCGGCATTCCGTTGTAGCCGAGGGAAAGAATTTTGTTTTCCGGGCTGACGATACAAGCTCCCACTTGGCTGTTGTTATCCTTGCTGCGCTGTGCGGATAACAAGGCGATGCCCATAAAGTACTCATCCCAGCTGATGTAGTCTTGCCGTTTCTGATTGTTCACAGTTTCACGTCCTTTCTGCCGTTTATTCGTAGGTTTTGCGGCCTTCAAAGAGGCAGACAGGGCTTTTACACATGCCCCGCCTCATAAGCTCCAGGGCGGCCACCAGTGTTGCGCCGGCGCTGGAGCAAGCTGGAATCCCATCATAGGCCAGTACCTCTCTGGCCGCTCGCTCGGCGTCGGTGGTACTGACAGGCAGAACCGTATCGACCACATAAGGGTTATAGTTTTCCGGTACGAAGCCCGGCCCGATACCGGCTATTCCATGATGTCCCAAAAATCCGCCGCTGATCGCTGCACATTCGCTGGGCTCTACTGCTACGACGCGTATCATGGAATTCCATGCTTTTAAGCATTCCGCCACCCCGGTGATTGTTCCCCCGCTGCCTACACCGGCGACGATGGCGTCAATTTTGTCACCGACAGCGTGCAGAATGCGGCTGCCGGTTACACGGCGGTGGAATTCCGGATTATCATCATTCGCAAAATAATTGGTAAAATAGCCACCGAAGCGTTTGGCGGTATCGCGGGCGAGCTGCTCCAGTGCTCTCCGACCGCCTCCGCTGCAGACCACGATGCGCGCGCCGAGGCTTTGCAGATGTTCTCTTCGGGTCACCGGAAGACTGCTGGGTACCACAAGGATGCAGGGATGGCCGGATACCGCACATGCAATTGCTAAGGCGGCACCAAAACTTCCAGAGCTGGCTTCCACTACTGGCATACCGGGTTTGAGATCCCCGCGATTGGCTGCGAGAGCAAGCATCGCCTCAGCGACGCCGTCCTTGATGGTGCCGGTCGCACCTCCAAAGCACACATAAGCCAATATGCTGGAGGAAAGCCCATATCTTCCTGAATACCCGGAAAGGGCCACCACACTGCCGTGGTAGACGGCTTCATAATAGTTGTTGAACACTTTCACCGTCGCTGTCTCTCCCTGCATAAAATTATAATTTTATTGCCGCATTCTGCAACAAGTTTTTGGAAATTATAAAAAGAAGATCCTTACCTTGCCTTGCCTTGCCTTCCATCTGCGGAATGCAAAATGTAACCCTACGTTGTATTCTACCACAAATGGAGGAAAAAAACATCCGATCCTATCGATTTTCGGCTTTTAGAGAAAATCTATCGCAAAGAGAAACTGCGTGATGAAAAGCCAGAAAGAGATACGCTGCAGGCGAAAGAGCGTGCATAGCGGAAGCCACGGCTTCTCAGCGAGATGGAACGTCGCGCATCTGATATTGTTCCCAGATATCGAGCAGCGCGCCGATGTCCTGTAGAACCCATGTTGGCTGCACGGAACTTGCTTGCAAATCCTGCGCAGTACCCTCCCCCGAAAGTACGAACACGGTATCAATTCCTGCGTTTGCCCCGGCTGCGATGTCGGTGTATAAACGATCCCCCACGAGAACCGTCTGCTCTGGAGGGATCCCTGCGCGCTGAACAGCAAGCTGTACCATCGCAGGCTGCGGCTTTCCGATCACCAGCGGGTGACGTCCTGTTGCCCGGAACAGCATTTCACATACGCTGCCGCAATCCGGCACATAGCCGTACCTTGTGGGGCAGACCCAGTCCGGGTTGGTGGCGATAAAATCCACCCCTCGATTAAGCAAAATACAAGCGTCCTCGATTTTTTGAAAGGTGAGCTCTGTATCAAACCCGATTAGTAGGCAGTCGATATTGTCACACAGGTGATCCGTCACGGGAATTTGAGCCTGAGCAAGCTGGTCGCGGAAGCTTTTCGTGCCGAATGCATAGCAAAGGTGATAAGGTGTATGCCCGCACAGATAGGCGATCAGGGCGTCGGTGGATGTTACAAAATCCTGTTGCACGCAGGATATGCCCATGCCGCACAGCTTTTGGATGTAGGCGTCCACCGATTTTGAGGAGTTGTTGGTCAGATAGAAATAGGTACCTCCGTACTTTTTCACGGTATGCAGAAAGTTGGCAGAGCCTTTGAACAGTGTCTGATCGATGTATAGCGTGCCATCCATGTCCAACAGAAACAGTTTTTTTCCGCCCAGTACAGACAGCGGTTTGATGATGCACACCCCCTATTATCCTGGAAACCCTCCATGCAACCGTGCAATCGCAAAGGCGGATCCTGCGGCGCGTTTGTCATATTGGGCAACGGTCGCAGAGTAATACCTATTGTGCTGCCGATTCCAGCTCATAAGCACCGGAGGCATTCGTATCCTCGTTAAAATTCACGATCCAGCATAAAGCGAATTCGCTGTCAAGGCAACTCTTACGGGGCGCTTTCCGCGGCCTCGACAGCAAGTTCGCCTTATGTTGTATGGCAATCACGCAGGGATGGACATCCCTGCCATCGGTATGGCCATTCTACCGGATTTTTCAGGGATTTCCCATTTCAAAAATGCTCCACTTGATATTGCAATTTGCTATTCAGTAAAGTTTCAAAAATTTCAGAAATGTGCCTTGTAAAGTCGGGGATCCCTGCTTTTCAAGATAGCGATGGTTACATTTTGGTTAACCGTCAAAGTAGGAGTGGAACTCGGTAACCCGCCACCCATCCGGCGTATTCTCAAAACAGATCGGATATTCAATAGTGTATACATTACACGGGGTTACAGATCCACTATTTGGGCCACGAAATCTTTCATCGAAGTCATAATGCGCGACAAGAATAAAGCGGACTTCCACTTCATCGCTGCTCACCAAGCGGTATGTATCAGGGTTTTCCTCCCAGACCCAACGGTGTGCTCCTGCCACCGAAGGCACATAGTATTCACAATTGGCGGCAAGCTGGCCCTGATAATTGATATAGTTTTGGTTGTAGTGTAAATTATGATTAAGATAGCCCGAGTCAAAGGTCTCCAGCATCATGGCGGTGAATGCGTCATATGGAATATCGAAAAGCTCATATTGCACAAGGTCGCCGACGAACTGTGACCCACTGCTTATATATCTGCGATCTTCAATCTCACCACCGGACTCTACCAGTCGGATCTGGTCATACATGTTTATTAAATTTATGGCACCGTCCTGCATAGAAACGTAGAGATTGTACGCCCTCTTGTAAAGTTCCTGCTGTTCCGGTGTCAAAAAGGAAAGATCCGTATATTCTTTCCACATCGATGTTCCCGCACTTTGAGCGGTTGCCTGCTCCGGTGCGGGAGAATTTTGCTCCGTGCCATCGGAGATTTGCTGATTTTGCGTGCTCTCCTGCTCTACGTTGGACGGTGTGCTCATCGGCGCTGAGGAAGCCTCCGGCTCCTCAGCACCGGATTCCACCGATGTGCTTATCGGTGTTGAGGTCGGCTCCGGGTTTACACTACCTGGATCGTTAGCCTGGGTCTTGGCACAGGAACAAAGCATCGCCGCGCAGAACAGCAGTGCGAATAGGCGAGTAAAACCAGTTATCTTCATTTTAGGATCCGTTCCTTTCCATTCTCCGTGTAAAATTTGCGTACTGTAGCCAAAGTGACCCGATTTTGTCATTACCTCCCGAACCTCTGCCGGAGTTCAGGAGCTTTTTCTCTGTGGAACACAGGGACGCCAACAATCAAAAACTGAAGAGTATTATACCCGGAAGGCGTTACATATGCAATCTTTTCGGAAGAACATCCCGCGATTGGAACATCACCCCCCAAAACACGGCGTTGCCATGCCGCATGACCCGGAGAACCTAATGAGTCTGTACCGCACGTGCAATGAGAAGATCCACCACAATGAAATCGTCAACAGATGAAACGGGAAGTCTATGAAGGCCGCCCGTCCTCCTTTGCTTTTCATTCATTTGTTGAAAAGTTCTGAATGTGTGCCTGTATTGATGTCTACCCAAGATTTCGGACAACATTTGATTGCTTGAAATCCACAGGATGAATCCGTGGTATAATAGAAGCGCTTTACTGACAGGCAGGATAGGGCAACGCAGGAGAGCGACCCGAGCGGTCTGTCAGGTTTGCGGACAAGGCGAAGCGTCTGCTTCGTCTTTTTTTGTGCCTTCCTTTAGAACAAAAGTGATAAGCTCCGGGGGTTAGGTTGGCAGGGCAGGCCGAAGAAGGCGCAGGCGGCAAAAAAGGCGATCGGTAAACCAGGCGGCAGGAAGCGGAAGGTGCAGGACATACCGGATATGTCGGACTGCCTGCCCGCCTTTGAGAGCGTAGAGATCCATGGTTCTGGCGTATTCGTACTCCGGATAAGTTCCCAACAGACACACCCTCATCCATAATATTTTGCTTAATGTTACTGTACAGGGAACATAAACAAGCGGTAAAATAACGTTATTACGTAAATATACTAAAAAATTTTGTCGCAGAGTTACATCCTCTGCGACACTTTTGCATTTTAAGGACAGTTATAAAAATAATTCAGCGCTATAACGTTGATAATTTTCTTCTCACTTGACTCTTTTTTGTCATTTTTACCCGTTTGACCACTTATTTGACTGCTTATAGATTGCGTTCGTTTTTTCTCGGCAGCTATCAATGCGCGATATTTCCACATCCATTTTGTCATAATTCAAACGTATTTGCGTTGTTTTCATGGATCAATACAGAACGCTGCAGCCTGACTTTTTGCCAGCAGTTTTGACTGCTTATTTGACCCCTTATCGCTTGCTGTACGACCAAAATACATGCAATGCAGCCATCTATCCTGTTTTCATGGCCACGAAATTGTACTGTATTGCCAGAAAATTTTTCACTTTTTCAATTTTTCTATTGAAAATTCGGTATTCAGGTGCTAATATTTTCATATGAAAGGGTAGATACGTTGTCGCAGAGGATGTAACTCTGCGACAGTCTGTGGGGAGCGAGACCGGCGTGCAAGACTTTACCCATAAGGCGATAAACTGCCGTGCAAGGCCTTTGGCCGTGCTCACACAGGCAGTTGCCTGCCTTTAAAAGGCGGCTTCCGAAACATTCTAAGGCGGCTCCGGCAGGGGGGACAGCTATGAAGAGCGAAAAGAACGTATACAGGAAAGACCTGATACCGCTTTTTGCCCGGCGCACGGGGATGACGCAGGAGCGAGCGGAAGAGGTTATGGATACGTTTTTGGCGATCATAGAGGAGAATCTCTGCCAAAAAACGGCCGTCCATCTTACCGGCTTTGGGATCTTTGCGCTGCGAGAGGACAGCGCGCGCCTGGTGCGCAGTCCACGCACCAAAAAGGAATACCTGATTACCGCTGGCTATAAGCCGGTGTTTAAGGCCAGCCGCAAGTTCTGGGACACCGTAAACGAAAAAGCGAAAGCGTATGACAAAATAGCTCAAGAATAAAACGTTTAAAACGAAAACGATAAACTTTTCCTGCATAACAGGGAAAAAAGCACTTACGTCTTTTAATGAACTTGCTCATAATGTTAACCTGCTAAAAAAGGTCAGGAGCATCTAATCTCGTCGGAGGGAGACATCATGAAGCACGTCAAAAAGGAAAACAAATTGGGAAAACCTTTGGCATTGCTTCTTAGCATCTGCATGATGGCCGGGACGTTAAACTTCGGCGCACTCATGTCAAGTGCAGCGGAAAATTCTGCGGGGAGTACTTCACAAGTTGAAACCTCCTCTGAAACACCGGAAGGCGAAGACTTGTATTCCGAAGAATCTGCCCCTGTCGAGAAAACCCCTGAATCCCAAGATGATGTGGATTCCCTCGACGAAACTGACCAGCCGCAGGAAACACCCTCGATAGAGGAACCAACCCCCGCTCCAGATGACAGCGGGGAGATTTTTGATGCCGTGGAAGAGGGAACACCAGCGCCGGCGGGTGGATTCTCCCCTGCCAGGGCGACCCTCACAGACATTGAGATTGACAATCTCAAATACACTCTGGATGATACGACCCTTGCGGCAACCGCAACAGGTGTAGTTACTATTCCCGGAGGGAATATCATCATACCGGATACGGTAGCTTATTCGGGGCAAACCTACAATGTTACTTCAGTTGGCGAAAAGGCCTTTTATATGAAGACCTACTCCACAATAACAATCGGCGCAAATGTGGAGAGTATAGGCGCAAATGCTTTTGGCACTTCGTTAGACAAAGTTACCAAAATTGAGTTCATGGGCGATAAATGCCAAACCATTGCCTCTGATGCATTTGACTGGATGACGTTTTCATCATCAACTTTTCAGCTTATTGTACATGGATCTCAAGGATGTATGGACAATGTTTTATCGGGTGTAGCTGATTTAAAGGACAAGACTGTCGAATACATTGTTCCTGATGATACTCCGGCGGAAGATGATTCAGGTGATTTGCAGACAAAAATCGACAGTGCTTCTCCTGGCACGGAGACGGAAATTATTATAGGAGAAAGTTTGATTTTAGGCAAAACTGTCACGATACCAGGCGGGAAAAATATAGTTTTAAAAGATGATGGAGAGCATCGAACAATTACCTCCGGCAAGCAGCAGCAAAATGCTCAAGAGCTGTTCATCGTTGAATCCGGTGCAACTCTGACATTTGATGGGAACCTTTCTTTTGTGGGGGGAGAGGTTACTTCCTCACAGAAAGGTAATATTGTCCACATAAATAAAGGAGGAAAGTTCTTCTTAAAGAGCGGGTCTTTAACAAGGGATAAGGACAAAAAAATAAGTAACCAAAATCAAAGTGCTGCAGTGCTCGCGGATAAAGGATCAACTTTTGAAATGTCAGGCGGCAGCATCAGTCATTTTAATTTTGAAAACGGAAATTTGGTCGCTCCCGTTATTGTTGAGTCTGAGGCGACTTTTAACATGTCCGGCGGTGAGATACGAAATAACGCATATCGAAGTGATTATCATACTATAGGTGCAGGAGGTGTTCTGGTTTACACTTGGAATGGTGACCCTACGGCGAATATGACCATATCCGGTGAAGCTAAAATCACGGAAAATGTCTCTGATGTAGGAGGAGGCGGGATCTATTTGATTGGAAACACCTCCGTTATTATGAACGGTGGCACTATTAGTTTTAACAGAGCTAGCGGAAGCCACGGTGGAGGGGTGTGCATAGCGGGAAAAGACGGGGGCGCGAATTCTGAGGATGATATATGCAAGTTTGAAATGAACGGCGGGAAGATATCCAATAACAGGTCCGTAAACACAGGCGGAGGAATATATGTTAATTCTGACTACGTTACGCTCAAAGGAGGAGAAATATCGGATAATACCGCTGCCAGCCATGGCGGAGGAGTTTACGTTTCCCAGGTGCCGTATACGTTGCATTTGTATGATGCGCTGATTACAGGCAACACCGCCGCAACAATGGGTGGCGGGCTCTGGTTCTGCCCGACAGGTAAGGCGGCGCTGTATGTCACTAACGGCGCAGCAGTTTTTGGAAACAGCGCGGGAGATGAAAAGCATAATGGTGCGGGGGACGACTTTGTCTCTCTGGACAGAGACGAGGGAAGCATAACCCTTGCCGACCGTATGCTTGGCGGCGGGGAAGTCGCATGGTATGATGACGGAGGGGTAATATCGGGCGACAATTCCGATATCCTTGGAAATGTTATCGGTGAGGTGGACCCCTTCAGACCCCGCTTTGATCCTGAAAACCCCGGAGAACAGATCCATGTTTCCGCCTCATCCGAGACCCACGCATTAAAAGCGGTGACAACCCAGGATGCGACCAAGCGTGCTGAGGAAAGTGCAAAACTTATTATTAAAGGCAACTCGGCGGCAAGAGGCGGCGGAATCGGATCCAACGGCAATGTCACAATCGGGACTCCAAGCGGAGTATTGAGAATATCCAAGACGGTCAACGTAGGAATGGATAGATACAAACTCTGGACATTCAAGATACTGGTAGGAAATACAACCGGACCACATTTTGCCCAGCTTTGGGAGATGAGGGAGAACGGCGAATATAAAAAATCCTTGTTTACCGGTAAACAGGGGTCACTGGAGTATGAAAATGGAACATCTTCTGTGGAGTTTCAGGACGGCAAAGCCGAAATTCAGCTGAGACACGGGCAGGAACTCAGAATCTTTGATCTGCCTACAACTCTATATACCGTCTGGGAAGTGGAGGCAAACCAGGATGGTTACAGGACCAGCGGAAGAATTATGGGGATGATTGTTCCCGAAACAGATACAGAGTCCGATGCGAAGGCGGCCTTTTCCAATGTGCGTGCGGCCCTCGATTCATTTGCCTATGCGGGCGAAGAAAACGACGACTTAAGCAGCCGCACCAAGTGGGTGATGGAGGACCCGGATGCGACAATTACAGATGAAGTGTACCTCGCAGGTCTGCAGCCTAATGAAGAGTACGAACTGCGCTCTGTCATTTTAAATGACACCTACGATCTGGGATTCCCGATTCCCGCGCTCTTTAACGGCTGCACGATGGAGGAGAACTACCACGAGCATAACGATCTGGGCAGGCTTGCGGAAGAACTTGTTATGGAAGTTTTCAGCGCTTGGGGAATTCCCTATCCGGGGTACGAGAAGCAAGAAACCGCATCAGCTGTCTCGTCAGAGGATCCGCAGAGCCGCGACGAGGACTGGAAACCGGACGGCAAGTGGTTCTCGCTGCCCGCCCAAATAGATGAGGAAAAGGTTGACGCTATCCTTACTAATCCAAAGTATGCCGAGGTATTGAAACTCATCCAGTATAAGAAAACGAGCTTCACTCCCGAAACAGAGGATTGGACTGAGAGTGTTGTATTTGAGCACGTCAATACAATTAACAAGGGCGGGCAGGATCTTCGGGTTTTCCAGATCCTGTCGAAAGATTCCGAAATCATCGCCACAGAACTTGTAGCCTCTTATGAAAGGGAAACTGTATATGTAAAAAAGGCCGAGATAAACACCTATGCAGCCGTAGATGGGATGCACGAGGTAATGCCTGAAAAGGAAGTGCAGATCAAGGATACGGTGTCCTACAAGAATCTTAGTGTGGGTAAGAAATACCGCCTTGAAGGGAAGCTTATCCTGAAGTCCACAGGTGAACCGCTCCTGCAGGATGGTAAGGAAGTCAAAACCTCCGTGTCATTTACGCCCGAGAGAAGTGACGGCACGGTAGAGCAAACTTTTAATCTCGATGCTTCTGATCTTGACGGCGATGCCGTGGTGGTCTTTGAGACCCTTTACAGGGAGGACTACGTAATAACAAAGCACGAGGATATGGACGATGAGAAACAGACGGTAAGCTTTGTAAAAGATGCCCCCACTCCTACACATCCATCCACTCACTTCCCGCCACCATGGTGGCCGTGGCCTGACCACACTACGCCAACCACAACTCCCACTGCGACACCGGACTCCGGCTCCATCCCCAAGACCGGCGATGAGACCCCCATCGGACTCATTGCTGCGTTGGCGATAGCCTCAGCGGTCGGTCTTGTGGGTACGACAGTGCTATTCGCGGCACGTCGCAAAAAGAAATCCGGCAAGCAGCCGCCTGCTGAATAATACACTTCCCTGCAGGCAACACCGCGCTTCTTCTCTTCCGTCGGCGCGGTCATAACCACTGTCAGAATAATCGAAATCATTACAAGGTAGCACGCAACAAGTGCGGTGCGCAAGACGCAAGCGGCAGCTGTCCCGTTTAAAGGACAGCTGCTGCTTGCGTCTGGTACAAACTTTTTGGGTTCTACTCCCGTAGGGAAACATATCGTTATTGCAATTTACAGGAGAAACTAGAAAATTGACATGCGCCCCAAACGCAGGACGCCTTAAATAAAAAAAGCTTGGCCCAGCACAGCGCTACCGCCGCCGGGTCAAGCCATTTTTGTATAAAAGGGAAGTGCGCACACTTCCACGCGCGTTCCGACGAATGCGATCGATTCGATCCACTACGCCTTGTCAGCGCTGCCGAAAAGCTCGATCTTTTCCTTCACCTTGGCCGTGATTGCATCGGCGCCAGGCTTGAGCAGCTTGCGCGGATCATAGCCCTTACCCTGGCGATCCTTGCCGGCCTCGATATAGGCGCGAGTTGCCTGTGCGAAGACGACCTGACAGTCGGTATTGACGTTGATTTTGGAAACGCCCAGACTGATGGCCTTTTTGATCATGGTGTCCGGGATGCCAGTGCCGCCGTGCAGCACCAGAGGTATGTTGTCGGTGGCTTTGTGAATGCGGTCCAGCGCATCAAAGTCAAGGCCACGCCAGTTTTCTGGGTAGAGACCGTGGATGTTGCCGATACCGGCGGCCAGAAAATCAACGCCCAAAGCCGCAATGCGCGCGCACTCTTCGGGATCGGCGATCTCGCCGGCGCCGATGACGCCGTCCTCTACGCCGCCAATGGAGCCCACCTCCGCCTCAATCGAGAGGCCGTGGTCATGCGCCATCTCAACCAGTTCGCGGGTTTTCGCTACGTTCTCCTCTATTGGATAATGGCTGCCGTCAAACATGACAGAGGTAAACCCAGCTTCGATACAGGCTTTGGTGCCCTCGTAGGTGCCGTGATCCAGGTGGAGCGCAACCGGCACTGTGATCCCCAGTGACTCGTCCATAGCGCGCACCATCGCTGCCACTACCTTGAAGCCAGTCATGTACTTGCCTGCGCCTTCTGAGACGCCCAAGATAACTGGGCTGTTCATCGCCTGGCTCTGCAAAAGAATACTTTTGGTCCACTCCAGGTTGTTGATATTGAACTGGCCCACGGCGTATTTTCCGTCTCGCGCCTTCAGCATCATATTGGTTGCGTTTACCAGCATGAAAAACCCTCCTTGTCCATATTTGCGCGCCGGAGCAGCGCGTTTTTTCTACCATTCATTATAGCGTCCCACCGTTTAAAAAGCAACGCCTTTTTATCTTGGCATTCTTTAGGCAATACCGCACGAAGGAAAATAGGTGCGGAATTACGCAACATGTGGTATAAT
>CAZLMA010000017.1:0-36743 GCA_964560675.1 uncultured Subdoligranulum sp. | reverse complement strand
CTCGCCTCGCCGTGACAAAAATTTAAAATTTAGTGTCCAATTTTTGTTGACAAGTACAGGCGTCTTAATCCCCCTGCCGCAAGGGTAGAAAATGGGGTATGTACGGGGGGTAGAAAAAATCAATCTTATGCGGCAAAACCGGCTGAAGCCCATATTTTATGCGGGTTCTGGCGGTTTTGTCCTAATAATCCACTAGCGTTGCCGATTACATAATTAAACAACTTCTTTCCCATGACTCATTATCTCCCTTTCCTCTTTTAACATTCGGTAGAAGATGCACTGTAAAAATGCATGAAGTCCTACCGTTTTCCTGTTATGTTTGCGACATTCTTCAAGACTCCAACAGTCGCTCCAAATCCTCGACATCAGGCAAAGCGTTCCTCATTTTTTCCGGCATATCTCTGGATGTATAATAGGTGGCTACACCCATTGGTTTACGGTAATCCCGAATGACATAATTCACAAACGCACTGTTCATATCTTTGCAAAGGATTAAACCAATGGATGGATTCTTGTGTGGCTTTTTGACAGTATCATCCAATACTGAGAGATATGTGTTAAGCTGCCCCAAATATATCGGTTTAAACTTTCCAGTTTTCAGTTCCACTGCGACCATGCAATTTAGTTCACGGTTAAAAAACAGCAAGTCAATGAACATTTCCTCACCGGATAACTCAATCCGATATTGATTCCCCATAAAAATAAAATCAGTGCCAAAATGTATGATAAAATCCTTTATATGGTTGACAATCTCATTTTCTATCACCCGTTCATCAATGTCCTTGTCCGGTTCCCCCAGGTTCTCTATGTTAATGAAATCCAGAAAATAATTTTCCTTAAAGGTTTTCGTGGCCTTGACAGCATACTGTGCGGGTGTAAGCGCTTGATCAAAGTTATTTGGCAAAGATTCCCTGTTCTGATAAAGCCCAGACTGAATGTACTCTCTCAGTGTGTATTTATTCCATGCGTGCGCTACGCAGTTATGTATATAAAAAACGCGTTCTTCGTAATTTTTCGTTTTTGAAAGAATTTCCATATGATGAGTAAAACTGAGAGACAGAAACTCATTCCAGTTTAATTCGCCAGCCGGTGGCTGGCGTACTGCCAGAAGTAAACATTTACTGTCTACTTCCATTTCGTCAGCCGATGGCTGGCGATTTACAAATGGTTGCCACTCTTCATAAAATCGTCTCATATTTTTGATATTACTTTCCGAAAATCCACGCAAACCTGGCAGTGATTTCTGCAATTGTATTGAAATGCTGCGTATGGCATCTGTACCCCAATAGCCGTTTCTGGTATTTTCCGAAACATATTTTCCAATTCCAAAGTAGAGAGAAAGCAGTTCCGCATTACCACTCTTCACTGCTCTATATCTGCTTTCCTCAATGGCACGCTGAATCACTTCTGCAGCATATTTTATGTTTGTTAACTTATCCATATTTATGACCATTCCTTTCCGCTACGCTCCAAGGCACCAAAAGGGATGAAACACAAGTACCTCTAACGTAGCAACAAAAAATCTGATAGAATAGGCTTGAGGAAACAGGCACACTACAGAGCACGTGAAGGTGAGTAGGTTCAACCTTGTGTTGGACTGAATATTTATGTGTGCCGGACGCTCTTTCAAGCACCAATAAGTAGGGCTTTGAACCCTGTAACCTCATCTTTGGAGAGACAGACTACTTCATTCTTTCAACGAGCGTCCAGTCCCTGCCTGTTCTCCTCAAATACTGTTTTGAGGGGATGTGTTATGCTTAAAATCGTATATCCTATCTGCTGTGGGATGGATGTCCACAAGTCCTTTATTGTTGCTTGTATCGCTTCTACAGATGACCATGGAGTAACAACCTACAAGAGTGAGCGGTTCTCCACATTTACAGGAGATTTGCGACGATGTGCGGCCTGGTTATCGGAAAACAACTGCAAGGATGTATGTATGGAGTCCACTGGAAAGTATTGGATTCCCATCTATAACATCTTGGAAACGGCTTGCAACATTGTTCTCGCTCATCCCAAGTACGTGAAAGCAATTCGTGGCAAAAAGACTGGTAAGCGGGATGCCCAGTGGATCGCCGACATCTTTAAACACGGCCTTGTTGCCGGAAGTTTTATTCCCCCCCCCGCAGATATTCGTCAGCTCCGGGATTTGATACGCTATCGTTGCAAGCTCACCAGTTTCACCACCGGCGAGAAGAACCGCGCTCAGAACTGCCTCACCGTTTCCAACTTTAAGCTGGACGATGTATTTTCAGACGTATTTGGGAAAGCCGCTTCAGCAACCACCACCAAAATCTTGGAAGACCCAGCCGCAAAGATTACGGATGTTTCCTGTTTTCGTACAAGAGGCATGAAAGCTACCGACGAACAGGTGCTTGCCGCTGTGGACGGAGAGATGTGTGCCCAACAGGCTGAAAAGCTCCGCATCATCCGTTCCCACATGGACAGCGTGGATGTTTTCAATCGAAGTGTAGTGCATCCCGCCGCTGCGCCTTGTCTGAGGGTTTAACGTGCTTTCAAATACAGCGCCAAAAATCGTCGGGCTTATCTCGCTCCAGTTAAAATCTTCGCTTGCGTTTTGGAGCAGCAGCGTTTTCAGTTCTTCCGTAAACGGGGGAATCTCGATATTCTCATCGCGGAACAACCCGCCGTTGACATACGGGAACGCCGCCAGTTGCGGGTTGTCATCCGCCAGATACGGGTCACGATCCTCCGGCTTTTGATCCAGGATTTGAAATAATTCGATCAAGGCTTTCCGTATCCCTTTGACCGGCACATCGCGCAGATAGTCATGGAACATACTCTTGCCGCCGAAAATTCCCGCGTCTTCCGCATACAGGCAGAACACCAGCCGCACGCACAGCTTGTTCAGGCTCTGTTGTGTTTCCATTCTGTCTGGATGCAGGTACTGTTGGAGCAGTGCGTCATACAATACGCCAACCAGCTCCCCCGCCTGCAACGAGACTTCCATCTCTTTTTGGATATGTTCGCTGCCGGTATCCACCAAAAACTGCAGCCTGTAGTATTCCTTCTCCAAATCCGCCAGCAGAATCTTCTCCGGCTCGCCGCCGGGGCGCTCCATATCGTTAACGTAGAACTCCGCGAAGTTGCAGGTCACGACCCAGCGCGGGTGCTGAGAGACCGGCAATTCCAGAATATACCGCTTCGCCTGCTGAAACGGGTTGAGCAAAGACCCGTCCGACTGCCGAATCGGCACGTTTAAGTCTTTGCCCAGCCCTTTTTGCTCAATCAGAACCCTTGTGGCGGGAATGGTACCGTCGATAAAACTGGTATGGTCTAAATGAACCTGCTCCTCAAACGTGATGAACGCTTCTGGGTGCTCTACACCGTAGACGTCGCGCAACAAGGACAGCCAAAACGACTGGCTCTGCCCTTTTTCGTAACCCTTGTCCTTCCAAAACGCCGCAAACTTTTTGGCGGCCTGCGCCTGCTGTGTGGCGGTCATGCTATCACCCCGAAAATACTATAACAAAAACCGTTCAAAATTCCATAGAACTATCCAGTTTTTTGCAAAACGAATTGAAATGAAGGCGTTTCCATTCCGTACCATTCAAGCGACACGACACCGGATATCATCAGCAATATCCGCAGATACATCCTTCTGTCAGAAGCATCTCAAAAGCCGGACGGCGTCGTTTCCGCTGCTCTCCCCTTTCCTGCCAAGCCGCAGCACCACGACTGACATCAGGTCATCGTTCTCTTTATCTTCCCTGTAGTTTCCTCTCAGGCACTCCTCGGTGAACGCGTACCGGTTGATCATGTCCGAACGGGAATCCGCCGCGTCTTCACAGATCCAGGTGGTCATTACTTTTCCACAGAGAAAAAGCAAGAACCGAACAGCCGCCACGGGAGTTACACACTTCCCATCAAGCGGAATTCCGGTTCTTTTTTCAATTGCCGAGCACGACTCTGCAGCTCTTTTTGTAGCAGCCAATGCCGTATTTGAGGATGGTTTCCATCCCGTCATTCAGGAGCTCTTCCGCGTACCTTCTCTTTTCGATCTGATCCAGAGCATCCCTGCAGCCCCTGTCCAGGTTACTGTCATACTTGAGCTCGATCACAATCCCGATTCCGAGGTCCCCATGCTCAGGGCTGACAAGGATGTCCGCATAGCCATCGCCCGACTCTCGGTTGGACTTCGTGCTCCAGCTTTCTTTCACGGCAAGAATTCCCGTCATAACGCCCTGGTAGAAGTTTTCCTTTCGCTCTTCTTTCGCCATAGTGTCGCGGACGCTGATGGTTCTGCGTAGGTATTTGTTGTAGCATCTTTTCACTTCATCGGTGTCGCCTTGCAAAAGGGCGGTGCAGAAAGCATCCAGTGTCTCCGTGTCTTCTTTGACGCTCTCTTTAAAATATTCCCGGATCTGCTTTATATACACATCCCGGACTTCCAGGTTAGGGATTCTAAGCTTCAATGCTCCCCGATCCGTCTTGCCTTCCTGCGTCAGGTATCCGGTCGTATAGAGCAGGCTCCATAAGTTGTCGATGGTATCGTAAATCTCGGAGTAGGTCAGGTCTTCGCGGATGTCCTTCTCGATGGTGCCGCCCGCGACCAGCGTTTCGATTTCCTCTCTTGTCCTGCCATCCGCCTTTGCGACAAAACGCTTGATCACGTCGTTGCCGCTTGTGTTGATCCAGTAGTTTTGCGGTGGCGTTTTCGGATTCTTTCTGAGACGGACGCAGTGGTTCAGTACGTCCCAAGGACAGTACACTCCTTTGCTGCCGGAACGGTATCCGTCATACCACCGCCTGATCTCTTCGTAACAGTCTGTCAGCCCGTAATAAGAGAGAAGCTCCTGCACCTCAGTATCCGTAAAGCCAAAAAATTCATCAAACCATTCGTCCGTGATGGAATACACGGACAGGTTGTTCATTCCTGTGAAAATGCTCTCTTTGGAGATGCGCAGGCACCCGGTCAGCACCGCAAATTCAAGGCTTGAATTGGTCTTGAGCGCGGCGCCCAGCATGCTGCGCATCAGCGAGACCATCTTGTCGTAATACCCATTCGCATGCGCCCGCGCAAGAGGCACGTCATACTCATCGATGAGCAGGATGACTTTTCTGCCGTAGTGCTTTTCCAGCAATTTGGAAAGCAGCTTCAGGCTTCCGGTGAGCGTGTTTTTGCGCATATTGTCACTCAGCAGCTTTTCATATCTTCCCTTATCGGATTTATCTAATTTTTCGCTGTCAGAAAGAAAGTTAAATTGGCCTGCCACATCTGTAATGAGGTCAGCCATTACCTGATAGGCTTCTTGATAATTGTCACCTTCGATATCTTTTAAAGAGAGAAAAATCACCGGGTACTTTCCCATGTATCTCTCGCAGAGCTCTTTTTCTTTGGAAATCGCAAGCCCGTCAAAGATCGATTTGTCCCCGTCCGGTGAGAAGAAGTGTGAGAGCATGCTCATGTTGAGCGTTTTGCCAAAGCGCCGCGGGCGGGTGAACAGCGTGACATCTGACCAGTTATTCAAGAGATCGCGGATCAGCCCGGTTTTATCGACATAGTAACAATTCTTCATCCGAAGCTTTTCAAAATCTTCCATCCCGATCGGGAGCATCTTTTTCGTTTCCATGTTGGCGCCCTCCTCTCTTTAAGTTATGATGGTCAGGAACCGCGTCCCATACAAATCACCATCGTCATTATACCCCATAACGCGCCGCCGTATCAAGCGACTTTTAAAATTCCCGCGAAATACCATCCGTTTTTATATGGAACCCGGAGTTATGCCACTCCGGTTCCGCTACTGCTGCCCACGCCGTATTCCCAACCTGATTTTACAATCGACCACTTTTATTTAAACAGGGAAGCAAACACATTGTTTTCCATATCAGCAATGTTATACAGATCCGTTAGCACATTGAACGTTTCTTCAAGATTTCGTCTTGAGCTTGTCCAGCCGCCGCCATCCGTAATCCACACGAACTTAAAGCCGGGGATGCCATTCGCTTCTTCTGCAATCATTTTATAGCTTCTTGCCGTTTCATTCAGTTTTGACCCACCGCTTGTGTAGAAATTCGTTTCAATAACATATACGAAAGAAGGAGTCTTTACCACAAAATCCCACCGCTTTGTAGATGTGCCTTCAGCCGAAATTGCAGAAAGGTCGATATTCCATTTGCTTTCTATTTCCGTTAAGTACATTTCCTTGTAATATTCAACATGTACTTTTTTCAAATAGTTCTCAACTAAATCTTCCATTTGATGTCCGCCGCGGTTCTTCCTACCATTTGAGCCTAAACCGACTTCAACACCCGTTACGTAATCATACAAGCTGCTGATAATATGGTTTTGAAGCATATCAAAAAGCCCAGTATGACGCATGAAATACTTGTACTGCTCGATGGTTTGATCCTTTCTATCAAAACGATAGTTTACAGCCCAGTTTTCGTCTTGACAGTAAATTTCATTTTCCCTTACAGCTAATAAAATAGGAATAGCCTTGATACATTCTGGATATTTTGAAACAATTGCTTCAAAGTCGGATTCAACATCTTTTGAACCGACAAGGGAATTGAGAATGTTTATCTCAATCTTAATGCGTTGTGTATTTTCATATACTTTGTCAAAATCGGTATAATATCCATACCCGTTTATAGACTGTCTAAATGTGGAAAGCCATTGTGTAAAAGTCCTTGAGTTCATTCGTATTTCAGCCTTTCTATTGACAAATTGATATATTCACGGTTGTTGTCAATCCCAATATAGTTGCGTTTCAGGTGTTTACAAGCGACACCTGTCGTTGATGAACCACAAAAGGGATCTAACACAACATCATTTTCCATCGTGGAAGCCAACAAAATACGTTCAAGCAGATAGACGGGCTTTTGTGTTGGGTGCTTTCCAAAACGCTTTTCAGCGGACGGTGTTAACGCGCCAGTCCAAACGTCTTTCATTTGCTTTCCACCGTTTATTTCTTTCATAAGTTCATAGTTGAAGTAATGTCTAGCCCCTTTATCATCCTTTTGTGCCCACAACACCGTTTCTGTACTATGGGTGAAACAGCGGCAAGCCATGTTCGGTGGCGGATTTGTTTTCTGCCACGTTATGTTATTTATTATCTTGAAGCCCTCCTGTTCAAGAGCCATTCCGACAGAATAAATATTGTGCATAGTACCGCTGATCCAAATAGTCCCATTCTGCTTTAATACACGGCGACATAATTGAATCCAACGTCTGTTGAAATCGTGCTTTTCTTCAACGCTGCCGATTTTATCCCAGTCGCCCTTATTCACGGAAACAACCTTCCCGGCACTGCAGGTTATACCGTCATTCGACAGAAAGTAAGGTGGATCTGCAAAGATCATATCGACCTTTTCAGGCAACATGTTTTCTAATGCCTGAAAGGTGTCTGACAGGTATAAGGCTGCATGATCATTGCAGTAAAAGGGCTTTAATCCTTCAAAAAATTTCCCCATATCAATAATTTGTTATAAGAACTTCCTTTCCTTTCCGTTTGTTTGCATTGCGATTTATCAAGCGCTTTACATCAAGTGACTGTATATGAAATCCTTGATACAATGACCTGACCAATGGAACATCATTATTAGACAGCATAACCTTTGCCCCTATACCATCTAGCCGCCTAAATAACGCGGCCAACCGTTTATGATCGGCAACAGAAAAACCATCCATTGTATAATCGGTGAATGAGGCTGTTACACTTTCCGGGACGTAGGGACTATCAAAATATACGAAATCACCGGATGAAACGCCATCGCAGGCCTTTTCAAAATCAAGACAAGTTATCGTAACATCAGATTTTTGCAGATACTCAGATATGGCCCTGATATTGCTTTCATCAATGGATCTTCCGGTGACCTTGTTATTATACGGAACATTGAAAAGACCTTTGCTATTCACTCTATAAAGCCCGTTAAAACAATGTTTGTTTATCCATATCATCAGCGCAGCACATTCCGCGTCAAAATCACGATTGGCGATTTTTCCGTTATATTGTTCCCTGATAGCGTAGTACAATTCCTTTGTGCAAGGCGTCGCGTCCATTTCATTGACCTTCTCAATGACGCGATCTGCGGCGGTTTTCAGTTGGGTATAAAGATTTACAAGTTGTTCGTTCACATCATTGACGAACGCTTGTGCAGGGGAAACACCAAAAAGAACCGCGGCACCGCCAACGAATGGTTCATAGTAATGATTGTAATCAGAGGGCATATTGTCAACAATAGATTCTAACAGCTGCGTCTTACCGCCTGCCCATTTGAGAACGGGGGTCATTTTTCTTTCAAGCATTCGCAGGCACCTTCATTCAATGCAATGTCCGCACAATGGACAAATAAACACGCCTCTACACAAATTTGTACAATCCATTCTAACACAACCCTACCCATTACTCAATACACACTTTTTTGTGAATCCTTGATGCCGCTCCAGGTGTCAACCAGATCGATTTTCCCCGCAAGGGCGTCTGCGACCATGCGCCTAAAGCCCTTGCGGTGCCTGGGTGCTGGGAGCCGGTGATGCCCTTGTCTTTGTACACGCAGACGAACACCGCCTTCGGCCGCGGCTTTGTTGTGTGGGAATCGAAATGGCCTGCACTTAAGAATTGAAGCGTTAGAATTGACGCATTTGGCAAACCATGCTACAATGCAACTGTTCGTGTGGTTGATGATGTAGAACGGAGGGCAAAATCAGTCATGAAGAAATCCAGCGTAGTTGCCCTATGCGCCGCCGGCACGGCACTTCCCCTCTTTTTGCTGGCTCCGGGCAGAGCATCGAAAGAGAAGAAGGCGCCTTTTACACGGCGACGCTTTGCGCACCGCGGCCTGTATACCCGGGATAAGGCAATTCCGGAAAATTCCTTGCAGGCCTTTGCACTTGCGATTCAAGCCGGTTACGGCATCGAGCTAGATGTTCAGCTCTCTAGGGACGGGCAGCTTGTCGTCTTCCATGATGATACCCTGGATAGGGTGTGCGGCGTCTCTAAGCGCGTGGATGACCTCACTTACCAGGAGCTGCAGGAACTGTCTTTGAGCGGATCGGAGCAGCGCATACCGCTTTTTTCTGACGTGCTGGACCTGATAAGCGGGCAGCAGCCGCTCATTGTGGAACTGAAGACGGGCCCCAGAAATGAGGAACTTTGCCGCAAGACCTGGGACGCGTTGCAGCGTTACCAGGGGGATGTCTGCGTGGAGAGCTTTAATCCCTTTATTGTGGCCTGGTTTCGGAAAAATGCGCCTTCCCTGTTGCGCGGTCAGCTTGCCATGCCCGCCGAGGGGTACAGAGGCTTATCGAAGGCGCTTGGCTTTGTGGCCAGCCGGACCTTGCTAAACGTTTTGGCGCGCCCGCAGTTTATTGCCTACCAGATCGGCCCGCGCCCCCTGACCGTTCGTCTCGCACAGGGGATGGGCGCCATGAAGATCGGATGGACTTCCCACGGGGAAGACGATGAAAAAGGGCTGGACGCGGTGATTTTTGAGTTCTACAAACCGGCGCCGCGCTTTTAGCGCGCCGATGCGGCACAGCCGAATTGTGAAACGCTTGATCCGACAAAAAGAACTCAACAGTCAGTAAAAAACGATAATAACGATAACATCCAATGGCACGCAACCCAGCAAACGGATTGCGTGCCATTGGAGTTGGTGCGCCCGACTGGATTCGAACCAGCGGCCTTCAGAGTCGGAGTCTGACACTCTATCCAGCTGAGCTACGAGCGCATATTCTTCTTATGCTTTCTTTCCTATTCCTTTTATGCCTTATGCCCTGCCCTGCGCAGGACAAAAAAGGAACCCTTGCCCTTCCTTTACCCCCTACAACTCAATTATAGCATTCTTTGCCCTAAATTGCAATCGTTAACCCGCGGTGGTGTCAAGTGGGGGGGGGAAGCTGGTTCTGGCAACCCTACCCGGCCCCTTGGGAAAAATTTTTCATGAAGATTGCAATTCATTTTATGCCATGGTATACTTTTAAGAAGCTTTGTGAGATTGGTTTGTTCCCGAAAACAGTGGTGTAACGCGGTATCTAACCCTGTTATGGAAGAGCCTGGGCTCGCTTTCATCTTTTGGCACAAACGAATGTCTTCAATGCGGCAGAAGGAACACCCACGGAGGAGGATGAATGTGAAAGTTGTAAAAAGGCTTGCGTGTCTCGTGGCTGCGGCGCTGTTGGCTGTCACGACAGCTGCGGCGGCGGATTTTACCCCGGACGACCTGACACGGAAAGTGAATGTCTGGATCGACAATCCGGTTAACACCGGAATGGAGAGTCAGGTTACGGTTCCCATCATGACGGATGGTACATCCACAGACGGTCTGATCAGCGTTTTTTATGATGCCGACGTGCTGAGGCTGCATGTGGGAGATGCCGGCGACACATACAATCCCGGCGGTGCGGTCAAGCCCGTAGGGGTGACCATGTATTCCGCCAACGTCCCAGAACAGGGAGAGCTGTTGATCAGTTGGATCGTGGGGGGGGGGTACACCCAAAGAGGGTACCCTGTTTACCGTTACTTTTGATGTCTTAAGAAACAACGCGGCAACCGGTATCCTCGTGCGCGGGTCCACATATAACGACAGATCCGGTAACGAAATCGAGAACGCGATCAACCCCCCGCAAGAAAACGGCTGGAACAACATGCCCGGCGTGCCCGGTGGTTGGCCGGATGCGTATGCTTGGCTTTTACAGAGCGGTTTGTTTGGCTTTAACCAAACAGACTCAGAGAATACGGAGCAAAACGAATCTTCCGCGGAAGCATCGAATACGGGTGCCGAAACGGGTACTGTGCCTCGGACTGCCGACGACTCGCTGTTGGCAATTTGGGGCTTGCTCGCGTTGCTTGGCGTCCTGGGTCTTGCCCTGGGCGTGCGGTATTTGCGCCTTGTCAAAGCGAATGGCGGGCAGGTAGAGGGAGCAGCCGATCGCTCCAGAAAAAAGAACCGCATTCTCTGTCTTTTCCTGTGCCTGGCGCTTGCTCTCTCCATCCTGGGCGGCGTCGCGTTATCCGCGGGCGCTCAGATGCCGGATTTGTCAGAGCCGGATGGTTCGCAGTCCGAATACGAGGAAATCTTGTCCGAATTATCGGATGCGGAAGATCCTGCCAATGAAGAATCCACCCAACCGGAACCTGTCATTCAGGACGGCGGCGCGTCTTTGTCGCAGGAACAACGGGCCAAACTTCTTGAGAACGCGGAGCCGGTCAAAGCAGAAAGTGTGGATCGCTCGGAATTCAAAGTTCAGCTCTTTGACGCGGAAAACAGCAAAAACGATCTCGCGGAAAAGCTGAATTCCGCGCGCCCGGACGATGAGGAACTGGTTCGCGTTATCATTGAGATGGACGATTATTCCGTGATTGAAAACGATCCGAACACGGAACCCAGCCCCGCATCCTTAGAACAGGCGGACGCTCTGGAACAAGAGCAGAACGCCATGATTGCGACCATTGAGAACAAAATCCTGTTAGGCGAAAAATTGCAGGTAAACTACCATTATTCCTGGCTTGTCAACGGGATTGCCGCGCTTGTTCCGTACGGTACCATTGAACAGATCAAGTCCCTGCCGGGTGTGCGCAATGTCATACTGCAAAGGCAATACAAGCCGACGGTGCCAGATGATACCCAGACCAGCGCCAATAACGACATCATGCCCATCACCAATTCGGATGGTCCGTTGATCGGTCGGGAAGATGCCTGGAGCGCGGGGTATTCCGGCATGGGCACGAAAATCGCCGTGATCGATACCGGTCTCGATGACGATCACCCCAGCTTCGCCCCCTTATCGAGTGATAAGCTCACCGATACCTCGGCAACCAAAGACACAATCGCGGCGGTTCTTTCCAGCTTAAATGTGGTAGAAAGAATGCCGTCCGCTACGGTGGCGGATCTGTATCGCACCACAAAGGTGCCGTTTGGCTTCAACTACGTTGACGCCAATTTGCGGATCAACCATGAGGATGCACAGGGCTACCACGGCACCCATGTGGCCGGCATTGCGGCGGCGAACAAGGTGGAAAGTTCTGAAGTCGTGGGCGTCGCCCCCGACGCGCAGCTGTATATCATGAAAGTCTTTGGGGAAGAAGGCGGCGCCTATACCGAAGATTTTGTGGCGGCGATCGAGGACGCACTGCTGCTGGACGCGGACGTTGTGAACATGAGCTTTGGCTCAGACGCCGGCTTTACGTCCGAAATGGGACAAGAAGAAAGCCAGTGGATCAATGATGTGTTTGCCAGTGTGCGCAATACCGGTACGATCCTTTCCGTCGCGGCGGGCAACTCGGCCACTTCCGGTGATTCCAATTTGTGGGGCAGCAACTCCAACCTGACGAGCAACCCGGATAACAGCACGATCGGTTCCCCGAGTACCTACAGCAACGCATTGTCGGTAGCGAGTGTCGAGAACCTGCGCGTCATGGGTTACGGGCTGGTTGTCCATGATAAACTGTATATTTATTCGGAAGGTACCGGCGGCAACCATAGACCGATGGCGACGATTGCCGGAAAAGAATATCCCTACGCGGTTGTCCCCGGTTTCGGGACGGAGGCCGACTACGCCGGCCTGGATTTGACCGGCAAGATTGCCCTGGTCTCCCGCGGCGGCGGTATCAATTTCTATGACAAATGCGACAGAGCCGCCGCCGCAGGCGCGATCGGCTGTATCATTTACAACAATGAACCCGGTGTCATTGGGCTTGACCTGACCGGCGGCACCTCTACCATCCCGTGCGCTTCCATCACGTTGGCGGCAGGCAACGAGATTGTGTCAGTATTGCAGTCCGACCCGGGCGCCAAGATGTTCATCTCGGATAAGATGGGCTCCGCCGCCAACGAAGAGGCCGGCCGGATGAGCACGTTCTCCTCCTGGGGCGCGACGCCCGACCTGCACTTGGAGCCGGATATTACCGCGCCCGGCGGCAACATTTACTCCACAGCCGATGACGGCCAGTATGAGGTCATGAGCGGCACTTCCATGGCCGCGCCGAACTTTTCCGGTATCACCGCTCTGGTGCAGGAGTATGTCCGCAAAAACTACCCGGTCAAAACCGATTCCGCGCTGCACAGCCTTGTCAACAAGCTGCTCATGAGTACGGCGGTTCCGCTGCCGTTTGAGGGCGAAAAGAATCTGTACTACTCTCCGCGCTCGCAGGGCGCCGGCGTCGCCAATGCCAACAACGCCATCCAGACAAGGGCGACCCTGCAGGTGGACGGCATCGATGTGCCGAAAGTGGAGCTGATGGACGACCCGCAAAAAACCGGAGCGTACACCTATACCTTTAAGGTGGAAAATTTCGGCACAAAGAACTTGAAGTACGCGCTCTCCACGGTCGTGCAGACGGAAGGCGTCCTGGACTTAACCGAGGAAATCGGGCAGAAATTCATGTCCATGACCCCGGTCACGCTGGATGCCAAGGTAAAGACCGAAGCGTACTACAGCTTTGAGGATTATGATTACAACGCGAACAACAAAATTAACAGCCATGACGCGTACATCCTTTGGCTGATCGCGCAGGGTAAGCGCGAGGAGGAGGGCGACCACCGGTTCGATGTCTTACAGGAGGAGGGCAAACCGACCGAACAGGATGTACAGGCCTATCTCGATGAGCTTGTACACAAAAATCGGAAGGACAGTACCGGCCTGGACATTGACCTGAACGGATCCACCAAAAAACTGCTCAAGATTCCCAACAATATCCTGACCGTCGAGGCCGGCAAAACCGTTACCGTAAAAGTCAGCATCCAGGTTACCGACAAGGGCAAAGCCTACATGGATCAAAACTTTGCAAACGGTATCTATGTAGAAGGTTACACGTTCCTGACCGCCCAAGACAAAGACAGCGTGGATCTCTCGCTGCCGTTCATGGGCTTTTATGGCGACTGGTCAGCCGCGCCCACCATTGACAGCGGCAACTACTGGGATGATTTTGGCTATGATTACACACTCTACGGCGAATCTGACGAAGAAACACCGAGCGGCAGCCAGGACATCAACACGCTTTTCACGAATGCAATGGGCGGCACCGCAGGATGGGTACCCGGCTACAATCCCTATGTTCCGGACGAAAAGGTGGATAAAGCGCATATATCCGTCAGCCCCAACGATGACGGATCCGGGGACTATATTGATAATATTAGAATCTCTTTGCTGCGCAACGCCAAACGTCTCAGCATTGTCTATACGGACGATGCCGGCGAAGAACTCTTCCGTTCCGACGTCTACAATATCCCCAAGACGATGTACAATTCAGGCTACGGCATGACGGTACCGTTCGATTCCATTTATGTCGCCGACACCTATCATATGACAGATGCGAGCGGCGCGCCGCTGCCCAACAACTCAAAGGTCAAGCTGTCAGTGGAAGCGCAACTGGACTACGCCACCGATACGCCGGATGTCTGGGAGACCGATATCACGGTAGACACGCAGGCGCCCGAGCTGAAGGATGCGGCGATTGCTACAACGGATGACGGCAGGCAACTGCTTTTCTTGACGGTGTCTGACAATCTATCCGTCGCGGCGATCAATGTGACGGACAAATACGGCATCAATATTTTTAGCCAGGTGACCCTGGACGACAACGACCCCGCGATCGCCCAAAAGACAGAAGACGGAATCCAGTACAGCGCTGTCGTCGATGTCACAGGGGTTGGCAACAATATCGGAATTATCCTAGGCGACTACGCTTTTAATGAAAGTGCGTATTCGCTGAAAACCAGCAACAACAATCCAACGCTGGATGAAGGGCTCTTATACGGCTTCCGCGTAGACGACAAAGTTTATGAGGACAAATACGACACTTCCTATTACGGCTGGGTCAGCGTGGATCCCGCCACCGGTCAGGTTAAGCCGATCGTAACAGAATACTTCAAAGAATATCTGTTAGACGCCGCGGAATATGTTGACGGGTACATTCTGGCGGCGGAAGCATCCGGGTTATATGGTGATACGCTCGTTTGGATACGGCCAGGTGACTGGGATCGCAGTTACATTACGGATCTGCCTGGATTTGTAACGGATATGGCGTTTGATCCTACAACTGATTATGTTTATGTCGCATATGGCTACGAGGAGGACGTCGCTGGTAAAACGGGCGAATATCTGTTTGCTTTCAATCCAGAGATGCCATTAGAAGATTTTTTAGAGCCTCAACCTCCAGAGGGTGTCGTTGATACTCTTACCGGCGTGACGTGCATAGCATTCAGTGAGGATGGCACCCTCTATGGGATGAACAATAAGGGTGAGTTGCGGCGCATCGACAAGGACACCGGTTTGTGGGTCGGGGATGTATTGCTCAAAACCGGTGTTGTGCCCGGAGAGTACCACTATGAATCCATGACGTATGATGAGGCGGAGGACTGCCTTTACTGGACGGGTGTGAATGGCAACGGCGGCGCACTTTATAAGTTCAGTGGCCTTGATGAAGGTGAAAAGCCGACCATGCAGAAAGTGGGACCGCTTGACGAGATGCCGGGCGGGGACGCCATGATTTTGGGCCTGTTCAAACCGGACAACCGCGGCTACGATCTGCCTGACGATGCCGAGCTTACAGTATTTTCTTTATTTGATGATACTCTATATGACGATAATCTGGACATGGTTCGCGGCAACACAGACGCCTTCTCCGTTTACTGCGATCCATGGTACGCGGCGCCCGAGACGCTGAAATGGTCGTCCTCTGATGAAAGTGTCGCCACTGTAGATGATTTTGGTACGATCACTGCGGTCGGCTTAGGCGAGGCTACCATCACCGTGAAGGCGGAAACGAAAGACGGATCATTTGAGTACAGTGGTACCGTAACGGTTGTCATGCCGCAGGCCGATCTGCTTGCGTACTATTCATACGAGGATGAGGAAACCTTTGAATATAAGTACCACTGGGTTACCTTCCCGTCCTACGATGACGACATAAAAACAGTGACGCAGCTGACCAAAGACAGCACAGATGAGTACAAAACGGCCGAGTATATTGACGGGTATGCGTACACCTTTACGTATCCAGCCTTTGATTATGAGACGGAAACATCAAAAGTAACATTCAGCAGAGTTGATTTGACAAATGATGATACGCTCTTTAAAGCAACTACGATAAAGGAAATCAATGAGGATTGGCTAATATATGACTTAGCTTGCGATCCAAATGGTCATACTTTGTACGCGTTGGTTGAAAAAAGTCAGTTTCCTGATTACCTTGAAGAACTCATGACCGTTGATCTTGAAACAGGGAATTTAACAAAGGTCGCAACTTTAGTAAAAACCGATGGAGACCCGGGTGAACTTATCGCTCTGGCAATTTCTCCAGATGGTACATTCTATGGGGTAGACAACAACAATTATTTCTGCACTCTGGACCCGGAAAGTGGAACCATAGAGCAAATCGGCTACCTGGGAGATGATTACTACGGTCTGTCCGATCTCGTCTGCGACCAAAAAACCGGGGATTTGTACGCACTGCGTGCCGGAACAACCCTCGTCTATATCAACAAAGAGAACGGTAAAGGTTCAACCCTGCGCAATTTTAGCGATGCAGAATTGAGCGCCATGATGATCTTGCCCGAAAACTTCCCGGTTGAGGCGATCAAGCAGGCGGCCCAAAAAGCTTTGTTCGAAACGTCGGATTCCGAAGAGGAAAATCTGGGCGAACAAAGCGAGCCTACCCCGGAGCCTTCCCCGGATGCGCAGCCGACCGCGACGCCATCAGAGCAGAGCACGCCCGAACCTTCGCCGACCGCGACACCATCGGAGCAGAGCACGCCCGAACCTTCGCCGTCCGGGGCGCCTGGCGAGGAAACGGAAGGGCAACCCTCCGATCCGCCGACGGAAAGCCCCGTCCCCACTGAAGCACCGTCCCCAACTGGAACGCCGTCCGAGGCGCCTTCGGCGGAGCCATCGCCCAGCGCGGCGCCATCGGCGCAGCCCGCCGAAACACCGGCGCAGGATCCCGCGCCAACGCAGGCGCCCTCTGCGGATCCGTCACAGGCTCCCGACAACACCCCTTCGGCGCAGCCCACCGAGAACCCGGCGGAGGAACCGCAGACGGAACCTTCTGAAGACCCTGCAGAAGAACCGATGGAACCATCACGGCCGGCAGAGGGCTGACACCCTCTTTGGCCGCGCCCAGGTAGCGGCTTACATTCAGGGACCCCCAGGACCAGGATAGGGCCATTTTGGTTCAAAAAAGCATAACACAATCAGCAGCGCGGGAACAGCGGTCCATTTGGCTGTCCCGCGCTGCTTCAGGTGTGCGCCCGGCGGCGCTAAAGGCGCCTGCTGACAGGGTGCAATACCCCGCCCGTTGTTGTTGACTTTGCACCGGTGTAGGCATATACTCTTTCGTTGGCAAATACAAACCCTGGCGTTCGCTGCGGGCGTTTTGCGGCAAACCGCATTTGCCTAAAAAGGTTTGTTTGTGCTATACTCCCTACAGTGATTGTGCGGCGGCGATGGATCGCTTTTGAGCTGTTAGGCAACGTCGGGCGGGAGGGCAGCCATGGAATTTATCAGCGTATTTGACGTTTTGGGTCCGGAAATGATCGGCCCTTCCAGTTCGCACACGGCGGGCGCGGCCGCGCTGGGATATTTGGCGCAAAAGCTGCTGCCCGGCCCGCTTGTGTCGGCGCACTTTGTGCTGTACGGCTCTTTTGCGCGCACCTACCGCGGCCATGGAACCGACCGCGCGCTGCTGGGCGGCGTGCTGGGCTTTGCGCCGGACGATGTGCGCATCAAAGACAGCTTTTCCATCGCGGCCGACCGCGGCCTTGTCTATGAGTTCCGGGCCGATACATCCCGCAACGACCTGCACCCCAACACGGCGGATATCGCCCTGACCAACGCGTCCGGGCGGAACATCTCGGTCCGGGGCGAATCGCTGGGCGGGGGAAAGGTGCGCGTGGCGCGCATAAACGGCGTGGACGTCGACTTCACCGGGGAATACGCGACCGCGGTCGTCGTGCACCGCGATCTGCCGGGCCTTGCCTCCCACATAACGGGGGTGCTGGGCGAGGCGGGCGTCAACATCGCCTATCTGCGCATGTTCCGCGAGAGCAAGGGCCAGACCGCCTATACGGTGGCGGAGGCCGACGGCCCGCTGCCCAAGGGCATCGAGGCCGCGCTGCGCAACCATCCGGATGTGCAGGACGTGATGATCATCGAGCCGTAAAGTACACAAAAGCCGCCTGGGAGAGCGGGGAATGGACGCCTGTGTTTGGATTCGTCCGCGCCCCGCCTGCCCGACGGCTTTGTGGGTATGATTCACTTTGTAAGGGAGTATGCCGCTATGTCCGAGTATGATTTTAAAAGCGCCAGAGAACTTTTGGATCTCTGCGACGTGAATCAGATGCCGATCTCCGGCGTCATGCGCTGCCGCGAGATCGGCGCCGACGGCGCGCCGGACGCCTCGCAGGTGGACGCCCGCATGCGCCATGTTTGGGCCACGATGTGCGCCTCGGCCAGGGCCGCCGCGGCTGCGCCGCAAAAGACGACCGGCGGCCTGATCGGCGGCGGCGCGTACAGGCTGGCAAAGCGTCACGCGGAGGGCGAAGGCCTCTGCGGGCCGGTATTGGACAGGGCGGTCACCTACGCGATGAGCGTGCAGGAGATCAACGCCGGCATGGGCTTGATCGTGGCAGCGCCCACGGCGGGCGCCGCGGGCGTGGTGCCGGGGGTCTTGCTCGCCCTGCAAGAGGTATATGCTCTGCCCGACAGCAAGATCTTAGCCGCCTTATGGAATGCCGGCGCTGTGGGATATCTTGCCATGCGCAACGCCACTGTGGCGGGCGCGGTGGGCGGATGCCAGGCGGAAGTGGGCGTGGCGGCCGCTATGGCCGCCAGCGCCGCGGTAGAGGCGATGGGCGGTGAGCCCGCGGCCTGCCTGGATGCCGCCAGCACGGTTCTTACCAATATGCTTGGCCTCGTCTGTGACCCTGTGGGCGGGCTGGTGGAATATCCCTGCCAAAACCGCAACGCGGCTGGCGCCGCCAACGCCGTGGTCGCCGCGGAACTGGCGCTGGCCGGTGTGCCGCAGCTGATCCCGCTCGACGAGATGCTGGATGCCATGTACGCGGTGGGCCGCAGAATCCCCAGGGAGCTGCGTGAGACCTCCCTGGCGGGCTGCGCCGCGGCGCCCAGCGCCTGCAGAGCCTGCGGCGGGATCCGGTAAGCGTTTTTTGCTTTTTTTATATTACTTTGTGGTCTGTGCGGATGCTTCCTGCCCGGCCTCTTCTTTATCCACGACGGTGATGATACCCTTTTTCCACATAATGCGCGAGGAGATGATGGCGACCGGCAGCATGGCGATGATGATAAAGCCTACGGCGCCGAACAGCGAACCGCCGGACGTGATGCGCACGAACAGCGCGAGCACCGTCACGATGACCAGAACCGGCACAACGCCCATGATCCCATTCTTGACCACCTTGCTGCCCGCGTTGGTACTGGAGAACAGCCCCAGCGTCATAGAGCCGAACAAGGCGGGGATCAGGTAATCCGAGGCGGTCTTGACGGCGGGCAGCTCAAAGACCGGGCTGATCCAGCTGCTGAGCAGCGCCGCCAGCGCCAAAATAATAATGGTTACGATGGAGCTCACCGCGATGCCGATAGAGGCAATGGCCTCGCCGGCGGGGGTGTTGGGCTCCTTTTTGGCGAGCTTCATCGCGTTTACCGCGCACGGAAGCTTCAAATTCATGATGTTGCCGGTGATAAAGCCCAGGTAAGAGGAGCAGCCCATGATGGGTGTATAGCTGATCGCCTCTGAGATGCCAACGGGGATATAGATGGCCAAAATGCCGAACGTTGCCAGATTGAAGACCTCGCCGATGGCGGGGATGGATTTATAATAGCCCAGAACAATAAAGGGAAGCGCGACCATGTAGGCCAGCGCGATCACGGTGCCGACCCTGCCCCAGCGATGGCACCAGGCCTGGAACGGATCCATCAGGGTGGGTGATGCATTCTTTTTACTCATGGTATTGCCCTCCTCTTAAAAGATTTTGGTCCACAGCAGGGACGAGAACATGCCGACAATCATCGAGAATGCCATGACAAACTCGTTCATCCAGCCGAGCCCCGGCTTTTTGGACAAGACGCCCATGATCAGCGCCACCACGAGGCCGGTCAGCATGACCGCCGCCTGTGTGGTATCGCCGATCAACAAAACCGGGATATAGACGGCCAGCAGGCACAGCATAAAGCAGCCGCTGAGTACAAATTTCCAGGTGCTGCCGCCGCTCTGGGACTTATCCACGCTGGAAGCCATCTTTTTGCCAAAGGGGATCAGGACCAAAAAACCGCTCAACATGCCAACACTCATCAAGATCATCACCACGCCGAATTCCCTGCCCGTGGCGTTCGCCAGCATTTCGCTGCTGGTCTCATACCCCAGGGCGGAAGCGATGCTGCTGGAGATCATCGTCTCGTACGAGAGCGACCCGATAACAGACAGCCGCCACCAGCTCCACACCACGCCCAGCACGGTGCTCAGCGCGAACAGACCCACCACGATGGAAAGGCTCGGGACGATGGAGAACACGACGCTGGACTTGATCACGGAATGGACCTCTTCCTTCGTGATCCCCAGCTCCAGGCAGTGCCTGTACGCCTTGATAAAATAGACGACCGCAAACCCCACGATGTACAAAAGGCCCACGATCACAAGCCCCAAAAGTAAGGGGCTGTTGATAATATCTGTCATCATTACCTGCATGGAAGTTTCACACTCCTTTTTAAACCGCTTAAAGCCGCTTTTCCTCTCTCAACAGCGCAGACCCTGCGCTTTGGCAAAGGGTGCGAACCCTGTCGCCCGCCGCTTTGCCGCATTTTTATGTACACGCACCCCCTTATAAGGCGCAAGGCGCTGCGAAGAGAAACGCAGCGCCTTTGCCGTATAGTTTTATTATACGCAGCCGGCGCCCTGACCGCAATAGGCGCTATGCCGAAATGGCGGCGGCCCGCCGCCTGAAAACTGGAGCTTTTGACAGTGCTTACAACCGGCTGACCAGGGCTTCCAGCGCCTGCGTCAGGCTCTCTTCATAGGTGGGATGGGGGCGCATGGCGCGCAAAAGTTGCGGCGCGGTCATGGCGTTGGCCATCGCCACGGTGAGTTCCGAGATCATATCGGTGCTGTTTGTACACATGAGCTGCGCGCCGAGAAGCCGCCCGTCCGCGGCATGCGCCACCACTTTTATAAAGCTGCGCTCCGCGTCGCCGATCACGGTGCGCGCGTTCGCATACAGCGTGCACTTGCCGCTCACGGCCGGTATACCCGCCTCTTTGGCCTGCTGTTCCGTCAGCCCGACGCAGGCGATCTCTGGGCGGCAATAGACGCAGCTCGGCACCAGATCCAGCGCCACCGTGCTCTTTTTGCCGCAAATCCCGTCCACACAGGCCGTGGCCTGCGCGCTGGCGGCGTGCGCGAGCTGGATTTTAGAGGATACGTCGCCGATGGCGTAAACGTGGGGCAGCGAGGTTTTAAAGGCCTCGTCCACCCAAAGCGCCTTGCCGTTTTGCCTGGGCGCAAGGCCCGGGGCAAATGCGCTCTGCCAATCGGGCACGCGCCCGATGGCGCACAAAACGACCTCGCCCTGGGCGGACTGTGCGCCGCGCTTTGTCTCAAAGTGCACCGTCGGCCCGCCCTGGGTTGCCTCCACGCGCCTGACCATCGCGCCGGTGTGGACGGTCACGCCGCGCTTTTTTAGGATCTGCGCCAGATTTTGCCCCAGTTCCCGATCCATATTGGGCAGCAGCCGGTCAAGACCCTCCACGATGGTTACGTCACTGCCCAGGTCATTATAAAAGGTGGCCAGTTCCACGCCGATCACACCGCCGCCGATGATCACGATCGACCGGTAAAGGTGATCGCAGCCCTCCAGCAGCGTATCGGAGGTCAGCACGCCCGGCAGGGTAAGGCCGGGGATGGGCGGCATCGCGGGCACAGAGCCGGTTGCCACCAGGATGTCGTCCGCGGTCAGCGTCTGGATCCCGGTATCCGCACCGCGCACCTGCACGGTGCAAGGCGCGGTGATCGTCGCCGTGCCGGGGATCCAGTCCACCTTCGCGCCGCGCAGCATGGCCAAAACGCCGTCCGAGAGCTTCTCTGTCACCTGCCGCTTGCGCGCAAAGATTTGGGCGATATCCGCCTTTACGCCCTGCGCTGTGATGCCGATCGGCTCGCTCTCTTTCGCCTCGCGGTACACCTGCGAGGCGTGCAGCAGCGCCTTGGTCGGCACGCAGCCCCGGTTTAAGCAGGTGCCGCCCGCCTTGTCCTTTTCCACAATGCCGACGCGCAGCCCCAGTTGCGCGGCGTGCAGCGCCGCCACATACCCGCCGGGCCCCGCGCCGATCACAATCAGTTGGTAATCCTTCATACGCGATTTCCCTCAAAATTTCCTCAGTCTGTTCCCCAAAGCAGCTCAAAGATTTTGCTTTTCTAAAAGGCTGCTGATATCGCGGGCTTTGTCCGTGTCGCCCAGCGCTTTTTCTACCGCCTCTGCGAGTTCCGCTGCTTTAAAGCGGCATCCCACCAGCGCGCGCTCCAGCGCGGGGGCAAGGTTCCAGTCCATCGCGTCGGTGTAAACGCGCGCCTCCAGCACAAAGCCGTGCTCCACGCGCAGCCAGAGCTGCCACTCCCCCCAGGCAAAGTGGTCTTCGCAATGGAAGGTGAAGGGGATTTTCTGCCCGTACAGCCACTCCCAGCTCGCGTTGCGCGCCCGCAGCGCCAATAGGCGCTCCTGGTCGAGTGCGCGCACCTCCAGCCGTCTGGCCGCAAGGCCGTAAACCGCCTCAAAGCTTTCGATCAACCGGCGCGCCAGCTCCGCACAGGTAAGCCCCGGCCTAAAGTCGATCAGGTTTGCTATGCGGGATTGCACAGAGTCAACGCCCTTGGACTCCAGCTTGGCCGTGGAAGGGCAGAGGTAGCGCGCCATCTTCTGCGCATCGACGTTTACCAGCAGCGTACCGTGATGGTACGCGCAGCCTCCATGGCGGTAAAACGCGTTTCCGGAGATTTTGCGCCCCGCCGCCAGCACGTCGTTTCGCCCCGAGACGGTCACCGGGATGCCCAGGGCGGCGCACGCCCCGCTGATCACCGAGAGCTGTTTGGCAAGGTCAAAATCCCGCTCCGGTACAAGAAAGGTGAAATTCAGATTGCCCAGGTCGTGATACACAGCCCCGCCGCCGGAAAGGCGGCGGGCGAGATGCCCGCCCTCTTTTTCCAGCAGCTGTGTGCGGCATTCTTTGTAGGCGTTCTGGTTGCGGCCGATGACCACGGTATTGCGATTCTGCCACAAATACAGCGTGCAAAAGCCGGGCTGCGTATTTTCTAAAAGGGTCTGCTCCACCGCCAAATTGTAGTACGGATCAAAGCTCTCGCCTGCGCAAAGGAACAGCCGGCGTATCATTGCGCCTGCCAGCGCAAAACCGGTTTGCGCGCGGCGCGCACCTCGTCAGGGCGGCCGATCTGCGCGTGGTGCGGCGCGCTGTGCATGGTCTGCGGATCGGTATGGGCCAGCGCGTACAGGTCGCGGAACGTTTGTGCCGCATGGTCCAGCGTTTCTTTGCTCTCGGTCTCGGTGGGCTCCAGCATGAGTGCCTCGTGTACGATCAGGGGGAAGTACATCGTGGGCGGATGCATCCCGCAGTCGATCAGGCTCTTGGCGACGTCCAGCGCGCTCACGCCCGTCTTTTGCTTAAAATCCCCCAAATCCAGCACAAATTCATGCATGCACACTCGGTCAAAGGCGGGCTCAAACGTGCCCTGGATCTGGCGCATCAGGTAATTGGCGTTGAGCACGGCGTTTTCGGCCGCTTCGGGTATGCCCTGCCGACCCAGCGTCATCAGGTAGGTCAGCGCCTTGACAACCACCAGGAAATTCCCCGCAAAGCTGCGCACCTGGATATGCTCCCCACCGTCCATCAGCGCGCTGGCGGGCAGGTAATCGCGCAAAAACGCCTTGCAGCCCACCGCGCACGCGCCGGGTCCCCCGCCGCCGTGCGGCGTGGCGAAGGTCTTGTGCAGGTTCATATGCACGCAGTCAAAGCCCATATCGCCGGGCCGCGCGATCCCCATCACGGCGTTTAAGTTGGCGCCGTCATAGTAGCACAGGCCGCCCGCTTCGTGCACAAGGCGCGTGATCTCCAAAATATTTTCATCAAACAGGCCGACCGTGTTGGGGTTTGTCAGCATCAGCCCGGCGGTATCGTCGCCCAGGACGTCGCGCAGCGCCTGCAGGTCCACGCAGCCGTCCGCGGCGGAGCGGATGTTCACCACCTCAAAACCGCACATGGCGGCGGTGGCGGGGTTTGTGCCGTGCGCGGAATCCGGAACCAGGATCTTGCGCCGCTTTTTGTCGCCGCGCGCGTCATGATACTGCTTGATCGTCAGCACACCGGTAAACTCTCCGTGGGCGCCGGCGGCGGGCTGGAAAGTCATGGCATCCATGCCGGAGATCTCGCACAGATACCGCGCGGCGGTATCCAAAACTTCCTTACAACCCTGTACATCGTGCTCGGGCGCGAGCGGATGCACCCCGGTAAAGCCGGGCAGCGCCGCCATCTCCTCGTCGATGCGGGGATTGTATTTCATCGTGCAGGAGCCGAGCGGGTAGAACCCGCAGTTGACGCCGTGTACGTTGCGGCAAAGCTCCGTGTAATGGCGCGACACATCCGGTTCGCTCAGCTCCGGCAGCTCGGGCGGCTTTTCCCGCCGCAGCGCCTGCGGCAGTTCCACGACTTCCACATCACAGGGGGGCAGATAGGTGGTGCTTCTGCCGGGCACGCTCTTTTCAAACACAAGTTTCACGGTGCCAGCACCTCCTTTACGATGGCAACGGTTTTATCAAGCGCCTGCCGCTCGGCCTTTTCCGTGGCGCACCACAGCACGCCGCCATCCACCGGCAAGCCGCCCAGAATGTCGGATGCCTCCAGCGCGTCCAGAACCTGCTGCTGCTTCGGCATATCGGTTAAAAATTCATGGAAGAAATCGCCTGTATAGCGCAGCGTCACGCCCGGGATCGCGCACAGCCCCTTTGCGAGGTAATGCGCCTTGGCCATGGACTGCTGCGCGGCCTGCGCCATGCCCTGCGGTCCCATGGCGGACATGTAGACAGCCGCGGTCAGCGCGCAGAGCGCTTCGTTTGAGCAGATGTTGCTGCTCGCCTTTTCGCGGCGAATGTGCTGCTCGCGCGCCTGCAGCGAGAGAACGTAGGCCCGCTCGCCGTTGCTGTCCACCGTCTCGCCCACGATGCGCCCCGGCAGTTTGCGCATATATTTGGCGGTCGTAGCCATAAAGCCCAAGTACGGCCCGCCGTAGCCGAGCGGCATGCCGAGCGGCTGGCCTTCGCCAACCGCCACATCGGCGCCGCAGTCCCGGGGTGTTTTGGTGATGGCGAGCGCGATGGGGTTGCAGCCCATGATATACAGCGCACCGCTCGCGTGTACCGCCTCGCCCAGCGCCTGCGCGTCTTCCAACAAGCCGTAAAAGTTGGGCTGCTGCACATAAAAACTGGCGATGTCAGAGCCCAGCATGTCCTGCAGCGCCTGCAGGTCGGTGTGCCCATCCCTGGCGGGCACCACCCGCAGTTCGGTCCCGGCCCCGTAGCAATAGGTGCGCATCACGCGGATGGTATCGGGGTGCGTTGTGGCGGAAACCAGCGTCACGGTGCGCTTGCGCTCACGGCACATGGCGGCGGCCTCCGCCGCGGCGCAGGCGCCATCATAGACAGACGCGTTGGACACATCCATGCCCGTCAGGGCGCAGATCATGGTCTGGTACTCAAAGATGGACTGCAAAATGCCCTGGCTCATCTCCGCCTGGTAGGGCGTGTAGGCGGTCAGGAACTCTTCCTTCGCCGGGATATATTTTACCACACTGGGGATGTAGTGGTCATACGCCCCCGCACCGCGCAAAATCGTAGAGAACACGCGGTTCTTGGCGGCCATGGCGCTGATTTTCCGGCCGACTTCCATCTCGCTCAGGCCGTCGGGGATGTCGAGCGGGCGGTTCAGCCGCACCGCATCCGGCACGTCGCGGTAGAGATCCCGGTAGTCCCGCATCCCGATGGCCTCTAGCATTTCCTGCCGCTGTTGCGGCGTAGAAGGTACGTAACTGCCCATGGTCAGTCCTCTTCTGTGGCGCAGAAGACCTCATACGAAGCCTGATCCATCAGCTCTTCGCGGTCTTCCACATCCTCTACCTTGATGATCCAGGCGCCGTACGGGTCGGCGTTCAGCGTCTCGGGGGCGTCCAGCAGATCCTCGTTTACTTCGCATACGGTTCCCGTAACGGGGCTGATCAGGTCGGAAACCGCCTTGACAGACTCAACATCGCCGAAAGCCTCGCCGGCGGTCACAGTGTCGCCCACCTCGGGCAGATTGACGAAAACCACATCTCCCAGCGCGTTCTGCGCGTAATCGGAGATGCCGACGACGGCGACGCCGTCCTCTTCTTTGACCCACTCGTGGGATCGGGTGTAGCTCAGTTCAGCGGGATTGCTCATAGTGATGTACCTCCGTTTTGGATATTTCGGTTGGTTTGCTTTGCAACCGTAAAAAGGCGTCAAAAAGGCGCTCTTTTCCCAAGGGTATCAAAAAGGGCCAAGCGGAAAACGGCCCTTTTCAGGCCTGTGGCCAGCTGGAGAATTATTCCTGCGGCGCGCGGTAGATTACGGGCAGCGCGTAGGGCGGGGTATTACTTTTTAAAAGCGTGCCCGGGATGACGGCGCGCAGCCGTTTGGTGCGGACTTGCACCTGCACAATATCGCCTATGCGCACGTCGCTATTGATATAGCAAAATCCGATGGAGCGCCGGGCGGTCTTATTGGTCAGTACCGTGTCGCTGCCCTCGCCTTTGGTCAGGTAGTAGGGCACCATGGTGCCGCTCGTGATCAGGCCGATGGGTTCTTCACCGCGGAAAACTGCCATCCCGGCGCGCATAACGCCGCGTTCCAGCAGCGCGATCTGCATGATGCGCTTGCGCAGTACCTTCATACCGCTAAAATCCCCGTCCCGCAGTTTTTGGTAGGCCTCTCTCTGGAGCAAAAGCGGCTCCCGGCCCACAAAATCGCCTTTTTCTTCTGAGAAGTTGACCGCGAACCGGGCCAGCGAAACCGCGAAGATGGGTATATCTCCCCCGTAGGGATCCATGCCCAACTCGTGGCCGTACAGCGGCAGGCCGCCCTCTAGGCGCAGTGTGTCCCGCGCACCCAGACCCGCCGGTTTTGCGCCCAGATCCAGAAGCAGGTTCCAAAGCCAGGCGGCATCTTCACTTTTAAGGTAGACCTCGTAGCCGATTGGCTCGCCTGTATAGCCCGTTCTGGAAACATAGACGGTGCGCCCCTGGATGTTTAGCGTATTGAGGGCATTTCGTTTGGGCAACGTGACCTGCGCGCCGCCCGCGAGCGTTGAGAGCAGCTCCTCGCTCTTGGGACCCTGCACGGCGATCGCCGCGCACTGGGCTGAAACGTCCGTCAGCGTGCAGTCATACGCCCCCAGGAAAGTGTTGAGGTAGGCGATGTCCTTTTCTTTGTTGGCGGCGTTTACCACCAAAAGATATCGATCCTCTTCAAAGCGGTTGAGATAGGCATCGTCCACCGCGTAGCCCTCGGCGTCCGGAATGATGCAGTACTGCGCCTGCATAACGTCCAGCGCCTTGGCGTTGCTGGTCAGAACGTGCTGCAAAAACGCCAGGCGGTCCGGACCTTCTACCACAAGGCGCCCCATGTGCGAAACGTCGAACAGGCTGCAAAAGCGGCGGGTGTACAAATGCTCCGCCAGGATCCCTTCCGGGTACTGGACGGGCATTTCCCAGCCGCCGAAGTTCACCATAGTCGCGCCCAGCCCCACATGGGTATCGTAGAGTTGTGTTCGCTTGAGTTCACTCATAGTTGCCTCCCCCTTTTGGCGGGCAGCGGCCGTGCCGCATTTGTGCCCGCGCTGACAAGCAATCGGTAACAAAGTGTATATTACGCTTGCGCGTGCATAAAAGTCAAGTGCAAAGCGCCATCTCGCCGAAAAGCATTTTGGCGCAAAATGGCGGCGCGTGCGCGGCGGGCAGGCGCAAAAAATCCCCCGGCACTACCGGAGGACTTCGCAGGCGTATCCCGTCTTATTCCGCTGCGATCGCACCGGTGGGGCATACACCCTCGCAGGCGCCGCAATCCACGCAGGTATCGGCGTCGACTTCCGCCTTGGTGTCGCCCAGGGTGATCGCGCCAACGGGGCAGGTATCCACACAGGCGCCGCAGGCGACGCATTCATCTGAAACCTTGTGAGCCATGTTGTTATACTCCTTATCTCCGTGCCGTTTGAGCCACCGCGTATCGCCCGGCTCCTTGCACGGCGGGGCAGGCGGGCGTATTTTGTCAGGGGCAAGGCCCCTTTGTCCCTTTTATTGTAGCATCCCGATACCCGCATTGCAAGGCGCGCACAAAAAATTAGCGGCGGCTAATTGCAGACAAGTTTGAGAATACCAGCTGATGCTCTTCCTCGGCAAAACCATCCCTTTAATCACCAACTACTGACCTCTGGAACGGGATGCGGATAGTGGTTGGTGTGTAGTGATTAGTGGATAATGGGTAGTGGTTAGTAGATAGTAGATAGTGTAAGCCGTATCATCAAAAAATGCCAAAAGTCGCGGTAGATGGAGCGCTGCGATTGTCTTTTTGTAACCCTCCCATGCCGCGACCATCTTTTACGGTTTACGGTTGTGTCGTTGTAACCCTCCTATGCCGTGGTCATCTTACCCGAATTTTTCCTTTGCCATCTTGTCTTCTTTATGGTATCCTGTAAGCGTGAATTGCAGGATTTCGCAGAGCCTTGCGCACACATCGGCATAGGGGTGGAAAAAGCAGATGGATCCCGAAAACGAAACGGTACCGACCGAACTGGCGCAGAACCTAAAAGTTGCGCAAGAGGACGACGCTGTCCGCTATGACGCCTCGGCGAAAAAGCTGATCGCGGAGAAAGCTGTGCTCGCCTATATCCTCAAGAGTGCCCTAGCGGAGTATGCGCCGTATACGGTGCAGGAGATTGCTAAGAACTTCATCGAGGGTACGCCGGAGATCGGCACGCTCGCCGTCCACCAGGATCATCCGGACAGAGAAAGCATAGAGGGTCTGCCGACGGAAGACGCATCGCTGCGCGAAGGCACCGTCTACTTTGATATCCGTTTTCTCGCGATTGTACCGAAGGACGGGCAGCGAATGGAGATCTTTGTGAACTGCGAGATCCAGAATAACGATACACCGGGATACCCCATCCCCAAGCGCGGGATCTACTATGCGGCGAGGATGATCTCATCCCAGCGCGGCAGGGCGTTTCAGGATCAGGAGTACGGCAAGATTGCGAAGGCCGTGAGCATCTGGATTTGTGAAGACACGGCGGAGGCGAGGTCTGACACGATCAACCGGTACGCGTTTGCCGAGGAGTGTTTGCGGGGCAGCTACCACGAGGAAAAGCAAAACTATGACCTGATGACGGTGGTCATCCTACGGCTGGGCAGCAAGGGAGAGAGCAGCGCGGATCACGCGATCCGGCTGCTCAGCAAGATGTTTTCCACGGATCTCGACTATGAGAAGAAACTGGACGCGCTGCGGGATGAGTTTCATATCAGCGTGACGAAGAAGATCAGCAGGGAGGTGCTGGACGTGTGCAACTTAAGTACGGGCATCTACAACAAGGGGATTGCACAGGGCAGGACGGAAGGCATAGTACAGGGCAGGACGGAAGGCATAGTACAAGGCCGACTGGAGGGCCGAAAAGAAGGCAGAACGGAAGGTATCGTGCAAGGCAGAACAGAACAGGCCAGGGATACTGTGATCGAGCTGCGAAGAATGGGCTTATCGGCGGAAAACATAGCGAAAGCGGTCAAGGTGAACATAGAGACAGTGCAGGACTGGCTTTCCGGGCAAGAGGGTACAGCCAAAGAGTAAACATTTTTTCGGAATGACGGTGAATCGTTACATTGGCTGTTAGCTATTAGACATTAGCTATTCGCTAACAGGCCAAACATACGCCAAACTCATGCACTTACTAGCTATTAGCTAATTGTTGTTGACATCTTCTCCGGTCTGTGGTATCGTGCTTTTCAGAAGATCACTTGCCACGGCGGCGGGTGTACGATTTTGTACACTTTGACTGTCATTTTTGCGAGTGATCTTTATTGTGTTTGTATTGTCAACAGATTCCCTGCCTTCATCTGATTAAAAGGGTTCTCTCGTAGGAATCGTCTCCTATGCGAAGCACTGTCGTCTAAAATCCCCATCCCCCGCTTTTTCAAACCACTGCCCACTGTCCACATTCCACTTACCACTCTCTACTTTCTGCTATCCGCATGCTGCCAGGCAACCAAACCATTAGCTCGCCGTTATCGTCCACGATGCGCCTCAGCTCGCTGCGCATCTCGTAAAATTCCATGCTGCTCAGCGCGGGCCTCTTGTACCGCAGCACCGCGGCTCTCGCGGCGTCAGCCTGCAAACTCTCCAGCTCCGTCATCATTTGCCCAAGGACGGGCAGCGGATGGAGATTTTTGTGAACTGCGAGATCCAGAATAACGATACACCGGGATACCCCATCCCCAAGCGCGGGATCTACTATGCGGCGAGGATGATCTCATCCCAGCGCGGCAGGGCGTTTCAGGATCAGGAGTACGGCAAGATTGCGAAGGCCGTGAGCATCTGGATTTGTGAAGACACGGCGGAGGCGAGGTCTGACACGATCAACCGGTACGCGTTTGCCGAGGAGTGTTTGCGGGGCAGCTACCACGAGGAAAAGCAAAACTATGACCTGATGACGGTGGTCATCCTACGGCTGGGCAGCAAGGGAGAGAGCAGCGCGGATCACGCGATCCGGCTGCTCAGCAAGATGTTTTCCACGGATCTCGACTATGAGAAGAAACTGGACGCGCTGCGGGATGAGTTTCATATCAGCGTGACGAAGAAGATCAGCAGGGAGGTGCTGGACGTGTGCAACTTAAGTACGGGCATCTACAACAAGGGGATTGCACAGGGCAGGACGGAAGGCATAGTACAAGGCAGGACGGAAGGCCGTCTGGAAGGCCAGACAGAAGGCAGAACAGAACAGGCAAAGAAGATGGCATTTAACCTTCAAGCTATGGGTGTGCCGCTCGACAAGATTGCCAAGGTATCGGAAGTTAGCATAGCGACTGTGCAGGATTGGCTCTCAGAACCGCAGGAGACGCCGTTAAATTAGCGGCGTAAAATAAAATAAAAAGTACCGGAGGGTTGCACTTTCGCGGCTCTCCGATTTTTTATGCGCATCAAGGAGTGCTCCCGGAGGCATGCATTTGCGGCGTGTGATAGCACAGATATAAGGATCACCCGCTCGAATAACAGGTTTGTATGAGTGAGATTACGACTTTTCTGGTCCCGACTGTCATTAATACGGTAGCTCAGCAGAGGGGGGGTAAATCAAAAACTGCGTTATAACGTACTTATAGAGCGAAAAGCTGTCGCAGAGTTACTTACTCTGCGACAGCTCTTCACGCCTTTGTGAGAGAGATTTTATCACAAAACGGGTCAGAGTGCAACAATTTTTTCATAAATTCAGCAAAAAAAGTGCTCTTTGGTGCCTACTTGACAAGGTTTCGCCATAAAAGCAAGCAGCGCTTACGGTATTTTTCTTTTATAAGCAGTCAAAATAGTAGTCAAAAATCACATGTCCAAATGCCGTTAAATTACACGAGGTTACGTTAATTATTGGCACTTTCAAGCCAGAATTTTAATCACAAAAACAAAAAAATAAGCAGTCAAAATCGGTGTCAAACGCACATTTTCTCTGATCTGTCTACAAAATAATAACGTAGTACTGTAAAATATTTGATCGATTTTCATAAATGTCGCAGAGTAAGTAACTCTGCGACAAGATGCGCCGATGAACTATCAGGTCAGAGTAGGAGTGATCCTTGTGAAAATGAAGAAGTTGTTGGCTCTTTTCTTAAGCTGCCTGCTGTTGGCAACCACCGGCCTAACGCTTGCAGCCGGTGCGCAGGACATTACCCAGTACTATGAAGCGCTCCTGGGCTCCGGTCTGGGTACCGATTTTGAGGATATCGACAGTTTCCTCAATAGCGATGACATCCAGGATTTGGTGGAACTGCAAGAAAAACTTGCACAAGATAAGCAAAATAGTAAAACCGAAGCCGACGATGCGGATGTACCCGAGACCGCAGCCGGCGAAGAGGCACACACGGAAACCGACGATGGGCAAAACGATATTATGCCCATTACGCAAGTCGAGGAAACCGTTACCTGGTCGCTGACAACATCCGAGGGAAAGACGATTAACCAAGACACGTACAAAGACAAAACCGTGCTTATGGTTTTTACGACAGAAGGTGACGGTGTACTTGTGCAGGATTTGGCAAATTCCGTCTGGACCGACAAAGTAGCGGTTGTGGTTGTTGTAGGTGAGTCGACTGTCGAAGGTGCGAAAACTTTTAAAGAGCAGTTTGCGCCTGACAGCAATTTTGACGTTTGTTTTGAAACTTCTTACAATCTTATGTGGAGTATATGGGATGATGGCTTTGGCGAAGATTTATATTGCTTTGCCGCGATTCTTGGTAACGGTAGTAAACTGCTGGACAAATGGGGCAGTTGTTCAAAAGCGGAGGACTGCAAACAGCATTTGCACGCAAAAGGCATTGACTTATCTACAACGGTCAGCTCGGGTTTGGGTGTGCAGTACCATTCTGCAGCGGATATACAGGCCTATGTAAACAGTCATCCTGTTCCAAGTCATTTATTCACCTATGTTGCTGGAGAGGAACCAAGCCTGAACAAGCCGTATAAAGCAGGTGTGCTGGATGACACGACTCTGACTTCTGCTTTAAGCATGCTGAATCGTATGCGCTATATTGCGGGCATAAACGCCGATGTCACGCTTGACGAGGAAATGAACGAAAAAGCATCCGCCGGGTCGTTGGTTAATGCGCTGATCGAAGAACTTCCGAAACATGAACCACTTCCGACACATTTTCCTGACCCGCCTGCCGGTATGATGACGGCAGACGACCCGCTTTTCATATTAGGATACGACGGTGCGTCTCATTCAAACCTACTTTCCTATAGTCTACAATATGATCTTGCTCATCAGGGTATTCAATGGTGGATGGACGATACGGGTAAAGAAGAAGTGGGTTTTCTGGGTCATCGCCGCTGGTTTATCAATCCTGCGATGGGTAAAACAGGTTTTGGAGTAACAACAAGTAAAAAAGGCACGTCGTTTGGTGCAGCCTATGCCGTTGACGCGAGCGGCAGCGGTAGGCAAAGCCTTGTAGCATGGCCAGCTCAAGAAATGCCGGTGCAGCATTTTAGTAATGCAGATGTGGCATGGTCACTTTCTGTTGGTACAGAGATCAATGCAAGCGATGTAGGCGTTACGCTGGTACGCCGATCGGACAATCGTACGTGGAAGTTCGGCAAAGATGGCAATACGGGTGGCGACGGTGCGTCGTTTAGCGTGCATAACGGATACGGCCAGCCAGGTTGCATTATCTTCCGACCGGGCGATCTCAAAGCAATTAATGCAGGAGATTATTTTGATGTTACCGTCAATATCAATGACGATACAGTAGACAGAACGATTCAGTACACAGTGCACTTCTTTGATTTGAATGTTCCGCAGCAAGAAGCAGCGCCGCCCACAAATACCCCCACTCCGTCCGACGCACCCAACCCCACTCCGTCTGGCCCGCCTTCCGACGGCACACCCACCCCTGCGCCGACAAAGGAGCCCTCAAAGACGCCGGATCCGCTCCTCCCCTTGTTAAATGTTAACTTGTCTCTATCCCAGAACGCCTCTGTACAAACCAATCAGAACACGTTAAAGAGCAGCATTGTGGCGACACTTCGCAACAAGGCGGCTACCGACACCAAAGTTGCCGAGGCGCTCAATACGGCCAAGAGCCTTACGGCTACGATCACCGTAGCGGAGAAGGATGCGGCGAACGTTGCGAACAGCGCGCAGTTTACAACCATAGTGAACAATGCGCTGACGAACCCCAGCGCCATAACCTATCTGGATATCAATATCCACGTCAGTGTGACAGGACAGGATGGCACGCAAACGGCGGATATTCCCATTACGGACACAGCTTCTCAGATTTCGTTTACATACCTCTTGCCGGCAAATGGCAAATCTGATGTGCTCGTGTTAAACGATCACGGCGGCAAAGTGGATATCGTGAACAGTTACGCTGTCGGCGATATCGTGTATTTCAGCACTGCGAAGTTCTGCGATTTCGGCCTTGCGCGCGGCGACGGCGATCCGGGATCGGGTCCCGAGGATGAATGGCCCGGTTTCAACCCCGGCATCCCCGCCGTGCCCGGCTGGCCAGGCTTCCCTGGTTCCGTCGTGCCTGCCGCCACACCGACGCCCGCGGCATCTGCCGGTACCGGCGCTGGCGGCACCACAGCCACCCAGCAGCCTTCTTACAACGGCAGCATTCCGCAGACGGCTGATGACACGCCAATCGGTGCCATCGCGCTGGTGATGCTGGTTTCTGTGGCAGGCTTGGCCACTGCGCTCATCGTGCGCAAAAAGAGAAACCGCGAATAACAGCAAAGCGCCATAGCGGCGACCTAACGACAGCAGACAGACAGGGGCAGGGTCACGCAGAGGAATCTGCCTGATTCTGCCCCTTGTCTGCCACAGGGGCAGCCAAGCGGCGATGTGCGCGGAATTTTCCGAAAGCGCCGTGTGGGCGAAATGCTGCATGGCGCACAGCGCGGGCATATAGTGTGAGCGTAACGTTTGGCAGAGGTGTGCGCGATGAAATCTGGCAGCCATGTTTACAGGCGCGACGTGATCCCGCTTTTTGCCGACCGCACCGGCATGACGGAAAAGCAGGCGGAGGAGGTCATGGATATCTTTTTGGAGATCATCTATGAGTACCTCTGCCAAAAGACGGCGGTGCATCTGACGGGGTTTGGCATTTTCCGCCTGCGCGTGGACAGCGAGCGGCAGGCGAGGAACCCCAAAACGCGCGAGCCCTGCACCATACAGGCGGGTTACAAGCCGGAGTTTAAGGCGAGCCGCGGCCTTTGGCAGCGGGTCAACAAAAAAGCGAAAGAGTTAGACGCCTTCACGCAGAGCCTGCCGCAGCGCATCGAGGATTTCACGCAGCAAGCGCTTATACTCCCCAATAAAGATTTTCCTAACGGTAATCTATCTGGAGGCAGGTGAATTCTCCCTCGCAATCCCGAATCTTTTTACAAGAATGAATGTGGATCAAAGGGCCATTTACCTATTGAAAATCGGCCTAAAAAGAGGTATTATTATCCAGCGCGGGTAGGATCGTACCCGAGGGCAGGCACGGCTGTGCCAATTGTGGCAAGGTTGTCTGTGCGCATGTGCGGAAGAAGGATCGGGTTTTAATGGCCGCGACCGAGAGAGAAAAAACAGAGCGATGCGGAAAACCGCGTGCAAAAAGTCGCAATTCCGCGGGGATATTGTGTACAAGGCCGGTAAGCAAAAATGAGGAGAGGGAATTAGGCTCTTTTACGCGGAGCCTGCCGCAGCGCATCGAGGAGTTTGCGCAGCGCACACACTAGGGATGATTTTGTGCTGCATTCTTGCCATATTTTTGGCGGATGACTGCATCCTATAACACAAAAGCAATGGGTAACCGATAGATCATGAGGAAAATCAATACAACCGGAAAACTGCGCAGGTTCACAGCTCTGCTTGTGGATCTGTGCTTGATTTTGTCTATGTTCGGCGGGGTCGCGGTGCTACCCGCCGCGGCATCCCCTGTGGAAGATTTTCCTTTTTTGGTGTCTTCTGATGATGCAACGAGTGGAGCAACCGAAAACGTCATATATCGTAAAGCGGATCCCGACACAACGGATACCTACCAGGATGCGCTGCTCAACGATACGAACGGATCCCGCTACGCGGGTCGCGTCTGGACGGATAAGACCGTATTTGCGGCAAGCACGGGCGAAGACAAAGACGTAACAAGCAATCAAAACAATCAAATAACATTAGATATGGCAACCGACGGCTATAACGGCAGCGTCGGCTTTGATGCGGATTTTGCGCATGTTTTCAGCGCTTTGACGAGTACACAGGTGGTGAATGAGTATCCGCAGAGCCCGATCGATCTCGTGATCGTGTTCGATATGAGCGGCAGTATGGGGCAGGATACGAGGTATGAAATTGATAATGGAGTAAATCACAATACACCGCACCTTGGTAAAAAAACAAATGATTTAGATGGACAAACGCAATATTCAGATGGATTCCCCGCTGAAGGGGTGCCAATGGCAGAGCGTATTGCAAATTCCCGGGTTCAGCAGACCCTTAATGCGATCAATGAAACGATAGATAACCTAATGAAGCAGAATCCCCAAAACAGGGTAGCGGTATGCGGGTATGGTGCGAATGCAACCGTGCTGATGCCTCTTGCACACTGGAAACGAGCAGATAATAACGGTGATGGTACTACTGATTATCTGACCGTTGGCGGGATGGAGACTTTGTATCATCCAAGCGATTTAAAAGTGGTTACTGTAGGCGGTAAGAATGAGTGGAGATGGATGAATAATCGTGATACTTGTTATACCGTGGAAGTGGACGCAGATTATAATACAAATACAAAAAATACACTAAATGATACAGATGGTTGGGAGCATGAGAAGCGCATAGTTAGCAATAATGTAAATGGCGAAACGGACAATGGAGAACGTAAAGTTAAAGCGTACCCTGGCGCAAAGAGTCAGGTTTCCTTTAGTATGGCATTAACGGCGGGATTTTATAAAGAAGAAAA
>CAZLMA010000016.1:0-40476 GCA_964560675.1 uncultured Subdoligranulum sp. | reverse complement strand
GTGTCGCAGAGGATGTAACTCTGCGACAGTCTGTGGGGAGCGAAACCGTCATAAAAGACTTGATCCATAGGCGATTAACAGCCGCGAAAAGCCTTAATGCTGTACTCACACAGGCAGTTACATGCCTTGTCAAAAAGGCGGGAACCCGAACCTTACAGGCGACAACGGCAGGGGGGAACGGCTATGAAAAGCGAAAAGAACGTGTACAGGAAAGACCTGATTCCGCTTTTTGCCCAGCGCACAGGGATGACGCAAAAGCGTGCGGAAGAGGTCATGGACACGTTTTTGGCGATCATAAAGGAGTACCTCTGCCAAAAAACAGCCGTACATCTTACAGGCTTTGGGATCTTTCAGCTGCGCAAGGACAGCGCGCGCATGGGGCGCAACCCCAAAACGATGGCTCCCTATTTGATAAAACCCGGTTACAAGCCGGAGTTTAAACCAAGCCGGAGCCTGTGGCAAGACGTGAATCAGAACGCCGCACAGTGTGACAGTTTAAGCGCAGCCACGAAGGACAGACACTAGAAAACGCCTATAACCACACAGGCGGATTAAAAGGTAAAACCTAACCGGTGGAAATACACCTACACGCACAATTTGTAGAAGACTGAAACCGACCGCGTATGGGCGCCTAAGGATTGTGCGAATCCGTGGCGATATCGCGACAGGCCAGAGGATGTTGATCATCGTTACCATGGGGGTACATTGAGATGAAGATCACAGGGAAACACAAAATGCCCGAAAGAATCATGGCTGGATTTTTGAGCCTATGCATGGCGGCAACCTTATTCGATGAGTTTGCGTTTATCAATCCGGTCACGACTGCCTATGCGGCCGCACCGGACCCAAACACCACAAACGGAGTGGAGCGCAAGGCCGATCCCAGCACCATGGATGATTTTACAACTGTGCTGGATTTGGATGATCCGGTCAATGGTTCCCGCTACGCGGGGCGCCTGTGGTCGGATAAAACCGTATTTACAAACGGTACGGGAGTGGAACTTGACGAAAATACCGACGGCACTACCGGCACCATAGTGAATGATGCCGATTTTTTGCACGTATACAGCCTGTTGGGATCCAGTGAGGCAGTGAACGAGGCTGCTCCCTTAGATGTGATGTTCGTAGTAGATACTTCCACATCCATGGGCCGCGAACAGGGTGATGATGAACTGAGCCGAGCGGAACATATGGCGGATGCGATCAACAGCGCCTTTGGTAACCTGTTCAGCTCAAGCCCTAATAGCCGTGCCGGTATCGTCATGTATGACCGCAAGGCTACTGTATTGTTACCCCTGGCAAAGTGGACACCGAGCGATACAAAAACAGGAACGATTTCGTGGAGTGTACCGAAAAATGGATCAGATACCGCGAATATAACAATCAACGCTGTTTTGGACGATCGTGTTAAAAGTGTTACGTTCCCAAAAAGTGGCCCGAACGGTACTTTTGATCTTACTACACATACGGTTACCTGGACACTAACTAGTCAGAAAAAAGGTACGAGCGGTACCGTGACAATGACTGTAACACTGGATGAAGGTACTCAAGTGGAATGGCCATTTAAAAGCGCTACGGTAAAGGTCGGTGATAGGCAACCTGTTTCCACAGTTGTTTATGGAACTTACATAACGGTGACGGACACGCATGACAAGAAAGCAGATGGCAAGGATGATAAAACAAAAGCGGAGCGTTTTACAATCACCACCAGTGTGACATGTGATGACGGTAAGGAAGCAAACACACCTAATCCTTGGTATACAGATTCCGGTACGAACATGCAGGCTGGTATCTACCTGGGCGCGCAGCAGCTTTTGAACGAGGAAGTAACAACGTACACATCCGTTGTAAATGGCATGGTACGTTCACGTGTTCCCGCCATGATTGTTATGACGGACGGCGGTTCCAACGGTACTTCCCAAGGTACGTGGTATGCGCCGGATGCGAAAAATTCTGGATCCTTTACCAGTATATTAAATAACAACTACAGTTCCGCCGTAATTTTGCAGACCGTGATGACCTCTGCTTATATGGCGGCACAGGTAGAAAAGCACTATCAAATGAGCGGGAAGCTCCCGTTCTACACCATAGGTTGCGATATTCAGTTGGAGGATATTTGGGCGCAGCCTAGAGTCTATGGTACTTTGAAGCCAAATCAATTCTTTACCAATGAATTTTACAATCTTAACAAAGATGTTCTTGAAAAAGTCCTTGTAAAAGACCCGAGCATTGTGCCAAAAGATAAAACTGGACCATATGTAGCCGATTATGGTGGAGGGGGAGTAATAGGAGAAGCAAGCAGTGGTTTAATGAACTATCATACGGGAGACGATAGTACTGGTGATGACATAGATGAAGTTACAATAGATGGAGGAACTGTAGAAGTTTGGCGCTTATTTGTTGCCAATGCCTACCGGTACTGGACACTCTGGAAAAGCAGCGATGTCGATGGTATCACAGTAAAATTTCCTGAGGTTACAGGGTATGATAAGATAGGTACTGATAGCGATCACAAAGTAGATGGAGAAGCTAGGCCATCAAGTGGCAGTAAACCAGAATGGAGAGAAGGCACCGACAAAGCGATTAACTTTCTCACGTATCCGGACATACCCGACCCCGATAACGTAACTGACAATCCGGGTGGTGTCACCCGTGATGAGTTTATTAAACATGTCGATGAAGGTTATGTAACCAAAGATTATGATGTTGGGTCCGCAAACCTGGGAGATATATTTAACGAGATCATTGAATCCCTTATATCAAACATGTTCGCACCCATATCCGGCACCAACGATCTGGGGGCGGAGAATTCCGTAACCTACATGGATCCCGTTGGCAAATACATGGAGGTCAAGGACGTCAAGAACCTGGTCCTGTTTGGGAAAAATTATGAAATCAGAAAGACCGCGGTGTATGACGCCAAATTTATTGGCAGAGTTGGAGATGATAAATTCCAGCCCGGTTGGTACAAAGTTGGTAGTGACGGCAGTGTTCGGGGATACTTTACCAGTGGGAACTGGAAAGTGGAAAATGACGGCTCCCGGTGGATATATTATGTGGATAAACAAACCGCCGAAAGTTTTGTTCCGACGAATCATGGCGGAGGTACTGGCCTGAATGCCGATACGACTTATACTTTCTACCGCATCGATGCTGATGAAAATGCGCGTCGAGAACTACACATGAACCCCGCCTATGTGGATTACAATGATCCCGACATAGAGAAAAAAACGGAAAGCGATTACACGAAGGATAAAAATTATGACGGTTCCGGACAAGGTTCCCATCTGAATGATCCCGGCATCTTTGCGCTGGCGGACATCCGCATATGGGTGGAAGATACCCATAGCAGCGCGGAGGATCTCGGCGGTGCGCTGACCTCTTCCGGCTATGATGAGGCACTTTGGGTTGATATTCCTGCCAACGCTGTGCCGTTGCGCACCGCCACCATCTCTAGCACAGGCGGTAATATAACATACACTACCAACATAGAAAAAAAGTCCGAACTGACAGGTGAAGATGAAAAAAGCAAATATTGGCGTAACGCTGTCGCTGCGCAGGATCTACCCCTTCGCGTGTTCTACACGGTGGGTTTAAGGGATGAAATCCTGACAAAAGACCGCAAGATTGATTTTTCCAAGGTGAGCGCGACCTATCTGGAAAAGTACCGGGTGACCGCCGAAACCGAAAGCGAACGCGGTATCCCCAGCGGCAACGTGGAGTTTTTCTCCAACTGGTACGACGATACCAAAACCTATACCTATACAGGTACTGACGAGACGCTGACATTCGGCGACCCCGTGGTCAGTTTTCAGCCCAGTGAGGAGAACCGCTACTACGTCTTCCAAAACGCAATACCGCTGTATTATTCCCCTTCCGCCACAGATGCCAGTTTGACAGATGCGATTATACAAAAAGGGATACCCGTAACGGCACCGGCTGATGGCGGCACGCTGCAGGAGAGCGCTATTACAGAGGCTCTAAACGAAAAAGGTTTTGGTACTGCCGCCTTAGTCACGGAAAGCGAAGATATGAGCTCAGACAAATGGTATTTTGTCGTAATGCAGTATTATGTGCCCGATAATACCGAGAGCGGCAATGGCAAAATTCAGTATACTGCCATCCCCCGCAGGGGAAGTGAGTTTGGTTCCGGCGTCGGGGAAGGCGAAGCAGGCGCTTATCTGTGCTGGTATGATGCCGGTGAAGGCTCTGAGACTTTCATGCAAACCAGGGACTTTGTAAAAGATGGACAGGTACAAGATAAGCCAACCAATGGCGGAGAAAAGAGTAAATGGGTCATCGCTGTGCGCAAGGGCGGGCTGCGCTCCGGTGTGCTGGCGCGTACCGCAAAGACCAAAGGAGAAAAGCCGACCAGCCTGACCGCCGCGCAATATGTGCCAGGCAACACCTCCCGCACGGCGGACAACTACTATGTTCCCACCATCAGTTCTTCTACAGATGAAAACGCAGACCCGGCAAACGGCGGCAGCGGCATCCAGGTGGATGTCTACCTCGGCAACAACGGCCGACTTTATGGGGTCGACGGTCTGCTCCGCGTCACAAAACTGGTGCAGAATCCCGATGTGGACGATTCGGATCGGGAGTTCCACTATCAGATTTTCCTGGATTCTGAGGATGTGCGCAACGGCACGATGGATGCCGTCGTACTTTGGCGCAATGAGGCAAACCAGAACCGCTGGCAGCGGCGGATCCGGTACGCGGATCTAAAACTGGACGATAAGCTCTTTTTGCTGGGCAGCAACGGCAGGCCGCAGCCAGTGGACAATAATGGCAACAGGCTTGTGGAAAAAAGCGACGGCAGTTACGTCTACGCATCGGGGCAGGATCGTGCGGGGCAATCTTATGCTGAAACGGTTTATTACGTCTACATAGGCAAAAATGAGCCAAGAGAAGAGGACCGGGGTAAGTGGGAAGAGATCGGTGAAAATGTATTCCGCATTATGTTCCGCACAGATGCCGCAGGCGATCCTGTTGTAGGCAATAAAGTAACAACCTCTGAACTAACGGAAAACGGCGGTGACACTTTTAAGGCAAAATCTGTCTACCTATTTACAAAAGAACAGTACGAAGCCTTTACGCCTCCTGTCGTAGGCAATCCGACAGGAGGACTAACCCTTAATGATTTTGAGCTCCTGACCATCACTCCGCCGCAGAATGACGACAGTACTGAGGTCACGTTTACATGTCCTTTTTATCATGAAATCGCCTACTTTACCCAGACTGTCCATTTCGGCAACGTCACCGCCGATACACTGTATGATAAAAACATCCCTGAGAGCCTGACAAAATCCTTGCAGGAAAAACATAACGGAACTGCCATCAACGCGGACTACATCGCCTGGCGAACGGGTGAATTTACCCTCAAGCACGGCTACGGCCTTTTGTTCAGCGGCTTTGATGACGGCACCGACTATCTTGTGACGGAAGATCTCACGGAGAGCGATGTTCAAGACGGCTATACCTTGCAATATGTCACACATGAGCAGAATACAACGCCGGAGATCTCCTATGCCCCGCTGCAGGAAGGCCAGAAGGAAACTCTTCCTGGTACCAATGCCCGCGTGATTCAACCGGCGGAGGATAATGGACTTACCGCCACCGCGCACTTTGACAATGATGCCCACGCCTATACCATTTTTGGGGACGTAGCTATCACCTATGAGGAAGCCGTCAATTACGCCAATGCCACCCGCCCCAAAACGGAAACTGAGATTAACGGAGAGCCCGCCACACCATCGGCTGATGACAAAAACAAATACGACGATGTAGAAGTTGGGGATACCATCACCTATCAGATCAAGTGGGCCAACACAAACACTCAACCGGCGATGGTTACCGTAACCGATCCTCTGGACGACGGCGTAGATTTTGTCAGCGCCGCTTTGGACGATAACCTGGCGAGCATAAATTCGGATACTCCGAGCTTTACCGGCACTGCAACCATTGCGGGCGAGGAGGTAACCGTAACCATCACATACGATAAAGCGTCGCACACGGTCACATGGGTGCTGGGCGATGAACCAAAACCGGTGCCCGCGAACGCATATGGAACGGTCTCCCTCACCGTCAAGGTAAACGAAAAGGCTGACACCTACTGGTCATATGATGCGCCGGATGAGCACCCCGATATGGATTACCTCGTTCGCAACCGCGCTACCGTGCGCGTAGCGGATAATGAGTACAACACGAACACTGTCGTCAACCCCACGCCGCATCAAGACAAGGAAGAGATCAGCCCCGGCGATGGGCTGCTGGTCGCCGTTGGGCAGGAGATCACCTACCAGATCACCTGGCACAATTACAAAAAAGAACCGGCGGAAATTCGGATTATGGACGTGCTAGATCCCGGCGTGGATTTCGTGAGTGCCTCGGACGGCGGAGACTATAAATTCGGCGAATCGACCTGGAGCGATGGGAATGGAATGGTCAGCTACCGGCACACCGTCCTTTGGAATTTGGGAGAAAAGGAAGCCGGCTCCTCCGGAACCGTCACCCTGACCGTCCGTGTCAATGAGAGTGCCATTGAAAACTACTTCTATAACAAAGATGCGTCGGAACTGGCTCCCAAGGAGTCTCCGCAGGGGGATGACTATGAAGTCTTCAACCAGGCACGTGTCAAAGTTGGCAACGATCCTTACCAGACAACCGATATCGTAGAAAACCCCGTCACGGATAAGGACGAGACCAAAATTGACCACGAGGATCCCTACCCGGATGAAGAGAATCCCGAGCTGGCACCCAAAGAATCCGGGCAGTCACCGGAAGGGCAGGGTGCGGATACACCTCCCACAGTCACCGGTCCCATGGTTTATGTGGGGGATCAGATCACCTATACCATCGACTGGGTAAACCGGGAAAAAGATCCTACGACTGGGGAATACATCGCCGCAGACGTAACGATCAAGGACCCGCTTGACAAAGGCGTTGACTTTGTGAGCGCTTCTGACAACGGCAACTATGACGAGTCAGCGCATACCGTTACCTGGACGTTCCAGGCACAGCCGAACACGCAAGGGACTGTGACGCTTATCGTACAGGTAAACGAGAAGGCGGAAGATGCCGGTTCTGTACAGAACCAGGCGAACGTCCAGGTGGGCAATCATCCCGGCGTTGACACCAAAGTGATTGAGAACCCGACGCCAAAGGTCGAGAAGGTCGAAACGTCCCCCGGCGAGGGTATGCAGGTCATGCCGGGCGACGAAATCCAATATGAGATCTCCTGGCGCAATTATGAAGAAGAAGTCGCGGATGTCGTCGTCATGGATAAGCTGGATCCGGGCGTAGATTTCAAAACAGCCGAGGCGAACGGCGCAACGCTCGTAGGTAGTGACACCGCCAAAAAGCCAACGGTGGCGGATCTAACCATTGCGCTCACCATGGCGCAGGATGCGAAGCCGACTGCTCAGACGTTTGACCTCACGCTCAACCTAACGCTGCCGGAAGCTGCGGAAAATGATGCATCCGCACAGACGTCGTATGATTGGCAGATTGAGAACGCCGCGGGTAAAACCATAAAAGGCACATGGAATAAGGATCAGCTGGGAAGCCAGGATATTCCGCTGGCACCTGGCGAGACCCTGACGGTTGAGGATCTGCCGGTCGGAACGCTGTTTACCCTGCGTTCGCCGGGCGATCCCGCACCCATTGTTGAAAATGCGAAGCTGGGGCTTTATGGCAGCTCGGTGACGGTAAAGGTATCGTCGGCAGAGCCAGACTCAAATGACACGCCGCAGCCGAGCCCGTCTACGGCGCCGCAGGCAAGCCCCTCCCCTGACGCCTCGCAAAGTGCGGAGCAGACCGAAACCCCGCAACCAACTGACACAGCACAACCGACCAATACCGCACAGCCTACACAAACCGTGCCGCCGACTGACACCGTTCCGCCTACGGAATCCACTGACGCCGCTGGCCCGTCGCCATCGACCGGATCAACGGAAACAACAGAGCCTTCCCCATCGAGCGACGCGACGCTGCCTTCCGAAACTGAAGAACCTACAGCCGCTACAGCGTCACCGGATGATGCCGAAGGATCTTCGGATTCCACAACACCTCCGCAGGATCCGGCCATACCCGAAACACCGCAAGCCGGTTCGGAAGATACCGACGCGGGCATTCCGTCCGCAAACGCGACAAAGCAAACATCGGCCCACTTAGAAACTGTAGCGGCTGCAACCAGGACATCGATCGCTTCCGTTCGCGCTGTGCGCGACAGACCGAACGCCCTGCACTTTGCCGCCGATGATGTACCGTCAGACGGTGTGCTGACGCCACCAAACACAACACCGGAAGGCGATCCTGCCACGGATCCTGCCCCTACGGACACGGAAGCTTCTACTCCATCTGGAGATCCTTCGGATCAAACCGCGGAACCGTCTCAAACTCCCTCGTCAGATCCAACACAAACGACTACGCCAGCGCCTACCGAGCCGCCTGAAAATACACCTGCTACAACCGCTACCCCGTCCGCATTGCCGACCGGCAGCCCGACGCCGCAGCCGGAAGAGAGCGAGGAGGCATCCTATATCCTCAGCGCGGAGGTGGTCGAACTGCCCGAACCTGAAGGCGAAATGGAAGATCCTCAGCACGAGACGATGCCCATTGCCATTGGAGACGGAACTGGTTTTGATAAAGCAACCGGAAAATATGATGGTTTTGAACCGGCCATCAACATAGTGCAAGCCAGTACGGATGGCAGAAGAGTGGCCATCTACTACTACGCCGAGCCGCACACCGTTGTTTGGCTGCTGGAAAGCCGCAAACCCAATGAGGAAGGCATTGTGAGTTTGCGCGTCACCGTCAACGAGGACGCCGAGAAGTACTGGAGCTATGATAACCCCGGATGGGGCCCCGATGAGAACAATACCGACAAACGCGTGCGCAACCAGGCCCGTGTTCAGGTGGGCCATAATCCAGCGCAGCGAACCAACATCATTGAAAACCCGACCGAACCAGAAAAAACCGAGACGAACATCAACGATACCGATGTAGCAAAAGACGTCATTGTGGATGAGAACGGCATCTACAACTATCCGGAAGTCCATGTAGGCGATACCATCACCTATCAGGTGACATGGCAGAACAACGCGAGAGACGCAAAGACAGGTATGCCCATTCCCTCCCGCGTGGTCGTAGTGGATACGCTGGATGTCGGGGTTGACTACCTGGGTGCCGGCATTGACAATACCGTCGCCGATGCAAACCAGCCGTTGAACATTCAATATTATGCAGACGGTGGCACCTTTACTACGGAGGGGTATGACCCCATCCCGATTCCCGCGCATAGCGTTGTCTGGGATTTTGGCGAAATGCCCGCGAGAGCCAGAGGCCGCGTGTGGGTAAGGGGTACGGTCAACGAAAGCGCGCTTCCTGTGGGGGCAACCCAAGGGGAAGTCGTGAATGTGGCGTCTGTTACGGTCGGCAATACGGCAACGCCGACGAATCAGGCCAAGAATCCGGTTGGTGAATACGGCGCGCTGCGCGTGACAAAACATGTCACCGGCACGGAAGGTGACAAGTCTCGCGCTTTCCAATTCAAAGTGACCCTGCAAGATAAGAACATAAACGGCGTTTACGGCGAGATGACATTTGCGGCGGGTGTGGCAGAGTTCACGCTCAAAGACGGCGAGAGCCGCACTGCGAGCCGACTGCCTGCTGGTACCCGGTATAAAGTGGAAGAAACGGATGCCAACCTAGACGGGTACTCCACCTCATGGTCGGGCAACGCTGAGGGTGAAATCCATACCGGTGTGGAGGAAAAGGTGGAATTCGTGAACGCCATAGGCGGTCCCCACAAGACGGAAATTACCCCCGGCGACGGCGAACCCGTCGGCATGGGGCAGGAAATCACGTATGAAATCACCTGGCAGAACACCGAAGCCGAACCGGCTGGCATAACCATCCGCGATCCGCTGGATCCGGGCGTTGATTTTGTGAGCGCAAGCGATGGCGGCATCTATGACGCCGCAACGCATACAGTCACCTGGAACCTGGGTGAACAGCCCGCCGGTGCTTCCGGCAAGGTCACGTTGACCGTCAGGGTGAACGAGAAAGCACTGGAGACCCAGCTCGTTAAGAACCAGGCGTTTGTCAAGGTCGGCGACAACCCGGAGCAAGGCACCGAGATCCCGCAGAACCCTGTGGATCCGCCGGTAACACCGTCCCCAACGCCGCCCACAACACCTCCCACTATCCCACCGATCCCCTGGTGGCCATGGTGGCCCAAGAACACCCCGACCCCCACACCCGCCTCAACCGCCACGCCGGCGCCGACGCTTGACCATGAGTTGCCGCCCAGAACCGGCGATGAGGCTCCGATCGGGCTTGTCACGGCGGTAGCGGCCATAGCAGCCATCGGGCTCGCTTGTACCGGAGCTGCGCTGGTCGTTCGCCGCAAAAAAAGAAAAGCCTCTAAAAGCAAGTAACCGGAAAACCATATAATCGCAGCCTGCGGCGGGTGGGGCGTATTTTCCCACCCGCCGCTTCTAACTTGCGTTTTTTCCCCCCCCCCTCCCCTTTTTAGGCAATCGCAAGGTTTGATACATGTTGCGTATGTGCTGATTGGATCGCGTTTCCCTTGTGCTCCCGCGCCTGTAGAACCCGTGTGCGGACCGGTCTTGACAAAGGGCAAAAGGTGAGTATAATGGGCTTATCAAATGCGATGACGGGGAAAAAGCGATACCATACCGCGCCCAAGAGAGCTGCTGTTTGCTGCAAGGCAGCGCCGGCGGTACCGCGTTACTGGCCCTCGAGCAGCCGCTTTGAGCCGGGGCGAAAGCCGCGGTTAGGGGCGGACGGCAGTTGGCCGTTATCTTCCAACAGCGGTTCACGCACGCCTTGTGCGCCGACCGTGCTGAGTGGTCGTTTCAGAGGAGCGGCAACGAGAGTGGTACCGCGGGTACAAGAGGTGTTCCCGTCTCTCAGAGGCTGAATCTGCCTTTGGGGGACGTTTTTTATTAAACATGCCGCCGCAGACCACTACGCAGAGTCGCGCCGGGGCTCCCAGAGGCCACCGAAAAAGGAGGAAGACCTGTTTTATGATGGATGCAAGTAAGTACAGGATCGGCTATTTTCCGCCGCCCGTGGAACCGGGGCATGTGTACGAGTGGCCGCAAAAAGATCATATCGAAAAGGCGCCCATCTGGTGCAGCGTCGATCTGCGCGACGGCAACCAGAGCCTGATCGTGCCGATGAATTTGGAAGAAAAACTTGAATTTTACGATATGCTGCTGAAAATCGGCTTTAAAGAGATCGAGGTGGGCTTCCCGGCGGCGTCTGAGACCGAGTATGCCTTTTTGAGAAAGCTGATTGAGGAGGACCGCATACCGCAGGATGTGACCGTGCAGGTGCTCACGCAGTGCCGCGACCACATCATCCGCAAGACGTTTGAGGCCGTGCAGGGCGCGCCGCGCGCCATCATACACTTTTACAATTCCACCAGCGTCGCACAGCGCGAACAGGTGTTCAAAAAAGACCGCGAGGGGATCAAAAAAATCGCCGTCGACGGCGCGAAACTCGTAAAGCAGCTCAGCGAAGAGTACGAGGGCAATTTTTTATTTGAGTACAGTCCCGAGAGCTTTACCGGTACCGAGCCCGAATACGCGGTAGAGGTCTGCAACGCGGTCTTAGACGTGATGCAGCCCACCCCGGATCGCCCCATGATCATCAATCTGCCCGTCACCGTAGAGATGAGCATGCCCCACGTCTATGCCAATCAGGTGGAATGGTGCAGCAAGCACCTAAAGTACCGCGACAGCGTGATCCTATCAACCCACCCGCACAACGACCGCGGATGCGGCGTTGCGGACGCCGAGATGGCGGTGCTGGCCGGCGCGCAGCGCATCGAGTGCTGCCTTTTCGGCAACGGCGAGCGCACCGGCAATGTGGACGCGATCACCTTAGCCCTCAATCTGTACAGCCATGGTGTAGACCCGCACTTGGATTTCAGCGATATGCCGTCGATCTGTGCCACCTATGAGCGCGTTACCCGCATGAACGTGTACGAGCGAACGCCCTATGCGGGAAGCCTTGTTTTCGCCGCCTTCTCGGGCAGCCACCAGGATGCCATCGCCAAGGGCATGACGTGGCGCAAAGAGCACAACCTGCATGAATGGAACTGCCCGTACATCCCCATCGATCCGCAGGACATCTCCCGCACCTATGACGCTGACGTCATCCGCATCAACAGCCAGAGCGGCAAGGGCGGCATCGGCTTTGTGCTGCAGCAAAAGTACGGTTACAACCCGCCGCCGCGCATGCGCGAGGATCTGGGATACCGCACCAAGGCGGTCTCGGATCGCGAGCACCGCGAGCTGAGCGTGCAGGAGGTTTTGCAGGTGTTTGAGAACGCCTACCTAAACCGCCGCGCACCGCTGGATGTAAAAGAAGCCCACTTTAAGCAGAACCTGGACGGCACCATCACCGCCCATGTGACTCTCGCCTACCAGGGCGAAACGCAGGAGGCGAGCGCGCTGGGCAACGGCCGCCTAGACGCCGTGGCGACGGCCATCGAAGATATGACCGGGCTGCGGTTTACCCTAAACCATTACAGTGAGCACGCGCTGGACTCCGACACGCATTCGCGCGCCTGCAGCTATGTGGGCCTTGCATGGGGTAACGGCCAGCAGACCTGGGGCTGCGGCACCCACACCGACATTATAGTAGCCGGCATCCGGGCGCTGGTCAGCGCCATCAACAACCGGTAACAGGCCTGCCTGTGCCCTGCGCCGGCCCGCCTCGGGGCGGGAGCGCTTTGGCGCTTTGTAGAGGCCGGATTGCCGTGCGAATCGAATGAAAGTGCTTTTTGTTTACCGGGGAGGTTTTTAGATGGCCATGACGATGACCCAAAAGATTTTGGCCGCGCATTGCCGGCAGGATCAGGTAAAACCGGGTGAGCTCATCAATGCCGATCTCGACGTGGTTTTGGGCAACGACATCACCACGCCGGTCGCGATCAACGAATTTGAAAAGGCCGGTTTTAAAAGTGTATTCGACAATACCCGCATCAACATTGTGCTGGATCATTTTGTGCCCAATAAAGACATCAAAAGCGCCCAGCAATCCAAGCAATGCCGCGATTTTGCCAACAAATACGATATCCTCAACTTTTTCGACGTCGGGCAGATGGGCATCGAACACGCGCTGCTGCCTGAACAGGGCATTGTGACGGCCGGTGACTGCATCATCGGCGCGGACAGCCACGCCTGTACCTACGGCGCCTTAGGCGCCTTTTCTACCGGGGGCGGTTCCACCGATATGGCCGCCGCGATGGCAAGCGGCCAGCTGTGGTTCAAAGTGCCCTCCGCCATCCGCGTGCGCCTGGAAGGCAGCCTGCAAAGGCCTGTGTGCGGCAAGGATGTCATTTTGCACCTGATTGGCGAGATCGGCGTTTCCGGCGCGCTGTACAAAAGCTTGGAGTTTACGGGGCCTGGCGTCGCCAGCCTGACGATGGAAGACCGCCTTTGCATCTGTAATATGGCGGTGGAGGCCGGCGCCAAAAACGGGATCTTTCCCGTTGACGGCATATGCGAGGCGTACTTAAACGGGCGTAGCCGACGACCCTGGCGGCGGTATGAGGCGGACGCCGACGCCGAGTATGAGCAGACCATCACCATTGACCTGAGCGCACTGGAGCCGACTGTCAGCTACCCGCATCTGCCGGAAAATACCCATCTAGCCGCCGAGGGGCACGACATCGCGATTGACCAGGTCGTGATCGGCTCGTGCACAAACGGGCGCATCGAAGATATGCAGGCTGCGTGGGAGATTTTAAAGGGTCGGCACATCGCAAAGGGCGTTAGGGGCATTATCATACCCGCCACGATGGCTGTTTACAAAGAGTGTCTGCTGCGCGGCTACACGGAGGACTTTGTCGACGCGGGCTGCGTGGTTTCCACGCCGACCTGCGGGCCGTGCCTTGGCGGGTATATGGGAATACTCGCCGAGGGGGAGCGCTGCGTCTCCACAACGAACCGCAATTTCGTGGGCAGAATGGGGCATGTCAAGAGCGAGGTCTATCTGGCGAGCCCCGCCACGGCAGCCGCCAGCGCCCTGACCGGACACATCACGGATCCACGGGAGGTGGGGTAAATGCAAGCCGAGGGAATCGTTTTTAAGTACGGCGACAACATCGATACCGATGTCATCATACCGGCTCGGTACCTAAACACACAATCCGCAGCGGAGCTCGCCGCGCACTGCTTTGAGGACCTGGATAAAAGCTTTTTGGTGCGCGTAAAACCAGGCGATATCATCGTGGGCGGTGAAAACTTCGGATGTGGTTCCAGCCGGGAGCATGCGCCGCTCGCCATTCGCGGCGCGGGCGTATCCTGCGTCATCGCCAAAAGCTTCGCGCGGATTTTCTACCGAAACGCCATCAACATCGGGCTGCCCATCTTAGAGTGTCCCGAAGCTGCTAACGCCATCGAGGACGGCCACACCGTCCTCGTGGATTTTGATACCGGCACCATCACTGACAAGACAAGCGGTGAGACGTTCACCGCGGCGCCCTTCCCGCCCTTTATCCAAAATATCATTGAGAAAGGCGGCCTGCTGGCCAGTTTGCAGCAGTAAAGGAGAAAAATCCATGCAGAAGGATATTACCGTCATCTATGGGGACGGCTCCAGCCCGGAAGTTGTCAAGCAGGCTGTGCGGGTTTTGGATCGCATCGCCCAGTTGTACGGGCACACCTTTACATACACCCGTGCCGAGATGGGCGGCGAGGCCATCGATGACTACGGCGACGCGCTGCCCGATAGCCAACTGGATCTCTGCCTTGCCGGCGACAGCGTGCTGCTGGGCGCTGTCGGTGGCCCCAAATGGGAGAGTCTGCCCGGAGACAAGCGCCCCGAGAGCGGCCTATTGCGCCTGCGCAACGCCATGGGGCTTTATGCCAACAACCGACCCGCCAAAATCTGGCCGCAGTTGGCGGCGGCAAGCCCTTTAAAGGATCGCATCGTCGCCAAGGGTATTGATTTTGTCGTGATACGCGAACTGATCGGCGGGATCTATTTTGGGGAGCACAGAACCTTTGACAGAGAGGGCTTGCGCATCGCCAATGACACTATGCCCTACACAAGCGAAGAGATTCTTCGTATCGGCAAGATCGCCTTCGAGACGGCGCGCAAACGCCGGAAAAAGTTGACCTGCGTCGATAAAGCCAATGTTTTGGATACCTCTCGCCTGTGGCGCTGCATATTAGAAGCGATGGCCAAAGAGTATCCCGACGTGGCTTTCAGCGAGATGTACGTTGACAACGCCGCCATGCAGATCTGCCTAGATCCCAGCCAGTTCGATGTGATCGTTACAGCCAATATGTTCGGCGATATTCTATCGGACGAAGCGAGCGCGATCACCGGAAGCATCGGCATGGCGCCCTCTTCCAGCCTGGGAGACGGCACGCGCGGGCTGTATGAGCCCATCCACGGGTCCGCGCCGGACATCGCGGGGCAGGATATCGTCAACCCGATCGGCTGCATCCTGTCAGCGGCGATGATGCTGCGGTTCAGTTTCGGCTTAACAGAAGAGGCTGACAAGGTGGAGACAGCCGTCAACACAGTGCTTGACCAGGGACTGCGCACGCAGGACATCTACGCGGGCGATCCCGGAACGAGACGGATCGGCTGCAGCGCGATGGGCGACGCGATTCTAGCTGCCCTGTAGGATTTTACACCCTTTCACGGCATCCGGTGCAAAGGAGGATATCGTATGGCTGCGCGCAAAAAAGTGGCCGTTATCATGGGCTCCGACAGTGACTGGGGAGTCGTAAAGGACACCTGTAAGGTTTTAAAAGAATTCGGCGTACCGTACGAGGCGCACGTACTCTCGGCGCACCGCACGCCAGACGCCGCCGTCGCCTTTGCGAAGGGCGCGCGCGGGGCGGGGTTCGGCGTCGTGATTTGCGCGGCGGGGATGGCGGCGCATCTCGCCGGCGTTTTCGCCGCGCATACCATTCTGCCCGTCATCGGCATCCCGATGAAAGGCGGTGCCGTGGACGGGCTGGACGCCCTGCTCGCCACCGTGCAGATGCCGAGCGGGTTCCCCGTGGCGACGGTCGCGCTCAACGGCGCCAAAAACGCGGCGTATCTCGCAATCGCCATTTTGGCGCTCTCCGACGAAGAGCTGGCGGGGAAGCTGGAGGCCTATCGCGCAGGATGCCGGCAAGCGGCCGCACAAAAAGACGAACAGATCGCCGCCGAGGCGCAGGATCTATAAAAGACGGGAAGGAGTCCCCGGACGACCTAAGCAAAAAAGGAGAAAGTCATGGACAAATTATTGGAAATCGGGGCGCTGCTCTACGAGGGCAAGGCCAAGCAGGTGTTCGCCACCTCTGATCCCGACATTGTGTTAGTGCACTATAAAGACGACGCCACCGCCGGCGACGGCGAGAAAAAAGGAACGATTCGCGACAAAGGCATTGTCAACAACAAGCTTTCAAACGCCCTGATGCGCAAAATCGAGCAGGCCGGCGTTCCCACCCATTACCTGGCAGAGCGCAACGACCGCGAGACCTACGTCAAAAAGGTGGAAATCGTGCCGCTGGAAGTCATCATCCGCAATGTCGCGGCGGGACATTTTTCGCAGCGCATGGGGGTGGCGGAAGGTACGCCGTTTAAGCAGCCCATCCTGGAACTGAGTTATAAAAATGACGAGCTGCACGATCCCTTTATTAACGACGATTACGTCCTCGCGCTCGACTTGGCGACGCAGTCGGAATTAGATACCATCAAGCGGTACGCCCATAAAATCAACGCGGTTCTGCAAGAGGTTCTTCTGGCGGCAAACATCCGCCTGATTGATTTTAAGCTGGAATTCGGGAGGCTTGGGGATGGAACCATCATCCTAGCGGACGAGATCAGCCCCGATACCTGCCGCTTTTGGGACGCTTCCACCGGCGCGCACCTGGATAAGGATCTTTTCCGGCGCAACCTGGGAGGCGAAGCGGACGCCTACCAAGAGGTCATGCGGCGGCTGATCGGTTGAAGCCGCACGCTGCGCAGAGCAAATCGAGGGGATCATCGATGGACATATCCGTAACACAGCGCGCGCTGCACGAGGAATGCGGCGTTTTCGGCATCTATGATTCCAGCGGCAACACCGATATGGTGTCCGCCGTGTACAGCGCGCTGTACGCTTTGCAGCACCGCGGCCAGGAAAGCTGCGGCATTGCGCTGAATGTGGACGGCGTTTTGTCCGGCTACCGCGATCTCGGGCTGGCGGGCGAGGTGTTCACACCGGAAGTGCTCAGCCGGCTGCCGCGCGGGGCCAAAATGGCAAGCGGACATGTGCGCTACGCGACCTCCGGGCCGTGCACGCGCTCTAACGCGCAGCCCATGGTTGTGCACCACTGCAAGGGCGCCATGGCGCTTTGCCACAATGGGAACCTGACGAACGCCTACGATCTGCGCCATGACCTGGAGATGAGCGGATGCATTTTCCATGGCACGACGGACAGCGAGGTCATTGCCTACCTGGTCACGCGCAACCGCCTGCGAACCGCCAGCATCGAAGATGCGGTGTGCGAAACAATGAAAGAACTCAAGGGAGCCTACAGCCTGGTGATCATGAGCGCGACCAAACTGATCGCGGCGCGCGATCCCAACGGTTTTAGGCCCCTTTGCATCGGGGTTTTGCCCGGTGGAACGGGTTACGCGTTTGCCTCGGAATCCTGCGCGCTGGACGCCGTTGGCGCTAGGCTGCTGCGCGATGTCAGGCCCGGTGAGGTGGTCGTAGTCAACCGCGAAGGGTTGCGCAGCATCCCGGTTTTGTGCGACACGGCGCCGCACACGTTGTGCGTATTTGAATACATCTATTTCGCGCGGCCGGACAGCATCATCGAGGGCAGCTGTGTTCACGAGGCGCGCAAACAGGCGGGGCGCTTTCTCGCGCGCAGCCACCCTGTTGAGGCCGACGTCGTAATCGGCGCGCCGGACTCCGGGTTAGACGCCGCCCTGGGCTATGCGCAGGAGAGCGGCATCCCGTACGGCGTAGGTTTTATCAAGAACAAATACATCGGGCGCACCTTTATCCAGAACAACCAGGCGCTGCGCGAAAACACAGTACGCATCAAGCTCAACGCCGTCCCTTCCGTGGTGAGCGGCAAACGGGTGGTGCTGGTGGACGATTCCATCGTGCGCGGCACGACCAGCCAGCACACCATACGTCTTCTGCGCGAGGCCGGCGCCAAAGAGGTGCACTACCGCATTTCCGCCCCGCCCTTTGCCCACCCGTGCTATTTCGGCACCGATATACCGGATGAAAAGCAGTTGGTCGCCACCGGGCACAGCATCGAGCAGATTAACGCCATCGTCGGATCGGACACACTGGGCTTTTTGAGCACAGAGGAAGTAAAGAATTTGGCGCCCAACAGCCGATGCGGCTACTGTGTGGGCTGTTTTACGGGTCAATATCCTGTGGCGCCGCCCAGCCGGACCATGGCAGATTTTGTGCAGAGGCCGCTGAGCCAGTCCAGCAGCGGCAAAGTTTTGTAGGGCAAGAGGGGTGTGTACGGATGAATCGAGAAAGCCATTCCGCCAGCTACGCGGCCGCGGGTGTTGATATCGAGGCGGGGTACCAATCGGTAGAATTGATGAAGCCGTATGTGGAGCGCACGCGCAACGCGCGGTGCTTAGGCGAACTGGGTGGCTTCGGCGGCTTGTACGCGCCGGACTTCTCCGCCATGCGCGAACCGGTTTTGATCAGTGGTGCGGACGGTGTGGGCACCAAGCTGCGTATCGCGCAGGCCCTTGACCGACACGACACAATCGGGATCGATTGTGTCGCCATGTGCGTCAACGACATTGTGTGCGCCGGTGCCAAACCGCTGTTTTTTTTGGATTATATCGCCTGTGGAAAAAATGTGCCCAAGCGCATCGCCGCGATCGTAGCGGGAATCGCGGAGGGCTGCGTACAGGCCGGCTGCGCCTTAATTGGCGGCGAGACTGCCGAGCACCCAGGCGCAATGCAGCCCGATGATTATGACGTAGCCGGGTTTGCGGTCGGGGCGGTGGATCGGTGTGACATCCTGGACGCAGCTGGGATGCAACCGGGCGATGTGATACTGGCGCTGCCTTCTTCCGGCGTACATGCAAACGGATTTTCGCTGATCCGAAAAGTTTTTGACCTGGACGCCCACCCGGAAACCCTGCTGCGCTATGTGCCGGAACTGAGCACCACGCTGGGCGAGGAGCTGCTGCGGCCGACGTGCATTTATGTTAAGCCGGTTCTGGCTCTTTTGCAAAAAGTACAAATACGGGGCATCAGCCATATCACAGGCGGCGGCTTTTATGAAAATATTCCGCGCAGCCTGAAAAAAGGCTGTGCCGCCCGCATCCAAAAAGAAGCCGTTCGCATCCCCCCTATTTTTGAACGGATCGCCAAAACCGGCTTAATCCCGGAGCGCGATATGTTCAATACCTTTAACATGGGCGTAGGCATGGTACTGACGGTGGCGGCCCAAGACGCCGATGCGGCGATGCGGATTTTGCAAGAGAACGGCCAGGATCCCTATGTTCTGGGAGACATCGTGCAGGGCGAAGGGGTGATCCTGGCATGAAAAACGTCGCGGTTCTTGTATCTGGCAGCGGCACCAACTTGCAGGCGATTTTAGAGAGCGAGCGGCGCGGCGAGAACCCGAACGGCCAGGTTAAGCTGGTCGTAGCAAGCAGACCGGGTGTCTACGCGCTTACGCGCGCCGCAATTTTCGGTGTTGAGGGCGTTGTTGTGGAGCGCAAAACTTATGCCAACCAAGTGGCCTATGAAGAGGCGCTGCTGCGCATTTTGCGCGCGCACCATATAGATGTCGTCGTTTTGGCTGGGTTTATGACCGTACTGGGCAAGACTTTTATCGACGCCTACCCAAATGCCATCTTGAACGTACACCCCAGCCTGATCCCCAGCTTTTGCGGCAAAGGATATTACGGGCTGAAGGTACACGAAGCGGCGCTTGCACGCGGCGTGAAAGTGACGGGCGCGACGGTCCATATTGTGACGGCAGAATGTGACGGTGGTCCGATACTTTTGCAAAAAGCCGTAGAGGTGTACCCGGATGATACGCCGCAGACGTTGCAAAAGCGAGTGATGGAACAGGCGGAATGGCAGCTTTTGCCCAAAGCTTTGGCCATGCTGTGCGCTGAAAAGGGATAGCGACCATTAAAACGACGGATGCGGCGCCTGGGCAGTGCATTCTACAGCGGCCCTGCTCGGTGCTTTGAAAGGATACAGGAGAGCGCCATGAAAGCTGATCTGTTTGAACTTTTGCGCGACTGGGCTTATCCGGGCCGTGGAATCTGCTTAGGGGTCTCAGAGCGCGGTGACACGGCTTTGGTCGCCTACTGGATTATGGGGCGCAGCGAAAACAGCCGCAACCGCATTTTTGAGGCATTTCCGGACGGCAGCGGCATTCGCACCGCCGCGGCCGATGAGAGCCGGCTCACGGATCCGCACCTGATCCTGTATAACGCGGTGCGCACGCTGCGGGATACCACCATCGTGACAAATGGCGACCAAACCGACACCATCTACACCTACATCCAAAACAATCTCTTCCCCGGTTACGGCTTTGAGGCGGCGCTCTCCACACGCCTGTTTGAAGATGACGCGCCCAACTTTACCCCGCGCATCTCCGGCATTATCGATATGCGGCGCGGGGGATACAAACTGAGTATAATCAAAACCTGCGAGGGCAACGAGGCGGCCGTGGAGCGCCAGACGTTCGATTATCCGCAGCCGCTGGCGGGCGATGGGCATCTGCTCACAACCTACCGGGGCAGCGCCACGCCGCTTTTGAGCTATGCGGGGGAACCCCGGCGCGTCGGCTTACATGAGGCGAGCCCCGAAGTATTTGCCGAAGCGCTCTGGGACGCGCTGAACCCGGACAACAAGGTCAGTCTGTTCGTTCGGGGTATTCGTCTCGCCGATGCGGCCTACCGCGACGTCATCATCAACCGATACCACCGGGTTCGGGCGGTTTGAGAAATTTCCGAGAGAACACGCCCGGCCACAAAGGAGTACATCTATGCAGGAATTTCCGCTCAAATACGGCACTAACCCCGATCAAAAGCCCGCAAGGCTCTATATGGCGGACGGCAGCGACCTGCCCTTTTCGGTTTTGAACGGCCAACCCGGCTATATCAATTTTTTGGACGCCCTCAACGGCTACCAATTGGTCTGCGAGTTGAAGGCGGCGCTTGGGATGCCCGCTGCCGCCAGTTTTAAGCACGTCTCCCCTGCCGGCGCTGCCATCGGCCTGCCGTTGGACGAGACACTCCGCCGTATGTACCAGATTGCGCCGGACGCACAACTCTCGGCGCTCGCCTGTGCCTATGCCCGCGCGCGCGGCGCGGATCGCATGTCGAGTTACGGCGATTGGATCGCCCTATCCGATGTATGCGATGTATCGACGGCCGAACTCATACGCCATGAGGTTTCTGACGGCATAATTGCGCCGGGTTACGAACAGGAGGCACTGGCGATTCTATCTTCCAAGAAAAAAGGCCGCTACAATGTGGTCGCCATCTCCCCTGACTACACCCCGCAGCAAGAAGAGATCCGAACGGTATACGGCATTACCTTTGAGCAATCCAGGCAGGTAACGCCGATCAGCGCCGAGACCATGTTGAACCGCATCGTCACAGAGAAGAAAGAGTTGACGCCTGCCCAACGGCGCGACCTAGTCCTAAGCTTGCTTGTACTCAAGTACACGCAGTCTAACAGTGTGTGCTATGTGCAGGGCGGCCAGACAATCGGCGTAGGCGCCGGGCAGCAGAGCCGAATTCACTGTACGCGCCTGGCCGGGCAAAAAGCGGACTGTTGGCAGCTGCGGCATATGCCGAAAGTTCTGGATCTCCCCTTCCGGCCGGATCTGTCCCGACCGGACCGGGACAATGCCATCGACGTTTATATTGGCGAGACGCCCGAAGACGTCATCGGCGATGCGGTTTGGGCGCGCACCTTTACAAAACAGCCCCTGCCGCTGACAGACCAGGAAAAGCGAGAATGGCTGGCTCAGGTGACGGATGTGGCGCTGGGCAGCGACGCGTTTTTCCCTTTTGGGGACAATATCGAGCGCGCGCACCGCAGCGGCGTGACCGCCGTTGTACAACCGGGCGGATCCATCCGCGACGCGCAGGTGATTGATGTCTGCGATCGGTACCACATCGTCATGGCTTTTTGCGGTTTAAGACTGTTTCACCACTGATCGATTGTCCCACAATCGGCCGTGCACGTTTTGCGCGCGGTCGCCAATATTGGGAGGGAGTTTATGAAAATTCTTGTCGTAGGCGGCGGCGGGCGCGAGCACGCCATCATCCGCGCCTTAAAAAAGAGCCCCGCCTGCTCTGAAATCTGGTGCGCTCCCGGCAACGGTGGTATCGGCTTTGACGCGCACTGCCAGGCTATCGCCGCCACCGATGTTGCGGCCATGGTCCGATTCGCGAAGGCGAAGTCCTTCGATTATGTCGTGGTGGCACAGGACGATCCGCTGGCACTCGGTATGGTGGACGAGCTCGCCAAAGTTGGCATTCCGGCGTTCGGGCCTAACAAGGCCGCCGCACGCATCGAAGCGAGCAAGGTATTCGCCAAGAACCTGATGCAAAAGTACGGCATACCGACTGCGGCGTACCGAACCTTTACCGACACCGCCGAGTCACAGGCTTTTATTGAGAGCCGCGCGCAGTACCCGGTGGTCATCAAGGCGGACGGGCTCGCGTTGGGCAAGGGCGTGCTGATCGCAGGCGATGCGCACGAGGCGGCCGACGCGCTCAAGCAGATCATGCTGGACAAGAAATTCGGTGACGCTGGGCAAAGCGTTGTGGTTGAGGATTACCTGACGGGGCCGGAGGTGAGCGTACTCGCCTTTTGCGACGGCAAGACAATCAAACCGATGGTTTCCAGCATGGATCACAAGCGCGCGCTGGACGCAGACCGCGGCCTAAATACTGGCGGCATGGGTACCATAGCGCCTAACCCGTTCTATACGCCGCAGATCGCGGAGGCGTGTATGCGCACAATCTTTGTGCCGACGGTGGAAGCGATGCAAAAAGAGGGCTGTCCGTTTACAGGTTGCCTGTATTTCGGGCTGATGCTCACACAGGACGGGCCCAAAGTCATCGAATACAACTGCCGCTTTGGCGACCCAGAGACGCAGGTTGTCTTATCCCTGCTGGAAAGCGATCTTTTGACCGTGATGCTCGCGACGAATCATGGCACGCTTGACAAAACTGAGGTGCGTTTTAGCGAAAAGTGCGCCGCCTGCGTGGTTTTGGCCTCCGGTGGCTATCCCCTTGCCTATCAAAAAGGCAAACCGATTTCCGGCCTGCAGGACGGGCAGCTGCCCGCCTGCCACGATGTAACGGTCTATCACGCCGGTACGGCAGTGCGCGACGGGCAACTTTGCACCGCTGGCGGGCGGGTGCTGGGCGTCACTGCCGTCGCAAACACACTCCCCGAGGCGCTGCAAAAAGCCTATGCGGCGGCGGATCGCATTCATTTTGAAGGCAGCTTTTGCCGCCGCGATATCGGCGCGCGCGCCGTAGACGCCGTTCGATAAAGCGAGGTGCGCGATGGTCTACCGAATTTATGTCGAAAAACGGCCCGGCTTTGACATCGAGGCGCAGAACCTGCGAAAAGAACTGGTTGACCTACTGGGAATAACTGGCCTTACTGGCCTGCGCATATTAAACCGCTACGACGTAGAAGGCATTGATCGGGATCTTTTTGCGCGCGCCGTACCGCTGGTGTTCAGCGAGCCGCCCACCGACATCACCTTCCCGACGCTGCCAAAGGCGTCGTTTGTGTTCGGTGTGGAATACCTGCCCGGGCAATTTGATCAGCGCGCGGATTCCGCCGGCGCGTGCATTGCGCTTTTGAGCCAGGGTGAACGGCCAACCGTGCGCAGCGCAAAGGTGTACCTGCTAGACGGCGCGCTCACACAGGCCGATCTCGAGGCCGCCCAAAAATATGTCATCAACCCGGTGGAAGCGCGGCTTGCCGACCTGGCACAGCGCGATACCTTACAGATGGAATTTGCACAGCCCGCGATGGTCGAAACGCTGACCGGCTTTATCGAAAAAGACGATGCGGCACTGGAGCGCTTTCGCCTGCAGAAAGGCCTCGCGATGGACCACGCGGATATCGCCTTCTGCCAGGCATACTTCAAAGCCGAGCACCGAGATCCCACCATCACGGAGATCCGCCTGATCGATACCTATTGGAGCGACCACTGCCGACATACCACGTTCGGCACGATTTTGGATCGTGTAGAGATCGAAGACGAGGCCGTGCGGTCGGCCTATGCGCGCTATATCGCGCTGCGCAAAGAGACGGGACGGGATCACAAAGATTCTACACTCATGGATCTCGCGACCATCGGCGCCAAGGCGCTTAAAGCGCGCGGCATGCTGCAAGGCCTCGACGAGAGCGAGGAGATCAACGCTTGTACCGTCAAGATACGCTGCGACGTAGACGGCAAAGGCCAGGACTGGCTCTATCTTTTTAAAAACGAAACACACAACCACCCCACAGAAATCGAGCCCTTTGGCGGGGCGGCGACTTGTATCGGCGGCGCGATCCGCGATCCTCTCTCTGGGCGCAGCTATGTTTACCAGGCGATGCGCGTGACCGGTGCCGCGGACCCGCTCACACCGGTGGCGGATACGATACCCGGCAAGCTGCCACAGTATAAGCTGGTAACGACCGCGGCGGCAGGATATTCCAGTTACGGCAACCAGGTAGGATTGGCCACCGGCCAGGTGCAGGAGTTGTACCACCCGGGCTATGCGGCCAAGCGGCTGGAGATCGGCGCCGTGGTGGGCGCCGCGCCGGCGGATCATGTGCGGCGGGAGACGCCGCAGCCGGGTGACGCCGTGATTTTGCTGGGCGGGCGCACCGGTCGGGACGGCATCGGAGGTGCTACGGGTTCCAGCAAAGCGCACAAGCGCTCCAGCCTGGAGACCTGCGGAGCCGAGGTGCAAAAGGGCAACGCCCCCATAGAGCGCAAACTCCAGCGGCTGTTCCGCCGTGCCGACGCCTGCAGGTTGATCAAGCGGTGCAACGATTTCGGCGCCGGCGGCGTATCGGTCGCCATCGGCGAGCTTGCGGACGGGCTTCTCATCGATCTTGACAAAGTGACGCGCAAATACGAGGGGCTGGACGGCACGGAGCTCGCCATCAGCGAAAGCCAGGAGCGCATGGCTGTGGTTGTGTCCGACGGTGACGCCGAGGCTTTTATCCACCTTGCAGCGCAAGAAAACCTGGAGGCTGTCATTGTCGCCAGGGTAACGGAAGAAAAGCGGATGCGCCAGGTTTGGCGCGGCGTGACAATTGTCGATCTGTCGCGGGAATTCTTAAATTCCAACGGCGCGCAGCGCCACGCGAGCGCGTATATTCCCAAAGGGACTGTCTGGCGACCACAGTGGTCGGGAGATACACTTGCGCAGCGGATGCGAAGCCTTGTAACCGATCTGAATGTTTGCAGCGAGAAAGGGCTGGGGGAACGCTTTGATTCCACGATCGGCGCGGCCACGGTTTTGATGCCATACGGCGGAAAGTACCAGCTGACCCCCGCGATGGCTATGGTGGCCAAACTGCCCGTGGAGGGCGAGACAACCACCTGCTCCGGCATGGCCTGGGGCTTTAACCCCTATTTGATGCGCGCGGATCCCTATCGCGGGGCGTACCTGGCGGTCGTGGAGAGCGTGACGAAACTCGTCTGCGCAGGGTTCGATTACCGCAAGGCGTACTTGACCTTCCAGGAATACTTCCCGCATCTAGGAGAGGACCCACACCGCTGGGGCCAGCCACTGGCGGCTCTTTTGGGCGCTCTGGATGCCCAGATGCAGCTCGGCATCGCAGCGATCGGCGGCAAGGACAGCATGTCCGGCAGTTTTGAGGGTATGGACGTTCCCCCCACACTTGTGAGCTTTGCCACAGCAATCGGCAAGACGAAGGACATCTTAAGCCCGGAACTGAAGTGCGCAGGAAGCCGTGTTCTTTTGCTGAGCCCCCGGTACAAAGACGGTTTGCCACAGACTGAAAGCTTAAAAGCCGAATATGATACGGTGCGGATGTTAAACGAAGCAGGCCTGGTCCTGGCTGCCTCCGCACCGGGGTACGGCGGCATGGCTCAAGCGCTGTTTAACATGTGTGTGGGCAACGGTTTGGGTCTATGCTTTGCCGAAAATCTCGATCCTACGGCGCTGTTTGAGCTTCGCTATGGCTCGATTCTCTTGGAGCTAAAAAGTGGGCAGCCGCTTGAAAAGCTCTTGGGAGCACCGGCATATGCCCGGATCACGGGCGAACTGAACCTTGCGGAAGTCGCTGCGACGACGTCTTCGTACTGCTGGATCCTTGGCGAGGAACGGGTCGACCTAGCGCCGTTGCAGCAGGCGTGGGAGGATCAATTAGCACCCGTATTCCCCTACCGCTGCGCGGGCGATACGGTTGAGAGCCTGCGATGGGAAGCCGATCCCACGCCGCGCAGAGCGCCGGCACTCATAGGTCGAAAGCCGCGCGTGATCATCCCGGTTTTTCCCGGCACCAATTGCGAATATGACACTGCCCGCGCCTTTCGGCGCGCCGGCGCCGACCCACATGTGCTGGTACTCAAAAACCTGACACCCGCCGACGTGATGCAGAGCTGCGATGCCCTGGTCAAAGAGCTGGACGCTGCGCAGATTCTGATGCTGCCGGGCGGTTTTTCCGGCGGCGATGAGCCGGACGGAAGCGCCAAATTTATCTCTGCCTTTTTCCGCGCGCCGGCTGTTGCCGACGCCGTCAACCGACTGCTGAACGAGCGCGACGGCTTGGCGCTGGGCATCTGCAACGGCTTTCAGGCCCTGATTAAGTTGGGGCTTGTGCCGTACGGCGAGATCCGCACACTGCGCGCCATCGATCCTACGTTGACTTTTAACACGATCGGGCGCCACCAGAGCATGCTGGTACATACGCGCGTGGCGAGCCGCAAGTCCCCCTGGCTGAGCCGCTGCGCACTGGGCGAAGAGCACGTGATCCCCATCAGCCATGGCGAGGGGCGATTTGTATGCGAACCCGCGCTGTTGCAAAAGCTCATAGAAAACGGTCAGGTCGCCACCCAGTATGTGGATTTGAACGGCGCACCGACGATGGATCTGCGCTATAACCCCAACGGCAGTGTGATGGCCATTGAGGGCATTACGAGCCCGGACGGGCGGATCTTGGGCAAGATGGGGCACGCGGAGCGCCGCGCATTTGACCTTTACAAGAACGTTCCGGGTAACCACTGGCAGCCGCTGTTTGAGAGTGGCGTCGACTACTTTACGCTGTGAGCGAGGTGCCGTTTTATGTCGCATGACCGCTATCTTTCCCCGTTTTCTACGCGCTACGCCAGTGCCGAGATGCAATTTATCTTTTCAGATGACAACAAATTCCGCACTTGGCGCCATCTTTGGGTCGCGCTGGCCAAGGCGGAACAAAAACAAGGGCTTTCGATTACCGATGAACAGATTGCCGAGTTAGAAGCGCATGTCAACGACATCAATTACGAGGATGCCGCCCGCCGCGAAAAGATCGTACGCCACGACGTGATGAGCCATATCTACGCCTACGGCCTGCAGTGCCCCAATGCCAAGGGAATTCTGCACCTGGGTGCCACCAGCTGCTTTGTGGGCGACAACACCGACATCATCGTGATGCGGCAGGGTCTGGATCTTTTGCACAAAAAGTTGATCGGCGTATTGGCGAACCTCGCCGCGTTCGCCGACACCTACAAAGATCTGCCCTGCCTGGGGTATACGCACGGTCAACCCGCACAACTCACAACGGTCGGCAAGCGCGCCACACTCTGGATGAACGAGCTATATATGGATGTTCGGGAAGTGGAAGATCGGCGCAATTCCCTCGCACTGCGCGGCGTAAAGGGTACGACCGGGACACAGGCGAGTTTTTTAGAGCTTTTCGGCGGAGATGCAGACAAAGTGGATGCAGTGGAGCGCGATGTCTGCCACCAACTAGGTTTTGACAAAGCGATCCCGGTGTGCGGGCAAACCTACAGCCGCAAAGTGGACTTTTTTGTTTTGTCGGCGCTGGCGGGCATCGGGCAGAGCGCCATGAAGTTTGCGACCGATCTGCGCCTACTTGCGAGTTTTAAAGAGATGGAGGAGCCGTTTGAAGCAAACCAAATTGGTTCCAGCGCGATGCCGTATAAGCGCAATCCGATGCGCTGCGAACGCATCTGCGCCTTGGCGCGCTACTTGATCGTGGATGTGCTAAATCCGGCCATGACCGCCGGTACCCAGTGGCTGGAGCGCACACTCGACGACAGCGCCAACAAGCGCATCGCGATGGCGGAGGGCTTTTTGGCCGCTGACGCGATCCTAAACCTGATGCTCAACGTAAGCGACGGGCTCGTCGTGTATCCCAAGGTGATCCGCGCCCGCGTTATGGCGGAGCTGCCCTTTATGGCCAGTGAAAACATCCTGATGAAAGCCGTCAAAAAGGGCGGAGACCGCCAGGAACTGCACGAGCGGTTGCGTACGCATGCCGTGGCGGCGGCCGCCGCCGTCAAACAAGAGGGACTGCCCAATGATATGCTAGAGCGCATTGCGCAGGATCCCGCCTTTGGACTGAGCCGGGAAGAAATCGAAGCGGAGTTGCAACCGGAAAATTTTACCGGACGCGCCCCACAGCAGGTCACGGCGTTTTTGTCTGATGTCATCGACCCACTGCTCGCTGCCAATCCAGACGCTGCGGGGCAAAAAGCGGAGCTCAGCGTATAAACAGAGGAGTACAGCGCCGATGCGCTGCCTTGCCCTTGCGGCGACTGGCAGGATACATCCGGCGTAAAAGCCACTCACGGTTGCCCGTAATAGGCGTTCGGGCCGTGCTTGCGCAGATAATGTTTCTCTTGATAAGATCGGGGGATCGGGGCAGCGTTCGGATCCAAAAGGTGCGTGAGCAGCGCCATACGCGCGATTTCTTCCAGCACAGATGCGTTGTAGACAGCCTGGGCTGGATCCGGGCCCCAGGTGAAAGGGCCATGGCTGCGGCAAATCACCCCTGGCACCGCTTGCGGGTCCAAACCCCTGGTTTGAAAGGTCTCCACAATGACTTTGCCGGTGTTCCCCTCGTAATCTGAATCGACCTCTTGCGCCGATAAATGCCGCGCGCAGGGCACGGCGCCATAGAAAGTATCGGCGTGTGTTGTGCCGTAACAGGGAATATCCTGCCCTGCCTGCGCCCAGGCCACCGCGTAGGTACTGTGCGTGTGTACAATTCCGCCCAGATCGGGGAACGCCTTATACAGGGCCAGATGGGTTTTGGTATCGCTGCTGGGTCTGCCATTGCCGGAAAGGACCTCGCCGGTGGCGAGATTCACCTCCACCAATAGATCCGGCGTTAGCGTATCATAATCCACCCCGGACGGCTTGATCACGACGATCCCCTTTTCACGGTCGATACCCGATACATTGCCCCAGGTATGGCTTACAAGGCCAAGCCGGGGCAATTGCATATTCGCGGCAAACACCGCATTTTTTAATTGGTCCAACACGGAGATTTCCCTCCTATTTTTTTGATGCATTGAGCCGCTATCGCAAGGTGCCGAGGACAATTTTGTTCGCCGCCTAAGCGTATAAAGCGGCCACAAGGATCTAATCCCTTGCCCCCTGCGATGGCGCACAGCCTTTACAGTGTTTCTACGGCGGTGCGCTCTACCGCCAAAGCGGCGCGGTAACGTTGCATAAAGGCGGTAAAGCCCGCGACATCGGCGGGGTCAGGGTTTATGGTGCTTGCCGAAGCGCCAACAAAAACGTTTTGTGCGAGCCAGTCGCCCAAAGCGCGTGTTTCGCCGCCGCGAACAGCCAGGTGATACGCAGCCAGCAGCGCCATACCGTACGGGCCGCCCTCGCCAGCGGTCTGCATACAGGTGACGGGTGTATTTGCCGCCGCCGCCAAATAGCGCTGCGCGACCCCAGGGGTCTTGAACAACCCGCCGTGGGCCATCAAAGTGTCAATGGCGACATGCTCCGCGTTTAAAAGATCCAGACCGATCTTGAGTGTCGCCATGGCGGAATAAATCTGGGCGCGCATCACATTGGCGAGCGAGAAGTCGCTGTCCGGGCGGCGCACCAACAGCGGTCTGCCCGCGTCAAAATGGGTCACACCCTCGCCGGAGATGTAATTGATCGGCAATATGCCGTCACAGTCAGGTGCGCCTTCGAGGGATTTTAAAAACAGTTTGGCATACAAATCCTGTGTGCTGCCTCCGCACAGGGCTGCGAACTGCGCATATTGTTCAACCCACGCGTTGAGGTCCGACGTGCAGTTGTTGCAATGCACCATCGCTACAGCATGGCCGACAGGGGTCGTCACAAGGTCAATCTCTGGGTACACGTGTGCAAGCGGCCTTTCCAGGACCACCATGGCGAATATACTGGTTCCCGCGCTCACATTGCCAGTGCGCGGTGCTACACTGCCAGTTGCGACCATTCCGGTGCCGGCATCGCCCTCCGGTGGACAGAAAGCAATGCCCGGTTGCAGGGTGCCGGTGGGATCCAAAATGAGCGCACCTTGCGGGGTCAGCGCGCCGGCATCGGCGCCGGCAGGCAGCACAGCGGGCAAAAGCGCTTTAAGATCTTTGCCCGTGAGCGCGCGAAATTGGTTTAACATCGCCGCGTCGTACGTTCCCGTCGTACTGTCAATCGGGAACATGCCGGAAGCGTCACCGACACCCAACACGCGCCGTCCAGTCAGACAGTAATGGACGTAGCCGGCCAGCGTGTTGAGATGCTTTACCCTTGTAACGTGATCTTCGCCGTTCAGGATCGCCTGGTAGTAATGGGCGACGCTCCACCGCTGCGGAATTGCGAAGCCGAACTGATCCGTCAATTTTTGCGCAGCCTCACCAGTCATCGTGTTGCGCCATGTGCGAAACGGTACCAGCAAATGGTCCTTCTCGTCAAATGCCAGATACCCATGCATCATAGCGGAAATGCCGATACAGCCTACCGCTGTAAGGGGTTGCGCGAAGCGGGCGCTAAAATCCGCCGCCAGCGCGGCATAGGCACTCTGTAAACCTGCCCAGACGTCGTGGAGCGCATACGTCCAGACGCCGTTTTCGAACTGATTTTCCCAGGAAGATTCACCCTGTGCGATCACCGTGTGATCCGCTGAGAGCAACACAGCCTTAATCCGGGTGGATCCCAGCTCTATGCCGAGCGCCGTCTTTTGCCTATCCATTCTAACAAACACCTCCTAAAGCACCGCCATGCCGGAGAAACCGTCAATTTCGTCCATCGTCAGCGCAATCGCAAAGGGATGCCAAATTACAGGTCCGCAGCGAGATCGATATTTTTTCCGGTAAGTCCCACATACGCTCCAGCCTTTGCCTCTTTTGCGTCCGGGTGCGCCAAAAGCCACTTATTGCGCGCTGTCATCCGGGTATCCTCCTCGTTCAGGGGCGTGATCGACGGCGCTTCGGTGTTGGTTGTGCGCGGGAGAATAACGATTACGCGGAAAAAACCGTCTTTTACGGCATTGCAGGGAGCGTAGTGGAGCGTCGTGGCATACACTTCCACCGGCAAACCGGCGGGCACGCGGAAAGCCTTTACCTTGGCGGTAGATAGTACGCCGTTTTCCATCTCGTCGCGGCGGGCAAGGAGCAGGATAAAATCGGTCGTGCCGATGTTGACCTCGCTGTCGCGATGGTATTCTAAGCAGTTGAGTTTGGTATTGCTGCCCCAGCACATGCCGATTTGCACTGGCATCCCGCCATAAAAATGATCTCGGAAGGTATCATACGCGGCGGTGGCTTCCAGCTGCGCGATAGCAGGCTCATACCGGGTGCCGGATTGCGGCAGCGGAATCGCGTCGGCGGCGTCTACCAGGGCTTTTGTATCATAGCCCTGCAGCACCTCGCCATAGGGTTTAAACGCGGCATCAAAAACAGATTCGATTTTCATTTCGTTGCACACTCCTCTCATGGTGCGTATTTTGGTGCGGCATTGCGCACAAGTCCGGCACGGCGCCGCACTATAAAGTTTACGGTCGGTTTTGCCGAAGGATTCCGAAATATACATATTTCGGATCCGTCAGGCAATTTTTGTAAACAGTGTTTTCATCGCTGGATAAATTTCTTTAAACTGATCGTATCGCTGCGCGTAGAGGCGGGTCAGTTCCCCATTCGGCACTGTTGTACCGCCAACTTTTACCAGCGCGTCGCATGCCTGCTGGACAGTGGCAAATTGTCCATCCGCCACCATGGCCAGGAGCGCGGCACCGTACCCGGGGCCCTGCTCGGTTTCCACCATATCCAAGGCAATACCTAAAACATTCGCCAGAATTGTACGCCACAGCGGCGACCTCGCGCCGCCGCCGCATATCCTGGAGCGCGGGATCACGATACCCAGACTCTTCGCCACCTCAAAGCTATCACGGATCGCAAAGGCCACGCCCTCCAGAACGGCCTGTGTCATATCCGCGTGTGTGGTATCCATGGTAAGGCCGGTAAAAGTGCCGCGCGCGTTTGTATCGTTGATGGGTGATCGCTCGCCCATCAGATAGGGCAAAAAGTAGACGTGATTGCGTCCGAGTTTCTCCGGCGTTATTTTTAGCTGCTCGGCAGCGTAATCGGTATCGGAGGAAATATCGTCCATCCACCACTTGTGGCAACTTGCTGCGCTGAGCATACAACCCATCAGGTGATATCCACCGTCCGCATGCGCAAAGGCGTGCAGCGCATTGTGTGCATCGACACGAAAACGGTCAGAAGAGATAAAGATCGTGCCGGAAGTGCCCAAAGAAATATTGCAGCCGCCCGCGCCCACCGTGCCGGTGCCTACGGCAGCAGCGGCGTTATCACCGGCGCCGGCGCATACGAGAACGGACGATTCAAGACCCAGCTGCGTCGCTACAGCCGGTTTTAAGACGCCTACCGGCTGCCAACTCTCGTACAGTTTGGGGAGCTGATCTTGCGAGATGCCACAAATTGCGCACATCTCAGCGCTCCACCGCCTGTTTTTGACATCCAGCAGCAGCATACCTGAAGCATCGGAATAGTCGGTCGCGTAGGAGCCGGTTAACCGGTAGGTTAGGTAGTCTTTGGGCAGCATAATTTTGCGAATTCTTCCAAAATTCTCCGGCTCATGGGTGCGCATCCACAACAGTTTGGGCGCCGTGAAACCCGCAAACGCGATGTTGGCGGTATAGGCGCTGAGTTTTTCTTTGCCGATCTCATCATTTAGGTACGCGACTTCTTCCGCCGTGCGCCCGTCGTTCCACAAAATGGCCGGACGGATCACCCGGTCGGCTTCATCCAGGGCCACAAGTCCGTGCATCTGACCGCCCAGACCGATCCCGCGCACAAGGTGGGCGTCAAAGCCTTTTAAAAGAGCCGGAATGCCCGTCAAAACAGCCTGCCACCAATCTTGCGGATTCTGCTCGCTCCAACCGGGGCGGGGCATACTGAGCGGGTATTCTTTTGTAATCTGATTGACCACTCGTCCGCTCTCATCCACCAACAGCATTTTTGCAGCTGAAGTGCCAAGATCCATGCCGATATAGTACAAACGTATCCCCTTCTTCCTTTGTTTTTTTGCCTGGCGACGGGATCTCCCCCCTGCGGACATCGCTTTGCCGCGGTGGTGAATGCCAGCTGTGAACACTGCGCAATACCGGCAAACACCTTCTGTCACTCTTGTGCTATTAAACTACCATACCGACCGCCAAATTGCAAATCGAAAATGGATCGTAGGGAGCCTGCGCGGAAGATTTTACTCCTCACAGGTTTTAGAGCGGCGCTACCGATTTCCATTTGTGAATTTTATTTGCGCGCGACCAATTAGGATAGCCACAAGGCTTGACAAACAAACAATACAGGGTGTATTCTGTAGTAAACAGAAACTCGGTCGGCTTCTTGCACCCCGCTGCTGCGGGGTGCTTTTATCACGCGTGCGCCTTTTTGCGGCGCGGGAATACGCCGTGCCACAGCATTTTTAAGCTTTGTCTTTATTCCACCTACATTCCGGTCCATCTTAAAACTGTAAACAGCGTTCGGCGATTTTCCTGTGCGACCGGCTTCGGTCGTCCAAAAATTAAAGTGTTGCGCAAATGAAACTGATTTTTCGCTATATGCGGCCCTTCGCCAAGGGCATCGCTGTGGGTATGTTCATCAAACTTCTGGGGACGATGACAGAGTTGCTGTTGCCGTACATCCTGGAACATATCATTGATGTCAGCGTTCCAGCGCGCGACCTCGCATCGATACTCACCTGGGGTATCCTGATGATCGCTACGGCGGTGATCACGCGCGCGCTCAATGTATACGCAAACCGGCGCGCGGTGGATAACGCGCACAACATCTCGTACCGCATACGGCAGGATCTGTTCGCGGTCACGGCAAATCTGTCCGGCAGGCAGTTTGACGCCTACGGTCTGCCCAGCCTGATCAGCCGCATGACGAGCGACAGTTACAACGTGCAATCCTGCGCGCAGAGTTTACAGACGCTTTGCGTGCGCGCACCTATCATGCTGGTGGGCGGCATCGCCGTCACACTTACCATGGATCCGGTTTTGGCTGGGATCTTATGCATCATGCTGCCCGTCATGCTCATCGTCATACTGGCTGTTACGCGCTACGGCATCCCGCTTTTTAACCGCGTGCAGGAGCGCTTGGACGACGTTGTACGCGTCATGCGGGAAAACATCACGGGCATCCGGGTCGTCAAAGCGCTATCAAAAGAAGAATACGAGCAACGGCGCTTCGCTGCAGCCAATGCCGCCATGACGGACAGCGACATCCGAGCCGGTACCGTGATGGCCATGCCCGGCCCGTTCATGCAGCTCTGCTTGAACATCGGGCTGACCCTCGTCGTGTTTGTGGGCGCCGTGCGCGTCAACAGCGGGGCGATGGATCCCGGCGTGATCCTGGCCTTTTTGACCTATTTCAACATGATCTTACAGAGCGTCATGGCCATCAACCGCATCTTTATGATGATCAGCAAGGCGAGCGCCTCCGCAAACCGTATCGCTGTGATCCTGGCCACGCCGCAAGATCAAAAGACGCTGACAGACAAAGAAGCCGCGCAGCCCCACGGTGAAGAGTTTATCCGCTTTGAACATGTGCATTTCAGCTACGGCGAAGCTGGAACCGCGGGGGCCGAGGCTTTCCACGGCAGCGAGCGGGAAGAATGCCTTGTCGATATCGATTTCGCAATCCGCAAGGGCGAAAGCCTTGGCATTATCGGCCCGACTGGCTGCGGCAAGACCACCATTATCAACCTACTCATGCGCTTTTATGACGCGGACAGCGGCGCTGTTTTTGTAGACGGGCGCGACGTGCGCGCCTATCCAAAAGATGAGCTGCACCGAAAATTTGGCGTGGTGTTCCAAAACGACATGGTTTTCAACGATACCCTGCGCCGCAATATCACCTTCGGCCGTGCGGTGGATGACGACACGATGCGCTCCGCCGCTCGCGACGCTATGGCCGCGGAATACATTGACAAGCTGGACGACGGCTACGATCATATGGCAGACATCAAGGGCGCAAACCTTTCGGGTGGGCAGCGCCAGCGTCTTTTAATCGCGCGCGCGCTCGCCGGTGACCCGGAGATCCTGATCCTGGACGATGCTTCCTCTGCGCTTGACTACCGCACTGACGCCGCGCTTCGCAGAGCCATATTTGAACATCACAGGGGTACCACTACGATTATGGTTGCCCAGCGCGTGAGTTCTGTGATGAATATGACCCATATCCTGGTCATGGACGAGGGGCGCTGCATCGGCTATGGCTCGCACGAGCAGCTTTTGAAAACCTGCCCCGCATATCGGGAAATCTTTACTACCCAGATGGGCGCGCTTGCTTAAACGCAGGATCGGCATACAGAAAATCCTATGGCTTAAAGCGCTTGCACTGCGCACCGGCGAGACCCGAATCACAAGGATCGGCGCAGAGCGAGAGATGCAAAGATGTAAACAGCCACAGCCCGGAAAACGGTGTGAGCACCATACGAAAGTCTCTACACAAAGGGGGAAACTCAGCTACATGCCCGGCAGAGGTGATCGAGGCGGAAAAAAAGAGCGTCCGCGCGACGCGAAGGGAACGCTATTGCGCATTTTACAGTATCTGCGCCGCTACCGCGCGGCCATGGTCGTGATTCTGGTGTGCGCATTTGCCGGCAATATCGGCAACCTGTTGGGGCCTAGTTTTGCTGGCAGAGCCATTGACGCTGCCGCAGCAGGGCCGGGCCAGGTAGATTTTAAAGCGGTCGGCTATTACAGCGTGTGTATGCTGGCGGCCTATCTCTTCAGCGGACTGCTCAATTTCGGGGTACACATCAGCATGATGCGCATCAGCCGCCGCATGGGGCAGCTGGTGCGCGGGGATGTTTTCGACAAATTGATGAAACTGCCGGTGGGCTATTTTGACCGCAACCAAGCCGGCGACATTATCAGCCGTGTAAGCTATGATGTGGATGTGTTGACGACAAGCATCGCTACCGACGTCGTGCAGATCGTGACGAGCGTGGTAACGGTAGTGGGCAGTTTTATTATGATGTGCATAATTTCACCGCCGCTGGTCGTCTGTATGCTGATCACCATCCCGATGGCCGTGGCATACACGCGGTACATGGGCAAGCGCACGCGCCCGCTGTACGCGAAGCGCAGCGCCGCCTACGGATCTATGAACGGCTTTGTGGAAGAGATGTTTACGGGACAAAAGACCATCCTCGCTTACGCCTATGAGGACGGCGTGTGCGACGAGTTCAGTGCCATAAACCAGACCGCTGCGGACGCCTATTGCGCAGCCGACACGCTGGGCATGACGATGGGGCCGACGGTTGGCTTTATTAACAATTTGGGCCTTGCCTTAATCGGTTTGACGGGCGCCGTGCTGTATTTTTACAACATTGTGGATCTGGGCCAGATCTCCAGTTTCGTTTTGTACAGCCGCAAATTTTCTGGACCGATCAACGAAATCGCCAACATCGTCAACGAAATCTATTCTGCTCTGGCGGCAGCCGAGCGCGTATTTCGCCTGCTGGACGAGAGAGAGGAAGTAGAAGACATTGCTGGCGCCGCAGAGCTCACCCATGTAAAAGGCGATGTGCAGATGGACCACGTGAGTTTCGGCTACCTGCCCAACAAGACTATCCTGCACAACTTAAGCCTGCACGCCGGGGCCTGCCAGACCTTCGCAATTGTGGGACCGACGGGCGCCGGAAAAAGCACGATCATCAACCTGCTGATGCGATTTTATGATGTGGACAGCGGCCAGGTTCTGGTGGACAGGCAGGAAATTCGCACCTTGACGCGCGCCAGTCTGCGGCGCGCCTACGCGATGGTTTTGCAGGATACCTGGGTGTTCCAAGGAACAATCTATGATAACATCGCATACGGCAAAGAGGGCGCCACCATGGACGAAGTGGTTACGGCCGCCAAGGCGGCGCGTATCCACGGGTACATCATGCGCCAGCCGGACGGGTACCGCACCGTGATCCGGGAAGACGGCGGCAATATCAGCAAGGGGCAAAAGCAATTGCTGACTATCGCAAGAGCCATGTTATACAACACGCAGATGCTCATCTTAGACGAGGCAACGAGCAATGTGGACACCGGAACCGAGCGTTTGGTTCAGCAGGCCATGCGTAAGCTGATGGCGGGCAAGACCTGTTTTGTAATTGCTCACCGACTTTCCACCATCCAAAATGCGGATTGGATCCTGGTTGTGGATCACGGCGACGTTGTGGAGCAGGGCACGCACGAAACGCTGATGCAAAAAAAAGGATTTTATTACAGACTGTATGCCTCACAGTTTGAGTAAAAGTTGACCTATGTTTTGTATGCCGCCGCACACCTGCCTTCTTCTCCGCATTTTTCGTGTTTGACGAGCAAAACCTTTAACGCCGTAGGGTTTTATGCAAACCGAATGATGCCACCCACCTCAGACGGCGTTGCCGTTGGGTTTTTCCACATTGCAAGGGTGGCTCCGTTGAGCTTTCCGCATTTCAAGCAAGAGCGACTCTTTTTGCAATTGACAAGATTGGCGTGCTATGGTACAATTCTTGTGCTCTGGGGGCAGGCTGGTGTAGCTCAATTGGCAGAGCAGCTGATTTGTAATCAGCAGGTTGCAGGTTCGATTCCTGTCACCAGCTCTCAAAAAAGCGCGATATGACGTGTAATAACGTACATACCGCGCTCTTTTTGTTTTTGCTGCCTACGATTTTTGATTGCTTATTGTCTACTATTTGACGACTTTGTCACATGGGTTAATCGGTCAATTTGGCGATAACCTCATACAAAACCTTATACAAAAACTTTGCTTTTTCCGCGTCGAGATCCACACAGGCAGCAAGACTCTGCGGCACCCGAAGCGCCTTTTCGCGCAGAGCCATGCCCTTCTGTGTGACGGAAACGATCAGGTCGCGCTCATCCTTTTGGGAGCGCTGCCTTGTCACATAGCCCTTTTCTTCCAACCGCTTGAGAAGAGGCGTCATGGTACTGGAATCGAGATACAAATATTGCCCAACTTCTTTAACCCGCAGTTTTTTATGCTCCCATATCACCATCATGGTGATATACTGCGTATAGGTCAGATCCAGCTCGTCCAGATACGGCTTATAGGCTTTTACTATCTCTTTGGCACAGACGTAGAGAGGAAAACAAATCTGATTTTCTAACTTGAGAGGATCGAACGCGTCCGGCGCTGTCGTTTTTGCTTCCTGCATGGTAGTTTACCCTCCCTTGTTGTGCAAGAGAATGCAGCGCTTTGCGCACCGTTTGCGCGTAGCGCCTCGGTGTCAGGGGCTGCGCTTTCTAGCACCCTGTCAGCCAACCACTTTTTTGGCAAAAGCGGCAGCGTTTTTTAGATCCTGCTCGTTCGGTCTGCCCTTGTGCAGCATTGCGAAAGATCCGCGGCAGGAAAATTCTTCTTGCGAAAGCGGAATCTTTTTGTCCGCAAAAGATTTTTCGACATATTTGCGGATGGAGGGAACGGCAGCGGAGGTGCTGAACAGCACCGCTTTGCCAACTTTTACGCCGATGTTGCCGATATAGTCCTTTACCTGCGCATCCACGTTAAAGGCATACGGCGCTGTGCCTAGAAACAGGATATCGACGTCCTCTCTGAGCGGTTGCTGTATGGTTTCGGCTTTTACACCGACAGCCTTCGCGATTGCCTGCGCAACCTTTTGTGTATTGCCGCCCTTGGAAAAATAACGAACTGCAATCTTCATAATGTTCTCCGTTCCGCCACCCCTTGCGGGAGGCAAAAGTAACGTATCCAGTCAAACGCGTTTCGGTCTTGCCAGATTGAAACGTGCACAATTGACAGGTTTATCATAATCAACAATGCCTTTGTTGTCAAGGCGGCGAGAGGTGAAATGCGCATGGAAAACGATCACGTTGCGGCATTCGGCGGAGCAGAAGGCGCCGTAATAAAAGGCCATTGTCACAAAAATCCATCTGAGAAGGAATGGGGTGACCGTATTGTGGCGGCCTGGCGATCCGGCTGTCAGATTTGGCAAGCGCCTGCGCCTCGCCGCGCGGCCAAACCACCAACACGGCACTTTCCAGCAGGGCAATCTCGATTTCTTCCCGCAGCGCTCGGTACCCGAAGCCTCCGGATGTGCCGATGGCGCGGTGTTCGCAATTTGACGCGGCCTGTGTCAGCGCGGGCTACCCCATGTGGCACAATCTTGCGCTCGTTGAGGATGCTGCCCATGGATGGGTTCGTCTCGTACCAGGCGTTTACATCGTGCGGGTCGCGTTGGGCCGGCACGCTCCACTCCGCCCAACCGGTGTTCTGCGTTTCACCCGCCAAAGCCGCGGAGCGAAGTTTCATAAACACCGTTCCGGAAGATACCGGCGTTGGCGGCGTGCCGCATAGAATTGTCTGCGGATTTCTGCTGTCACTGACCACGTACTTGAGCGCGTTCTCCTGATCCTCGGTATACTCCTGCGCCTCATCGATAATAAGCAGGTCAAAGCCCTCGCCCAGGCCGCCTTTGGTAGACCGGGTGCGAAACTCTGCCCTGCCGCCTGTGCACTCAACCTCGATTCTCTCTCTGCCGGATGCCCTTATGGACTTGTATTCTATCTTTGCCTTGTCCAAGAGAGAGCAAAGGCGCTCCCACGCCATGTGGGAGGTGGTGGTGCGGTGTGCGGTGTGGAGTATCATCTCGCCGCGCATAAGGCCGTACATCTCTCTGATGGCTACAATCTCGTTTTTTCCGTTGCGACGGGGGCGGAGTACCCGAATTTCGAGTGTGTCCAAAGGCCTGCGTCATTTTCGGCAAGGATGTCATACAAAAGCAGTTCCTGCCATTCCTGCGCCTGCCTGCCGGTTTTGGCGTAGAGATCTACGGCCTCTTTGCCGCTGGTTTTGGTATACGGGAGGATGAGAGAGCGCGTCGGCGTCTGGCGGCCAAGACGTGAGTCAAGTCCTAAATTTGGTGTAAATTGAAAATTTTACCTTCAGGTGCGGGGCC